>NZVR01000204.1 GCA_002701545.1 Blastopirellula sp. | reverse complement strand
CGCGTGACCATACCGATGCTGCTGATTTATGGCGAAAATGAACTCGCCACCGGAGGGACTGCGTTTGCGGGACTGCCCACTGCCCTGACCGAGCAGATGACGGACGACCAGGATTGCACCATCGATGAAATCGCTGATGCGGATCATTTTTACACCGGCTGCTACGAACAACTGGCCCAAACCATCACCGCTTGGGTGCTTAGGTAAGCAGCAGGCGATGCGTTGCCCCCGCATTTCATCTGATTCAGTCCGCTAGCCCCCCTCGAACCCGTGCATCTATAATGGAAGGCACGTAAGTAATCGATGAATCAGCAGGATGATGCCATGCCCATCCAGATGCAGTTGTCTCGTATCATCATTAGCGAGATCAATGACCAACAGGTCATCTACTTGAAAGAAGTCGAAGGGGATCGTCAGTTCCCCATTCTGATCGGCTTTTTCGAAGCGACCAGTATCAGTCGCCGCGTCAAACGTGATCACGCACCACGGCCGTTAACGCATGACCTGCTGGTAAACATCGTGGAAGAGTTGGGAGCGGAACTCGATAGTGTGCTCATTACAGATTTGCGAGACAGTACCTACTACGCACGACTGCGCGTGAAACGCGCAGGCGAATTGGTTGAAATCGATGCCCGCCCATCCGATGCAATCGCCGTCGCCGTGACCTGTGAGCCACCATTGCCAATCTACGTGAGCGAGGAAGTGTTAGACGAAGTGCTCTCGGAGTAAAGCACCAAGCAACCACTTGTGAACCACGCGACGTGCGCTGGTGTCATAGGCGGCAGAAGCGGGAAAGGAAATCTCGGAGTGAACTGGATGGTCGCTGGTCACGCTTCGGCGCGGCGAGAGGAAAGTCCGGGCTCCACAGGACAGGATGGTCGGTAACGCCGACCGGCCGTGAGGCCAGGGAAAGTGCAGCAGAAAGCAGACCGCCGATGACCGCGCGCGTTAGCACGCGGAACAGGTAAGGGTGAAACGGTGAGGTAAGAGCTCACCAGCAGGCAAGGTGACTTGCCTGGCTAGGTAAACCCCATCCGGAGCAAGGCAAACAGAGAGCAGGCGTTGTCCGAGCCGCTATCGACTCTCGGGTTCGCTGCTGGAGTCGTCAAGCAATTGCCGACCTAGATAAATGACCATCGCTCGCAGGTCATCACAGATGGCCAGCGAGGACAGAACCCGGCTTATACGTTCGCTCCGAGATTTCCTTACCCGCTCCTGACATGCCACCAGCCTGCGAGACCTCCGGTGCGCGGTGCGAAACACCTCGCGCACCACCTCAGTGCACGCTGAGCCCAAACCTCGATTCGTGACGCAACGCGTGCAGCACCATTCCTGCCACAGATGGTCGCTGAACCCGCAAGGCGACTTTTGCCTGACCCATGCATTGATAGCACTGCTAGCGCAGGATGTAGGGGTTCCCTGCGATTCGAACGCAAAATAACAGGCGCCCATTGCCTCCCTGAAAAATCACGCTAACTTAACTCCCGACTTGCACTTCCCAACAATGTAGTCTCACTGGCTACCTCAAAAAGGAAACGTTGGAGGTTATTCGATAGGGAAATCATCGATCCGGTAGCAGCCACAGGATTGGCAACGATGCCCGGAGGCAACAAACAACCGAGTGCTTTCATCACCATCAGGCATTCCTGACCAAAGCGATACAGGAAGTGTCGTCTTGTTTCTCCATTGCTCTTAGAGCGATGTTGGCCTGATCTGTCATGAGCCTTACCGCATCTTGCGGCCATTCTAGTGCCTCATCGCGCCTGCCTGTTTTGCGCTCTACCGCGTACCTCGGTTCCCCCCCAAGGAACCCGTTTCTTGAACACATGGAGTGTTACATGTTGGATAAGCCGCTTATTGGATTGAACACGGATTTTCGCCCAGCTAAGCAAGACACACAGGCCTACGCATTTTTGTGGGCAGGTTATTTTGATTCCATTTTGGAAGCGGGTGGCATTCCGGTCATCCTTCCACCGCTGACTGAGGAAGCAGACATTCGCCAGGCCCTGGAGCCACTGGACGGCTTTGTGATGGTTGGCGGACAAGATCTCGACCCACGTCGCGACGGCTTCATGCGTCACCCGACGGTTCGCCCGCTGGATGATCGCCGCGAAACATTTGACCGCACCCTGATGAATCTGATCGCCGAACGACGCCTGCCCGTATTTGGCATCGGAGTCGGGATGCAGTTATTGAACGTACAACAAGGCGGGAACCTGTTCCTGCACTTGCCGGAAGATTGCCCCGAGGCGATTCCGCACAAGGACCTGCAAGATCGAGGCCATCGCCACGGCTTGGAAGTCATGCCCGGCACGATCATGGAACGGGTGTACGGCGACGGTGAAATCCGCGTCAACAGCTTGCATCACATGGCCATCGACGAGGTCGCCCCCGGCTTTACCGTCTCGGCGCGCTGCCCCGACGGCGTCATCGAAGCGATCGAGAGCGAGATGCCGGACTGGTTCGCCATGGGCACACAATTCCATCCTGAGGCCAGCACCGCTTCGGCGCTGGACATTCGCATCTTTGAAGAGTTCCTGGAAGGCGTCAACGCCTCCAAACACGCGATGCGTTTGGTGGCCTAGCCCCAGCCACGGACCTGCGTTTCATCTATTCTCAGCCGCTGCGTCTCGCGCACCAGCGGCTTTTTTTATTGCCTTGACCAAGTCCGACCTGTGGCGTTCCCCACGTTCCCGCACGCGCCACACACGACTTCTAGAGGTACACCCGTTTGTTATAGATGTACCATTCGAAAATCAGCACGACGAGACCGGCGATCAGGAGCCACTTCCAGAGCTCGCGCCGTACCGGCGTGAGCGCAGCGGTTCCGGCGATGACATCATTATCAATGTTGATCGTCGGCTCCACGGTCAGATTACTTTCCCGGCTATCAAACAGATTCACAGCAAACTGCTGCGTCGGCTGGTTCGCTTTTCCCTCAAACACTTTGTAAACACCCAGGTCATCCGAGTTGCTGTAGACAAAGAAGCTCAACCGTTCGCGCTGCAACTTTTTTCGAGCAGCGGCGGGTGACTCGACCGTGATATCCGTCACGGTCCCTTCCGTACGAATTTGCACCGGCCGACCTGGCTGATAACTCGGGGAGGCAAGCGAACCGAGGTTGCCACCGAGATACCGGACGACGTTAAACACAAACACCGGGAAGCTACGGCGAATCACCCAGTTCGTATTCGCATGGCCCTCGGCGTGGTCATAAATCTTGAAGCCCAGGACGGCATCTTCGTAGCCGTCGCGAGGGGCGACCACCAGCAAGCTGCCGTTGGTTCCCGTCATTAACTCCAGACTGCCTGCGGGTGCCTGCACGTCGAACCCCTGAAAGATGGAGACTTTGTCCATATAGACCATCTGCGTCAGCGGGTGCACTTTGTCGATATCGATCACAAACGGCGAACTGGTAACTTCACCCGCCTGCCAGCCTTCCAAGGGCGGCACGGTCCCGATGAACAGCGTATTGGACTGCGGCATTTTNTTCGGAGCACACTGGTCGTAGATAATGGCGTCGTAGTCGCCAGCCTGAGCCAGGGCAGTGTGTTCTTCAGTTTCCAGAATATCCGGATCGGCAAACTCCACGAGAGCCAACTTGGCAACCTGATCGGTTTCCATGGCCACCTGAATCGCCTCATTGCGCGGAGAAACCACTAACACACGCGCCGGGCGGGGCGAATTCACTGGAGCGTAAGCCACGTTATCGATCGACAGCATGTCGTCGTGCTTGATATCCAGACGCAAGGTACCGCTCTCCAGATCCGGCAGATCAAATTCGGCACCACTCGTACCACCATCCTTGTCGATCTCCACACTCTGGGCATCGATCAATTCTCCATCCAGGTAGAGCTCTGCCTCAATCACGACATCTTCCGGACCATGGTTTTCNAACCGCGCGAAGGCCTGGATCTCCGTCGGCTTTTCGGAATTGCGTTCCGTCGTAAAAGCCACCACGCCCACATTGGGCACAGGCTTGGGCACATAGGTCGGGTCGTCTGGCGGCAATTCCGACTGATCCCCCACCGGAACATACTCGCAGGTCAGGTGCTGCAAGGCGAAATCCTGAACCTCTGGAAAGCCACCATCACTGAACACATACAGAGTGGCAGGCTGAGCTTTGGCAACCTGCACGTCGGTCAAATCAGTCGAAGTACGGCCCGGGTTGGCCAGACCTGCGGCGGCCCGAATCGCTTCATCGAGGTTACTCGTGCGGTTCGTCTGCTGCAGCCCCAAAATCCGTTCTCGCAAGATGCGTTTGTCATTGGTAAACGACTGAACTTCTCCTGTGCTATCAGAAAAGCTGATGACCATGCCAACATCGGCCTGCTCCATATCATCGACCACCCGCAGGGCCAACTGCTTGGCTTTGCCCAACCGCGTTGGCTTGACATCCGTCGCTCCCATGCTTCCCGAGGTATCGATTAGGAAGATGAAGCGATCACCGACCAACCGACTCGACTGAAATCCCGGTTGAGTAAAAGCGAGGATAATCAGCAACAGCAGCAGCAATTGCAGAAACAACAAGAGACTTTGCCGCAATCGCTGCCAGATCGTATTGACATGCAAGTCCTCGATCGTGCGGCTCCACAGGTACGTACTGGGCACTTCCAGCGGCTGTCGCTTCAGCTTCAAAAAGTAGAGCAGGATCACCAGCGGCGGAATGGCGAGCAGCCCCGCCCAACAGAGCAGATTGAGCAAGGGGTTGGTCGGAAAGAAGGTGACCAGCTGGAAGTAATTCATCAGCGAACCAGCCCCCGTTCGCGCAAATACTTGGAGACTAATACGTCCACTGGCGTTTCGGTATTCGCCAGCAGGTACATCATCCCTCGACGGGCACAAAAATCGCGTGCCCCATTGATGAACGCCGCCAACGTTTGCTGGTAGCGATCCAGCAACGGTTTGCTGACGGTCACTTCGGCAACATCCGCATCTTCACAATCAACCAGTTTGAGGTCTCCCGCAACTTCCGGATTCACCTCCTCGGGCGACAAGATATGCACCACGTAGACGTCCATTCGCTGAGCGAGCAAGAACCGCAGCGCCGACTCATAGCCGGACTTATCCATCAAATCCGTCAGCAGGACAACGATTCCTTTACCGCTGTTGCGGAGGCAAAACTCTTTGACTCCTTGTGCGAGCGGCATATTCGCTCCGGGCTGGATGCTGTTGAGATATTCGATCATCCGCCAGAGGGACGGCTTGCCCCGCAGCACCGGGCCGGGATTACTTCGCGTCCCCCCCAAAGCTTCCAGTTTCACGCGATCCGCCCGACAGAGCCCCACGTACCCCAATGCCGCGGCCAACTGCTTGGCATACTGCAGCTTACTGGGATCCCCGAATTCCATTGACGCACTGACGTCAATTAACGCGTAGAAGTGGAGATCTTCCTCTTCCAAGAACAGTTTGAGAAACATCTTGTCGAGTCGTGCGTAGAGGTTCCAGTCGATGAACCGCAAGTCATCACCTGGGACATAATTGCGAAAGTCCGCGAACTCGACACTTTGCCCCTTCCGCCGGCTTTTCCGCTCCCCCTTCATCCGCCCTCGGAACACCTTGCGGCTCACCAACTCCATCCGCTCGAGCTGTGCAAGTAAATGGGGGCTGAGGATTTTCTGATCGTCAGAGATAGTTGCCATCGCTTTGAGTGCCCGCGTTTTGTGGCCATCACCCCGCTCGCCCGGTCAGCCCCAATTCTACGCAGGAACGAGGTCAGATGGAAGCAAGCGTCCCCGGGCCAACACCCTCCACAGCCTCCCCACTTCAAGTTAAACCGACAGTGCGGTGGTGCACTTTATCGTCAGTGTTGAACCCTGGCTGGGGCGAGCCCGCGTTTTCCGCCAGCAGGGCTTCGGCTGGGGGAACCGCGAGCGAAATCTGCGAAAAAGCCGCTGCTGGACGATGTGACCGAGAACGATTGGGCGGTGAGGTGCTGGCACTGCAGCCAATCTCCGGCTGGCACTGGCAGCTTACCTCCCCTTGCCTGCCCGCCCGACCCCTGTGAACAGACGACCTAACTGGACTTGCAAGCGGTCATTCCGACTCTATAATCCCTAGATCGGTGCAGATCGCAGCGGCTCGCTGTTGCGTTCGATCGGTAATGTTAGGCGGGTGTAGCTCAGCTGGCAGAGCACAACGTTGCCAACGTTGTTGTCGAGGGTTCGAATCCCTTCACCCGCTCTTTAATATTCGTCACATCCTCGGGCTGCGAACAACGGATTCTTACCTGTTGAGAGCGCGGAGACTCACCTCTTGATTCTCACGTCTCAGTTGACTGGGTTCGTGTCACGCTTTCCCTCCACATTGCGTAGTGAGTCATGAGTTCTGCCGAAACCGACACCCCAGAAGTTACGCCCGAAGACCAACCTAAGCTGGCGCTTGACGTTAAGGTCGAGAGTCCCAGTTCGTGCCAACGGCATGTGACGGTGACTGTTGCCCAAGCCGACATTGACCGCTATGTCTCGAAGGCGTTCAAAGACCTGCAACCCAAAGCGGAAGTCCCTGGATTTCGCATCGGACGAGCTCCCCGGAAGCTCGTGGAAGCCAAATTCAAGGATCAAGTTCGCGATCAGGTGAAGGGCGAGCTGTTAATGGACAGCATGACGCAGGTCAGCGAGGACCAAGATTTCTCGGCGATCAGCGAGCCTGACTTTGACTACGACGCCGTCAAAATGCCTGATGAAGGCGATATGACGTTCGAGTTTGACATCGAAGTGCGTCCTGAGTTCGACATGCCGGCGTGGCAGGGTCTGGAACTCGAACGTCCCACCAAAGACTACACGGACGACGAGGTCAACGACCACCTCGGCACACTGCTGGAACGCTACGCCGAACAAGAGACGGTGGACGAGAANGCCGAACCGGGTGATTTTGTTGTCGTCGACATCACTTGCCGCCACGAGGGCAATGTCGTCTCTGATTTGGAAGCCGAGTCGATCCGTCTGCGTCCGACCCTGAGCTTCCAGGACGGAAATCTGGAAGACTTTGACAAGCTGATGACCGGAGCTGCGGCCGGCGACAATGTCGAAGCCAAAATCACGATCTCCGATGACTCGGCGAATGAGGAATTGCAGGGCAAAGAGGTGACTGTCGAATTCGACGTCCTCGAAGTGCAACGTCTGCAGAAGCCGAATCTAAATGCGGCCTTCCTGGAAAAGATTGGTGGCTTCGAAGACGAAGACGACCTGCGATCCGCTGTCCGCGAAGAGCTGGAGCGACAGCTGAAGTACCACCAGCAACAGCAATTGCGGCAGCAAATCACCGAAAACCTCACCAAAGACACGAAATTTGATTTGCCGCCGGAGCTGGTCAAACGCCAGGCCGACCGTGAACTACGCCGCTCGGTGATGGAACTGCAATCCGCCGGCTTCGACCCCGCCACGATCCAAGCCCACGCCAATACATTGCGTCAGAACAGTCAACAGGCGACTGAAAACGCACTGACCGAGCATTTCATCCTGGAACGCATTGCGGAAGATCAGAACATCGAAGATCAGCCGCAAGATTACGACGACGAGATTGATCTGATCGCTGACCAAAGCGGTGAGTCCCCACGTCGCGTGCGAGCCCGGTTGGAAAAGCAAAACCAGATGGACACGCTGCGAAATCAAATTATCGAGCGCAAGACCATCGAATTGATTTGCAAGGAAGCAAATATTACCGAAACGAATTTCGAACCACCTCAGACGGGAACCACGTCAGCCGTGAACCACGCAATTGCCGTGGTACCGGAGGACATTCCCGAGGCGAAACACGGAGGAGACGCCGAAGAACTGCAACAGCCTGCAGACCGAGAATAACGTCAGCTAACTCACCGTCCAGGTCCACCCCGACTCCCGGTGGTGTGCTTCGCGAAAGACTAGCTGAAAAGCCCCCTTCTTAACGAGCTCGGTCTGTCTAGACTTCGTTAGTGGGCGGGTAACGCATCTCGTATCCTGCACCATGCTCTCTTCTTGTTGGCGTGCAGTCAGAAAGGATAACGCACCTCATGACCCGACAACCCATCTACGATTCCGCATCCTACCAGAGCTATCAGCGTCAGCGTCAAATGACGCTCGGCGACTTGCTGCTGGAAAACCGGATCGTCTTTCTGCAAGGCGAAATCTGGACCGGCAATGCCAATGAAGTCGTCATGAAACTGCTCTATTTACAGAGCGAGAACCGTCGCAAAGACATTCATTTCTATCTGAATTCGCCTGGAGGCGAGGTCGCATCCACGCTGGCGATGTACGACACCATGCAGGTGCTCAGTTGCCCCGTTGCCACCTACTGCGTGGGCCAGTGTGCCAGCGGCGCCGCCGTGCTGCTCGCCGGAGGCACCAAAGGCAAACGCTTTGCCCTACCGCACTCGCGGATGATGATGCACCAACCACGTGGCGGCGTTGGTGGCCAGGTAAGTGACATCGAGATTCAAGCTGAAGAGATTTTGCGTAACCGCGACATGCTGAACGCGATTCTGGCAAACCACACGGGCAAAGACATCGAGACCATTGCCAAGGACACCGACCGCGATTTCTATCTCGGTGCAGAAGATGCCAAGGCATATGGCTTGGTCGACGACATCTTGCANAAACCACCGATCGAGGTGGAAGAAGAGGAAATCTAGTCCACCACCGCAGGTGAAACAGGTCCGCTGACGCACATTATCTGGACCGACCGTCCAGTTCGAAGGAGTTACTCACATGACCATCATCCCCTATGTCGTGGAAAAAGACGGCCGCGAAGAACGCGCCTACGATATTTACAGCCGATTGCTCAAAGATCGGATCGTGTTTCTCGGCTCACAAGTCAACGACCAAGTGTCGAATTCGATCGTGGCACAGATGCTGTTCCTGCAATCGGATGACCCCAAATCCGACATCCACTTTTACATCAATTCGCCCGGTGGCAGTGTCACCGCTGGCTTAGCGATCTATGACACAATGCAATTTGTGACCTGCGACGTTGCAACCTACTGCATCGGACAAGCCGCCTCGATGGGNGCCCTGTTGCTGACCGCAGGGACAGCTGGGAAACGCTACGCTTTGCCNAATGCTCGCATCATGATTCACCAACCGCTGGCGGGCATGCAAGGCACCGCAGAAGAGATCTCGATTCACATCGAAGAACTGCGCAANGTGAAACACAAGCTCAACGAAATCCTCATCAAACATACCGGCCACGGCCTGGAAAAGATCGAGGAAGACACCGACCGTGACTGCTTCATGTCCGCAGTCGAGTCGATGGAATACAACCTGATTGACAAAGTCATCGAAAATATGGAGGGAGCAACCTAGTTGCGTCTGCCCAGACAGCGCGACCACACGCAACCTCAATCACGTACCGTTGTTGCCGCCTCACTTGGGCGGCAACTCAAGTTCGGCCCAATCCCGCCAGGGCCACGGAACGATCCCACAACCGAAACCTCAATTACTGTCTCCAGACATGGCGGGAATCATGCGCTGTTTCGCAATCCTATTCGCGGCCCTCACCCTCGTCGTCGCCGGATGTCGCCAGGATCCTTATATGGAAGCGTATATCGATACGCTCAACCTGGAAAAACTGGCGTTGGAAGACCGCCTGTACGAATTGGAATACGATTACGACAAGCTGCTGGAGAAACTTAAACAGGTCGAATCCGACGGATCTTCGCCCACACGGTCCCCATCCGGCAATTCGCGACCGACCCCGGCAGAACCACCTGTCCGCCAGCCATCTCAGAACACGTCCCCCGACAAAGATGCGTCAGGGGCTCCAGAGATCGAATTTGACAACGACTCCGGCACTGCCCCCCAAGTTGAATTCAATGAGGATGCGCCCAACCCGCGCGACTTCGCTCCACCGACTAACTCGGCCGAAGACGCACCGAAACCTCCGTTCGAACTCCCCTCCGGCGCGCCAGAACCACTGCCCCCCACCGCCCCCAATCGGAGTAGCTCCGCCAATCACCTGCGGCAAAACCGTCGCACGCGGCAACTGAGCAGCATACAAATTGACCACCGCTACACGGGCGCCGCACGCCAGACAGACGCGGACTCAGACCAAGTCTTACGGGTGGTTATCCAACCACGCGATGACCACCGTCGCTTCCTGCCGGCAACTGGCAAGCTCGCGATCGTGGCCTTTGACGTCGACACCAAAAAACGGGTGGGACGTTGGGACCTCGACCCCGATCAAGTCTCACAACGGCTCAGCAAATCGTCGCCACTGGGTATTGATTTCCGCACTGCATGGCCGACTTCGGCTGCCAAATCGAAACGACTTCATCTGTTCGCGCGACTGACCACCAGCGACGGCCGCGAGTTAACATCCGACCGAGAGATCAATTTACAAGCGTCTGCGTCACCGCAAGATACTTGGGTTGCACGGTCGGATAACCGCCAGCTGAACGTATCGCGACAAGCCACTCGACAAGTTTCTGCGGAACAGCCAATAAACGCGAACTCGCAACGAATACCGTCTGAGAACATGCCCATTCGCGAGCAGTTTCTTGACGAGACAAATCGGATCGACGCAACAGCGCGATCCCGTGACTCGGCTCCAACTCCCCCTGCAACCNGCTCGTTACCTCGGCGCAAACTCGTCAAACCCGAGTGGAAACCTTACCGCTAGTTGCATGGAAAATCGCGTCAGCTTACAATCTTTCCGGCTTAGTGTACGTTTNACATTTTTCAAATAAAGGGTTTCCTGATGGCAGATCAAGGTTCGAATCGCGTAACGTGTGGAATCGTTGGCATCCTAATCGGCAGTCTTGGCGTCCATCGCTTCATGATGGGAGATACTACAGGAGGCTTGATTCGAATCGCTATTACAGCAGTCACCTGTGGCGCGGGTGGATTCATCGGCGTGATCGAAGGCATCATCTACCTCACCAAGTCGGACGAAGAATTCTATCAGACATACATCGTCGAGAAAAAGGGCTGGTTCTAACTCAAAGATAGACAGGGAACTCACTTTCCTGCCTACTTGCTTGCTCTAACCACCATAGTGCGCATCTTGCACGTCAAGATGCGCACTATTTTTGTTCTGGTACCAAGTCACGTATTCCGTGACGTTGCTCTTGTATGCATGCACCGATCTGAGCCCCTGCTGAAGCCAGACTTGACACTCTGAATTCCGGACTCCCACACGTCCTCTTATCCGCATGTGCTTGTCTCTTGACCGTTACATGAAGTCAGCGTTTCCGTCATTCCGAGCAGTGCCTCCAACTGCTTAGCCAAGCCTGAAAGGTTTGCCATGCGATTCTGTCTCATCGTGATCAGCTTCGTCCTTGCGTTTTCAACCAGCAAGCTGTTTGCCGAATTGCCAGCCGGATTCACCTCCTTGTTTGACGGCAAAACCTTCACCCATTGGAAGGTACCTGCTGGGGACAATGGTCACTGGAAGATCGTCGACGGGGTGATCGACTACGATGCGGCGAGTGAAGCGGCCGGTGACAAAAATCTTTGGTCGGCGGAATCCTACAGTGACTTTACCCTGCTGGTCGATTGGCGCATCAAAGAGACCCCCTACATCAATCCTCGCGTCCCCATTATCCGCGCGGACGGCACACACAAACGCGATTCGGAAGGCAAGGAAATCAAACTCTCCGTGCCCGATTCAGACTCCGGCGTCTTCCTTCGTGGCCAAGGGAAATCACAGATCAACATTTGGTGCTGGCCCATTGGATCTGGCGAGGTCTACGGTTACCGGATGGACAAATCGATGCCTGCGGCAGTCCGCGCCGGAGTCACTCCCAGTGCCAACGCGGACCGTGACATTGGCCAGTGGAACACGTTCGAAATCACCGTTCGGGGCGACCGCCTGTGGGTCAAGAACAATGGCGTCCAAGTCATCACCAATGCACAACTTCCCGGCCTTCCTCGCGAAGGCCCCATCGCGCTTCAGCACCACGGTGGCAAAGACGCTGAGGGGAACTGGCGGAGCCCACCCGCACTGGTACAGTTTCGCAACATCTACATCAAACCACTGGCAGCCAAATAACGCGCGCTCGACAGCCCCAACAAAAAAAGCCCACGCAATCGCGTGGGCTTCGATGATGTNGCAAGGTGATCAAGAGGGTTGATCCGACACGCACANCAGATCGTGTTTAGAAGCGAGCTTCGATGCGACCGACCAGACCATCGAACGTAATCGTGTCGCTCACGTCTGCGAAAGCACTGCTGTGCACGGCGTAGATAAAATCATCCGTCTTCACAACATTCGCCCAGGCGTTGTAGAGGTAACCGCANGTNACGGACCAGGTGCCACATGGGCTACACAAACCGACGCCGACTTCGAGTTCGTACATCGGCACAATGCGTCCCGCTTCCCAGACGGTGTCCACCTGTGAGTTATNAAACTGATTGCCTTGGATGTACGTCCCATTGAACTCGCCCGCCAGCAAATTGACGTGCGTGTTGCAGTAAGCCGTAAGGAACAGCTTGTTTTTCAGGTTACAGCAGCCACGCATATCCAAACCGAGTCGCAAACCAGCACCTTCAAAATCGATATCGGTCGCCACGGAGTTATTCATATTACTGTTCGTCACCTGGTGCTCGAAATTCTGCTCCAGGTTGGCGTAGCGTGCACCAAAGGTTCCGGAGATCTGGTAACAACGGCCGTGGCAGAATAAACGTCGAGCTTCGAGGTCAATCAAATCGAACGAAATCGAGTGATCTGCCCAAGCACCGTCGCCCTGCTCGCCGGTGTTGACTGTGCCTGGGTGCAGTAAGAGTGACTGGATNCCAAAACTGGGATTCTGGCGAGTGACCTGATCTAGACTTTCCGTCTCGAACATGGTGTATCGCACACCAAGCGAGGTGCAATCGTCAATTGTGAAGCCGGTGCCAAAACGGAAACCACTGCTGAAGTCTTGATCGACAACCCCCATCCTTCCGCGCTGTACGGGAGGTTGAGTCGGCGCATTGACATTGCTTTCCACCGCGTAGGTCACCTCCGAATCACGTGATCGGAGATAGAGATATTCGCCGTAAACAAACACTCTGTGGGACCAGCCACAGGGATCGCAACAGCCCATCGTGCAGCAATTGCCACATCCGGTACAGCCTCGTCCCTGACAGCCACCCGTATCACAACAACCGGCTGCACAATTCGCAGGCTGAGTTGCACCGGCCTGCATCACCCCGGGGACCGGCATGAGCGTGGACGTGGGCATAATCCCCATCGTGGGGACGGGCGGATAACCATAACCCATCGGTTGTGGAATTCCCGCGAAGTTTTGCGGTGCCGTCTGGGCGACCACGTCACCCGCAAAGCAGACAATGGCACTCAAAGCCAATAAACAGATCGATTTCGCATTCATGGATCAATTCCCCCTCTAGAAACCTTGTTATTCAGATCGACCCATTCAGCTAACAAATCAAGCACATTCCATATAACCGTCAAATTTTTCCTGAGCAGAATGCGTTCTTCCGGAGGCCAGGTGTTTGACAGATGGCTCCGAAATCCCGATCATGTCGTGCTAAGTCTTTGCATTTCCAATTGCTGAGAAGGAACAAACGATGCGTACGAAGCTCGTTACGCTGGCTCTGCTATCCGCGCTGCTAGTCCCCCCGGCGATGACTCAAGGAGCCCCCAAAAAAGTCGTCACTATTGAGGGAATCACGGAATATCAGCTTGAAAATGGCTTACAAGTGCTTCTCTTTCCTGACCAATCCCGCCCCACGGTCACCGTCAACCTGACGATTTTCGTCGGCTCACGACACGAAGGCTATGGCGAAGCCGGTATGGCTCACCTGCTGGAACACATGCTTTTCAAAGGGACCCCCACCCACCCCGACGTGCCCAAAGTGCTCCAAGACCGTGGAGCGCAGTTCAATGGCACGACCTGGGTCGACCGGACCAATTACTACGAAACTCTGCCCGCGAGCGACGAAAACCTGGAATTCGCCATCGCCCTGGAAGCGGATCGGATGGTCAACAGCTTTATTAAAGCCGAGGACCTCGCGTCCGAAATGACGGTCGTTCGCAACGAATTCGAACGGGGGGAAAACTCGCCAACCNGCGTGCTGATGCAACGCATGACCGCAGCCGCTTACGAATGGCACAACTATGGTCGTTCGACCATCGGCAACCGCAGTGACATTGAGCGTGTCCCGGTACCTAAGTTGCGTTCGTTTTACCGTCGACACTATCAGCCCGACAATGCGATGCTGGTGGTCGCTGGTAAATTCGACGAAAAGAAAGCGTTGGAGATGATCCAAAAACACTTTGGCAGCATCCCTCGTCCCGATCGTCAGATCGACCGCACCTATACGGAAGAGCCGGCGCAAGACGGCGAGCGTCTGGTCTCGTTACGCCGTGTTGGCGATGTCGGTTTGGTAGGCGTCGCCTACCACATCCCGGCAGGTGCTCACCAAGAATTTGCCGCCGTCGACGTGCTCAGCTACATTCTCGCGACGGAACCTGCAGGACGACTTTACAAAAGTCTGGTCGAGACCAAAAAAGCGGCCGCAGTCTACGGGTTCACTTTCGCTTGGCACGATCCTGGCCTCCTGTTCGTCGCGACCGAAGTCCGAGATGCCAGCACGCTGGAAAGTGTTCGCGATGCGTTGCTGAAAGAAATCGAATCGATCGGCCAAGACGGTGTCAGCGAGGAAGAAGTGGATCGCGTCAAGACACAGATCCTAAAAGCCCGCGAATTGGCTCAAAGTAACACCAGTCGGCTGGCCATCGGATTGAGCGAATGGGCGGGCCAAGGTGACTGGCGGCTGTATTTCCTCTATCGCGACCGCATCGAAAAGGTAACCGCTGAGGACGTGCAACACGTCGCCAAAAAATACCTGACTCGCAACAATCGTACGGTCGGGATGTTCATACCGACCCAGGAAGCGGAGCGCGTCGCCATCCCACTGGCCTCCAACGTCAGTGACATGGTGAAAGACTATCAAGGACGCAAAGCAGTCGCTCAGGGCGAACAGATCGACCCGAACCCACTGGCTATCGAAAAACGTACCACGCGGCTCGAACTTCCCAGCGGCTTGAAGGTCGCACTGCTGCCCAAAAAGACGCGCGGCGAAGCTGTGCTCGTCAANGTCACACTGCGCTACGGCAAAGCCGAGACGCTGAAAGNCAAAGACGCGCCGTGCGCCTTGTTGCCCAAACTGATGGCACGGGGCACCAAGCAGTTCACCTACCAACAACTCAGTGACGAACTGGACAAGCAGAGCGCAACGTTGTCTTCCTCAGGTGCGGGTGGCGTCGCGACCTTTGCGGTCAAAACCAAACGTGCCAACCTGCCCCGTGTCCTTGAGATTTTGAAGCAAGTCTTACGAGAACCCACCCTCCCCGCCACCGAACTTGAGGTGATGCGACGCGAGCAACTTGCCAGCCTGGAAAGTGTCCAATCGGACCCCCAGTATCAGGCGAGTTCGCGGATGAGCCAGATCCTCAGACCATATCCCGTCGGGGACGTCCGTCGCAGTACGTCCGTCAGCGAGTCGATCGAATTGTTCCAAGCGGTCAAGCTGGCTGACATCCGCAATCTGTATGACAACTTCCTCAATGGCCAGCATGGCGAAATCACGGTGGTCGGCGACTTCGACGCAACCGAAGTCACGCAAGCACTGAACACCCTGTTTGATGACTGGTCCCGTCCCGAACCGTACGCCCGCCTGGAAAGCCTCTTTTTCAAGGTCAAAGGGCAACACGTTACGATCAAGACACCAGACAAAGCGAACGCCACTTACTACTCTGGCCTGAATGTCGCCATGTCCGACGACAATCCCGATTACCCCGCCATGCTGATTGGTAATTTCATCCTCGGTGGTGGGTCGCTCTCGTCGCGACTGGGCAACCGTGTCCGACAAAAAGACGGTCTTTCTTACGGCATTCGCTCATCCTTCCGAGCCAGCGCGTTAGATAAGACGGCGCGCTTCACCATTGCGGCGATCTCCAACCCAGAGAATTCGCCCAAAGTGGTCGCAGCGGTCCTCGAGGAACTCGAACTGTTACTCGACAAAGGGATTACCGACGAAGAACTGGCACGAGCCAAACAAGGTTTTCTCCAGTCGCAACAAGTCGCTCGTACCTCCGACGGCACGATCGGCACGCTGCTGTCCCAGACGTTGTATACCGGTCGCACGATGGCATACTACGCCAAACGGGACAAGATGATTGGGGAACTGACCAAGGATCAGGTCATGGCGGCACTTCGCAAGTATCTGGATCCCCAGAAACTGGTCGTCGTCACCGCGGGAGACTTCAAGTAGGCCCAGTCGAAATGTCGACGCAGGGCGGCAATTCACGCCCTGCGTCGCGCTTTCGCTGGCTTAACCTGGAATCCCCTCTGATCACACGAGCGGCACTCCGACGCTGCCAGCTCGTTTCGCGTCCACTCGGCGGTATCGTGCCTCCCCGTTTCGCGCCCCTAATCCGTCAGCGAGTGAAACTCGATCTTGCGATAGAACAGTTCACCATTGAATGATTGAAAATAGATGCGGCCTGAGTTCGGCGCGGCGGCCGTCCCTTCCAGGACCAGCTTTCCATTGATCGTGAGTCGCACGGTATCACCGCGGCAGGTCAAATCGACTTGATTCCATTGCCCTCGCTTCACCTCGATTTCCGCCTGAGGATCTCCCTTTCCAGGTCGCGGGATGCACCCCTTCGACCATTGCTTGCCGTGGGCTTTCATCGTGGACCCTTTGCCAATCAAGCACAGGTCACCCGTTGCCCCTGCTCGCATTTGTACTTCGAGTGACTTGGACCATAAACGATCTTCGGGCACCGCGTGAAAGAAGATCCCACTATCGCTGGCGAGATCATCACTGCCCCATTTGAATTCCGCGCGCAAACGGTAATTCGAAAGCGTTTTATCCGTTGACAGATACCCCCGCGGAGCCCCGGAAATACGCAGCCAACCCTCATTGGTAACTTGAAACACCTGCTGCTCGGGGTCGTTCTTTTCGTTGTTCACGAAAGTATAAAACCCGCTCAAGTCTTTACCGTTAAAGGCCAGCAAAACTTCCCCACGAGCGGTGCTGGTGGCAAAAGCGGAGCAAATCAAGCTGCAAAGCATCCAATAGCAAACGTGGCAATTCATCGGCATTCTCTTAAGACAGGAGGGGGCAACCAGTTGAGAATTACTGTACTTCCGCGCTCTGAACAGAGCAAGCGTGTAGAATCAAAGCGCGACGTTGCCAGCGGGTCAACGCACCTCGACAACGACGCCAGTGCGACTCCAGCCGGTGCGCACAACCAGCTGTCCGNCCTGACGGTCATCGCGAACTCATCGCGTCACGGACTCCTATGCCAGAGGCGTTGCTATCGTGATTCGCTACTTGCCACAGTGGAGCATCCTCCAGCTGCTGATGCTGGCTGGCTATTGTGCGCTGTTGCTCAGTTTCCTGCGTACTTCNTGGTTAGCTCCGCGCGATGAATTTGTCCGCATGACCTTTTCGCCGGACAGCCGGTTGTTGCTGACCAGCGGTAGCGACGGTGCCATCAAGGTGTGGAATCTGGAACATCGCTGGCCGCTCCCCAAACGACTGACCATCGAAGGTACAGGCATACATCAAGACCCACACGCCATCGGCTTTCTTTCCAATACCAACGTCTTTGTGATCACCCAATCGGCCAACTCCCTGCCGATGCACACCGTCAATCTGCTGCAATGGGATGCTGGACAGAACCGTTCGATCGCAAATCTGGCCGTACCAGCAGCGGACTGGCAATGTGCGGTGGGATTAGCTGGCCAAGTGGCAGTCACCCACGCGGCGGGCAAGAACCTGCTGACGTTATGGGACCTGACAACCGGGGCCAAAATACGCGAGATACGGCCAGCCAACGAGGTACTCACGTTTGATCTTTCCAGCGACGGCCGCACGCTGTCGGTTCTGGGAGGTCCGCGCGCGCGTCCCCGCGTCGACTTGTGGGATGTCGCCAGCGGTCAACAACGCCACCTCACTTCAGACTATGATCTCCACTCGGCCTTCTTCACGATGCATGACGAATACCTAGTCGTCGTTTCCGATCAAGCGGTAAGTTTCTGGGACTTGAAGACTCTTCAGGAAAGTGCNCAGATGCCGATCCGCTTCCCCCTGCNCAGACTGCACGTGACGAACGCTTTGTCTTCGGACGCGCAACGATTCGTTTATTCGTCCGACCTGGGCGAGCTTCTCAGCTGGGATCTGACTACTTGCCAAACCGAACGTTGGGAATCCACGGTGACGCATCACCAGCCCCTGGCCATGGCACTTGCCCCCGATGGCTCGACCCTAGCGACTGCCCGAGGCACCAGCGCGATGGGCATTGCCTTGCGCGACCCCACCACGGGAGACGTCCTGCGCGTGATTGGCAAATGGAATAGAAAACGCTCGATCGTATTGTTTTGTCTCAGTTTCCTCGGCTGGTCTTTTGTGTGGTCACGGACCCGACCTCCCCTTCCTCTGCCGGCAGCTCCTCAAACGCACGTAGCGAATTCTCTGCGCGGTGTGCGGCGCAGCCTCATGCTGATCGTAGGCAGTTTACTGACCATCGTGGCGATCGCCACAACCCTGGCCACGGAGTCCGAATTGAACTCGGCGCGCATGTCCGTGATCGCGACGGTCGTCCTGATTGTGGGAACGCTCCTGACAGCGCGAGGCTTTCGGCAGGTGCGTGCGGCAAACTAGCGGGCTGTCCAACCACCGTCAACCGTTACCAGACTGCCTGTCATGTAACTGGCTGCGTCGCTGGCGAGAAAGATTGCAGCGCCCTGGATCTCTTGCATCTCTCCCCAACGTTCCAGAGCGACGGCACCGACGATGAACTTTTTGGTTTGTTCGTCGTCTTTGATGGGAATGTTCATCGGAGTCAGGAACGGTCCTGGGCAAATGGCGTTACACGTAATGTTAAATTCAGCCAATTCCAATCCCAGTGCTCGAGTCATCTGCACTACGGCACCTTTACTGCTGGCATAGGGAGTCCGGTTCGCGAGTCCGACGACACCCAAGGTGCTTCCCAGATTGACAATGCGACCGTACTTGGCCGCCTTCATGTGCGGCACCACGGCCCGCGTGGCCAGCCACACACCGTCCACATTGATGCGTTCGACTTCCTGGAATTGTTCGTAGGTCAATTCGTCAATCGGCCCCCGAATGTTGATCCCCGCGTTGTTGATCAGGATGTCGATCCGGCCAAATTCGTCGAGCGCTCGCTGGGCCATGGCCTCGGTTTGCTCTTCTGCCGTGACGTCCGCGACCATTCCGACAGCTCGGTGACCAAAATCGCTTGCTATCGACTCGGCGGCCTCCTGAACCTCCGCTTCGTTGCGACTCGTCAGCAAGACGTCAGCGCCGGCCGAGGCAAGTCCCGCCGCCATCGCTTGCCCTAATCCTTTGGAACCCCCGGTGACAATGGCCGCTTTCCCTGTCAAATCAAATTGTTTGATACCCGGTAACATCTTCTTCTCCTTCATGATCCAACGTCCTGTTTAAGGTAATAATGTCGCAATTTGTAGAGCGAAGCACAAGAACGCACGTACTTGCAGCCGGCAAATTCCCTCCAACCCGTGACTTCGGCTCATTCCGCAACGTCGGGCGCATTGTCGATTCCAGGCCCCTGCGCTAGAATCATCTTAAGGAGAAAACGTCTCAGGTTGGCAACTCGCCGCGCCCGTCCTCCCCGCAATCGTCCGTTTCCCCATCGATCATGTCACACGAATTTTCTTCCATCCCAGAGGCCGTCGACGCAATTGCGCGAGGCGAAGTCGTCATCGTGGTGGATGCCGAGGACCGTGAAAACGAAGGTGATTTTATCGCGGCGGCAGATCGCGTCACCCCCGAGACGATCAATTTCATCTTGAGTGGTCGCGGTGATTTCTGCATGTCGATCCTCCCGGACATCGCCAAACGTCTCGACATTTCCCCGTTGGTCGAGTCCAACACCACCAAGCTGGGAACGGCATTTCTCACGCCACTCGACCACGTCTCGAACCGCACCGGCATCACCGCAGATGAGCGCGCGACGACGGTCAAATCCATCATTGATCCCAACACCACCCCCGACGATTTTTCACGTCCTGGGCATGTCCACTTGATCATGGCCAAAGAGGGTGGTGTATTGCGTCGGGCTGGTCACACCGAGGCGACCATGGATCTGGCGCGGATGGCAGGGCTGACACCGGCTGGCGTCCTGTGTGAAATCCTGGACGAAACGGGCGAACGTGCTTCTCGAGAATTGCTATTCGAGATCGCCGCACAGCATCAACTAAAAATTATCTCGATCGCCCAACTGATCGCTCATCGAAGAACCTCCGAAAAACTTGTTTCACGCAAAGCATCCGCTGCGTTGCCGACAAAATATGGTCAATTCACGATCCATGTCTACGATGTGCGTTACGAATCCCAGGAACCAGTGGCGATCGTAATGGGAGACTTGGCATCGGCCAAACAGGCGCCGCTGGTGCGTATGCATTCGAGTTGTTTCACCGGAGACTTGTTGCAATCGCTTCGCTGTGACTGCGGCGATCAGCTGCACATGGCACTCGATATGGTCAGTCGTGAGGGCGCGGGAGCCGTGGTTTATTTGCCCCAGGAAGGCCGCGGCATTGGACTGGCAGAAAAAATCAAAGCCTATGCGTTGCAGGACGAGGGGCTGGATACGGTGGAAGCCAACATGGCACTGGGCTACAAGGCAGACATGCGCGACTACGGTGTGGGTATCCAGATCCTCAAGGACTTGGGGCTGTCGGAAGTTCGGTTACTGACGAACAATCCGAAGAAGACCGAGGCCCTGGTGTTCGGCGGTTTTGACCTCCAGGTCGTCGACCAGGTGCCAATCATGCCCCCGGCTAACGAGCATAACGCGCATTATCTGGCCACCAAGCGCGACAAAATGGGCCACGAGTTGCCAAAAGACAACTAATCCGGCGCGTGTTGCCTTTTGGCAACGTATCTTTCCCCAGCGGCACAGGCCGCATTCCCGGGCACTGTCTCATGCGCGCAGCTTCTATGAAAACCCTGTGGTTGCAGTCTTGGCGTTTTTCTCTGCTGACGTCAGCGGTAGCGACATCGCTGATCCTCATGGCCGCCACCGTCTCTACCGCAGAAACCTATGAACTGCCCACGCCACGGCAAAACCAACCCACGACGCAGCCGTGCGCAGCAGCGGTTTTTCAAGATCTGGCCGACGGCCATCTCGAAAGCGTCGATCTCTTGACCGCAGCCATCGTACTCGGTGGCACTGAGTCAACGACCGAGATCAACCGCCTGCGTGACGTTTACGCGCGGCGAAGCCAAGCGATTCGCAACGAATACCACGGAGACTCCGTTCCCGTGGAAACGCTCTTCCGCCAAATGCACTCCCGTTTTTTGACCGGAGGCTATGATGCCGCATGCTCGCAAATGGCAGCCATGCTGAACGCCGGTCGATACAACTGTGTGACGGCGACCATTCTATTTCAGTGTTTGTGCCGCGACTTTCAAATCCAGGCCACCGCGATCGGTGTACCCGGTCATGTGCGCAGTCGTGTGCTCGCCGAGCCCATTCGGGATGTCGAGACAACTTATCCGAGATGGTTTGACGTCGCTCAGGACACACATCGGCTCACCTCTCCGGCTGCGCCAACGCGGCCACTGAGCGACGTGCAATTGCTGGCTAAAATATACTACAACGACGGCGCGCGGCTCCTTCAACAGGGTGCCCATGACGCAGCCATCACACCGCTCAGCCGCGCACGGGAACTTGACCCGCAAGACGATGCGGCACTGCAGAACGTGCTGGCCGCGTTGATCAATGGCGCACTCGAGCGAGCGGCAACGGGAGATTATCGAGGAGCGGCACANCGTCTTCGCCAAGCCAACGGAGTCGCCCCCGAATTCCGCCCCCTACGCGATAACACTTTGCATATCTATCAGAAATGGGCGGCCGCCCTGTGCGAGCAAGGGCACTACGCAAATGCGTTGCAAATCCTGGAATCACAATATGAACAGCAACCAGACCAACGATTATTTCGCGAAGGTCGGTATGTGATTACCCGGATGTGGGCCATGCATCACTTCCTGCGAGGTGAGATCGACGCAGGCCTTGGCATTGTCACCGAGTGCCGCGCACGATTTGGGGATCCGCCCGAATTCGCCGCTTACGAGGTCGCTATCTTACGTGAAGCGATCGAAGCACTGGAAGCCAACCGNAACATGCCNTTAGCCCGCACNCTCAGTCAGCGGGCCAGCGAACGNCACCCTGACGACCAACGCCTCCAGGTGCTGCACCGGCGACTGGCACCGCTCACTGCCACACCCTAGCCAGCAATCCGGCTTGTGGTGCCTGTCATTCTCGAACGCTGGCGACATCGGCTAACGGAAGCCAGCTCCCTGTCTCTTGCGACCGCAAGCCCATGCCTCAAAGTTCCGCGCAACCGAATGTGCTTAACGCAAAATCTCGTGGACAACGCGTCCGGCGACATCGGTTAAACGGAAATCACGACCTTTGAACGTATATGAAAGCCGTTCGTGGTCGATGCCCAAACAATGCAGCATGGTTGCCTGTAGATCGTGCACGTGAAAGGGATCTTCGGCGACGTTGTAACTGAAATCGTCCGTTTTCCCATAGTGCGTTCCACCGCGGATACCACCTCCGGCCATCCAGATCGAGTAACATCCCGGATGATGATCGCGGCCAAACGTCTTGCCACGATCTTGGCCATACGTGGTGCGGCCAAATTCACCGCCCCAAATGACCAGCGTATCCTCCAACAGCCCCCGCTGCTTGAGATCCCGCAACAAGGCCGCACACGGTCGATCGACGAGTTTAATTTTGTTGCGGACGTTCGCGGTGGTATCTGAATGGTGATCCCAGCCCCGGTCATACAGCTGCACCAGGCGCACCCCGGACTCGACGAGCCGCCGCGCCAGTAGACAATTCGCGGCAAAAGACGGTTTGCCGGGCGTGGCTCCATAATCTGAAAGTGTCCGAGGAGTTTCTCGTGAAATATCCATCAGGTCCGGAACGGACGCCTGCATTCGATAGGCCAACTGGTAGGCGTCAATCCGAGCTTCGATTTCTGGATCTCGAATCTGTGCTTGTTTGAGTCGATTCAGCGCCGCAATTCGCTCCACCATACGCCCTCGGCGCGCCCGGTCGATCCCCTCGGGATTGGAGAGAAACAGGACGGGATCTCCCTGCGATTGGAATTGCACGCCTTGATGCCGACTGGGCAAAAACCCATTGTGCCAATACCGCGAAGGCACCGGTTGGCCACCCCCGGAAAGCAGCACCACGAACTCCGGCAGATCTTGATTCGCACTCCCTAACCCGTAGCTCAGCCACGAACCGATGCAAGGTCGCCCCGCAACTGGACTGCCTGTCTGCAGAAACGTCACAGCCGGGTCGTGATTGATGGGCTCGGTATGCATACTGCGGACAATGGACAAGTCATCGGCAAGTTGGGAAAGCTGTTCCCAGTGGACGTTCATGACTTGCCCGGACTCGCCGAAGCGCCCCCACGTTTCCTGCTCCGCCGCGACCCTCAACCGCGCTTGGCCACGCGTCATGGTAGTCAATCTCTGCTTGCCAATCACCGACTTCGGCAAATCGGTGCCGTGCAACGAGCGCAAGTGCGGTTTGGGATCAAAGGTTTCGAGTTGTGACGGGCCACCCGACATGAACAGGTAAATGACTCGTTTCGCGGTCGGCGCAAAATGCGGAGCCTGAAACGCCACCGGATTTGCCCCGGTCGGATCAGCCAGCGCGTTGACCGCTAACGCACCAAGCCCCAACGAAGTGTGGGTGAGAAAACGTCGACGGGTGGAGTGAGATTGCATCGTTCGAACTCACGCTTTCATTCACGAGTAATCGTCTCGTCTAAATTCAAAAGCACGCTGGCAAGTGCCGTCCAGGCGGCCAGTTCCCGCGGCTCCAGCCCTTCCGCCACCAACGCTTCACCTTGCTTGGCCAATGCCTGGGCGGCCTCCAAATCTGCACCAAATGCCTGACGCTCGTCCCTCAGCGTGGCTTGCAAGAGTTGGAGTTCTTGGTCTGTCGGCTGGCGTGAAACGGCCGATCGAAATGCGAACCGCAAGCGTTGCTCGTCGGTCTCTGCAGCCGACAGCAAGATCTTTTCGGCAAACACGCGGGCCGCTTCGACGTAGGTCGGGTCATTCATCAACACTAACGCCTGCAAAGGCGTGTTTGTACGCGGCCGATTGACCGTGCAGACTTCGCGACTACTGGCGTCAAAAATCTGAAAGGTCGGATAGAGTGTCGTACGACGCCAATACGTATACAGCCCGCGACGATAGAGCGATCCGCCTTTGCTTTGATTCCAGCCGCGTCCGACTTTGTCACTATAGTATCCGGTTGGCTGATACGGCTTAACGCTCGGCCCACCCACCTGCCGATTCAACAAGCCGCTAATAAACAGGGCGGTATCACGAATCTCTTCTGCGGAGATCCGAAACCTGGGCGAGCGAGCAAGCATGCGATTGTTGGGGTCGATTTGCTGATCACGATCGGTATGCAAGGAAGACTGGCGATAGGTCCGTGACATCACGATGCGTTTTTGCAGTGCTTTCACATCCCATCCACTTTCCACAAACTCGACCGCCAACCAGTCCAACAGTTCAGGATGACTTGGCAAGGCACCTTGGGTGCCAAAATCCCCCAACGTTTTC
This sequence comes from Blastopirellula sp., assembly GCA_002701545.1. Classification (GTDB taxonomy): domain Bacteria; phylum Planctomycetota; class Planctomycetia; order Pirellulales; family Pirellulaceae. Next base: position 15,673 of record NZVR01000204.1, on the reverse strand, counting down.
ACGATCCCGACGCCAAACAGTTGCTTCCAGATACGATTCACCGCGACGCGCGCCACCAAAGGGTGCTGCGGATCGCATAACCAGTGCGCCAACGCCAGGCGATTTCGAGGCTGATCGGTTGGCAGGCGAGGGAAGATGGCAGGCACATCGGGCTGTACTTCATCACGTGGCTGCTGAAAATCACCACGCATCAGAACATAGGCCTTGTTCCGTTTCTTCTTCTCGACCATGACCATGGTGGTAGGCAACTGTTTCCGCATGGCAGCAAGTTGCTGTTGCGCGTCCTTCACCTGCTTTTCGAGTGCAACTAATTTCTGGCGAGATTCCGGATAGCCATGCCGGGCAAAATACTCGCGCAGCAACGCAGTCGCTGTCTCGTCACGTTGTTCGACTCGCTGTGCCAGGATCGACCGAATCTTTTCCGGAACCGCGCCGTATGTCGATTCCACTTCATACTTACCAGCTAAGTACCGACCAACCTGCTGTTGTTCGTCGTCGTCAAGTGCCCGGTCATAAATCAACACTTCGGCATAGACGGCAGCCGTCTTTTCATTTCCCGCATTGTTGGCCCCAATGGTGATCGCCTGATTTTCGTAAGGAACCAGCTTGGCGGTACCACTGCCTCCCTCAGCCCCATCCAGATGAAATTGGATCTGATGCGTGTCGCCCTGTTTGCTCAGCATCGCAATTTGCGACTTGGCCAGATTCATAACTTGCGTACCGACCACATCCGCATTGTATCCGTTGAAGGAAAGCTTGTTCGAACCGACGATCTTCCACATCGCTCGTCGTTTGCCATTTGCCTCGTCCCCCCACATCAACAACATCTGGTTATCGCGCAATTCTTTTTGCTGGAACGCCAACACCATGGTGAAATCACCGGCAAGTTGTTCTCCGCCGGATGCGGTGCGCAAGAAATCGCGTGTGCCATCTAACTCAATACCAGGCAATTTGCCAAAGCTGTCTGCTCGCCACCGGGGCTTACCGGTGGCCGTCGCGTGGTGTCCCTTTCCTGACTTATCCCGCCACTCAGCGATCTGCTCTGGTGGCTGTTTGCCTTGCGCTGCATCCGCCTGACCATCTCCATTCACATCATCAGCGGCCAACCACGCCACGAGTCCCTTTTTCACGGGCAACGTCGCCTGGGCAGGTACACGTATCGATTGCTCCCACGTTTTCAACGCCGCCAGGAACGCATCGCTGGGTTGACGATATTGCGTCAGTTCCGCCTGTCGAGCCCGCTCCGCAATTGCGACCGCGTGCTCAAGTCGTTGCAGTTCATACCGATACTCGTCGGTTTCCACATTCAACAGCGGTGGCAGCGGCTTGCCGTGATACCCGGATGGTCCCCCGGCGCCGATCTCGCCCTCGACGCTGTTGAAGAACGCATACAGCTGATAATACTCTCGCTGCGAAATCGGATCGTATTTGTGGTCGTGGCATTGAGCACACCCGACCGTAAGGCCGAGAAACACTTGTCCCGTGGTGTTGGCACGATCGATCGCGTAGGCAACGTAAAACTCGTCGGGATCGGCTCCGCCCTCCTCGTTGAAAGTGCTGCAGCGGTTGAAGCCAGATGCAATCCGGGTCTCAATCGTCGACTTGGGTAACAGGTCACCGGCCACATTTTCGATGATGAACTCATTGAACGGCTTGTTCTGATTGAATGCGCGAATGACATAGTCCCGATAGAGCCACATATCACGATCACTGTCCGCATGGTATCCGTTGGTATCGCCATACCGCGCGAGGTCGAGCCAATCTTGCGCCATCCGTTCGCCATAATGCTGAGATCCAAGCATCCGGTCGACCAGCCGTTCATAGGCATCCGCGCGGCGATCCTGAGTAAACGCATCCACTTCGGCCAGTGTGGGAGGGAGCCCGCGCAGGTCAAAGGAAAGACGACGTAACAAGGTAATGCGATCCGCTGGTTCGGAGAGTTGCAGATCTTGCAGCTGCATACGTGCCACCACCAGCCGGTCAATCTCATTGTCCGCTGCGTTCCCGTGCTCGGGCAGCGCAGGGCGTTTCGGTTGCTGAAAGGCCCAATGTTGGTCGTACGGGGCGCCACGTTCAATCCAAGCTTTCAAGATCTCGCGTTGTGCCGCCGACAGCGGTTTCTTCGCTTCTGGCGGAGGCATCACCATCCCTGGATCATGCGAGTTCACACGTTGCAGCAATTGGCTAGCCGCCACGTCTCCTGGTACCACAGCACGTTGACCGGAATCCAGCAAACGCTTTGCCTCACGTTCGACATCGAGTCGCAAGGCTGCTTCACGCTGAGCGGCATCCGGGCCGTGACAAGCAAAACAGTGCGCCGCCAGAATCGGACGCACGTCCTTAGTAAAACTCACATCAGCCGTCACGATCGCGACGACAAGCAAAGAGAGTTGCGTCATCATTATTGGGGGGGGTAAGAGCAGGTTTGGAAATCAGGCCATTTCGAGCCCGTTTAGCAGTGCCGTTCAGTATAGCTTCATGACATTTCGCGTGGGAACCAGAGCCATACATTCCACTGAAAGCACGGTATCACACCCGTCAATCGGCGGGTGAATCCCGTTTTCTAACTACCAGAAATTGAGCTGACGTGAATTGGCCTCTATAATCGCCGAGCGTCGCACACTCACCTGCGGGATGAACTCATGCCAACAACACACACCGTTTTCCTTTGCAACCTACTGCTTCTGGTCGTCATGATGGCCTCGGCTCAGGCCGACGAAGACAACAAAAAGCAGNTCGCCACTTACCGCGCAACGGCCTTACAAGGCGGCGATGCGGAACGTGGCAAGGCCGTTTTTCAGTCGGAAAAAGCAGCCTGCCAAAAGTGCCACCGCCTGGATCGCAAACAGAAGATGGCCGGGCCGAACTTGAGTGTCATCGGTGACAAATACTCTCGCGAACAACTGATTCGTGAAGTCCTGGAACCGAGCGCACGCATTCACCCAGATTTCTCCACCGTGACACTCGCTACGGCAGACGGTCAAGTTCTTAGTGGCGTCCTCCACAAACGCACCGCGGACGCGATCGAGCTTTTCACCGCCCAGGGCAAACTCCAACGCGTGGCACTCAGCGAACTGGAAACACAACGTAGTAGCCGCACGTCACTGATGCCCGCCGACCTCCACCGACAGCTTGCTCCCGCAGCTTTCGCTGACTTGATTGCTTACCTGACCACCCTGCGGCAAGGCGACAGCCCAGCGTTCCAAGGTTTACCCAGCGACATCCCGACCCTCCGTCATCAGGCGCGTTTGGAACCGCTACATGCGGCCGATGAGCGATTTGACCATCCCGTATGGATCATGGCAAAACCGGGCGCAAAGCAAACGTACCTGATCGTGGAACAGCAAACTCGCAAAATCTGGCAACTTGTCAAAAGCGAACAAGGCGAGCAACGTTCATTGTTTGCGGACCTCAGCCATGAATCCATCACGGGGCAGTACGAAGGTGTGATGTGCCTGGCGTTTCATCCAAAGTTTCTTGAGAATGGCAAGTACTATCTGAATTACCACGTCCGCGAAGACGGAATTTTTTCGCCAGTGATCGTCGAACGCCAGGCGACGGCGGACCTGAGTCGTGATCGAGGCGGGGCGTCTCGTCGCCTGCTCAAGATCCCGCAAACCACTGATCTGCATTGGGGTGGCATGTTGGCCTTCGGTCCAGACGGGTATCTCTACATCGGTGCTGGCGATGGCGGTCCCCAGGAGGACCCGGACGGCCACGGGCAAGATATGTCGATTCTGCTGGGCAAGATCTTGCGGATTGATGTCGATCGGCAAGATGGCAAACTCGCTTATGCAATCCCCCCTAGCAATCCCTTTCGCAAGTCACAAGGTAACGTACGGCCTGAGATTTGGGCTTACGGTTTTCGCATGCCCTGGCGATTCAGTTGGGATTCGCAAACTCAGGATATGTGGGTTGGCGATATCGGACAGAATTTGTTCGAAGAAGTTTCCATCGCGCGGATTGGCGAGAATCATGGCTGGAATGTGTATGAAGGTTTCACGCCGTTTTCCCAACGGTATCGTCGTTCTGGCGAGCAATTCACTCAGCCGGTCATTTCTTACCGACGTAAACTGGGGGTATCGGTCACGGGTGGCTACGTCTATCGCGGTCAGCGCAGCCCGTCCTTCGTAGGAACCTACATCTTTGGCGACTTTGAATCAAAACGCATCTGGGCGCTAACCCAAAAAGATCGGCAACTGCTCCAGGTCCGGCAGATCGGCAACTGTCCGGAAAAACCCGCCTCCTTCGGCATGGACCATGACGGCGAATTGTTTGTCGTCGGCTATGAGGGAACGATCTACCGCCTGATCCTTGATGATGCCGTATTCGAATGATCTTTTGCCGCCCAGGCGTTCCATGGTGTGCCGCCTGGTATGACCAATCGGAGCGTTGGCTGCTTAAGGTCCGACCCAGCGTGCCACCCGACCATCCGTTCCGGACGCAAACCCGGTGCGTCCCTGAAACTGCACGGCATGAAAACCCTGGTCCGAAGCGGCCCGCCAGTTCTTTCCACCGTCCGTAGAATAGTCCGTTCCTGTCGGTCCGACCGCCACCCACAGCACTTGCTGTTGAGTCACGCGTGCTGACACGCAGCTCCGAAAACCACGTGGCACCTGGCCCGCAGGCTTCGCCCATGTCTGTCCGCCGTCACGACTCAAGGCCACATTCCCTTCGGCCACGTCCGGCTGCAAATAGTCCCCACCCACAGCCACGCCTTGCCGAGCGTCGGAAAAGGCCAACGAAAAGATACCACTGCTGGGGTTCCTGGGGATCGGCACCATCGCAGCATCCCACGTCTTGGCTCCATCACGCGACAACAGTACACGACTGCTCGGATGTTGCTCTCCCTTGCGAGCGCCTCCCAAAGCAATCCACACATGGCCGGGCTGCCGCACCGTCATATTCGTACCACTTGCTGCAAAACCAGCTTCTCCCGGCAGGGCTGCAGGCAACCGCTTGCTCGACACCGCCTGCCATTTGCTACCACCATCACGGGTTTCCATCAACAGGAGGCGCCCGTCCACTGGGTCACTCATCGCAATACCACGGCGGCGATCCCAAAAAGCAAGCGCGTCAAAAAAACTGTTCTCATCCGGATGTTCGAAACTCAACACCCACGTTCGGCCACCATCCTGCGTACGATAAAATCGCGCCGGCTGTCCCGCACTGACGATCACGGCTTGGCGGTCATCAAAGGCATGCACGTCTCGGAAGTCGAGTTTTTCGGCTTGCGGGACAGACACGTCATGCCATGTTTCCCCGGCATCCTCCGTCCGAATCACCGTTCCCGCAGAACCGCTGGCCCAAACCACACGTTGGTCAACGACGCACAGCCCCCGCAAACTTGCGTCGACGCCCGTGCGTTGCAGTTTCCAGACCGCTTGTGCGCCTTCATCTCCAACTGCGACGGCAGCCAGCAACGGTAACAGCAGTACGCTCCACACTTGTCGTTTCATAGCCCCGGATCCCATTGGTTTTAAGCAACAATCTGTGACCAAGAATCTAACGATCCTCCACGGGATTGCAAAGCTTGCCACGTCCGGACGGATCTGGCCGTGCTCTTGTCTGCGAACATTTGGCACATTCATTACAACCGAAAGGGATAACCTGTTCCCGATGTTTTTTCGCAACGTCCTTTGTTGAAAAAACGCGACATGTTGCCAAATCTCATGCTACGTTTGTCGGGTCAAATTTCGGCGGCCCCTCCATACAGGGAATTTCGCCGCGAAGTCTCGACGAGGAAATGGACGTGACACGGAACCAGTTACACCAACGAACGGCGGCACTCCCATGGCTGCTCTTTCTGGTTAGCTACTGTGCACTCACAGGCTGCTCGGCCGTGCGTCTACCTCGCATCGACCCTACCGGCGCCAGCATCTTCATGCCCGCTCCCAACTCAACCAGCTTGGTCGGTCCTGGAGACAGTCCTCTGACCGCCTTGGCGCACAAACATCATGGCAAACACAAGTGCAAGGCGGGACTGGGGTGTAAAACCGGTTGTGGACTCTTGCATCCATCTGGCTGCGGGTTGACACCGCAACCCGCGTACACCACACCGATCCAACCTGAGGGTTGCCAACCGACAAAATGTGAGCGACTACAAGTCCGTTCTGCGGAACTGCTCAATAATGTCCTCAACAATCGCCCCGGACGTGCGGGAAGTCTGGAAACGTCCCCGGCGGTTGTGATGGCACCAGTCGGAGGCGAGGTCGTGCTGTTGGCCGGCGTTTGTGGCAATGACGGTTATCTGGTCAAAGGGCAGCCGATCGAATGGACGATTGCCCCTGAGAGTGTTGGACATTTCGTAGAAGTGGGTGACACCCGCCACCTGCGTCTGGGAAGCCTCGGCAGCACTCCCAAGAAAATCACCAGCACTTATGCGGTCAGCACCACGTCTTCTCATTTTCAGCGCATTACCCGCGGCACTCCCGACGAAACGGACGACATTCGGTTGAAAAAGGGACAAGGTTGGGTGAGTTTGACCTCGCCCATCGAAGGCACAAGTCACATCACGATCATGGCTCCTGAGGCCGAGATGTGGGACCGTCGGCGCCGCTCCGCCGTGATTCACTGGGTGGATGCCCAATGGTCGATTCCCCGGCCCGTCGTCGCTCGCGCCGGAGACCCTCAAGTCCTGGTAACCAAAGTCACTCGCAACCGCAGCCAAACACCAGCCACCGGCTGGATTGTGCGATATGAATTGATAGACGGCCCGCCTGTCAACTTTGCCAAAGGCCAATTCGATGCCGACACGGGTGCAATCACAGACGGCGCCCTGTTGGATGCCAATGCCATCGATGTCCCTGTGAACGCTCAGGGCTACAGCGCGGTCCAAGTCATTGAAAAAAATCGGGCAGGGCAACCGGGTGTGTCACGGTTCCGCGTTCGCATCATTCGCCCCGCCGAGACCAGCGGAGAATTGCCGGAACTCCAAGTCGGCAGTGACGTAACCTCCGTGACTTGGGTCGGCGCCGGTCTGCAACTCAACGTCGAAGGCAGCAAGTTGGCCAATGTCGGGACGGCACTTGAGTACCGCGTACGCGTCGCCAACATTGGCCAAGTCGTGGCCAAAGATGCAACCGTCACTTTGAATCACCCCGCAAGTCTAGATTTCCTCACCAGTTCGATTCCCGAAAATCGTTTTGGCCAGCGAGTGGAATGGCGTTTGGGCGATTTGGCCCCGGGTGCGAACGCCGAATTTACGATCCAAATGAACGCCACAGTCAGTCAAGTGGCTGACTTGGTGTTTGCCGCCACGGCAACCGGCGTCAATCCGGCCACCGCTCAGATGCAAACGCAAGTCTATCAGAAGACACTCGACGTGAGACTGACTCCGGAAACCGTCGAAGCTGCCATCGGGCAACCAGTCACGTTCAACATTGACGTCACCAACTTAGGTAGCGTCCCCATGGCGGCGGTGATCCTCCGAGACGAATTTGACGTCGGTTTAGAAGAACAAGCGACCAAACGCCCGGACCCGGTCGAGCAAAATCTGGGAGACATTCAACCCGGAAAGTCGAAACGCGTTGCAATCACCTTCATTCCGCGCCGGATTGGTCGCTTGCAGCACCGTTTGACCGTGACCACCAATAACGGTCAAGGCCAACAACAGATCCGGGTCGGAACGGTCAATGTCAGTCAGGCAGCCGCTCCGGAACCCAAACTTGAAGTCCGCGTTTCCGCTCCCAGCCCGCAGCCGGTGGGCCAACAATTCACAGCCCAGGTCGAAGTNAAAAACGTCGGGGAAATCGCAACCTCCCAATATCAGGTTATCGCGAACTACGGCGCCTCACTCACTCCCTTACAAGCTTCGGACCCTCGACGCGAGGCGCTCGACCGTAACCAGATCATCTGGAGTGCACCGCGCGAGTTGCTGCCAGGACAATCACAGCTGTTTCAGATCGTCTTTCAAGCGACCCGGCCAGACGAAGCAACCTTGTTCGCAGCCGACGTGTTTTTTGGCAATCGTCAAAAATCAGTCAACCAGACGACACTGCGGATCGTTCCCGCAGGCCAAGCCGGTGCAGCGGCCAATCCTCAACCCAACGCCGGCGGCGCTAATCTTCGCGATACAGCGCCCGGCGCGGGCAACCTGGATCTTCGCATTGTCGATTTCCAGAATGGCGTGCGAGTCAACAATCAGGTGCAATACACATTGATTGTCGCCAACAATCGCAACGTGGATGACAGCAACGTTGAGTTAACCATTACGTTACCCCGCGGCATGGTCAACCCTCGCCTGAATACGTTACTACGTACGGAAATATCTCCCGACGGCAGCACGATCCGACTGGAACCCATCCAGACTCTCCGCGCCGGCGAAGCGCAACGGATCACATTGACAGTCACCGCCCAAACTCAGGGACTGCAACGCATCCGTTTGCAAGCCACCAGCTTTCTTCAGCGTGCCGGCGTAGAAGCGTTCGCGGAAACCAACGTCCAACCGTAGCTTGGCCCCGTGCTGCTCTCGCTCCATCGCGGCTACCGCTCCCAGCGTTCACAATTCTGGGTGACTCGAGATGGCTCCATACGGTGTGCGGCATCAAGATTCCCGCCAGGTACCATTGGCAATCCTTCTGAAACGTGGACAATCGGTTGTGGAGGCGATGTTCACTCTTTCATGCAGGATGTCAACGATGAGCCAGACGTTAACTGCTCAAGATGCCGTGCGCTCCGACGCAAACATCATCACCGTCCAACAACACATACTCAACGAGCAACGTCGACTTTCGCCGGATGCCAGCGGCAGTTTCTCTTGGTTACTCAGTGGGATCACCCTGGCCACGAAAATGATTTCGGCCCGCGTCCGTCGTGCTGGTCTGCTGGATGTCACCGGCCAGGTCGGCAATGTGAATGTCCAAGGCGAACAACAACAAAAACTCGACGTCTGGGCTGACCAGGCGCTGATTCACTGCCTTGGCGTCCGAGAAAACGTAGCCATTATCGCGTCCGAAGAAAGCGAACATGCGATCACATTCGACGGCCGGACCGGGCGCGGAAAATACGCTGTACTGTTCGATCCCCTGGACGGTTCTTCCAACATCGATGTCAACGTCAGTGTGGGTACGATTTTTTCGATCGTCGAATTACCCGCGGACAGAAAATATCAGACGGACCCAACCACCGCCGTACTCCAGGCGGGTGCGCGGCAACTGGCTGCCGGCTACGTGATCTACGGTTCATCGACCATGTTGGTCTACACCACCGGACATGGCGTCCATGGATTCACCCTCGACCCCGCTGTCGGAGCCTACGTCCTGAGCCATGAAGACATGCGTATCCCCAACGCCGGGAACATCTATTCCTGCAACACGGCAAATTGGAACGAGTTTCCTGCTGGCTATCGCGAGTACATGAAAACACTACGTGAGGGCGTCGACGGACGTGCCTACACCCTCCGCTACATCGGCTCATTGGTGGCCGACTTCCATCGTACGCTGGTCAACGGAGGTGTTTTCCTCTACCCGGCGACAACGTCTTATCCACAGGGCAAACTGCGACTTCTGTACGAAGCGAACCCGATCTCCTTCATTGCCGAACAAGCGGGTGGAATCGCCACGGACGGTAAGCAACGCATCTTGGACATTGTCCCCTCTGACATTCACGAGAGAACGCCTTTGGTGGTTGGCAGCCCGGCAGAAATGATGCGATTCCAAGCTACCGTTGAGCAGACTTAGGCACCAACATTCGTCTGCGAGGCAGGGGAGAGAATCCTCTGCCAGAATGGTCACGTCAAACCCTGCTTAGTCGTTCACCATCGTCAGCCACGTCGGCGCAGAGCAGCGCCACGCTTGCCTCTTGGAAATCAAAGCGGAGGACACTTGCTCCGTTGGAGACGCGTGCGCGCTCGGTGTCGGTATGGCCTTGTTCGCACCCGCATCAAGAGGAAACGCACCAACGGCCTAACAACCGCGGCGGAGCAGCATGGCGAAAGGCGTGCGAACAAGCAGTTTCACGTCGTTCCAGAAGGAGAAACTTTGGATGTATTGCAGGTCCATCCTCACCCATTCGTCGAAGGTAACCAGAGACCGGCCACTGATTTGCCAGGTACAAGTTAAGCCAGGAGTCACTTCCAGACGCCGACGCTGCCACGGTTTGCAAAGTTCCGACTCATGACAAGGCAAGGGCCGCGGACCGACCAGACTCATCTCGCCACGCAGCACATTAAAGAACTGCGGGAACTCGTCGATACTCAAAACTCGCAATAGTTTACCGACCGCGGTCACTCTGGGATCCGACCGCATTTTAAAGGCTGGTCCATCCTGCTCGCTGTGCACCAGCAAGCCAACNTGNTCNTCTTCNGCATCTTCGACCATCGTCCGCAGCTTCCACATTCGAAAGGGGCGTCCACCAAGACCATCTCGCCATTGCAGAAAAAAGACCGGCCCACGCGACGTGAGTTTGATGGCGATCGCAGCCAACAAAATAATCGGCCACACGAGCAAGATTCCGACAACGCTACCCAGAATATCAATGAGACGTTTCCAGTGAGGCAGTGGCCGAACCAACTGCGGTTCCAAGGCCAACGCCACATGCCTGTCTCGATAAGTGACATCCTGTGCAGCATCCTCATCCGGTGCAGCATCCTCATCCGGTGCAACATTCGAAGCCGCGTCCGCTGTCGTATCCGCCTCTGCTGCCGAGCCGTAGATCTCACAAGACCAAGTGCCGTCGTCGTCGAACATGTGACGGAGGGCTTCTGCGACAACCTCTGCCGCTGCTTCATCCGTATCCGGCAAAACAATCCCTACCTGCTCTGCATTCATCTCGCCAAATTGGTCGGTCATGCGTAATCGCTCCTGACAGATCGAGTACAGACGTTCACGGACAGTTGGCGTCGATGTCGAAATCACCAACAAACAAAACGGCAACCCAGTGCGACATGAGCGTTGTGTTTCACACTCAATGGCATAACCTAGACGTTCTTGGGAATGCGGCCCGTTAAGCTTCTGCAGCTTGCGAGCCGGAATGCCCAACCTGATCGTTTGATGCCGGGATGTCATGGGCGACATGAGTCACGAAAAGGAATGAAGTGAAATCGCGGCCACTCGACGCCGTCGCAACAGACGATTCGGATGCTCCAGTCGCCTGACCATCGCAACTGCGTTGGTTANCTGCAGACTTTCAGCTGCCGTCGAGGGAAAGTTTCAGTATATTTACCCCCAGCAAACCGAATGCCATTTCCCTGCGTTTGCTACAATTCAAGCGCCTNNNCCNCGCGGATTNGAAGAAACCTGACTAACATTCGCAGAAATGCGTTTGAGCGGGTTACACCGGTTACACGCTTCGCAGACCGTTGGGGAGCGTGAATCGTTCAACTAGCATATAGGTAGTGCTTCACCCCAGACACGAGCAATCCATGCCAGTCGAAAAACTAGGACCGTACCACATTACGAAAACGGTTGGGCGTGGCGGCATGGGTACGGTCTATGCCGGCCGTCACGAAGAGACCGGCGAACTGGTTGCGGTCAAAATCCTGGCAACCGGCTTGGAAGACGACCCTCGCTTCCGGACTCGCTTTTCTGCAGAAATTGAGACGCTCAAGAAGCTCAAGCACCCCAATATCGTCAAGCTGTTAGGTTACGGTGAAGATGACGGCAAATTGTTCTACAGCATGGAATTAGTTGCGGGCTCCAACCTCCAGCAAGAGCTCAGGAAAGGGCGGCTGTTCATTTGGCGCGAGGTCGCACGCATTGGCGTGCAGATTTGCGACGCACTCAAACATGCTCATGACAACGGCGTCATCCACCGCGATCTGAAACCGGCAAATATCCTCTATGACGAGAAAGAACAGTCCATCAAGCTGACGGACTTTGGGATTGCGAAATTGTGGGGTAGCACGAGCGTCACATCCGTTGGCGGAGTGGTGGGCACCGCCGACTATATGTCGCCAGAGCAAGCGGCCGGCAAACCGATCGCAGCGCAATCTGACCTGTACTCCCTCGGTGCCGTCATGTTCACTCTTTTGACTGGCCGACCGCCTTTCATTGGAACGACCCCGACCGACGTTATTCACAGCTTGCAATATTCCGACCCACCCTCAGTTTGCACTTTACGGGACGACATCCCCGCCGGCTTTGACGCCATTATCATGCAACTCTTGGCCAAGAACCCTCGTGACCGTGTCGCCACCGCCCGTGTCCTGGCCAATCAATTACGCGCAATGGAATATGCCTTATCCGTGGAAACCCAGGTGGCAGACTCCGTTGACGAAGCGGACAACGATCCCGACCAAGGTGCCAAAACCGATGGTGGCATGTTGGACACCGCGCTGACCGAAGAAAACTTCACCTCCCAGGACGCAGCCCACGAAGCAGCAACGGTCGTACCTGACAGCTCTGCGGAACGGTTAGCCCAACCCGCTGCTGCCACACGATTCACCACGGTCATGGGGCAATCCGGCGACCTGCCTGCTGCCGACGTGCAAGACACAGAACAGGAAGCGCTTTGGCCAAAAGTGCTCGCCGGAACGGCCCTGGTGCTCATCCTGGTCGGTATCGTCTTCTGGAGTTGGTCCTTGATGCAGACCCCCGATGCCGACTCGCTCTACGACGCCATTGTCACAGCAGCCAACGAAGGCGACCGTGCACGGCTAAGGAATGTGCAACCCACCATCGAACTGTTTCTGGAAAAACACGGCGATGAGCCACGCGCCAAGAACGTCCGTGTGCTCCAGCAAGACTTGGAGTCTCATGATCTATTTCGCCAAATCGATCGACGTGCCACACGGTCGGGTGGGAGCGATTTCATTTCACCGCTTGTCGAGCAAGCATTTTATGTGGCCATGCAGAATCGACGATCGAATCCCACCTTAGCTCGCCAGCAATTCCAACAATTGATCGACGTTTTCGACCAACCGAATGCGAATGAGCGGACGCTTCAATGCCTGGAATGTGCGCGGCACGAACTGCTGCGCATGGAGTCAACCGTCAATCCTCAGGAAGAGGAACTGGCGGCCGATCTTCAAGCACAGCTACAACAAGCGGAAGCAACTCTGGCAGAAGCGGAATTGCGTTCCTGGCGAGAAGGCGTAATTGCCTTGTTTGGCTCCAAGCCCTGGGCCCAAGACGTCGTCGCGCAGTGCCGCCAAGCGCTAGCCGAAGCGCCCTGAACCAAAACGTCCAGCCGAGCCCCTGCGGGGAATGCAACCGTTCCGCAAGCGTGCTGGACTGCAATGCCCTCTGCCAAGGGTCCTCGGCAGNTTCCCTCGCGCAATGCTAGAATGGCAAATCCTCTATCGCATCTGCTTAACTTCCAGTTCGGAAAAGAAAATGCAAAAACAGCTGTTGCCGGTCATCTGCATGTGTTGGACGCTCTCGGGACTCCTGGCCTATGGCCAGCAACCACGAGCGGTTCAGGATGCCAAAAACACCAAGACGAAGAATGCCGAGCCGTTCGCTGACCCTGACCTGGCCCAATACGGTATCTATCAGAACAAAGCACCACGGCCAACAACCGTGGCCGCCGCGACAACATCGCTGCCCCTTCAACTAGCCCCTGGCCAACGGATTGCCCTGATCGGCAACACCTTGCTTGACCGCGCTCGGCATTTCGGTCATCTCGAAGCGATGCTGCATACCCAACATCCTCAGCATCACCTGGTGGTTCGACACCTTGCCTGGTCAGCTGACACCCCGGACTTGCAGCCCCGCCCAGACAACTTTGCTGACCTGGAACAACACCTAACGCACGAAAAAATCGACGTGATCATTGCGGCGTTTGGCTTCAACGAATCGTTCGCTGGTCCCGACGGATTGAATGCCTTTCGTCAGTCGCTCAGTGCGCTGGTCAAAAAACTCACCACGCGGGCATACAACGGCAAAACCGCTCCTCAAGTCATTTTGCTGTCGCCTATCGCAAACGAAAACATCGATCACATTCCCGCAGCAGACCGCAACAACGCGAACCTAGCACTCTATAGCGAGGCCATTCAAGCGGTTGCCAAACAGCATCGCGTCGCGTTCGCCGACGTATTTACCCCCTCCCGTGCTGCACTTCGCAGCCTGGGAAACGACTTGACGATCAACGGCGTTCATCTCAATGACCAAGGCTATCAGATGTTTGCGGGAGCGTTGTTCGAAAAATTATTCGGTTCGCAAGCTCCCACCACCTCGGTCGAACTGCGCCAATTGATCGTGGATAAAAACGAACAGTATTTTCGGCGTTATCGTCCGTTGAACACGTTTTATTACACCGGAGGTCGCAGCAAATCTTACGGCTATCTGGATTTCCTGCCCGCCATGCGGAACTTCGACATCCTCGTGGCCAACCGGGAACAACGCATCTGGCAGATCGCCGCAGGCGACCAAACAACCAAACCAATAGACGATTCCAACCTGCCGCCACTGCCCAAACCGCGAGAATCGCGCGGCGCCAATACATGGCTCTCTGCCGCAGACGAGCAAAAGGCGTTCGATGTTGACCCTCGGTTCGAAGTCAACTTATTTGCCAGTGAAGAAGAATTCCCCGAAATCGCCGCCCCCATTCAGATGCGGTGGGACGCCCAAGGACGGCTGTGGGTCAGCACCTCCACCACCTACCCACACGTCTACCCCGGAAATGCCCCCAACGACAAACTTGTCGTCCTCGAAGATACCGACCGCGATGGAAAGGCGGACAAGTCGACCGTCTTTGCTGATGACCTGCATATCCCGCTCTCTTTTGAGCTGGGTGACGGCGGAGTCTACGTCTCAGAAGAACCTCACCTGACGTTCCTCAAGGACACCGACGGAGATGGCAAAGCGGATTTCCGGCGACGACTATTTACGGGGTTCGGCACCGAAGACTCGCACCATTCGTTACACGACTTTGTCTGGACGCCCGACGGTGATCTGATTTTCCGTGAAGGCATTTTCCATCACTCCCAAGTCGAAACCGCCTACGGCCCGGTCCGACAACGCAACAGTGGCTGGTTTCGCTTGAATACCAAAACCCAACGCCTGACCAGCTTTGGCACGTACCACAGCACCAACCCGTGGGGTGTGACTTTCGATGACTGGGGACAACACGTTGCCAGCCATCCCATCTACGCCGCCGCCTTTCATTCGCTCGACCCGGCCTATCCCAACCAGCACCCCCGACCGAACGGGTTGCGTGCCTATTCCGGAACGTGTGGTCAGGAATTCGTCGACTTCGCGACGTTTCCCGAGGAGTTACAAGGCGGCTACATCAAGGTCCGCTACAAGCCGACGAATCGCGTGGAGATCCACAAATGGAAGCCCTTAGAATATGGCTACGACGAAGAGTATGTCGGCGATATCCTCTTCTCCAAGAACCTCAGCTTCATTCCGGTTGACATTCGTTTCGGACCCCGCGGGGCACTCTACGTTTGTGACTGGTACAACCCCGTCAAGGGACACGCACAGTATTCCTTGCGAGATGAACGCCGCGATCGACACTCGGGACGCATCTGGCGGATCACCACGAAAGGAAAATCGTTACAGGATCCTCCGAAAATTGCCGGTGCCTCGACCGCGCAACTCCTGGCCGTCCTGCAGCGTCCTGAATATCGCTATCGCTATTGGGCGAAACGAGAATTGCGCGAACGTCCGCCAGCCGAAGTCCGTTCTGAACTGTCCAAGTGGGTTAACCGACTTCATGCTGCGGGGGCGGCGTCCGACCCTCGCTACTGGCACCATCTCGTCGAAGCACTCTGGATCTACCGCCACCT
>NZVR01000203.1 GCA_002701545.1 Blastopirellula sp. | reverse complement strand
GTTCATGGAGCTTTGTTCAGGGCGGAATGGAGTGT
The DNA here is from genome assembly GCA_002701545.1 of Blastopirellula sp. Taxonomy (GTDB): domain Bacteria; phylum Planctomycetota; class Planctomycetia; order Pirellulales; family Pirellulaceae. The sequence continues at coordinate 12,016 of NZVR01000203.1, read as the reverse complement.
GGAACGGTGCAGTGACGTGGTACGGTATCCCCGTTGCGGCCATTTCGGAACACGAGTCGGATCGGAAACGCAGTCGGTAATGGCCTCACAAGTGCGCGCAAGCGAGCGATGCCGTTTTGTGGAGGAAAGTGGTTGGGAGGTTGGAAAGATCTCCAGAGAAATAGGGGCGTTTCGCCGCATGGGTTACAATCGGGGCGTCGCGGGCGTTGCCCTACTTCAGCGTGCCTGCGCAAAGCGGATATGCGCCGTCTGTTTTGAAGTCAGTTCGTGATCATCGCGTTGTCTATGTATCGGGAGTCGACTGAGTCCTATGGATCGAAAGCATTTTGTCTTGCCGGTGTTGCTGTCGTTGTCCGTGCTGACGAACGGTGTGGCACCTGTTTGGGGGCAGGCGGCAGATACCACCGTGATCACGGCGGACATGCACCATTTGCGCAGTCTCGACGTGCGTGAATGGAGTGAGTTTCCGGAGCAAGCCGAAGGGGCGAGTTTGCAGTTGGAGTTTGCCGGCGAGCCGAATGCCAAGGAAATGACGCTGCTCGTGCGGCAGCAGGACGTGAAGCAGAACTGGCGCGTGAAGTTGAACGGGCGTGAGGTAGGAGCGTTGGTGATTGACGAGAACGACATGGTGTTAGCCTTTGCCATCCCGCCAGACACCGTTCAAGCGCAGAACACATTGACGATTGCAGCCGGAGGGACACCTCGGAGTTCCGATGACATTCGGGTCGGGCAGATAGCTCTGTTGAACCGATCGCGAGATGCGCATTTGCAGCAGGCCACCTTGCGGGTTGAATTGGTCGATCAGGACACGGATCAGTTGACTCCGGGGCGTTTGACGATCGTGGATGATCAAGGTGCGATGGTGAGTGTTGGGGCGGCATCGCAAGGGGAGCTGGCGATTCGACCGGGGATTGTCTACACCTCGACTGGCCGCGCCACGATCCCGTTGCCGGCGGGTCGGTACCGAGTTTACGGGGGGCGAGGTTTCGAATACTCGCTTGATCAGCAGCAGGTGCAGCTGAAACGCGGGCAGCAAGCGGACGTCCGGTTATCGATCCGGCGTGTGGTGGATACGCGAGGCTGGGTTGCCTGCGACCCCCATGTACACACCCGTACGCACTCGGGGCACGGTGATGCGACAGTGCAAGAACGGATGATTACTCTGGCGGGCGAGTGCATTGAGTTGCCGATTGCGACCGACCATAACGTGCATGTGGATCACCGGCCGTTTGCACGTGAAATGCAGGTGCAAAGTTACTTTACACCGGTGATTGGCAACGAAGTGACCACGCGCACGGGACACTTCAATATCTTTCCCGTCGCCTNAGGCGCTGCGATTCCCGCTTACCAGTCCGATGTCTGGCGAGAGACGTTAGACCATATCTTTGCGACGCCGGAGGTTCAGGTAGCAATTCTGAATCATGCCCGGGATGTGCACGGCGGCACGACTCCGTTTGGGCCGCGCCACTTTAACGAGGCGGCCGGTGAAATGCTGGATGATTGGCACGTTGGTTTTAATGGAATGGAGATCATTAACTCAGGTGCCACTCAGACCGACGCGTTTCAGTTGTTTCACGACTGGTTGGCATTAACCAATCGAGGGCGCCGCGTGACCCCGGTTGGCAGTAGTGACTCGCATGATGTGGGGCGGCATTTTGTCGGGCAGGGACGCACGTATTTGCGGTGCGATGATCGTTCGCCTGGGAAAGTCGATGTCGGGTCTGCCGTGCGTGCGTTCCGCGAAGGTCGGGTGGTTGTGAGTTACGGGTTGTTCGTCGAGATGCAGGTGGGAGAGGGCCAAGTGGGAGACGTGGTGGCTGTCTCGGACAAGCTACCGCCGGTGGAGTTCGTGGTGCGCGGGCCGGGGTGGAACAAGGTGAATCGCGTGCGGGTTTACGGTAATGGTCAGCTGCTGTTGGATGTGACCGAGGACCAGCTGGGGGAGCGTGGCGAGTTGCCGCCGGGTGTGCTGTTCCGTGCGCGACGTGCGCTACCCACACTGCGAAACGATACGGCCCTGGTGGTGTTGGCGAGCGGACCGGGAATTGAAGGTGTGTACTGGAAGACTGCCAAAGCGTATCAGCCGGACTCTCCTGAATGGCGGGCGCGCACGCTATCCTGCACAGGACCGATCTTTTTAGATGTGGACGGGGATGGTCAGTGGACGTCACCGCATCAGAACGCCCAAAAGATCGTGGCGGACGCTCAAGGTGAGGTTGCGGCGGTCTATACCGCGCTCCCTGCGTATGACGCGGCAGTTGCCACGCAGGCGGCACTGGTCTTGCACCAGAACGGTGTGAATCCGCTCGAACTGATCGGTGGGGTGGGGTTTGCACGGTTAGGGCAAGCGACCCGCGCGGGGATCCTGGCTTACGTCAACGCCTGGCGAAAGAACGAGCAAGCGCGGGGAGCGGGCAAGTAACGTCGGACCGCATTACGGCGATTTAATGGCGAAAAATCTTGCCATTGATAGCACTTTTGCCGTTGTCTTGGTCATTAAGGGCGAGTTCTCGCACAGCGACGTAGAACCAATTCGCTCTCCTTGCTAAGATTGCTGCAGATTTCCAAGCAAAACAGAAGGAACCGCGTCGTGAACGGCCCCGACTTTTCCAAATCCGATTTGATTCCCGTGGTCGCTCAAGATGCTGACACAGGGGATGTCTTGATGCTGGCGTACATGAATGCAGAGGCGTACGCCGAGACGTTGCGAAATGAACGGGTCTGCTACTACAGTCGCAGTCGTCAAAAGTTGTGGCGCAAGGGCGAGGAGAGTGGCAATGTGCAGGAATTACGTGAAATCTTTTACGACTGTGATGCGGATACGCTGCTGGTGAAGGTGAATCAGGTGGGCGGCGCTGCCTGCCACGAAGGCTATCGCAGCTGTTTTTTCCGCAAGATCGACNCCGCGACCCAAGAGACGNCGATTGTGGGTGAGCGGGTGTTTGACCCCAATGAAGTGTACAAAAAAAGCTAATNAAAAAGATGCAGTAGGGAGAGTAAGTAAATCATGGCAGAGCAAGTTCTCAAACTTGGTATTCCAGCCGGCAGCCTGCAGGAAGCAACGGCCGCCCTGTTTCAACGGGCTGGGTACAAAATCAAATTTTCGTCGCGCTCTTATTATCCGACGATTGACGACGCCGAGATTCAATGCCTGCTGATCCGCGCCCAAGAGATGGCTCGTTATATCGAGCAGGGAATTTTGGACGCTGGGATCACAGGGTATGACTGGATTCAAGAGACCGGTGCCGACGTGGTCGAAGTCTGTGAGCTGGTGTTTTCGAAAGTCAGTCGTGGACCGGTACGCTGGGTGCTGGCAGCTCCGGAAGATTCGGACATCCATTCGGTCCAAGACCTGGAAGGAAAACGGATCGCCACCGAAGCCGTGGGGCTCACCAAAGCCTACTTGGCCCGTCACGGAGTCAATGCGACGGTCGAGTTCTCCTGGGGAGCGACCGAGGTCAAGCCGCCCCAATTGGCGGATGCCATTGTGGAAGTCACGGAAACCGGCAGCTCATTGCGAGCCAACGACTTGAAGATCGTGGACGAGGTGCTGAAAAGCACCACCCGCTTTGTCGCGAATCGGCAATCACTTCAAGATGCGTGGAAAAAAGAAAAGCTGAACAACATTTCGTTGATGCTGAAATCGTGCCTGGCCGCCGAAGGCAAGGTGGGGTTGATGATGAACGTACGGTTGGAAGATCTTGACAAAGTCATTGATCAGTTGCCGGCCTTGCAGAAACCGACCATCTCTTCGCTGTCCGACAAGGAATGGGTCGACGTCAACACGATTGTCGAAGAGTCGGTGGTGCGAACGATTGTGCCGCAGTTGAAGGCAGCTGGTGCCCGCGGCATTGTGGAATATCCCATCTCCAAGATCATCGAGTGACCGCGTTAGCTGGTGGGACGAAGCGGCAATGCCGCCCGCCCTGGGTTTGCCCGTCGCCCTCGGTTTGCCCCGTAGATGCACGCTTGGCTTGCGACCGACGAGTGCGGCGGGNTAGTCTGTAAGAGCCTCACAGGGAACGACGTCTGCTGGTCAATGCAGCGACCGCAACGCGGGGCGTCTTGGCCGACCGGTGCAATCAAGGCCGGTCTCCCGAGGTCCGCGTGGGATTTATTTGCGGACCAGGAAGCGATCGCTGAGGATCACTTCACGCAGGAGCGATTGCAGGGAGTAGCGGTCGGATTCCGCGCGTTCGNCGATCGCATCGACCGTCAGCGAATCACCGGGACGCAGCTCGCGGGAGAGAGCAAAGCGAAGTAGATGTGCCGTGAAGGCTTTGGCAAAGCGGCGTTCTTCCTGGACCAGTGAATTTTTGAAGCGGACGATCCCGTCAAAGTCATACTTTTTGAAGAGGCGGCCACTGGCATCCACTTCTTTGCCATTCTTGTAGCGATCGCGCCACCGACCGGTGATGTCGAAATTCTCCATGGCAAACCCCAGTGGATCCAATTGCGAGTGGCAACCAGCGCAGTCGGGGTTCTCGCGATGTTGCGCGAACTTTTCTCGAATGGTNAGGTCGGCNGATGTCTGTTCTTCGTTCAGTGGTGGGACGTCGTTNGGTGGAGGTGGAGGTGGATCGTTGAAAATTACTTCGATAATCCAGGCGCCGCGCGCGATCGGATGCGTGCGTTTCGGTCCGGAGGTCATGCTTAGCATGGCAGCATTCGTAATCACGCCGCCATAGCGAGGATCTGTCGCAGCGACGCGCTCAAACACTCGGCCACGCAGTTGACGGCGAACTTCTTCGTCATAGCGTTGTGCGGCCGTTTTCCGCAGTTGGCCGATGTCTTGATTGGGGGGCACACGCTTCAACGTCTCGGTGGTTTCGTTCAACCGGTTGGTGAGTTCTTCGCGCTGCTGGCGTTGTGCCGGAGTGAGCGCCTTGACCAACTCGCTTTCCGAAATGTAGTCGTGGCGACCGCTATGAGCAGCAGTGACTTCGTCGGCGGTCAAGGCGCGGGTGTAGAGCCGCGCTTTGTCGAGCGTGACGGTCAAGTATCTATTGCCGCCGGCCGGTAAGTGACGTAGGCCAAAAATGACCGAAGTCTGGTTTTTGGGGAAGGTCGCTCGGTTCTTGCGAAACGGCTTGCCGTAAGGGGCGCCGTTGCGGTAGAGCAAGGTGCTGCCATCCCCCTGGTAGACCATCACGAGATGCAGCATTTCCATCGGCTTCATTTCCGGGGTGGATTCCGGAAAGTCGTCCGTTCTGCTGAATCCATTACTGCCAGAGATCCAGTGACGAGCTTGCCGTTCGCCGAGCACAATCGTGTCGAAGAAATCACCGGGGCCTTGGATCCCCATGAGACCTCCACCGCTTTGGTTGAGGTCATGCACCTGACACCAGACTTCAAGCGTCTTTTCTTTCAGATCGATGGGGAGTTTCTTGCTGAGAAGATACGCATTTTGCAGGAAGGCCTTGCCGTCGGCGAATTTCACCGGGCCGTGGGCCTCGAGGTGGAGGCCCTGAAGCGAGTCTTTGAGGTCGCCGTCGAATTCCCACGCTGCGTACGGTTTGAGGTCGACGGGGGGAGCCTCTTCCTGATCCTGTTCTCGCTTTGCCAGGATCTGTTTGCGAATCGGCTCGAGCAGAGCGGCCAGTTGCTGTTTGGTGGTGTCCAGGGTGGTTTGGAGTGCGCGCCGCTGGGCGTCTTTCCGTTGGTTCTCGGTGGTGACTTTTTGAGCGTCGACCGGCGGTGGTTTGAGTTGGGACGTGTACCAGGTTTCGAGGAACTGGCTTTGGTAGGTGAAGGAGGGGGCGATCAACTCGACCACCGGTCGATCTTCGATGAACAGAGCATCGAAAAGCAGTAGGGGTTCGAGGATCATCTGGAGGCTGGCAGGATGCTGTTTGTCCAGACTGTAAAAGCGATGTTGTTGAGGGTCGGGTGTGGCGGCCAGGAGGTTTTCAAGTTGCATCCATTGGGCCGGAAAGGTGTCCAGGAAGCGTTCGATTTTCGGGTCAGCCATCATGCGTTTGATGGTCTGGGTTAGTTGCTCACGCGTTTGCAGTTCTCCCCGTTCGGCTTGGTCCAACAGAGCCGCATCGGGTGCACTGGCCCATAGCAAAAAGGAGAGATTCGAGGCCAGTTCAAACTGGGTTTGCGTGCCATCGGCGGCCCGGGAGCGGTACAGAAACAGGGGCGAGGAAAGTACCGCAGAGGCGACCTTCTTCATGCTGTCGGTGAAACTGACCCCGGCGTTGATTTTGGACATCGTGTAGGCCGTATAACGCTGCAGGGTGTCTGCATCGACCGGTTGGCGGAAGGCCTGTCGCAGGAACGGCTCGAGGCGTTCTTGCACCTGTTGGCGTAGGTTGTCGGTGTTCTCGGGGGCGCGAAAGAAGCGTTCCCAGCGGCCGACATGTGACTCGTTGAAATCAGGGCTTTCCAGGATCGAGACGCTTAAGCGCAGGAACGCATCGAGCAACAGCGGCGAGAGGCTGAGTTGATTGGCTTGATTGTCAAAGCCGTGTGCTGCCCGCAGATCTTTGGGGAACGGCTGGACCTCGCGCAGTCCCGCGCGGGGCCGCGAGGCGTCACACGAGACATCGACCCGCTTGGGCATCTGAGTGATGCCGCTCTGCAAGTAGCGGCTGTGACGCGTCATCAGTTTTTCTGGTAACGCGAAGATGTCGAGGTCGATTTCAAAGAGATCTCTCACTGCGTTGTTGTATTGGAATCGGTTCAGCCGACGCATGGGGACCGGCGCGGTGGCGATCCCTGAGGTGGCCGCCCGGAGTTGCTTCTTCAGGGCGCCAATCAAGTGGCTGCGCGTGCCGGCTTTCAAGGGAGGTTCGCCCTCTGGAGGCATCTCATTGGAGTCGAGAACCTTGATCAGGTCTTCGATGAGTTGGGGACGTTGGGCCAGGTCGGCCGTGGTGCGCAAAGTGCTGAAATTGATCTCTGCATTGGCTTCGTCCGGCCCGTGGCAATGCGCGCAGTGGGCTTGCAGCAAGGGTTGGATGTGCTCTTGAAAAGGCTCGGCACTCCAGGCTGGAGGCATGGCTGTGGAGCAGAGCAGAGCAAAGCAGACAGAGGCAACGATCGGTGGGAGACGCATGATGGGGTATGGGGGGTGGGAGATTCGCTGGTGGGATCGAGATAATCAGGTCGAACGGCGGCTGCCAGGTTATGTCCAGAGTTCGGAGACGACACCCGTGCTGTCGGCAAAGCTGTCGATTTCCAGGCCCATCAGTTGCGCAATGGTCAACCACATATTGGAATTCAGTGTGCCGCTTTGACACTTCACAAAGCGTCCTTGCTTGATTTGGCGTTGTGCCTTCCCGGCGACGATCAGGGGCAAGTCGTAGTATTGGTGAGTCGCTCCATCACCGAGCCCGGCTCCGTAGGTAACAATCGAGTTGTCCAACATGGACGTGCCGTCGGATTCCTTGATGTCCTTCATCCGCTGTATCAGATAGGCGTACTGCTGGATGTGGAAGATGTCGATCTTCTGCAACTCCTTGTAGCCGTTGCCCTTCTGATTGTGGGTCATGTTGTGGTGCTGCACCGGTTTGTCAAAGACCCCCTCGTACATCAAGGTGGCATCCCAGCGTTCCGGACCGACCATGAAAGTGCAAATGTTGGTGATGCCCATTTGGAAGGCGAGCAACATCAGGTCTGCTTGTAAGCGAATGTACTCGCCGCGCGGGATCACTTCGTTTTTGGGGACTTCGATGTCCACGTTCTCGATCACCGACTGGAGCTTGGCCATCCGGATTTCGATATCGCGAATCATTTCCATAAAGCCGTTCAGGGTATGGCGATCTTCCCGGCCCAGCTTTTTGGAAAGCGATTTCGCATCCGCCAGGACGAGATCGGTGACATCGGCGATGTGCGTGCGATAGCTGTCGGCGACAAACAGGCGTTCATAAAGTTTCTGAGGTTCCTTGATGGAAGGCGCGATCTTGTCGGGGCCGTACCACGAGATGTTGTCAAAGTGGATTGACTCTTTGCCTTGTTTGAAGCCGTTGCAGCTGATCTCCAGGGTCTTGAAGCTGGTCGTGCCACCCACATGGTCGCCAATCACTTGGTCCAGACTGCGACCGTTCGGATGCCGAATTCCTTGCTCGGCTGCCTGTGCCGGTGAGAGGCTGGTCAGATAGCACGAGGCGCCTTGGGCGTGCACGTCCTGGCCCGGCTTGAACGTTCGGTCCAGACCGGTGACAAGTGTCACGTCGTCCTTGTGGTCCTGCAACGGCTGCATGGTGGAGGAGAGTTCGAGCGGATAAATGCCGGGCTCGTTCTGGTAACGTCGCTCGTTTTTGGTTTTGTCGGCGTTGAAGCCACCAATGAAGCCGGGTAACTCGGCTTCTTCTTCACCAGGAAAGAAGCAGCGACGTACCAAGCCATTGGGTACATACATCATCACCAGTTTCTTACTGGGCGCGACGCCGCGAGTTGGTTGTTCCACAGCATGGGCCAGCGAATGAAGAAACGGTAATGCGAGAGTGACACCCTTCGCCTTCAGAAACACACGTCGAGATACGTTCACGGCTTCTCCTTCTCAATAGTCAGCAACTTCGTCCTGCTGGCCCGCGCCGGCGGAGTCACGTTTATCGCTCCATCACGATCTGATCAGTATACCGCGCCGCGAGGCTGCGTTCATTCCCGCACAGTGCCGTTCTGTTGGGGGGACTGGCAACGGCTGAGTGGAAAAATAAGGGGAATCGTTGCGGAGGATTCCGGTTCGCGTGCCGCAGTCACGTCAGAAACTCACCCTACGGAACGACTTGCTCGCCTCGGTAGCATGCGTGGGACCGTCGGGAACCAGCACCGCGGTTAACGCCTTAGTCACCGCGGCTAACGCCTTAGTCACCGCGGCTAACGCCTTAGTGAGTCGGCGTAGTTGGCGGCCGAATAGGCCGAGAGTCGTCCTTGAAGCCAGTACATGGGAGGAAGTGGCTTGGAGATCCAGGCAGGTGTGTAGCCGCTGGTGAATGGTGTGTGTTCCGCCGTTGGACGTGATTTCGAATACCCCATCCATTTCGCTCGGGCAATGCGAGAGCGACGGCTGGCGGCGCGAAATTCGGCGTTCCGACGGACCATCTCTTTGGGGTCATCGTAACGCTGCATCTCTTGATTGTAGAACCACATCTCAGGCGTGATGGATGGTGAGATGCTGGCGTAAGGGGTGGCAGGTTGTTGAGCGAAAGCGACTGATCCGGCGAGCAACACCATCGCGAAGGTCAGATGTTTCATCTCATGTCTCCTAGCGGATTCGTTCTTCTGTGCATGGATTTCCCGCGCCCCAAGCCCTGGATAGATCATTCGGCAGTGAAGGTCTTGGTAGATGAGCACGATTATGCAGATTGTGCCGCATGGAGGGGTTTCGCCCACGCCATCGGTTTGCGATTGGGTGACTGCGCGGATTGGGCAATCGGGGCAATGGCGTTTTGTGGTCTCTGAGTTGGCAGCGTCACCAGGCTCCTGCGCACGTACGAGGGGCTTGGGTGTGCCCAGCGGCCGCGAGCGTTTGGGTCGGCTGTTTGGCGTGGACGCAGCGGCGGTTACATGAAGGTCTCGAATTTCCGCAAGGCGCGGTGGTAAGCCCGTTCATTTCCTTCGACTGCCAGAACGTAGAGGTGGTCGCCATGTCCCCAGACACCGATCGAGAAACGTCCGGTTACACGCACCGGAGTTTGCGGTGGGGCGGTAGCTAACTTGTCATCCCGCTTGGCGCGACTGATCAGCAGATAGACACGGGAGTCGCGGCATTGGCCTTGGAGCACTTGCGTGGTACCGAGGGGAATGCGTGTCGCTTGCCACGAGGACCAATTGACTGGTCCAACGGCGGGTGAGACGTTTGCCACGACGGATTCGAGTTCTGCGGTTTGCCAGTCATCGTCGTCCAGGCGTTCCAGCCACTTGGGAGTTAACTGACAAACTTCACGAATCGTAAGTTTGGGGGTGAACACATCGTAGTAAATCATGGTGGCACACAACAAACTGGCTGCCGTAAGGGCAGTGGCTCCCCAGAGCAGGTGGCGCCGCCGTCGTTTCCGTTGGGAAGTGGGTAGCGCAACGGCGGGGGCCGGCTCGCTCACCGTTCGCGTTGGAGTGGAGGCTTGCAGTTCAACGCTAGGGGCCTCCGGAGACGGAGTGGCTTGTGTGGTTACGTGAGCGGAGTTTTCGAGCGACGAGAGAATGCGGTCGGCCAGATCCGAAGGCACTTCGACAGTCTGAAACGCTTCTTGCACGTGCTGGTCGAATTGCTGAGAAATGGCAAAGGCGGCGCGCACCTCTGCATCTGCTTCGAGGGCAGCAGCGAGGTGAGACATCTCGGGGCACATTTCGTCCAACTTACCTGGGCGGCAAGCATCCATTTGCTCGCGGAGGTGTTCGTTGCCTTGCATGTGTGTCGCTTTCAGAGTCGATGTTTCAGGGTGCTGAGTGCAGGTGAGCGGTTTAACCCGTCCGACCTGGCTGCTCCAACAATTGATGCCGCAGACGTCCCTTGGCCCGTGCCAGGCGACTCATCACCGTGCCGATGGGTATTTTCAGGCTATCTGCAATCTCTCGGTAGGAACGTTCTTCAAAGTAAAACATACAGAGGACAAGTTGAAACTCAGCGGGCAATTCAGCGATGGCGCGCTGCAGTGTGTCGCCGTCAAGTCGGTCATCGGTGGCCGCCTCGGCAGGAATCTCGTCCACGGACATTTCCAAAGTTGCCGCCGGGACCTCCGTCCGTTTGCGACACGATTTGAGAAACAGGTTCCGCATGACCGTGAAAAGCCAGGAACGAGCTTTACTTGGATCGCGCAGTTGGTCCAGTTTGCGACTCGCTTGCAAATACGTTTGCTGAGTCAGGTCCTCCGCATCGGCGACTTGGCCACACAAGCGAAACGCGAAACCATACAGGTCACGGTGATACGCATGTACCAGGTCGTCGAGGGTAACCTCTTGGTGGACATCAATGTCTAAGCCAACTGCCACGCGACCGCTCCTACTGATCGTCATTCCACGCCTCGGCTGGTACTAGAGAACCCTGAAACAGCGATGTTATTCCCTGGTTTTCGTTAATTCTTGTCTTTTTTTGTTTTTTTCGAAAGACGGGGGAATAAAAGGAGGCGTGGCTGGTCTAATTGCGTAACCGTATTTGCACCCCTTTCAAGGAGCTATTTGATGAAGAAATTTGCCAGTCTGTTGTGTTTGTTGGGTCTGTTTAGCCTCGTTGGTTGCACCACGGAAGTAGACAACGGTCCAGATGATCCAGGAACCACGAACATGGACCTGCCCGCCGACCCACGGGAAGCGGGAGACGACGCAGCACCTGCAGACGACGCAGCACCCGCTGACGACGCGGCACCTGCAGACGACGCAGCACCTGCTGACGACGCGGCACCTGCAGACGACGCAGCACCTGCTGACGACGCTGCACCTGCTGACGACGCTGCACCTGCTGACGACGCTGCACCTGCTGACGACGCTGCACCCGCTGACGACGCAGCACCTGCTGACGACGCAGCACCTGCTGACGACGCTGCACCCGCTGACGACGCTGCACCTGCAGACGACGCTCCTGCCAAGGAGTAGTTCGCAGACGACTTATTTGCTGCTCTGGCTCGGTCGTGATGGGCTGTCCAGAGTCGGTGAGAACGATGGAATAACGGGAGCGTTGCTGATCGGCGACGGCTCCCGTTTTCCTTTTCTTGGATTGTCAGGCAGAGTGGTGGGGGTGGCCGACGGCGGAGGAACTTTCCTATCTGCCAGCCTTCAGGGCACGTCGAAGATGGGGTATTCTGGCAGGACTGGCCGGGCGTGGCGTGACGTTGTGTGGGACCGCGGCGGCTGACGTTTTTTTCGATTTTCCACGGCCGATGTGCTCCGCATTTGCCGAGCGAGTTGCTGTCGAGTTTGCCTATGGACGCCCGTCGCATTGTCACCCTGCTTGTGCAGTTGCGATGGTGGAGCTTGGCCGCGACAGCCTGTCTCACGCTGGCGATTGTTGCGGCGTTTGCGGCGTATGGTGGGTTGGACTTTGATCGGCGCATCGAGAACATGTTCGCGGCTG
>NZVR01000202.1 GCA_002701545.1 Blastopirellula sp. | reverse complement strand
TGGAACAATCGGTTACCACTTGCAGATACACCGTGGCGGATACCAAACACAACCTCCGATGACTTGGCAGCATACTTTTGCAGACTTTTCTTGTAAGCCGATCCGTACGGCACGCCGTTGCGATAGCCAGTGATCGTCCCGTCCGCTGCGTAGCTGATGGCAACATGCACCAGATCTTTGCTGTTGTTTTCCTTGCTGCCACCGAAGGATTCATAGCGATTGAAAACTTCACTTCCTGCCATCCAATGCTGCGCTTCGCGTTCACCGAAGACAATGGCGTCAAACACATTGCCGTCCGTCGTTTGCAGCGAAATCACCCCACCACCGCGTTGCGCCAAGTCCCCGACGCGCACCCAGGCTTCCAGGGTTTTTTCGGCAAACGGCTTGGTCAGACTTTTCGCGCGTGCAAACGCATTCTTGCCGTCCACAACTAATCCGTTGGCATCGCGTTTCGCCGTGCCGACCAGTGTGACATCCATCGACCCCACTTGGTCTTTTAAGCCTTTTTGAAAATCCCAAGCTGCAAAGGGTGCAGGTCCAAGCGTGGTCTCTCCGTCACCGCTCCGGCGTTTGGCTGCGGCTTCGCGGGCTCGATTCTCCAGTGCATTCAACTCGGTGCGCAATGTTTCAAGCTGCGACTTGGCTTCGGCAACTTTTTGAGCCGCGTTCTTGTCGAGTTGGACATCGCGTTCGCCAAACTCCACACCCGCCAGCGCGGAAGCCATGCTGTAGTAATCTTGTGTTGAGATCGGATCGAATTTGTGGTCGTGGCAACGCGCGCAATTCGTTGTCATACCGAGGAACGCCTGATTCACCATCCCGACCAGGTCTTCCATCTCATCCTGTCGCATCGTTTTGCGCATGGTGTCATTGGAAGGTTTGGTCGTATTGTGTGGTCCCGTGACCAGACACCCGACCGCGATAATGCCGCCCCGGTCCGGCGCCAAAAAGTCTCCGGCAATCTGTTGGCGCACAAATTCGTCATAGGGCATGTCGGCATTGAACGCATCGATCACCCAGTTGCGATAGGGCCACGCATGGTTGCGCGGCTGGTTGTATTCAAATCCGTTGCTTTCCCCGAAGTGCACCACGTCCAACCAATGCCGCCCCCAGCGCTCGCCGTAGTGTGGCGAATCCAGCAAGCGATCCACGAGCGTCTCGTAGGCGTCCTCAGAACGGTCATTCACAAACGCCTCTACCTCCTGGGGCGTCGGCGGCAGCCCGATCAGATCGTACGACAGACGCCGAATCAACACGCGTTTGTCCGCCTCGGGCGACGGCTCCAGCTTGTTAGCCACGAGCGTCCGGTACACGAACTTGTCCAGGTCGTTGCGGCCCCAACCTGACTTGACAGCCGGGGGTGCCACTTCCCGCAAGGGCTGCAGCGACCACCAGTCGCGACCAGCACGACTGTCCGTGGTGTTGGAAAAGAAATCCAATGACGCGGCGCCCCATCGAGCTCCTTCGTCGATCCACCGTTTTAGCGCTTGCTTCTCCGCAGCCGGCAGTGGATGCTTCGGAGGCATTTCATCGGCACTCACCCGTTCCCAGAGCAGGCTGTCCACCGCTTTGCCAGCGACCAACGCGGCACCGCTCTCGCCACCCTCCTTGACTTCCGCCAGCGTGGTCAGATTCAACCCACCCTTCGGCTCATCCCCGCGGTGACATTCCAGACAACGAGAAACCAAGATCGGAGCAATCTCTTTGTCAAAATCGACTGCCTGAGCCTCAGGCGTTGCAAGCTTCCAGCCTAGGATGACCAACACACCCAACCGGAAAACGATCCGCGGGATTCTTTGCTGAAGCTCCAGTGTCATGACAATCTCTCCTTGCGGACATGCGCCGCGGGTTCCAACACAACCATCATCTTCGGGATCGGCAGTGCGACAAGTCTCAGCCGACATCTCACGGCGTTTTCCTGAACCGTTGCCATCGCCATGGAATCAAACCTTGCCGTTGTGATCCCGCTTTTCCTGGCCTAACCCTAAGTCTCTATTTTAGATGGATGAATCAATATTGACACCCAGCGCGACCGTGTCAACTTGCGGCGCAGGTTGGTTACAACATGACACATCTTTGCCACCGAACAAAGCTGGATTGGCAACCTGTCGGGTCGTCGCGTCCTTTCCTACCCATCATCTCATCAGCGGGTTCAGCCTGAATACTTTCCAATACTGACAATACACTGCGCGGGTAACGACATGACGGTTCTCAGAAAAAATTCGACGTGGCGTGGTGCACTGCCCTAGTAAACTCATCGCGTTTGCTTGATTGGCAACTCAAAACCGCGGGAAATCGAATGTTCACCAGCTGACACCGCACAACCGGTCGTTGCGATGCTGGCCAGCCTAAACCATCGTGGCTTGCACCTGATTCTGGAGATTCCGTTCGCACGCCGAAGCGCCAACTGCTATTCTCACGACAGACTTCTAAGCACCACGTTGCGCCTCCCACTTACAGCCTGCGGTTACTTTGCGGTCGATTCGCCAATGAGGCCGAACCGCTTTGCCTGGTCCGGAAGACAGCAGGCGTTCCTTTCGCGAGTTGATTGCTCAACCTGATTGGCGAGACCCCGATGAAGACATTTCGATTTTGGTCAAAGGCCTCGCAGCAGGTGAAGACCCCTGATCGCGACTGGAACATCGAATGCTATGGAGGCTCCGATACCAGCGTAGCGGAAGCTCTCCAACGGGCGGAGGCACGTGTGCGTTCCGTAGTAGCGGCGGTCTCGGCCGGACGCCCCCCCGATCGTTATGCGTACGGAGACCGTCCATTACGTGAAGAAATTGTCCATGAATTCAAAGACCAGGACGAGACGGTCGCATTGCTTACCCGAAACTCGCATGGCGCGTTGGTCCTCAATACCGCGTCCGTTTTGTTTGCCGATATCGACTATGAAGACGATTTCAGCCAACAGCAATCCTCCTCAAATCCGAACGGACTCTTTGGGCAATTCATGCGTTTTATCAGCGGTCTGCTGGGGAGCGATGCGCCAGAACGGCCTGACAACTTGGTCGTCGAACAGCGTCCTACCGAGGTCAGCCAGGACCAGCTGATTATTGACGGTATCCGCGAAGTGACCGAAAGGCATGAAGGTCTTGGGCTTCGGCTCTACCGCACCGCCAACGGATTCCGCTGTCTTGTCACGAGCGGAACCTGGGACCCGCTGGCCCCCGAAACAACTCGCCTGTTGGAAGAACTGGGTAGCGACCCACTTTATGTCAGGCTGTGCCGAGGACAGGAGTGTTTTCGGGCGCGTCTCTCTCCCAAGCCATGGAGGTGCGATATCTTCACCGCCCCCAGCCCGTTTCCCTGGCAAGATGCCACAGCCGAACAAGACTATCGGGAATGGGTTTCCATGTACGAGCAGAAGACGGCCCATTATTCCACATGTGCCTTCATTGGCGAGTTTGGCGAATCGCGAATCGACCCCGCAGTGGCCCCGATCCTCCGCTTACACGACGAAATGACCTGCGCCGGTGACGGACCCATTGCCTGATTGCCCGCCGCCTGTGCCTCCTTGTCGGTACGACCCCAACACCGTCCCCTGAATCACCATGGCTGACTCGCAAAAACCAGACTACCACAAGCCGTGGTGTTGGAAGTGTCAGGAGCACACGCACTTTAAAACGATCACTCGGACTCACCACGACGAACATGGGACGAGGCGAAGGACGCAAAACGTTTGTGCCATGTGTGGAAAATCCGTGTTCAGGCCAGCTGCTGTGGATTTTGCATACTACGGCAAGGTCGGTAGACGTTTCGCTTGGGTTTATTTCACGATCGCCGTTTGCTGCATCCTGCCTTTGGTTTATTGGGGGATAGACAACCTTGCCGATGACGCCCAAGCACTTCTAGCCGTGGGATCGATCGTGGGATTGGTCGTGGTCGTTTTCCTGATCATTCCGTGCGCCATGCTGGTATGGGCAAGCAGAAAATATGCGATCTGGAAAACATGGGCTGAGGAACGTGGCTGGCAGGAGCCGCCAAAGGAAAAACGTGCCTGGGTACCCAAGTAATCTTTGATCAAGCTGCGATCGGGCGGTGGCGCTGGTCTCATCGCCTGAGTACCAACGTCGCCGCGAACACTCTCTGGGCCAAAGCTGGAGGCAACCGATCCTCGGCACGAACCAAACGACTTACCATCCAGTCGAGGATCACTTCGTGAGACGCTCGCTGCCGTTCCCCATTCACCAGCAGAAAAGAGCTTCCGACATGAAGACGACACGCCGACGCTTCCTCGCTCACACAACCAGAGGACTGGTGGCATCGGCACGTTGTCATTATGTTGGCGATTCCCGCTGAATTGTACTCGCTGCCGTGTGAAAACCGCGCGCCAAGGATGATGTGTTACAACGCAATCAAGCAGGTCGTCGAGTATGCGGCAGCCAAGGCCGCAGATTTGAGCATCACATTCGCTCGCGACCAGGGGACAGGAGATCACATCACCCTCCAAGGTTCTAACTTACAATCGACCATCCATTTGGTCGACTATCTCTTGGACCTATTGAACGCACCCTTGCATGGGAAAGTTCCGGTCGACGTGATCTCCACCGCGCTGCGACGAGAATGGGAAGGCATCCAGTTAATGAAAGATCTGCAACTGCTTACGGACGCGCAGGCAGCAACGCAACCGGAGCGGCCGAGAAATCCGCATCAACATGAAGAAAAAGAATGGTCCGCACGTATCAAAGCCATGGTCAATCCCAACACCTTCGGACAAAGTGACATCTCCGGTCCGCTTGTCGTCGATTCGAACCTTCTGCTGAAGCAGCTACCGCTTCCCGACCAACGCACCTTGGGGACCGGCGAGAAATAACCGGTGCGTCATGAAACACATTCTCCTCCGGTGCACCGGATCACCACACGGGCACAGACCGCTTCCACGTTTCCACGCTTCCATTGAATCATGAGTTTTGAACAAGGTTTTACCGTCATCGCGGATTGCTGTTCCGCCAGCGAGTGCGACGGTGTGCGAACGCACATCGACCAGATTGTCGGCGGCGGATCGCGTGCCTTACTGGCTCGCACTTGGTGCCAAACGCTTGCTAATACACTCCGAGAGTTTGCAGCACGCAGTGTCCCCGAACTCCGCTCTCTCATCGCAGTCCAATGCACGTACTTTAACAAATCACCCACCAGCAATTGGTTTGTCGCGTTTCATCAGGATCGCAGCATCCCTGTTGAGTCGAACGTCACTCCGGAGCAGTGGCCCGGCTGGTCTCGCAAGGAAGGCATGACCTTTATCCATGGTCCCGACGAGTTGCTGGCGGACATGATCGCGATTCGTCTGCACATCGATCCTTCCGGCCAGGACAATGGACCACTCCGTGTGATCCCAAATTCTCATCGGGACGGCACGTTGTCGCCGGGGGATATCGAAAAGATGTGCTCCACAGCAACCGCTCGCACCCTCACTGCCAACCAGGGTGACCTGATCCTGATGCGTCCCCTGTTGCTCCACGCCTCATCAAAATCACGCACGATCACCAGCCGACGGGTACTTCATTTTCTGTTTGGCCCACGGACGCTACCAGACGGACTTGAGTGGGAACGCGGTGTCTAATCTAACAGACGCCAGCTCGCCTGGCATGTTTCGCTCACGGCATGCACAGGCCCACAGACCGCACATGACTCCCACTGCCAACTCCTGGCTTATCCAACGGTGATACCTATTCCAGAAGATGGCCGTAGTGATTTTGCACAAAATCAACAATGGTCCGGGCTGCAACCTCATGCCCAGTCGAAGCCCAATGCGAATCATCCGGGAAGTAGACCAGTTGGCCAGCCATCGCGGCTTGCTGCAAACTCTCGGTCAAATCGACAAAACCAATCTCACTCGAAATCGAGCGGATCGCTGTTGCGAGATCGTCCGGAAGCGAGTTCCGGGTCCAGTCTCGCACAGGCGAATGTTCCTCAAACGCACATTGACTGGCATAGACACGATATTTGGTCGGAGCAAATGCGACGACGAGTTGGATTCCATGTTGTCGGCAAATCCGATATGCGTCCGAGAGCGTGGAAACCACAATTCCAAACGCCTCGGCATCTCGCTGTGTCAATTCTTTTCCCGCGTAACCGAACCACATGCGCTGCTCGCTCAGACCGTTCAGGAACTGACCTCGCCGTTCCAAGTTTACTGCTGGCAATGCCACGGAGCGTTCCGACATTTGCCGGAGCAAGTTCTTGGTAAACGATCTCTCTTTCCAGGAAGCATAATTCTTTACTAAATGAGTCCAATTCTGAAGATTACTCTGATACCGCCAAACATCCTCCAAGTCATTCCCTTCAAAGAAAACCCATACGCAAAGCTTGGGCTGAACCGGTATGCCAAATCGTTCCAACACCTTCAGTTCCTGCTGCGGACCAAAATGAGACTGCCCGAGATTCACGACGGTCAGTTCGAGTTCTTTGGCCATGCGATGGGTGACGAGTTCTTCCGCGGGCAAAATGGCCTGTTCAACAAACGAGTCACCGATCACTACACAATCTGCGACTTCCAGCTCAGAGTGATTACGGAAACCGTTCCGGTCGTACCGTACATCATATTGAAACTCGGTCAATTTCGGCGCGCCTGCCCAGACACTCAGGTCGCCTCCCTTGCGCGTCCCGACCCATCGGCTATGCGGACGGTGGAGATGGATTAAATCTGGATCGAGCAGATTATTGGTGTTCTCCCACGGAGCCAATTGCATGCCGAAGACCTGACGATAATCCATGACACCGGCAAGCATGGGAAGTTCGACCAGCATCAACGCCAACAACAGCGACGCCGTCGGGACGACAAAGCGAATGCACTTCTGACGTCGACTTTGTGCCGACCAAACGAAAAATGGTGCCCAGATGGCCAGATACACGATGCCGGTGATACCGAGCATCGCTTTCGCGCCCAAACCGGGCGCCGCGATTGCCGCCAAAGCTACGATGCATGCGATCCATCCAATCACGCATACACCGGTCACGAACGGGAATGATTTTGAGCGAGTCTCAGACATCAAAAACTCTTCGTCCCAAACAACAAGCCGTCAACCACCGTGCCCCATGGCCTCGCAAGAGAACCGGCAAGACCACAGCCACAAGTCGAGTGATCCCGCCGAGAGGCCGGTTCTACGGCGATCCACCTCACAGTTACCAGTGTTCACGCCAGAGTCTCTTCATGATAATCCAGCGAACAGCGAGTTGAGAACAGCGAGTTGACCATGATTACATCGAACTCGATGTCTCGCGGGGGAGCCAGCCTTTGCCTCTCCTGGCACGGACCGGAGAAAACTTCCCCAGGACAACCTGGCACCAATAAATCCAGTACACTGACAGTGCCGTTCGCCACATTACCCATGGCCCGACAAGTTGACGGTGCCAGTAGCGTTCCACGTGACGTCCAAGCCAACACTGGTAATCGACGCCCGCCCGACCCAATCCCCCAATCGTGGAGAAGCAGATGCTCGGAATCATCGCACTCGTATTGATGGTCACTCTCACAGTTCTGTACTTCAACGAACTCGGACTCCTCAAGGTTCTGGGGTTCTGGGCAGCGTATATCGCCACCTGGTTCTTACCTCTCATTTTTGTCCCACCCATCATTGCCGGATTCTGTGCCTTAGTTGTTGCAGGTGCTTATTTTGTTGTTGCCAAATCTGCCTGAACTCCATTCGGCGAGGGCACATATCAGCGCTGGTATTGGCAACGTATTTCCTGTTGCTCGTGTTCCACTGATAACAGACTTCCCAGAACATTTACCTTGTTCACCCCATGACGGGCCGCACAATTCAAACCTCCCATGAGCGAGGAATGATGTTTCGGAACTATTTGACCAACGTCCAAACCGAACTCCGCGCAGGAATCGCCGAACACCAGGCAACTGTGGGACGGCGCATGATTCCACTGTCCATCGGCCTTTCGGTCTTGGTCGCGGTCTATATCGTGATCGCGATCTTTCTGATTCCACCCAATGAATCGCGGGATTTTAATTTTGTCAATGAACGAGGCGCCATCACGGCGTTGTCCGCCATGTTCCTGGCGATGGCCTGTGGCTTCAGCTGCACCTCGTTTCTGATTTCGGTTGGCTTGCCTCGAGCTGTCCGTTGCTTCTGGTTGATCGTATCTGTCGCGTTGGCATTTCTGGTACTGGACGAATTACTCGAATTTCATGAGCGCATCGGTGACCGTCTTGACCGCATTGACCTGCTGGGGTGGACAAGCTCCGGAATGATCCGAGGATGGAATGACGTCATCGTCATCCTGTACGGTGTCGTGGCGTTACCGCTTGGTCTGTTTATTTTGCCGACCATGGCCCGCTTTCCGTCGTTCGTCAAGCTGATTTGCATCGCGTTTTCGTGTTATGTTGTGCATACCACGATCGACACGCTGGTCCAGCCACCGACCACGCCCTCGGTTGTCTGCGAGGAATCAGCAAAACTATATTGTTCACTGTTTATCGCATTGGCTTGCCTGTCCGGTTTGCTCGTACGCGCCACGCGACCGTCCAACCCCCGCCCTTCCAGTTGAACCAACATTTCGCCCGCTTCGCCCGTTAACTTGCCGGCAAGACGACGGTTCCCCTACCTGTGTGATCACGGCCCGGATGCAAAGCGCGAAACACATGGTGTGTCGCATGAAAATCGATCATCCCAAACTTGTCAAGTTACTGCGGATGGCCTACTCGGCCGAAAAGGCCGCTGCGTTCGCATACATCGGACATGCAGGGTCAGTCCGCGACCCTGACGCAAAGATCGCAATCAAGGCCATCGAAATGGACGAGTGGGAGCATCGCGAAACCGTCCTGGCCATCATGCAACAGTACGACATTTCGATTTCGCGTTACAACGAGATAAAATATCACATCATCGGAAAGCTGCTTTCGCTGAGCTGCTACTTCATTGGCTGGTTCATGCCGTATTTCTTCGCCGGGCGACTAGAAAGCGGGAATGTCTGCGAATACTTCGTGATGATGCATTACTTCAATAGTCTGGGGATCACAGAACACGATGAAGCGCTCTATGCGATGGGCATGAAAGAAAAAGAGCATGAGATGTATTTTCAACGCAGCGTTGCCAACAGCCGATTACTGCCGTTCTTCGAACGCGTCTTCGGCTGGGGAAACGAACGTGGACTGAACGACGTCGACTTGGACGCTCCGTACACCGTTCAAGGCTCGAAGGCCTATTGCCGGCATCGCAAACACAGCTAGTGCCGGGCTTTTGCCAAAGTACCCGTTCAGGACTGAAATTCCGTTTCGCTCATCACTTGCATTCCGATAGAATGAACTGCCGCTAATGGGACCGCTGCCCCAAGCCGTCGGCTAAAACGCAAGTGCTGTTCTCAGTCGACATTCATGTGCGCAGCGAGGTTGCCCCGGCCCCGTTGACACGCCTCCAAATCACGCAGTCGCAACCTGCCCTTTTCGGAATCGCCATGACCAACGCTACCGAGCATGGAACCGAAAGCCTCGCAACTTCGCCGCCACAGTCCTCTGGCAGGAAAACCGGCCTGATCCTTCTGATCACGGCGTGCGGCATCGGCTTCTTTGCTGTCGACGTCGCGGCGCCTTACTTCATGACTGACGAACCATTGCTGGTCATGCTTACACTGGCAGTGCTGACCGCCCAAATGACGGTCATCTGCGCGTGGGGCGTGCTAATACGAGACACATTCTGGATTCGACTTCCGAGGACGCTGTTCCTGCTGACCGTTTCCTGGTGCGGATTTACTTGGGGCAACAGCATCCTGGGTCGAGCATTCCCCCCTGACAGCATAATCCCACTCGGAATCACATGGATATACTATTTTATTTCAATCTCTGTGCCGTTAAAGTTTGCCGCATGGTGCTTTGGTTGGCGAATCGAGCAAACCACGTCGGCCAACCAGAACACCCAACCTAATTCTCGCTTTGCCATCCGCGACATGCTTGTCGGTACGCTCCTACTCTCACTCGCGTTGGGCATCGCGCGACTCACCCTCTCTCAGAGCTCTTTCTCACTTAACACGCCGGAATCGTATTTTTTCATTGTGGCCTTTATGGTCACGATGGTCTACGGCGTGGTCGCTCTACTCATCCAGCTACCCTGTATCTGGATCGCACTCGGAGAACAACCCCACCGAATCCCCTCGAGAATTGCCTTATGGGTGGCATACTGCTTTCTTCTGTCGATGATCGAAGTGATTCTGCTGGCTATCTTAACAGCCAACACACTGTCTGATTTTTCGACGGTGTATGTCGGGGTTTTCTTAGGCCACCCAACGACGGGTGCGATCATACTAGGAGTTTTTCTCGCACTCCGCGGACTCGGCTATCAACTCAAGCGATCGGCAGAACCCCAGGCCCAGGAACCAACGCCTGTTGTCATCGACGACAGCGAAGCGAATTAACCGTTACGGTCGGGTTCAAAAGAAATTGGCCTTCTCCCAACAAACCGTTAAGATGCACCGCGGGCCAGAGGGTGCATTGCCGTCACAGCTGTTTCGCTTGGACAGCAGCCATCAGGCCCAGCCCCTGACGTCCACTTCGTCCTCCACTCCAAAGGGTTACGCGTCATGTGCACAAACCAAAGCCGGCGGCGGTTGACTACGATTCTCATCACGATGAGTGTGTTGTCACTTACCCCTTGTTTTGCCGACGAGACAGCGGAGACGCGGCAAGCGAAGCAAGCGTTAGGCAAATGGATCATGACCTATTATCAAAACCCGGCACCGGCTGAGTTTGTCGAAAAGGTCAAGCAAATGTCAGCCCTTGGTTTCTTAAACGACCCTCGCCCCAACGCCAGACCGGATGCCAACGTCATGTTTCTCGGCAAGGTCATGGAAGCCAACGCCCAACAAATTCCCCAGTGGATGGATGCCTTGGCCGGCCTTCCGGAAGCCGATTTCAAAGTTGTGAAACGTGCTGTGTGGTACTCGGGCACCGAGACGGGCAAGGCCTGGCTGATCGACCATGGCGAAGCCAAGTTGGCCAACGGCCCCCGCCCAGTCTTGCTCGCCAAACAACGGGCGATCCAGATGCAGCCTTACCACCTTGATCAGCTGTGGGAATGGTTTTTTGCTACCGGGTCCGATGTCCCGGTAACGCGTATCGCCTCTCTCTTCAGTCTGGCGCACGAGCCACCCAACGCCAAAACATTGCAACTGATTTCCCCACCGCCACGGTCTGACGACAAACGGCAGAATCAAATCCAGCTGTACAATTTCTTACTTCTGCGTCCCGCGTTATGGTCCACCACTTCGCTCGCCGTGCAACACGATCGCGTGCTGACGATTCTCAAACAGCTGCAGCAAAAAGAAAACAACCCGCGCATGAACGCTTGGGTCGGCCAGGTGATTCGAATCGCGGNAGCCANACGGGACACACCNCCTGCTGGCAAGAATGCCACAGACGATGTCCCCCTGCCGTGAACACAACATAGCGTTTGCATCCCTTGGCTCTGCTAACGCGCCACTTGGCCAGCCTCGCCCGCGGTGAGCTGATTGCCAAACAAGAGTTTCCCCAGTCCCAGGTACGGGTCATCCAAATCGGCCTTGAGCACTTCGCGGTACAGCCATTTGGTCATGCGATTCGGCGTAGCCCCCGGGTGTTCGGCAAGATACGCGTGGATCATTTGCCTTCGAAGTGTCTCATTGACTTGCGTGTCCTGCGCCAGCAGTTTGTCGCTCGGCGTTGACGGCTGCTCTGTCGCACCCCGCCTCACGGGTTGCCCCGGCGGCCGGACCTCAGACGGACGTCGCAGCGAAGCACTGCGTGCTTGCAGTCGCCGTGTCGGTTCCAAAACAATCTTGACTCCCATTTCGCGACCCGTGATCGAGGTGCCAAGGGAGATCCGATGGAGATACTCCGGTTGTCCTTTCGTCTTCAGAGACGCCGCTTGTCGTTGATGATATTCAGCCAGAGCTTCGCTTCCCTGGGTGCTTGCATACGTTGCCAGACGCCGCAGTTGCTCGAGCTGGCTGACGTACGTCTCGGCGTCATAGAGCCCAGGCAGGATGTCAAGAACCAGACCGTCGGCATCGGTCAGGTACGTCGCAATATTGCCGTGCAGCGTGCGCGTCACGACATTGCCGGCTCCAAAGTCAATGCGCACCAGGGGCACGGGGCGCACCGACTCCCATACAGGTTCAAAGTGACGGTTGATAAAATCGGCAACACGGTCATTCGAGAACAACACGGTTCTCGCAAAACGGGCATTCGTTCACGTGAAGTGTTCGTCGAGTTGTCCTAACAGCTGAAACAGCATCACCGGTTTACCAGAACGGCGTGCCGCGGCCTGTGCCTGGTCCCTGTCGGCGTGCCATTTCACCTTGCCCGGCGCCACTTTCTCAACATGGGACTGCTCGCCTGCCCGAGCCTGACGCTGCAATTCCTGTTGGAGTGCCTCCAGGTCCGAGACCAGTTTTTTCGCCGGACGCTCTGCTACGAGCTTTGATCGATCCAATGCGTCTGGCTTCTTCTCATCAGGCTCATCCGCAAAGCCTCGCAAGGTCGGCAGGCAACACAAACCCAGCAATCCCACAAACAGTGTCTTTTTCATTCCAGCAACTCCTCATACAGGTGACCGTTACGGGACTCATTGTAGGCTCGCCAGGACGGACCTTAGGTCACAAGCGTGTAACATGGGCTCCGGAACCATCCCCACCTGCACTCGCCGGCAACCCGCGAGTTGCCCGCAATGCGCACCCAGTCAGGAGGCTGCCTGACGCCATGCGTCCATATCAGGTACCGAGTCGTCATCAACATCACCGGCGGGAATGACATCGAGCAAATCGGTGTCTGGATCGGCCAACTCAGCCACGGAACGGATCACGCGGTCCGGCCCGTAAGCAGAGCGAGCAAGATCTGCTTCCTGAGTGGTGCCGGTAAGGACAAGAATCGTGCGATATCCCATCTGCACACCTCCCAGAATATCAGTCTGCAGTGTGTCGCCCACCATGATTGTCTCCGAAGTTGCCAGCCCTAACTCTTTCCGAGCCGCCCTCATCATGATAGGGCTCGGCTTGCCCATACTCATGGCCTGCGTACCCGTTGCCGTTTCGAGGTAAGCAACGGTCGCCCCGCATCCAGGCCGCGTACCATCCTTTGTAGGGCAATTGGGATCCAGATTCGTGGCGATCAACTTAGCTCCATCAAGAATCATCTGAGCGGCGGTTTCCAACATTTCCAGCGTCACCGCGCGCCCCTCACCAACCACCACGTAGTCAGGCGACTTATCGACAACGGCGTATCCGTTGCGATGTAACGCCATCAATAGTCCACCTTCGCCGATGACAAATGCCGTGCCCTTCGGCTTGCGTTTGGCCAGGTACCTGGCAGTCGCCATGGCACACGTGAAAACATGACGCTCTTCAGCGTGAATGCCCATCCGCAACAGCTTTAATGCGACATCGCGCCGTGTCCTCTGACTGTTATTTGTCAGAAACAGGAACGGCACGTCCTCACGGGTGAGTCGTTGAATGAATGCTGCGGCACCAGGTATCGGTTCACCACCGCGATAAATCACACCATCCATGTCAATCAAATACCCCCGACACATGGCTTTCTCCTCATTTCGATCGGTGTCGCCTCCCGCCCTTGTCGCAACCACACGCACATCGTGTGCCAACGACGATCAGGCTTGGAGAACCTGGAGCCCTTTGACCTCCTGGCCGACATCGCAGCGCTCGACTGCGCGCAAGTTGGGCAGCGATCTGCCCGCGAACCGATCAAACCCGTGGCATCTTGCCTGACAATCGACTCAACGAATGCACCCAGGTGACCGAACGTACTGGCCACACCTGCGGTTCCCCAAGTGTCCTCAACGAACCATCTGCGCGTGGCGCGCCAAAGGACCGCACGGTGCCACTCTCGTGACGTAATGGCAACCGCAGCACCGCCAAGCGTTCTCACAGTCCTGCATCCCCAACCTGCTTCGCTGCCAGCCAAAACTGCAGCATTTTGGCGTAAAACGTTACGCCCTGCCGCACACCGTGCCATCAAGTCCCCGCGCAGGCACGACCTCGCGTTCTTTGTTCCACAGTACGGTCTGAATGGCTGCAGCGCCCCATCGCTGGCACAACATTTTGTCTCCACTCGTGTGGGGTGATAAGGTAAAGGGTGCGGTTGACGCCAACCGAACACCCCGCCTTAGTGGATCGCCACATCGCATACGATCCACTGACACCAAACCCCTACCAACGGTGAGCCCATGACGCTTCGCGCTTTGGTGATTCTAACTTGCTTATTGACGGCAAACGCAACACGGGCAATCGCAGAGGATTCCTGGCTCAAGACGACCGGTTACGGTTTGATGTTCCACTACGAATGCTTCACCAATCACGATGCGGCCGCCTTCAATGCCGCAGTGGATTCTTTCGACGTCGAGGCTTTCGCCGATTCGGTTGCGGAAACAGGAGCCGGACATGTCATCTTCGTGATCGGGCAACATTGGGGAAAGTACTGCGCGCCCAACCGTGCCTACGAAAAACTTCTCAATGCCCAGCCCGGCGAATGGACATCGCGACGTGATCTGGTACTGGAAATCGCCCAGGCCCTGAAACAACGTCACGTGCGATTGATCATCTACATGACCGCTCGTGCTCCGATGCGGCATTACCACATCATTCAAGCGATGGGGGACACACTTCCGAGCATCAACGGCAAACCCGCCGGTCCCAAGATCAATACCATGTCGCATCCTCGCAAAGTCAAAGGGTTCCTGCGTAGTGAAAACCAAGCTCCCAATCCCGTCTTCCTGAAACATTGGGGGGAGGTCTGTGGGGAATGGTCGCGACGTTACGGCAAGCTCGTCTCCGGATGGTGGTTCGACGGTTACAAAACGGAAATGCGAGACGCCTACGTGGACCTTCAGAAAGAAACGTTCAACATCGACACGTGGATCGCGCAGGTCCGTTCCGGCAACCCGGACGCAGAACTTGCGTTCAATGCCGGCGCGCACCCGTTACTTTCACTCTGTACGCAAGGCCGCATCTGTCCCCATCAAACGTTCACATCCGGCGAGAGCCATGACTTCACGTTTGCCCGCGACAACAAAGCATTAACTCCCCAAAACTACCCAGCCCCGGCAGGAGTCACCTGGCACCTGCTGTTACCGGTCAGCAAAGGCTGGGGGGCCGGCACGAAGTCGCGATTTGCCGTACAGACGCTACGCGACCGCATCGATCAAATCAATGCCCAGGGCGGCGCGGTGACACTGGACACGCCCATCAGCGCGGATGGGACCATCCCCATGCAGGTGCTGGCCACACTCTCGCAACTCCATCGCTGGCGCGACCAACTGCAAGACGGCAAGGTGTCGTTTCCGACGGCCAGCCCCCAAGACCGTTAATCATCACCACAATTCACACCTCACCCCCGCCAACAGTCCGGTACAATGGGACTCCGCGTGACATGACCACACCGAAGCCATGGGATGTGACAAGCATCCTGCCTCTGGAACGATGATGAAAACGCCAGCGTCCATTCAGCCGTTACTTCCTCTCCTCGTTGCTCTGATCGTGCCATGCGCTGGTCCGCGGTGCTCGGCGGACGAGGCGGGCGAGGCGTTTTTCGAAAAGAAGATTCGCCCGGTGCTGGTGCAGCATTGTTTCCAATGTCATTCTGCCAAGGCAACAGATGACGGCGGGGACCTGCGTCTGGATCGAAAACTGACGGCGGACCAACGTCTGATCACGCCTGGTGATCCCGACAAAAGCCTGCTGATTCACGCCTTGCGATACCAGAACTCCGACCTTCAAATGCCGCCGTCGGGGCGACTCCCGTTGGATGTGATCCGCGATTTCGAACGGTGGGTCGAAACGGGCGCGACCGACCCACGTCCTGCCGGCGAGCTGACTCAGGGCACCCCAACCACAACCATCACCGACGTTGCCACAGGACGCCAGTTCTGGTCCTTCCAACCGCTGCGTCGCACGCCGCCGCCCGCCATCGACCCGGGCTGGGGCCAGGCCCCCGTCGATGCCTACATCAATCGCAAGCTGCGGGCTGCGAACCTGCAACCGGCCGGACCGGCGGATCGTCGGACACTCATCCGGCGCGCGTCGCTGGTGCTCGTCGGTCTGCCACCGACTCCCGCAGAGGTAGACGCCTTTATCAACGACCCCCGCCCCGATGCGTTTCCCCGCTTGGTCGATCGCCTGCTGTCGTCGCCCGCCTATGGAGAACGCTGGGGACGCCACTGGCTGGATGTCATGCGTTACGGAGACTGCAACGGCGCAGACGAAAGTCGACCGTTCCCCAATGCATGGCACTTTCGCAACTACGTGATTGACACCTTCAATCGCGATGTACCGTACGATCGCATGATTACCGAACATTTGGCTGGCGATCTACTGCCGTACGACGGCGAAAGTCAATACGAGCCGGTGGTGGGAACCGGCTTTCTCGCCCTCGGTACCAAAATCCTGACTCAGCTGGACGCAAAAAAACGCATCGCCGATCTGGTGGACGAACAGATCGATTCGTTTAGCCGCGCCATGCTCGGAATGACTGTCGCTTGTGCCCGCTGCCATGCACACAAGTTCGATCCGATTCCCACAGAAGATTACTACGCGCTGGCAGGCATTTTTCGCAGCACGACCACATTGGTCTCTTATGGCAAGTGGGTCGAGCGCCCCGCGCATACGCGCGAATCCTGGCAGGCTTTACAGAAATGGGGAGGTCAGCTCCCCGCCCTACAGACGTCGCACAAGCAGCTCAAGCAACAAATCGAACAGGAGCTCGCCAACGCCACCGCAATGGAACAGGAAGCCGAAAAGTTTGCGCGGGGCAATCCGACCATCGATTTGGCAAATTATGGCCAAGGCATTGGCATCATCGGCGACAACCGCGCACTCGATCAGTTCGCCGAATACGACTTCCAAATCAAGACCGCCGGCCGCTATCTACTCCAGTTTCGTTACGCCGCCAAAGCATCACGGACGATGAAGCTGTCGCTCAACGGAAAAGTCACTCGTGAGCAGGCATTGGGCGCGGTAACGGGCGACTGGTATCCACCCGCACAACGCTGGCATTCCGAAGGTGTTCACGAACTCCCAGCTGGCACGACGGTCGTCCGCATCGAATCGAAAGCCGTGATGCCGCATATCGACCGCGTACGTCTGTTGCAGATTCGCCCCGAAACCGATCTGGGACAATTGTTTCTCCGCCAGGAGAAACTTGCTCGGCAAATCGCCCAGATCGAAGCACAAATCCAACCGGCACTGACCGTCATGGCGGTTCAGGAAGGGAAGATCGAAGATGCGGAAGTGCTGATCCGCGGCAATGCCCACAAACCCGGCGCACGAGTCGCACGTGGATTCCTCCGCGTGGTGGATGTGACGCCAACCTCCACTTTGCCCAGCGATACCAGCGGCCGCTTGCAGTTGGCCCAGTGGCTGACGCATCCGGACCATCCGCTGACCAGCCGCGTACTGGTTAATCGACTGTGGCGCTGGCACTTTGGCAAAGGCATCGTATCGACCACAGAAAACTTTGGTCTGAAAGGTGCGCGCCCCACCCATCCCGAACTGCTCGATCACCTGGCGCGGCGACTGATGGAGAACGACTGGTCCATCAAAGCCCTGCACCGCGCCATCGTGCTCAGCGACACCTGGCAGATGAGTGCCGCCGAACCGGCGATCCGAAGCCGGGCGTCCGCCATCGACCCGGAAAACCAACTCTGCTGGCAGTTCCCTTCACGACGCTTGGAGGCAGAAGCGATCCGCGACTCGCTGCTGGCCGTCTCGCAACGTCTGGATTCTCAAGTCGGCGGCGCCCCGACAACACTGCAAACAATCAACCTCTCGCCCGAAATCCTCGAGCAACAGCAGCAGTACTATGACACCTCCAACCGCCGCACGGTCTATCTGCCCGTGCTGCGGACCAATGTGTACGACTTCTTAACGCTACTCGACTTCGCGAACCCGGATCTACCGACGGGCAATCGCGTCACCACGACCGTTCCCACGCAAGCCATGCTGATGATGAACAGCCCGCTGGTCCAAGATGTCGCCCAGCGGGTGTCGGCGCGGATTCTCGAAGCGGACCCGCGTGACCAGCAGCGTGTCGACCGTCTGTACATCACACTCCTGGCGCGTCCCCCGAAGCCGGCCGAAGTGCGGATCGCGTTAGACTTCCTGAAGCGGTATCAACTGGCGTTGGACACTCCTGATGAACCGGCTGCGTGGCAAGCCCTGAGTCAAGCAATTCTGGCGGGCAACGAGTTCGTCTACTTGAGGTAAACATGTCGGACAATTCACACGTTGCTTGCCCGCTGACGCGCCGCACCCTGCTGAACCGCATGGCCTTGGGGTTCGGTGGTCTCGCCCTGCAGGCCATGAACTGGGATCGCGACGCGGTGGCAGAGACCGTGCCCGGCAGCAGCCTGGAACCCCGAGCGACGCATTTTCGCCCGCGTGCTAAAAACATCATCTTCTTGTTCATGCAGGGAGGCGTTTCCCACGTCGACACGTTCGACCCCAAACCGGCACTTGATCGCTACCACGGCCAGGAACCACCCTTCCAACGAACCCGTGTGAAATTCGCTAAACGCGGCAACCTGCTGAAGTCTCCTTGGAAGTTCCGACCGACCGGTGAAAGCGGGATTCCGATGAGCTCCCTCTGGCAGCACTTGCCCAAAGTCGCCGATGAACTCTGCATGGTGCATTCCGTGTGCGACACCAACGTGGCGCATGGCGGAGCGACCATGAAGCTGTTTACCGGCAGTGATCTGTTTGTCCGTCCAAGTCTTGGTGCCTGGGTCAGCTATGGCCTCGGCAACGAATCTGACAGCCTTCCCAGCTATATCAACATCTGCCCATCCAGTATCCACGGTGGCGTCAACAATTGGGGATCCGCGTTCTTGCCGTCGATTCATCAGGGAGTGGCGCTCGGTACGCCCGGTTACCCCAATGCGAAAGTCGACAAGGCACAGTTCAAATACATGAAAGCCGATCGCCAGCCCCGGCTACAACGCATGCAACTCGAGCTGATGCAAAAGCTATCGGAACAACAGGCAGGGCAAACCGCAGAGCAAGCAGCTCGGCTGCAATCCTTCGAACTCGCCTTTCGCATGCAGATGGCAGCACCCGAGGCATTAACGATCAAAAACGAATCCCGGGCAACACAAAACCTGTACGGGATCGGTGGTAAAGAAACGGACGATTTCGGCCGCCAATGCTTGCTGGCTCGGCGACTCGTCGAGCGCGGCGTCCGCTTTGTGCAGGTCAACCATGCGGGGTCACTGAAGAGTCATGGCATTCCGACCAATGAACAGTGGGACCAACATAGTTATCTTGAGAAAGGGCATGCCATCAATGCCTTACAGGTCGACCAACCGATCACGGGATTACTGCAAGACCTCAAGGCCCGCGGGCTTCTCGACGACACACTGGTGATCTGGGCCGGCGAATTTGGCCGCACCCCCACCTCGCAAGCCGGGACGGGGCAACATATCGGTCGCGACCACCACACAGACGGCTTTACCATCTGGATGGCAGGTGGTGGCGTGAAAGGCGGCTTCCGTTACGGTGCGACCGACGACTTCGGCTACTACACGATCCAGGATCGTATGACCCTGCACGATATGCACGCCACCATCCTGCACCTCCTCGGACTGGATCACACGCAACTGACCTGGCATTATGCCAGCCGCGACTTTCGCTTGACCGACGTGTACGGCAACGTCGCCCACAGTATCATGGCCTAAACTGCACACAGGACCGCACGCGTAAACCCATACGGGGCGCAAGACGCTCCATTCATTCACAAGTCGGCGGAACAACCATGTCACGTCCCATTGCCGTGGGGTCCATTTTCATCGAGTGCAACCACTTTGGTGGCACTCCGGCAAACCTGGAAACCTTCCGCCGGTCCGAATTGCTCTATGATGACGAAGTCCGAGAAATCAACGACGGTGTCATTGGCGGCATGTTGCACCAACTGCAAGCTGCCGGCCGCAGCGTCGCGCCTCTACTGGTCGCCAGTGCGTGCCCCAGCGGACCGTTGACGGCGGAATGCTACACCGAATTAAAGACACAACTCCTAGCCCGTCTCGAACAGTCGCTACCCGTCGAGGGTGTGCTGCTGGGGCTGCACGGAGCGGCTGCGGCAGAAAATGCCGGAGACCTGGAAGGGGACCTGCTGGCCGCCGTTCGCCAAATGGTCGGCCCGTCGACACCCATCGTTGCGACCCTTGACCTGCACGCGCATCTCACCGCCACGATGGTCTCCGCAGCAGACGCGCTGCTGGCTTGGGAAACCTATCCTCACCGCGATGCCTGGGAAACCGGACAACGTGGAACACAGGCGCTGATCGACATACTCCAAGGAACTCTCCAGCCTACGATGGCGGTGGCCAAAGTTCCCGTCATGGTCAGCGCGATCCATGGCGGTACCGAGCAACCGGGGCCGTTCGCCGCCATCATGCAGCGTGCCAAGGCCTGGGAGCGTTCCGGCCAGGTGTACTCGGCCGGTGCAATCCTGGTCCACCCTTACCTCGACCTCGCCGAAATGGGCGGAGGCGGGATCGTGATCACCAACAACGATATGGATCGCGCGGTGGAACTCGCCAGTCAGCTCGCTGCCGAATACTGGGACTGGCGTTTCGAACTGGAACCGGAACTGCTGACGCCGCAAGCTGCGATTGAGGCAGGTCTCGATGTCGCTGGCCAGGTGTTGCTGGTGGAAACGGCAGACTGCTGTGGCGGTGGGGCAGCAGGGGATAGCATCGCGTCCCTGCGCGCACTGCTCAACGCCCAAGGGAGTCCATCCGGCGTGGTAACGATTGTCGATCCAGACGCGGCGGCAGCCTGTCATCAAGTCGGAATCGGGAGCGAAGTGCGGCTTAAGCTCGGGCATCAAGTCGACACCCATTGGGGCACGCCACTCGAAGTCACTGGCCGCGTCTGTAACCTCACTGACGGCCAATTTCAGTACCGAGGCGGCATCTGGGATGGACGCTCCGGAGCCATGGGACCTGCTGCCGTGATCCAAACGGCACAAACCACCATCGCCATTGCGTCGCATCCGACCTATGAATGGTGTGGCGAGCAACTCGCTTCACTCGATATCGATACACACGACACCAAATTCGTGGTGGTCAAAAACCCCATGAATTACCACATGGTCTGGCCGACGGCCAAAGCCTTTGTGCTAGATCCCCCCGGGCCACCCCCCGCCACACTGCGACACCTGCCATTCCAACAACTGTCACGCCCCTTCTTCCCACTGGATCTGGACATCGAAAATCTCCAACCCGTCGTTCACCGCGGCCAGGAGCGACCCTCGGATTCTCCGGCGGGTGAAACGAGCTAATCACCCCAGAGCTCTGCCTGACACGCGTTTTTCAAATGCATCGCATGCCGAGACACTTCGAATGCGGACCGTAATACGGATGGTTAGAATTGGGTATGCATCACCGCTCAGGAATCACGATGAAAAGACTTTACCAACGCCAACGCTCGCTCTTGCTGCTCTTGCTGCTCAGCTCGCCTTACGTTTCCGGACAGGAGATGGTGACCGAAGCGGAGGCCTGGAAGCTTGGCTGGCCGACGATGCAAGGGCCGTATGGCAACTTCCAAGTTGCGCGGACTGGCGTCCCCTTGGTGAACGACCTGTCCGATGCCAGGTTGGTTTGGGAGAGTCAGGACAAAGACGGTGGTCGCGCCAAGCATACGACGGGGACGTTCAAAGCCAAAACTCCGCAAGATGGTGTTCAAAAGATCCTGACGGTGCTGGGACCGAATGCTCCAGCAACCCCTGGCGGCTGGGCGGCGCCCATCGTGGCGGACGGCAAGCTGTTTGTCACCACGTTCAAACCAGCAGGCAAACTGTATGATGTCCAATCGCTTTACGGCAGCATTGCCAAAGCGCACCTCGAAGCCGACGACCTGCTGATCGCGTTGGATGCCAAAACTGGCAAAACACTTTGGAAGGCGGCCGAGCCAGGGGGGTTCGTTTGGGGCGTGGGCAAACGGATGGGATTTCAAGTCGCGCCGGTGTACCAAGCAGGCGTGGTCTACAGCATGGGCACGACCGGACGCGTCTTTGCCTATGCAGCTG
Organism: Blastopirellula sp.; assembly: GCA_002701545.1. Classification (GTDB taxonomy): domain Bacteria; phylum Planctomycetota; class Planctomycetia; order Pirellulales; family Pirellulaceae. The sequence goes on along the minus strand of NZVR01000202.1, from coordinate 21,110 downwards.
ACGACGGTACCAAACACTGGGAAACGGATCCTGAGCCGCGAATGGTTGAAGAAAAAGCCAAGCATCTGGCCAAATCGCATATCCTGCAAGCTTCGGCGAGATATGGCTGGCAGCAATCCCTCGTGGTGGCCGGTAATGTGCTCGTCGTTCCGCGCAAATCCAACTTGCAAGGGTTTGACCGCCAACAGGGTAAACTCCTGTGGGAGCTGCCCAACGTGATCTCTCAATGGACCACGCCGACAGTCTGGAAACACCACGATACGGAGTATTTGCTGTGCGCCACCGGTGGCAAACCGGGAGCAGCCAAATTGCACCTGATCGATCCCGGGCAAGGCAGTGTCGTTTGGACCGTCGACGGCTTACATTCCACACAGTTCAACCTGGCACACGCACAGGACCACGTCCTGGTCAACGTCGGCAGCTCCATCATCAACGCCAACGCCAACGCCTCGGCGCCCAAAGACCAGAATGGAAAAGCACCGTTTGGCCTGCTCGGTGCCTACAAGCTTACACTCCAGGGTGCCCACCATCTCTGGACACTTCCGGATGAGCCGCATTTTCTGATCCCGACGCAAAGCGACAGCATGGCGCGGCCGCGCGTCGTGATTCGTGACGGGTTGGTCTACCATTCCACGGGCGGCCCCGACAAACAAGCCGACCGCCGGTTCATTGTGGCCCAACTCGAAACGGGAAAGGTCCTCCTCGACGCTCCCCGTGAAAATGATTTTTGGTTCCAACTGATCGAAGATAAGCTCCTCCATTGTCGAGACTGGTCGCATGGNAAAAGCGCGACGTGGAATCTCTACGATGCCCAACCACANCGATTCCAGCGGCTTTCAGGACCGTGGGCTACTGAGCAGCCCTTAACCACCAGTTACCAAGTGCTGATGGAACCACCCATCATCGCGGGGCGCATGTTCCTGCGAACGGAAACCGGCACCGTCGTATGTTACGATTTAAGAAGCAACTAACCACACCATCGAAAGCCTGCGCGCACGCTATGAGATTGACGTCTTGCTTGGGTCTACCGTCCTGGGGTTTACTTCTCTGTCTGGCAACGCCTCTGGCTGCCGCTGACTTCGAAAAATCCATTCGTCCGTTGTTGACCAGATANTGCATCGATTGCCACGGCCCAGAAGAACAAAACGCGCAACTACGCTTCGATCAGGTTGCCGGCGCAACAGCACCAGATCAACATCTGTGGTCGCTGGTTTATGAAGCATTGGCGGATGGCGAGATGCCACCGCAGGATAGCGCGCAGCCGACCCAAGTCGAGAAACAGCGCATCCTGGCTTGGATCACCGAGCAAGCGAATGCCACAATCGCTGCTAACCCAACCGCTAACCGACGGTTGAATCGTCGCGAATATTCCGCCGCACTCCAAGATCTGACAGGTCTGCCAATCGATTTTAGTACGGGTATTGCAGACGACGGCAGAATGGATGGATTTGATACGGGAACGGAANGCCTGCAGGACGCAGCCGATTCCGTCGCACAACTGCTGGAAGTGTCCCGTCGAGCGGTCGAAAGCATTCGGTTCTTGGAACCAGATCGCCAACGGCAGCTGCACATCGATTTCCGCGAACATGAATTCACCGATTTCCGCAAGTTCGTCGAACAGAACTGGAAAGAAGCAGGAATCTTTACCCGCTCCAAGCGATTACTCTGCAAACAGGGAGTCGGAGTTTACTTACCTACCCAATGGACGGGCGAACGGGGCAATTCGTTTCTTGCCCTCCCCGCCCCNGCCAACCAGCGAGCCGCACTCAAGCTGACCATCCGCATCCGATCCGTCGCTCCCATGCCGGGACTGCCGCAGCCCATGTTTTGGGTGAAGGTCGGTGGCAAGTACATCGACTACGTCTCGCTCGGCCCCCAACCACAGACACTCACCTATGCCGTACGCATGGAAGATTCACTCGTCGAAGATGGTGTCATCAAGATCATGCTGCGCACGTTTGTGGAGACGCCCTATGCCGTATCTGGATTTGAAAACGACGATCGCAGTAAGCCAGAAGATAAGATTCCGGGAGGAGTCGGCGTCTATCGCCCCAAGTTCGACCGCAAAAAACTCCGCACCCCGGACGAGCAGCCAGTCCCTGCCATCGTCATCGAAACGCTCGATATCGATTACGACCACCGCGCCCCCTGGCCACCGGCCGCATGGCAGGTGGACCTCGGGGACCTGGCCGACAACGACTCGTGCGCACAACAATTGCTTTCACTGTGGATGGATCGCGCCTGGCGCCGACCGACCACGCGCAAGGAGCAAGCCAAATTCTTTGCGCTCTACCAACAACTTCGACGCAACAACCATTCGTTCGACGAAGCGTTACGGGCGACATTTCAATCGGTACTCATGGGCGGTCCGTTCCGGTACCTGATGTCTCCCACCAGCACCGACCCGGTTATTAATCAGTACGCCATGGCGTCGCGTCTGAGTTTCATGTTGACTGGGTCCCCGCCCGATGCCGAGCTGCGAGAACTAGCCAAAGCCGGCAAACTGCGCGACGGCAAAATCCTGGATCAACAGGTTGACCGCTTGCTGGCCNATCCGCGCAGTCTGGAATTCTTTCGCCCGTTTGTGACGCAATGGCTGAACATGGACCAGCCGATCACGCAAACNATGTCGCACTTAAAAAAACAGGACTTCAAATTTGGACGCCATCTGAAAGCGTCCATGAAGGAGGAAACGGTCCAGTACGTTGCCCGTCTGTTCTCGGACAATCGACCGGCGNGTGAATTAATCTCCAGCGACTGGACGATGATGAACGATGTGCTCGCCTGGCATTACGGGTATCCCGAGATCCAAGGCGGGAACTTACAAAAAGTTAATCTGAAAACGCGCCCNGANGATCCGCGNGGGGGTGGCATCTTGAGCCACGCCGGAATTCAGTCGATGCTCTGCTGGATGGGAGACAACTGGGTGATCTATCGCGGATCGTGGGCATTACAGCACATCCTTGACGATCCACCTCCGGCACCGCCGCTGGAAATCCCCGAATTGAATCCCACCGACAAAGCGAATCATGGCAAAAGCTTTCGCGAACTGCTGGCCACGCACCAAGCGGACAGCAAGTGCGCGGTCTGCCATCGCAAGATCGATCCTCTGGGCTTTGCCTTTCAGAATTTTGATTTGAGCGGACGCTGGCGGAATGTCGAACATGAGCGATATCACCGCAGTGAATTGGATGGCAAAATCGAGTGGCGAGGCGAAGGCAAGACACGACCAGTCGATACCGTGGGACAATTACCACGAGGCGAAGAATTCAAGGACTTCCAGGAGTTCAAACAACTGCTCATCCAAAACTACCTCGATGACATCACGCGTGGACTGCTGAAAAAGCTGACGCTGTACGGAACGGGTCGCAAAGCAAATGTTATCGATCTGATCACGATTCGCGGTATAATGCGGGACCAGAGAGACAACGATTATCGGCTGCGCGATGCCTTGAAGGCACTGNTCCGCTCGCGAGTGTTTTACGAACAGCAAGGTCAATAAGGACACGCCATGAACAACAGCATCTCTCGAAGAACGGTATTGCGAGGCTTGGGTGCAACGATTGCGCTGCCTTGCCTGGAAATCATGACGGGGAAGTCTTCGGCTGCGGTACGTGGTCAAGCTGAACCGAGCCGCCTGGCCTGCTTTTATATTCCTGGCGCCATCAACCATTACAACTGGTTCCCGCAAGACACGGGCTTCGATTACACGATTTCCCCTTCACATCAACCGCTGGAACGTCATCGCGATCACTTCTCTGTTCTGACGAGTCTGTCGCACATCGAAGGGCGGATCAGTGGCCACAAGCACCCGTACAATTTCTTGACAGGGCATAACATTGCCATGACTCCGGGTGTGTTGACCAACAGCGTTTCGATGGATCAGGTGGCCGCAAAGTACATCGGTCCTACCTACCTGCCATCGCTCGCATTGTCGTGGACTTCTGGAGTGGGTGCCGCAACACTCTCACGAAACGCGTTGGGAGTCGACATCCCAGCCACCAACGATTACCGCGCCGTCTTCGAAAATCTCTTTCCACCAGCTGATTCTGCTCAACTCAAACAAGCACGAGCGCGCGTGGTCTTGAATCGCAGCATCCTCGACACAGCCACCAACGACGTCAAAGATCTGCAACGTCAACTCGGCCGTGCCGATCAACGACGGATGAATCAGTACCTCGACTCCATCCGCGAAGTGGAAAAGAGGCTGAACGACCGGGATGCGATTCTGGCGAAAGGTCGCCCTCAATTCGACGAAGCAAGTGTCCGCACCGAACCCAAAAACAAATCGAGCATGCAAGAGCATCTGGAATTGATGATGGACCTCATTGCCTTGGCGTTCCAGACCGACATGACGCGTGTCGTAACGCAAAGCCTCGGCGGGGAAGCTGGCCCCAACTACACCGAATACCAAGACTGGGCCAAGCAAACCGATGCCCCGACACGCGGCGTTCACGACTATCACCACAAAGGCTCAGGCAACCGCGGGACCGACAACCCGGATACGCAACTGATCGGACTGCGTGACCGGCTGTATTGTGCCTGCCTGGCTCGCTTGATGGACAAACTGGATGCGATCGAAGCCAGCCAAGGCTCGTTGCTCGACCACACCGTGCTGATGATGGGCGGATCGCAGATCAGCAGCCATTCGGGCAGCAGCTTCCCGCTGTTACTGGCCGGTGGCAACAAGCTGGGTTTTCGCCACGGACAACATCTCAAGTGGAAAGGCAGCGAACGCTCGGCCTCCGACCTGTACCTCACCATCCTGCAACAACTGGGTTGCCCCATCGACTCCTTCAAGGAAAGTCGGGGAACGATCTCCGAACTGCTCGCATGATTCGCTGCGCCGCTGGGATCCTGGTTGCTCTGACTACCCTACTTGCTGGCTTGCAAGCCCGAGCCGAAGAGGTTCCACCTGCCAAGATACTTCAGGGACACACGAGTTGGGTTCAGTCGGTCGCCGTCAGCCCGGATAGCAAATGGCTCGCCTCTGGGGGCGACGACCAAACGTTGCGCATCTGGGATCTGAGCACCGGAAAATCACGCATTCTGCGGACTTACGACAGCGCGGTCACAGCTGTGGCCATCAGCCACGATGGCAAACTACTCGCTGCCGGAACCTGGTTCGGTCAACTGGACCTGTACGACGTAAAACAGGGCAAAGTGATTCGGCAACTTTCCGGTCACGACGAAACCGTCACCACCGTGCTGTTCGATCCGACCGATCAGTACCTCGCTTCTGGAAGCTCCGATGACACACTTGTGATCTGGTCCAGACGTGACGGCGAATCGCTACTCACGTTCGAACAAGGCAACGAGTACGACGTCACCACAGCCGCCTTCAGCCCCGATGGAAAACGCATCGTCACCGGCGATGGTGAAAACGAATTGAAAATCTGGGATACCGAAACCGGCGACGAAATCATGACGCTGACCGGACATACGGCGACGGTCACTTCGGCTGCTTATAGTCCCAGTGGTAAACAAATCGTGTCCGCCAGCTGGGACAACACATTGCGGCTCTGGAATGCGGATACTGGCAAATCCATCGCCACGCTCGCCGGCCATACCGACGACATCACAGCGGTAACATTTTCGCCAAATCCATCGCGCATCGTTTCAGCGAGCGAAGACAAGACCGTGCGTGTGTGGCATGCCAAGACAACCCGTCTGATCGCAACCCTCCAAGGCAGTTCGCACAGTATACTTTGCGTCGCTGTCAGCCCGGACCAACGGTTCATTGTGGCTGGTAGCAAGCAAGCGATTCGGCTGTGGGCGTTGCCGTGATGCATCGCAATCGCATTGCCGCTCGACGCTCTGCAAACGCAATCGCGCCGGCTTGCTACCCATGGTTCCGCCAACATCCACAAGCCGCGACATGAGTACCAAAATACGTAGAACCGTATTCGTAGCACTGCTGCTGCTGTTAGCCGTCCAAGGATACATCGTTTCGGATGTCGGCGAACCCTATCCGGCGGTCTGGGCGCCAGGATTCCCGGGCGGGAAAGCCAGCACCACCTACGTCAAACCGTCCATTACGTTTGTGTATCGCGATGGCGCACAGCACACGATCTCTCAGGATCAGTTATTGGAGCAATTTCCCAACAGTCACCTCGAGTTCGGCGAAGGGCATTGCCAACGGCCCGGTCACCCAGAGACAGGGGCAACTCGGGCCGTGGACTGGCTTACAACGTGTCGCATCAGGCCTCTACGGAAAGCATGTCCGTTCCGTCAAGCAGAACGCTACCTGACCTCCTAAAGGTCGCCATGCAACCGGTTATTCAACATACAGATCATCAAGTCGATAGAACTGTCCGCTGCGAACTCCACCTTCCCATCCGACGGCGAACAAGGTTTTGATCTGCGTCAAATCCACGCCCCGCTTTTTGACCTCGCTCAAATCAATCTGACAGCGGTGCCACTTGCCGTCGGGCTTGAACCCCAACGACGCCAAGGGTGCCTCATAGCTATTCCCCTTCGCATCATCGATGATGACCCGAAACTTCTCCCACGCGGCAGCATCTTTGGATTTCATAGCAAAGCCCATCGTTTCGAATTCGGACAAGTCGGCGACGCCGTCACCGTATTCCGGATCCATCTCCAAAACCCACCGACTCCAACCGTGATTGAGCACGAACTTGTAAGAAAGTTCTCCTTCGACCTTGTCCTGGTGGTCATCGCTCATCTGCGCCGCCTCACGGGTGCTTCCTGGTGGCTTCCAGGCGTAGCAGCGTGAATCCGCGCCTTTTTCCCAACTGCATTTCTTGTTGACCGTTTTGGGCAGTTCGCTGAAGTGATGAATACCCACTCGTTTACCCTGGTACACCGGCGGCGGAGTGTACTTGTCTGCCGGCTTAAAGTTTCGATCCTGGTCACGTTGGTAGACGCGGACATAATCGATGACGTATTCGGCAGGCAGGGTGGCTTTTTCCATCTCGCCGCCGTTGTTTCCNCCCAGAGCGAGATTGACGATCAGATAGTGAGGGTGATGGAACGGATTCTTGGGACCCCATTTCGGATTGGCGTTGTAGGTATTGGCCAGTTTGGTTTCGTTCAGTAATTTGTCATCGACATAGAGCCGAATCGACTCGGTATCCCAGTCCATGCGCCAGACGTGGAATTCATCGAGCCACTTGTCGCCCCCCAGTTCTTCCGTTTTGATTGCTTGGGAACTCCACCTGGCATTCCATCGCTTCTGCGTCCCACTGGCGACATTGGCCAGTATTTTGTTCTGGTAATATTCCATCATGTCGATCTCGCCACAGCTCGGCCATTCACCTTGCTCACCCACAGCCCAGAACGCAGGCCACATCCCTTCGCCATGCGGAATTTTGGCTCGCATCACAAAGCGTCCCATCGTCCACTGGTGCAACCCTTTGGTCATCAAGGACGACGACGAAAACTCGATAAACTTGGTCTCCGCCGGATCAGTCGACCCCTTTACGTAGTTCGGATTGCGTTTAATGTCCTCTCGGCCTGTNATGACGAGCATGCCATTTTTGCACTGTGCATTTTCTTTTTGATACCATTGGTCCTCGTTATTGCGCACGAACCCTTCTTCGAATGTCCAGTTCTCAGGATCCGGCGCACCGTCCTTCTCAAATTCATCAGCCCAGACCAAACGGTAGCCGCCCTGGGTAAACGGATCCGCCGTCTTACTGACAACCGTCTGTTCCCCAGCGTGCAGGGTTTCGGTCTGTCCAGCGGCATGCGTCACGATGACGGTTCCGACCAGCACCTTCACGAACATCTCTCTGGAAATCATGTTGCCTTCTCCTTCTCTCATTCCAACTTCGAACTTGGTACCGACCACGGAAACCGTGCCAAGATCGGTCACCACCGTAAACTTGCCTTGACCTCTCTCCACTTCACAAACCACAGAACCGGCCTGCAGCGTGACGCTTTCTTGTTGCTTGTCTCCCGCCAATTGGATGCGACTGTTAGGTTCGACTTGCACATTGCAATATCCACCCAGAACCACCTGAGCCGCCTCTTGTTTCGTCACCAAACTGGAATCCGCTCGCAGTGGGCCCCCTCCCACCACTTGAAAGGAACCGGTCGCTTGAGGCTCTGGATAGCGTCCCCTCCACGACTGCCACCCCACCACGAGCAAGACGACTAACGCGGCAACGACCGTCGGATACCACCAACGCGAACGCCGCTTCGCAGCTGTTGTCTGTGAGGCACGTACCGGATGCGTCTGGGGCATCACCCGCTCTACCTCAAGTGCTGGCTCCGCCGCGATGTGCTCGCCTCGCATCCGCACTTGCAGTCGTTCGTGAAATTCGTCCGACAAGCTGAGCTGCTTCTCCTGCATCTGCAACAGCGTATCGATGACGGACTGAATCTCCCATTCCTGACTACTCTCCGCCTCCATCTCACCACCCGGTTGCTCGCCCTCCGCAGCAGAAGTTCCGGGGCGTTTTTTCAGCCAGTCATTGATCCGTTTGTTTTCGCCTGGAGTCATTTCACGCTCCGCAACTTGTGCTGAATGCACTCGTAGAGCGCTTTGCGAGCGCGTGTCAAACGGTTGTGAATCGCCGCCGCAGCCGCATCCAACGCCGTCGCAATGCGCTCGCAGTCGTAGCCACGATCGTAAAACAGTTCGACCGCGGACTTCTGAGACTCGGAAAGGTTCTCGCGACACTCACCCAACGCCAGCAGACGTTCTGACCACTCGGATCCCAGTGTGGAATCACCCAACTGGGCCCACACTTCCACTGCCGTCTGCCCACGCAAAATCACGGATTGCTCTAACTTCCTGCGACGCTGTGCATTGGCAGCCAGATTGCGGGCAGTTGCCAACAGCCAAGGCAAGATGGGCTGGGACACGTCAATCCCGTCAATCTTGCGAAACAACACGACAAAGGTCTCCTGGGTCAGATCTTCCGCCAGATCCCGGTCGCGCACCAGCGAGAACAATAAGCCAAACACGGTGTGGCGATGTTCTCCCACGATCAATTCAAAAAACTTGTCCATCAGCTGCAATACCGAGTAGGAAACAGACGTTTGATCGCAAATCCAAGTGAATTCGAGTAGCGTCTCTACCGCAATACTGTGGCGATGGCTCGAATCCTATCGCTGATTCCGTCATGTTTTACGAAATTTTCCATTTTACTTGCCACCGTCATGAAACGCAGGTGCCCCCGTCCGGCCGCGCGCCAGACCAAACGCCGCCTCCCAGCAGACGACAATACGAGGCAAACCGGCGTCGACTCCGAACTGGTGAAAACCGCCCAGTGACTCACCTGCGTGGCTTCAACCCGAAACGGGTGCCATCATCCCCAACAGTGCACGAGCGGCCCGACGTTCACTCGATCCCAATCAGAGGCCAAACACAGCCCCGCAGGAAAGGTTGGTGGAACAGAATCGGCAGAGGGATCACCAGCCAAGCGAGCGTCCAAATCCGACCGACGATGGGTTGCGATTCAATCAAATCGGCCAGGACTCGCCAACGGCTCTCGATGATCATGCCCGCCCCGTGCAGTGCGAAATAGAGCAGAGGCCAACCGTAGCCGGCATTGACGGGAACACTGATCGCTAATTCGTGGAGCACACCAGAGAACACAAACGCCATCCACAGTGCCGGACCATTGCCCCACGTTCCACGCAGAGGGCGGTACACGGCCAGCGTGGTCATCTCCGAAAATGCCAAGTTCCAACGTTTCCCCCAGAACTCCGCCAGACTGTTTGATTTCAGTGGAGCTCGAAATACGGAATCGCATTCCGCCCCCAGGAAACGCCAGCAGCAGGTCAACAGATTGAATGCACCGAAGTGCAACATCAGGCTGATGCCNGGCAAGAGCAAAATCGTCGTCCACCACAGCCGCATGTTCAGCTCCCAAGACGTGGTGGCCACCCATACCAGCCGCGCCGCAACCACCAGCCCCAGCCCCAGCCCCAGATTCCTAACACCGCGCCANCCGTAAGCAGCTGCATTCGCTCGCGGACTACGCGGCACGTGGACAAACAGGGTTGGACGCATCCCCACCCACAAGCCCGCGAAACCGATCCACTGCCAGAAACTCAGCTGGGCCTTACCCGATCGTCGCACTTCCGACGCCACAACGATCTTCATCGTGAACAGCAGCATGCCAATGATCATCAGCATCCGAAAACCGGCAGGCTGTGAAAAGGTGTAGACCGTCATCCCGCTGACACCCGCCAGCACCATCACCCACGAGATACCGCGAGCTAAGGCGCCGGAACGAATTTGCGTCACCAAGTAGCCAACCAACAGCACCAGCGGTAACGTCATCCCAGCGCACAGTGCCGCACCCAGATCATTCGGAAGATACGCGTTCACAACACACCTCCCAGGTTCACCCAGGCAGCATAGCCATAAACCGCAGTCAAAGTGACAAACAGTCCCACCAACAGCCACTCACCAGCCACAAAGATTGCACCTCGGGGCGCGTCACTCCGATCGAAGTAGAAGAACTGAATTCCCACACGCGCTGCCCAGTAGATCGCGATGAACGTGGACAACGCCAAAGCGACCGAACTGCCAGACACCAACTCCTCGGAGAGCGTGACGGAAACCACACCAAAGAACAGATTCGTACTCCAAATGTAGGCGGCATACGTCCAAAACACTTGTCGTGTTAAGGGCCGCAACTGAGCCACGTCCTCACTCCAACGCAACACGCGAGGAATGATCAAGCTGACAGCGACCAGCAATAACTGGCCGACGCCAGCGCAGAACACCCAGTTGGAGAGATTCATCATTCTTTCCGCAAGCAAGGACCAACACTTGTCCATAGTAAAAACCGCAGGGCAGCAGCCTGCGATAACTTGTCCGAACCGGGCGCACCCGCTCCTGTCAACTGCGGCTTTGCATCCGCACATTTCCGGCAGATCCGGGAAATGTGAAATGCCTCCCACCTCAACCACCTCGGATTTTGGCACGCTCCTGATTCTACGCGCTCTGCGCTTCGACTAAAATCCATAGGCGGAGTTAACTCGATTATCACACAAGGTAAGCTCATGATCGGATTCTCGTTTTTGTTATCGGCCATGCTGATCACGGCAGACCCCCAAGTCTTTCACGCTCAAGGCGAAATGGCCGGCGAAGTATCGCCCACCAGCGTCATTTTGCAGTCGCGTCTGACGTCAGTGGCCAAGCTGACCGATGGCGACCTCGCCGGTGTGGCCGGCACCGCGCGGTTTGAATGGTCCACACACGAGGACTTCCGCTCATCACGCATGACGAACTGGATCCAGGCCACGCCGGAGAACGACTTCATCGTCAAAGTTCAGATCGACGAACTTCAACCCGCAACCAAGTATTATTACCGTTTACTCTTTGGCGCAACCCGCGAAGCAATCCAAACCGGCCCGACCTGTTCTTTCCAAACGCTGCAAGGCGCCACCGGCACCGACGAGGTCAGTTTTGTCGTCGTCACGGGCATGAACTACATGTCCTTCCACTATGGAAAAGTCAAGCAGGGAAAACGAACAGGGAAGGGCGCCTACCAAGGCGCTGACAAACCACTCGGATTCCCGGCGTTGGCAACCATTGCAAACATGAAACCGAACTTTTTTGTTGGCACAGGAGACAACGTTTACTACGACAGTCACGACGATCGCGAAGCAACCGAACTCGTGGACTTGCGCCGCAAATGGCACGAGCAGTTCGCGCAACCGCGCTTTGTCGAACTGTTTCGTCACGTCCCGACCTACTGGGAAAAGGACGACCATGACCACCGCTTCAACGACTGCGACTGCGCCGGGAGTCGCCCGCCGCGGAGTGACCTGGGAATCCGGACCTTTCGCGAGCAGGTACCCATCGTCAATCCAGAGGATCCGCAAGCAAAAACCTATCGCACCTATCGAGTCAATCGCCATCTGCAAATCTGGCTGGTCGAGGGACGCGACTATCGCAGCCCCAATAAGATGCCGGATGGCCCGAACAAAACCCTGTGGGGAGCCGAGCAAATCAGCTGGCTAAAACAGACCCTGACTAACAGCAACGCCACCTGGAAGTTACTGATCTCACCGACTCCGATGGTTGGTCCTGATGACGCCTACAAAATCGACAATCACACCAACCACAAGGGCTTTCGCCGCGAAGGACGTGCGTTCTTCGACTGGATCAAAGAGCAACGACTAGATCAACAAGGCTTTCATGTTCTCTGCGGTGACCGCCACTGGCAGTATCACTCGGTCGACCCGACGGGTATCGAAGAGTTTTCCAGCGGCGCTTTGGTGGACTCCAACTCGCGGCTCGGACGCAATCCAGGCGACCCCAAATCCACTGACCCTGGCGCCACCATCAAACAACTCCACACGCAATCCAAAGCCTCTGGCGGATTCTTGAAAGTCACCGTACGAAAAGACGGCAGCATTCATTTTGAATTCTTCGATGAGAACGGTGTGCGTCTGTATGACACGGTCAAACCACCACCCAATCGTTGACCCTCATAGCACCGATTTGTTTGGGTTCCGGATCAGCACCATGGAAACGGGCTACCGCGCCGAGATTGCCTGCTAAACTGAACTGCGTTCCACAGCCTGACTCCATTGGCCATCCGTCATGGAGCCATCCTCCGCTCCGTCAGGGCGGAGGCCGACGCTGCACACAAACCGAGGATGCTTCGCCATGCCCCGCCTATTAACCGTCGCCTGGATCTGCCTGGTCGCTTGCCCGCTGGCGGCTGCTGACAAGCCCAACATCATCATGATCATGGCTGACGATGTGGGGTTTGAATGTTTCAGCGCCTACGGAAGCCGCGAGTACGCCACGCCTCGCCTGGACGCTCTGGCTGCCGGTGGTATCCGCTTTGCAAACTGCCATTCGACTCCGTTGTGTACGCCAAGTCGCGTGAACTTGATGTCCGGGAAATCAAATGTTTTTAACTACTTTGACTTTGGCGTCTATCCTCAAGGGGAACCAACGTTCGGCAACTACTTTCAAGCGCACGGTTACGCGACGGCGGTCGCGGGCAAATGGCAGCTGCTGACCGGCAAAGGCGGCATCTCACCTGAGGATGCGGGATTTGACACCCACTGCCTGTGGAACATTCCCGGCGGAGGCCGTGAGCGATACTGGAACCCGTCTTTGGTCCAAAACGGCAAGTTACTGGAGTTGCCCGAAGGCAGTTATGGCCCTGACATCACCACTAACTTTCTGATCGACTTTATCAAGACGAATCGCGATCAACCATTCCTCGCCTACTTTCCCATGATCCTGCCTCACAACCCGTTCCCGGTTACTCCGGACAGCGTCGACCCCAAGTCAAAAGATCCGAAACGCAACTTCATCGACATGGTCCAGTACATCGACAAGAACGTCGGACGCTTGGAAGACACGTTGAAAGAACTCGGCATTCGCGAACAGACGCTGATCATTTTCACCGGCGACAACGGCACCAATTCCGTGTTGACTTCCGAATTGCAAGGGCAACAGATCCAGGGTGGAAAAGGGTACACGCACGACTACGGCACACACGTCCCGTTGGTCATCAACTGGCCTGGCCGCATCCCGGCCGGGAAGGTAATTGACGACCTCATCTGCTTTTCGGACTTCTTCCCGACCATGGTGGAAGCTGCCGGACTGCCTCCCAAAAAGATCACCGATGGAGACGGTTGGAGTTTCTGGCCGCAGTGTGAGGGGCGCACAGGACGGCCACGCGAATGGATCTATTGCTATTACTTCCCCCGCCCATCCTCCGCCAAATACAACAACAAATACAGCCATTACGAGGTCCGATTCGCTCGCAATCAGCGCTACAAACTTTATGACAACGGACACATGTTCGACACGGTCAAGGATGTTCTCGAAAAACACCCTTTGGAGGTCGGGCAAGCTGGCTCACGTGCGGCATCCGCTCGAAAACTACTACAACAGGCATTGGACTCTTACCCAAGTGCCGGGCGCAACGCCAACCGGCGTGCAGACTCGAAACAACCCCAAAACAAACGACCAAAGTCTCGGACAGACAAAGTCAAATCCAAGATGCCATGAATTGCAGTTCCCGCCGTCATACGCCGTTCCCTCCGGAGCCTTCCCGGCACTCGCTTCTCGCCGCTCACGCGGCTCCCCAAGGTACGTTCTCCCCCTCGCCACCCAACGNAAAAAAAAAGTGGACGCATGCTGCGCCTTCATCCATAAACTCCCATGCACTTAGGAACGGGAAGACCATCACCCCTCCACTATCTTGGAAGACGCCCCACAACACCATGCACCATCCAACATGCATCATCGCCACACTGCTCCTGAGCATCGTCGTTACCGGCTGCTCGCCGCCATTCCAATCCACTCGGCAGTCACTTGCCAACATCGATGCCACACATGAAGTGGCAAACAAAAGAGAATTCCTCGCCCAACATCAACCCTTTTTCGACCTGCTCGATCAACCTTTGAACCAACAGGAGAAAAAGTTTGTGGGCCGCAGAAACGGCAACATCTTTGGGGAACAGGTCGAAACATACGAAGTCATCTATCGCCAAGACCACACCTACTCGATGGTGCTGACAATCAACGAAGAAGGCGAGGAACTCGAATTCCCTTCACATGGCGTCTGGGCAGTGGAGGGTAATCAGCTCTTCCTGCTCGACATCGTTTACTATCAAAACGGCGATGCGTCCGACAGCAACACCACCGGGTACGTGCAGTCACAGTCGCAACTTCTGAAATTCCATCTGGATCCTGTTGGCTCCGATGGCAAGTGGACGTTTACCATGCCCGCATGGACAGACTCCGAAGGCCAAGTCATACCAGAATCGGACAACATCGAAGCCCCCATTCCAGGCTTGTTTACAACTGAATTTATGCAACCGTATAACCACCCGCAGGCACTACGAAAACTGGACCTGCTGGGATTGTTTGCAGACGCCGAGTTCCAGCGCTAGTCAGAGAATCGCCCCCACCCCTCGTTGGCCTCAGCGACGGTCACACGCAGAACCGGATGGACGGTCTCCAGGACCGACACGCAGGCCAACTTCCACGACCGATCCAACTCAACTCGCTTATTCCGACTCCTTGGTGGCTGCATGCCTTGCAGCCCACTCTGCCTGGTAGGCGGCAATCCGTTCCTTCTTTGCCTGCTCGTGGCGTTGAGCATAGGGAATCAAGATCGCCGCGCCGATGCCCACAACCATTAACCCGAACCCCAATCCGGGGAAAACGAAATGCACGGGCCGGATGCCCGTTTTAAGCACCGCTTGCGTCGGATCGTCCGGATCAACATACACCTCGCAAGCTTGCTTGACCTTAAATTCCTCCATCGCTGCGTGGGCGTACCGGGGACGACTATAACCGCCGATCCCCACCAGCAATGTGGTCCCTTGATACTCCTGACCATCCACCGTATACGAGTAGCGCACCTGTGGCTTATATGAAGTCGAAGTTTTACCATCGCTGCCTCGACTCGTAGACGTCTTCACACTTTTTTCCAGGAACATACCTTGCACGGGGACCCACGAACTGGTTTCCCTCGCCTTGAGTAAATGGCTCACTCCGACACCCATGAAGATCAGCCCACCTAGAATAAACATCGCTGGAAAGATCTTTGCAAAGAAAAAATTGCTCAAACCTGAACCCCTCTCTCAAAATGAATCTACGTAGTTGCATTCATCGCCGCCTGCCGTCCGCGAAACGTTGCGATGCAAAACACACGGCTCACCCAGCAAAGCACCGGGATCCCGTGCGGGCCAAAATCGCGCTTAACTGAATTCGTTCGCCCGGCAGACTGAGCCAAACAGTATTCGCCACACTCGGTCGAATCTTGCCACCATCTCTGCAAAGCGTGAACTACCCGAGAGCAGGCTTGTCCGCCTGCGATCACTTTGGAGACACCACTTTCAGGTTCGAAATTTCCGATTCCAAAGAGTAAGGCGAATCCGCCTTCCCGTTTCCCCCACGCATTAAAACCTTGGACTGCGCTGCCTCCAGACGAATCTCGCTGCGAGGATACGGATTCACGTCGAACCGCAACTGGTTGCAGCGAAACCCACCATCCGCCGGCACCGGCCCACTGTCCCAAAGCACCGTTTCCTGGCGATCGGTGACCATCGCTCGCACAGTCCCACGGCCATCGTAAGACATCAGGACATGAAATGTCTCGTTCTCGCGAAAACCGATCGTGGAAACATCGCGCACCATGTATTTGTCGCGGCCTCGAAACACCAGCCACGGGCGAGGTTGATTGCCTTCCAGGCCAGCATCATGATCCTGACGAGCCCAGGTCAACGTCAGTTCACCTTCGCCAACCAAACTGACACTGTTGTGCCCATAAAACCAACAACGGCGAGGACACACCTCGAATGACACCGCGACCGCAGCACCGCGCGAGTCGGGCAGAGGAACCGTCGCGGAACGCACGTGTTGATCATCCGTACGAACCAGCGACCATTTCGTGTCCGGCTTCAAAGGTAACAGAACGTTGCCGCTCAGTACCCGACGTTGAAAAGCCAATGCCTCGCGCTGCTGCTTGCCAGTCAGCTCTGGCTGCTGCAATGGCGGGATGTACGCCAAGGTGGTGTAGCGATCCGGTGCAGGTTCGATCACAGCCGCAACCGCACCCTCCGGCAGATCCAAAGTCAACTCCGTCCACGGTTTCAACTGTGCAATATACTTGCTGGAGGAAATGCGTTTCCCTGCGCTGTCGACAAAGCCGACGTCGACACGCTGGGCCACGGTCTCCCCGATGTTGTGCACGGTGACCCGCCTACCGCGCACGCGCACCGTGACAACCGGCCGCAGGAAATAATCTTCAATTGCTGAGTCAACGGCCTTGGTCAGGCGTGGTGGGATGTCGGGAAAGAAACCAAACCCCGGCATCTTGGGACACGTCGCGCGCACCATCCGAAAGACTCGCCGCAGTTCCTTTTCCGTTCCGATCCACTGGCTGCCAACGCCCAGAACGGCAACACTCTTATTCGTCAGACCTGCATCGACCGCAGTTTGCCACCGTCCGGTGATGAACCCATCCCAACGCCAATCCGGCGTATAGGTCTCGACCAACACCAGATTCGCTTGCCGAAAACCGTCCGTCATTTGCTTGCCACCCACCGACAGGCAATACGGCGCAAGAAACATCGTGGGCTTCCGCGAGCGAGCCAACACCAGCGCGGTGCCGAGCTGTTGGTCCACGTCGTCCCCGCCGCCAAATTCATCGATCACGATACCATCGCGCTCTGGCGCCACCTTGGTCCAAAGTGCAGCCATCTTTTCTGGCGAGCCGTATCCTCGAGCCCAATGCCACTGCCCGCCCTTCCAGTCGAGAGGTCGCACGCCGCGCTGTTTCCAGTGAACTGCCCCGTCAGCTGTAGCGCGATTATCCATCACGGAAGTCACCAAACGCTGCTCCGGCCGGCATTGCCAATAGTTAAAATGCAACGTGCGCGAGGCAACGAAGACACGCAACGGCGTGACTTTCACAGGTTGTGAGTCACCGTTCCCTGCGCGGCGCGTGACCTTGGCATTCACCTGAAACCAACCGGTTTGCAGCGGAGTCCAAGAGCTGCTGGCAATCGCTCCCCCCTCCGACTCAGAATGGGCAGGCAGATCACGAGCTACGGCATGCGTTTGCTCCGCCACGATACGGAACGCGATCGCGTAATCGGAACCTTGGGGTGGACGCTTACCGTCCTCAGTCGCAATCCACAATCGGCAAGGTTGACCGACAACCGGCAGCGCGCGTTCCACTCCTAACCTGAGTTCCACCGAAGTCGCATCGTCTGCCAAAGCCACCGCAGACAGGGTAGCCAAGGGAGCCAGCGTCATGAGCCAGACCCATCTCTTCATCTCGGTGCCTCTCCACGTCGAGTCTTCACAATCATCCAATCAGTTTTCACCTTCCATGCATCACGCAATGCGCAGCTTACTCTTGTTTCACGCAGCGTGACAACAACGCCTGCTGCCATTCCCCGTGCAGTTACGACCGCGGCTCGTCAATATAAGGGATACCGGTGGGTCTACCTCGACCAGCAGCCGTGCCTTCGGTTGTCGTCAACGCTTAAGGTTCTCCGGAAGCTCAGCGAGCCGTTCCATTTTGATGATTTCATGATGAAACCAAGGCTTCCTCGTTTTTCGCTTGTACATGGTGCATTTCACTGGGTACACCGTCCCGTCATANTCGCGGTATTCGCCAAACACATAGATGTCGTTACTCCAATCCATGCGAACGAGACGTTGGGTGGTTTTATCAAAGTACATGTCCAGCGGCGGGTCAACCGAGCCGGTCACGCGCAACCCCGCCAATGGCATGTCGTTTTCCGTGACGTCAGGAATCACGGCGATCTGGGAATCGTCATGAGTGAGAATCCCGAGCGTCCAGGCCCACGTCGTTACTTTAGCCGGTTCTTTGCCGCGTTCTCTGGTGCCGACCCACCAGAATTTCGGTGACTCAATGACAGATGTCCGCAGCGTTCCCGGGGACTTGCGTTCGGTCCCCGAATTAAAACGCTCTTGCATCCGGAAGCGTGTCAACAGTTGCTCGCGCCCCCCCGCGGCGGCCAGCACTTTTTTGACTTGGGCATCGGCGTTGGGATCCGCCAGGGCGGTACTCTCGGAAATGATCCCCAACGCAAAAATCATGACAACATACCGCATCTGATCATCCTTTTTGTGATTGGCAAGCTACAGTGGGCACCAAACCATTTCCTAGCCTGACCGTTTGCTGGCTTGATGTTGGGTCGCCACGCAGAGCACACGATGACTCGGGGCTCGGGGCTCGTCGACGCGTCAGCTGGAACATCGCAGTCATAGTTTAATGCTGGCTCACGTGCTCGTCACTCGTTTCAGAACCTCATCGCTGGCACTTTTCCCGCCTCACCTTACGCTTTCGTGGCGCACCGGTGTGCTGCTCCCAGCAGATCCCCTGCGGATTGCAGCAAGCGGTTCCCCGGGAGAGCGTATGCAGCAGGTAGGTTACCCGGGCAGATTCGCCGTAGCGTGTCGAGGCGGCGCAAGTCTTGGTAAGATGAGACCACAGGTTCGGGTGCCAAACACCAGCGGCCAGACACTCCCGAGGATTTCCGTGTGGTAACGTATTCGCACCCGGCAGCAGCTTGCCCGTTGGTGAATCCGACCACTATTTCACGACCTTCTTTTTTTGCAACCTATCTCACATGACGATGACGCGCCTTTCTACGCCACTATCTGCTTTGATTCTTGTCACCTTAGTCTGCATGGGCATCACCCGGCTTGGCCACGCCCAACGCCCCAACGTCGTCGTGATCATGAGCGACGACCAGGGAGGGGGTGACTATGGATTTCTGGGCAACGATGTGATCCGCACTCCCGAACTCGACGCCATGTTCGCTCAGAGTGGGCTGCTCAGCAAGTTTTACGTCAGCCCGGTGTGTGCTCCAACACGAGCCAGCCTGATGACAGGCCGATACAACTATCGCACCCGTTGTATCGATACGTATATCGGCCGCGCCATGATGGACACCCGTGAAATCACAATCGCTGAATTTCTTCGTGACGCGGGCTATCGCACCGGCATCTACGGCAAATGGCACCTTGGCGACAATTACCCTTTGCGTCCCATGGACCAGGGTTTTCAGGACTGCCTGGTCCACCGTGGTGGCGGCATTGGACAACCGTCCGACCCGATCGGCGCGGAGGGCAAATACACCAACCCGACCCTCATGAAAAACGGCGTCGAAACGCCCATGCAGGGCTACTGTACCGACATCTATTTTGATGCCGCCATGCAGTTCATCGAATCGTCCGTCAGCGGCAAGCAGAACTTTTTCACGTACATTGCCACCAACGCGCCCCATGGTCCATTTCACGACGTGCCAGAAGACCTCTACCAAGAGTACCTGAAGGTGGACTTCAAGCCGATTCTGATCAACCAAAACATTCGTCCCGAACGACTGAAAGCCGAATCAGACAAACTGGCACGCATTGCGGCGATGATCACCAACATTGACGAAAACGTCGGCCGACTACTCAAGAAGCTGGATTCTTTGGGTGTGCGAGAAAATACGATTGTCATGTATCTGAACGATAACGGTCCCAATACGATGCGTTACGTCGGCAACATGCGCGGCATGAAATCCCATGTCGACGATGGCGGAATCCGCTCGCCCTTGATCGTCCATTGGCCGGCCCAAATCGCTGCTCGCAAGACGAACGATACCCTCTGTGCACACATCGATGTGCTGCCCACGATTCTCGATGCGTGCGACGTCGCGTTACCAGCGGATCACAAGCTCGACGGTCGCAGCTTTCTACCCTTGTTAACCGAAACCGATGCCACTTGGCCACCCCGGCAGGTAGTCCTCCAAAGTCACCGCGGCAATGTCCCGCAAAAATTCCACCACTTTTCGCTCCATGCTGATCCCTGGAAGTTAGTTCACCCCAGCGGCTTCGGCAAAGAGACTTTCTCTGGCGAGCCGAACCTCCAACTGTATCATTTGGGCAAAGACCCACGCCAGCAAAACGATGTTGCCGCTCAACATCCAGCTGTCTTCCAACGCCTCAAAAAGAGTTACGAAGACTGGTTCGCCGACGTCAGTTCGACTCGTCCAGACAACTACGCCCCGCCTCGCATTCTCATCGGCACCGAGCATGAGCCCCGCTCGGTATTGACCCGCCAAGACTGGCGACATGTTACCGGTCGACCGTGGGCGCGCGACTCCAGTGGCTTCTGGCTGCTCGAAGCACAAGATGCTGGCGATTACGATATCGAACTGATCTTTGCAGGGTCTCACCCAGCCGGCAAAGCGACGGTGACAGCCGGAAACGTGCGTCAGGAAATCGAAATCACCGCAAACAAGCGTCGCGGACATTTCGCAAAGCTGACCCTTCCCGCCGGTCAACTTCAACTTTCTGTCGATGTCGTGTTTGGCAACAAAACTCAGGGGCCGCATCAAGTCATCCTGACCCGCAAATAAAACCGCGTTGCCCACGCAGCCGCAGGGTGACAAACGGATCGCACTGGACCAGCGTACCGCGTCAGGTCCAGCACACCACGTTAGGCCCAACACACCGCATCAACGTCTCGACATCACCCGGGTCCGTTGCAAGAATCATCCGCGCGTGGCGCATCCTGTCTCGGCAACTGCTAGAATGACGAATCTGACTCCGAAGTCGCCAGAGGTCCCCCGCACTGGCTCCGTATTTTCCCTTCAATCGAAAGAAGAAGCACCCA
>NZVR01000201.1 GCA_002701545.1 Blastopirellula sp. | reverse complement strand
CGTATTCACCGCGTCCGTGAATCGGGCCGCCAGTGGATGATCTTTCGTAATGGTCACCGCCAACAATTCACATTCGCCACGTGTCTGCAATGCATGGATCATGCCCAATGCCAGCACGTCGTCACAGTCGTTGCCGATATCCGTATCAAAAATCAATGGCACCGGCGGCGCCGGCTCAGCCACCGCCAAGCTCACGGCGCACAACATCCATCCCAACACGCAAACAACTTGAGCAACTTTCATCGTGAATCGCACATCCCGTTCAAGAGACCATTAACCGAACCCAGACGCTGAACCGCCACAAAACGCAGCTGGCCTGACGCTTAGTATGGCACGGATCGACGCGACCGCAAAGCACGTCGCAACAAGCTGATTTTGCGGCGCACTCCATCCACTTCTCCATTACACGTCCCAGCGACTTGGTGTACAATCTGACACGCTGTCACTTGGCTGAGCAACGCCTCTCCCATTGGATCCGGAGTCGATGTCGATGAAAAAATCTTACGTCAACCTCTCGACAACCGAGAGTGCGATCATCCAAGCAGCGGCTCAAATCTATGCCGCGCACATCACCGCAGGGCACGTGCTGGAGGGCGAAGAAAACACCTGGCTGAAACGGTCCTTACGCGACGCCGTCGTGCTCGCGAACGCAACGGACGATGTTGTGGTCAGTGATCAGGAGGTGGATTCGTCAGAGTCCCAGAGCATGAGCACGATTTCTGTCGGGCGAGTACGCGGAAAAAGTTCACGCATGGAATAAGACCTCGCCGTCACGCATCTTCAGCAAAAGCAGATTCCCCTCGTTTTCACCATCCATCCTCTTCTCGGAAACATCATGGATTGGTCGGTTGTCTACTCGACATGGCTGCAAATACTCGATGGCGTCCCAGCCTTGCTCACATGTCTCGTCGTGCTCGCAGCGGCTCGTTTCTGTTTCCTGCGCATCAGTAAGTTTCGTCCTCAGCACGACTTGATCGACACCGAGAACCCTGCCGTGGGCGTGGCTCACGGAGGCTACCTGTTCGGCATCGCCTTGGCTCTGCTGGGGGCCGTGACAACGCGCAGCGGCACCAGCCTGTGGGTGATGCTGGCGAAACTGTTGACCGAGGGCCTGCTGGTGATCGTGCTCATGCAACTCGCACTGTGGACGTGCGAGTTCGTAATCCTGCGACGCTTCTCCATTCGCAAAGAGATTTGCGACGACAAGAACCTGGGGGTGGGACTCTGCGTGGCGGCCAGTTGCATTGCCTGTGGCTTGACTTTGAATGGTGCTTCCACGGGACTCAGTATCAATTGGTCNTATGGCTTACTGGACACCGTCATTTACTGGTTCGCNGGACAAGTCACACTGGTCGTCGGCGCGTTCGCATACACCAGCGTAGCGCGGCATGACGTACACGNTTTGATCGAACACGACGACAACCTCGCAGTCGGAATCAGCTTGAGTGGCTGGTTAGTCTGCCTTGGCTTGGTGGCCCGAGCGAGCTTGGTGCACGCCGGCTCCGCTCCCTTGGTAGCCGAACTGGTGCGTACCGGACTGCTGGCCTGTGTGGGCATCTGCGGCCTGCTCGCTTTGCAAGCCGTCGCGACCCGACTACTGGTCGCCTGGGTGCGGCATGACGACGAGGTCGAACTGCATGGGAACGTTGCGTTAAGTGCCGCCTCGGCGTGTGCCATGCTGGCAACCACCCTGATTTTCACCTCGCTCATACATCGTTGAGAGATCATTGCTCGATGGCTGATTGGATCAAGCCGACACTCGCTTGCATGTTCATCGTCGCATTCCTCCTCCTCAGCCCTGGGAGCGCCTCACAGCTGCCCCCATCCTGGTCGGTCTTGGGAATCGATGTGCAGCGGCCCGAGTTCGTATCATGGCTGACATCGCCGGTGATCGGAGGGGTGGGGCTGTTGGTGTTGCTCGCTGCCACTGCCATTCTGTTCCGTCTCGTGGCGTCGCGTCGGCAGCGGTCGCACCAACCAGCTCAGGATCCGGCGGCCGCAGCAGCAGCGTCGTTGGCCCCAGCTCAGGCGATTCGCCATCAGCCATCCCAACCCGCTTCGGTTGCCGACCCCCAGTTTGAGCTCACCGAGTTTCTCGCCCGTGCAGACGACGCCTTTTTGCAGGTGCAACGTGCCTGGCAGCAACGAGACCTCACCGCCATCCGACACTTCGTTTCGGACGGACTCGCCGAGTGCCTCACGTTCCAGCTCTCAGAGCAACCGGAGCAGGGCAATTCACTGGCTGAGACGGAGACGC
Organism: Blastopirellula sp.; assembly: GCA_002701545.1. Classification (GTDB taxonomy): domain Bacteria; phylum Planctomycetota; class Planctomycetia; order Pirellulales; family Pirellulaceae. The sequence continues at coordinate 40,005 of NZVR01000201.1, read as the reverse complement.
CCCTCGAAGCCACCCACATCGGCCAATCGCAGTTAGTCGAAGCNCACGCGTGGCCCCAATTCGACGCGCTGACCGTCAAGTTCACCGCCCGGTGCGTGCGTTACCGGGTGAGTCGCGTGGCAGAACCAGACGCACCGCGCCCATCATCTTCGGCAGTCTGTTCCCAATATTGGACCTTCGTGCGACAACACGGCGCCCAAACCACCGACCAGCCCGGCTTGATCGAAGGGGCTTGTCCTGCTTGCCAGGCGCGCATTGCGACACCGCCAACCGCTGCCTGCGACGGCTGTGGCATCTTATTGCGAAGTGGGCATGACGACTGGGTACTCACCGACATGGTGGAAGCCGCCGACTGGGTTCCGCAAACCGTCATCCAGCCGGAAGTAGCACATCACGGGCAAACTCAAAACGCCTTTGAGAGCAACCTGCACCACATCGCAGATCGTATGTCAGTGATCTTTTTCCGCAAAGCATCAGCCGATCGGCAAGGCGCGACCGAGCCGCTGCTGAAATTGGCAACAGCCGATCTGTGTCGCGCATTCGACCTGGCCTATCAACGCGGCCTGGAAATTGGCGAACGCAGGTACTTCGGCGCCTGCGAGCTGACGGCAAGCCAAGTACGTGGTTTTGTCACCACCGACGAAACCGATTACGCGCTCGTGGAACTTCGCTGGGCGGCGCAAACCCATCTCAGCAATGCCGCCCGCGAAATCCAAACACTCGACCCGATCCAGAAACAACGCGTACTGGCGCTCTTGATTCGCTCACACGGAGTCCAACCATGCCATGAAGCAGCGCTCTATTCGGCGCATTGCCCCGGCTGCTTCCGCCCGGATACTCATCCCACGCGACACGCATGTGAGTCCTGTGACACGGTCCTGAATGACGGATCGCAAGATTGGGTGCTGGCCGCCTGGTATCCCTTCCATTCGCACGAAGCGCAATCATGGCTACAACGCGTTTCCGAAACCTCCGCTGATTCCTCATACAATAATCTCGCCGACTTCAAAGCCGACCTCCCTGTCAGCCAATTCGAGGGCATCATGTGGCTGTCCCGGCAAGTCGCCCAGAACTCAAGCGTCGAGCATGGGACTCGCGACACGGTCGAGCGTCTCGCCCATGCGCAAGGCGTGCCGGCCTGGCTGGTCGATCATCTTTGGATGCGAGCCGCCCTCGCCGATCCCCCCGAGGCCCTGGAACAACTCGCTGCGGAGCATGGTCACCGCTGGCTAACATCGTTGACCGATCGCGCCGTTGCCCAAGGCAACATCGACTTGGAAGCGTGCGAGCAGCTCTTGACGCTGATCCAAGAAGCTGCCTTGCTGGCAAACACTGAAAAGGAGCTGGATACGGAGCCAGCCAGTCCTTCCTGATCCGAGTACTCACACTTCACCAGCGGACCGTCCCTCGCCCCATTTTTCTGATTCCGTCTTTCTGGGCGGGCATACCACACAACGTGTCTCGCCACATCGTGATTCCACTGACGAACCTCCAAAACAAGCACCGAATATCGCAACTGTGGCGATTTTTCACAGCCGGCTGGAGCATCCGCTGGGGGGACACCATTTTGACAGACTTGGCGAGACCGACGACAATGTGGTAGCGTTCAGGATTGACGTATGTCGTACGTCAACCGCCCCTTTCCTCTCACTCCCCGCCGACAGTCTCATGCCCACTCGTTTCGCTGCTTTGGTTTACAGTGCGTTGACCGTCACCATCGCGTTCGCATGGACCCCCGCTCGTGCCGCCGAACCGAAGGTCGATTTCAATCGCGACATTCGCACGATCCTGTCCAACAAGTGCTTTACATGCCATGGCCCGGACACCAGTGAACGGCAGAGTGGCTTGCGTCTCGATACACGCGAGGGGGCTTTGAGCTCAGGTGATTCGGGCGCACCCGCCATCGTTCCACAACACCCCGAGAAGAGTGAGTTGATTCGGCGGATCACCACCGAAGACAACGATCTGCGGATGCCACCCCACGATAGCGGCCGTAATTTAACACCGCAGGAAGTCGAGCAATTGACACGGTGGGTGGCCCAAGGGGCTCCTTACGCGCGCCATTGGTCTTACATCCCACCACAACGCCCTGCAGTCCCTCAAGTCGCTCATCCTGTCTGGTCTCAACATCCGATTGACTCCTTCCTGTACCGTCGGCTTCAACAAGCGGGTCTGCAACCGGCAGACGCAGCAGATCGCTATGCTTTGGTCCGCCGTCTATCGTTGGATTTGACCGGCCTTCCCCCGACTCTCGACGAGGTGGATCAATTCGTCCAAGACGACGACCCACGTGCCTATGAGAAACTGGTTGACCGCTTGTTGAAGAAAGAGACGTTTGGCGAGCACTGGGCGCGCAAGTGGCTCGACCTGGCGCGTTACGCCGACTCGGCGGGCTACGCCGACGACCCACCGCGCACCATTTGGGCGTACCGTGACTACGTCATTCGTTCTTTGAACGCCAACAAACCCTTCGACCAGTTCACAGTGGAACAAATCGCGGGCGACCTGCTGCCGAATCCCACAGACGAACAACTGGTAGCAACGGCCTTTCACCGCAATACCTTGACGAACAACGAGGGCGGCACGAACGACGAGGAGTTCCGCAACGTGGCGGTGGTCGATCGCGTGAACACGACCATGGCGGTGTGGATGGGCACGACCATCAACTGCAGCCAATGCCACAACCACAAATACGACCCGATTTCACAAGAGGAATACTTTCGCTTCTTCGCGATCTTGAATAACACCGAAGACGCAGACCGTCGCAATGAAAGCCCNTTGCACGAAGTCTGGGCACCGGAGCAGCAACAGCGCCGCACTCATTTGCAACAGGAAATCNCCCAGNTGGAGTCCGCNGANACCACCCCCACACCAGCACGACGGACTGCCCTGCAAACGTGGGAATCCAAGTTGCCGGACGCTCCTCACTGGCACACCGCGCAACCCACCCAAGCCACTCGGAAATCGGGGTTAGCAGCCAGCATTCATCCGGACGGCACGGTGACCGCACTCGAAGCGGCAGCAACCGACGTCTACACGGTGCAGCTCAACCTGGGAGACCTGAAACATCTCACCGCGTTGCGACTAGAAGCTTTGCCACATAAAACGGTTGCCAANCAAGGTCCGGGGCATGCCAATGGCAACTTTGTCATCACGCGAATCCAAGCGGAACTCCAACGACCCGAGGGCGCACGGCCGGCCGGACAATTCCTGCGCATCGAAAATCTNGGTAACAATCAAATCCTCTCCCTGGCTGAGGTTCAGGTCTTTCGCGACGACCAAAACATTGCTCCTCANGGCAGCGCCACTCAAAGCAGCACCGCCTTTGGCGGACCGGCCAAACTGGCAATCGATGGCAACACCAACGGTGACTATCAAAAAGGCACCACCACGCACACAGGAACGGAAGCCAATCCGTGGTGGGAAGTCGACTTGAAAACTGCCGGGCCGGTCGATCGNATCACCCTGTGGAATCGCACAGACAACAACTTACACACCCGGCTCAGTAACTTTCGCATTTCTCTGCTCGATGCCAACCGGAGCGTCGTATGGCAGGAAACCGTGGCACAAGCTCCCAACCCCAGCGGCACGTATTCTCCCAGCGGCGCGGTCGGAGTCCAGTTTACGTTGGCTCAAGCAGACGCGGCGCAGTCAGGGTTTGAAGCAGCCAAGGTACTCGCGACCAACAAACCGAACGCCGAAGGCTGGGCGATCGCGCCTCACTTCGGAAAACCGCATACCTTGACGCTCGTCACGTCTTCCCCGGTCGAAGTCCCCCCCGGCAGCACACTCGCAGTACGCATCGAACAGTTGTCGCAGCACGCCAAACATACCTTGGCGCATTTCCGTCTGGCAGTGACAGAAGATCCATCGGCAGGAACCTACGGTAAGTTCCCCGCCGACGTCTTGGCCGCGTTACAGACCCCGACNGCGAAACGCACCGAGCAGCAAACGGCGACGCTCATCGCCTATCACACGGGAATCGCCAACGCCCAGCGACTGGCGACGGCCAAGAAAGAATTAGCCGACATCAAACCGATGACCACCGTGCCGGTTCTTCGTGAACTGGCCGCTAACCGGAAACGAAAAACACACATCCAACGACGCGGTAACTTTCTCGACCAAGGCGCCGAAGTGACCGCGGGTTTACCAGCCGCATTCCATGCCGCCCCAGAAAATCCGGATCGTCTGGCACTCGCCAAGTGGCTGGTCGCTGACGACAATCCACTCACTGCACGGGTGATCGCCAACCGCTACTGGGAAGCGATTTTTGGTGTCGGCATTGTGCGCACCAGCGAAGAATTTGGCTCTCAAGGCGAACTTCCCAGTCATCCGGAGTTACTCGATTGGCTGGCAACGGAACTCGTGCAGAGTGGCTGGGATACCAAGCATCTGATTCGCCAGATGGTAACGTCGGCTGCCTACCAACAATCCTCGCGCGTCACCGCGCAAGCCTATGAGAACGATCCAGACAATCGCCTCTTGGCACGCGGCCCCCGCTTTCGCTTGTCGGCAGAAATGATACGCGATCAGGCGTTGTTCGTTTCGGGACTATTGAGTTCCAAAATGTACGGCCCTCCCGTCAAACCGCCGCAACCGTCGATCGGCCTGAACGCTGCGTTCGGCGGCGGCATCGACTGGAAGACCAGCGCTGGTGAAGACAGTCGGCGGCGCGGACTCTACACCACCTGGCGGCGTTCGAATCCATACCCTTCCATGGTTGCCTTCGATGCGCCGAATCGTGAGGTCTGCACTCTCCGCCGCGACCGCACTAACACACCTCTGCAAGCGTTGGTGACGCTGAACGACCCGGTTTATATCGAAACGGCACAAGCTCTGGCGCGGAAGATGGCAGAATCCGGCAAGCAATCGAAAGACGTGCTTCAGCTAGGCTTCCGCCGCTGCCTCTCGCGGCCGCCTACCGAGCGGGAGTTAGCGGCACTCAGTCGACTTTACGAGAACACTTACCAACGTCTCAGTGAAACTCCCGAGCAAGCCAAAACCTTAGCCACCGATCCCCTCGGACCGGTTCCGGAGAACGCAGACGTCATTCGCCTGGCGGCCTTGACGGTCGTGGCCAATGTGCTGCTGAACACCGACGAGATGATTATGAAACGTTAAACGTCGCCCAGCGNGGAGCCCGACCTCAGCGGGTTCCAAGCGTCGCAGGCACGTCATGACACGACCTTGGAGAAAACAAGTGCTACCCCATCTGGATCAATTGACACGTCAGACCCGTCGTCACTTCTTACGTGATTCGTCTGCCGGCGTCGGCGCACTGGCCTTATCTTCCCTGCTGGCCGACGACGCGCACACTGCGCCGCAGCCCACAGGCATGCTGGCCCCCAAGAAACCGCATTTCGCCGCGAAGGCGAAACGCGTCATTTACTTGCACCTGACCGGTTCGCCACCGCACCTGGACCTTTACGATTACAAACCGGAACTGGTCAAGCACAACGGTGAAGAATGCCCTCAGGAATTTCTTCAAGGCAAGCGTTTTGCGTTCACGTCAGGCACCCCCAAACTGCTGGGGACTCCCCGGACGTTTGCTCCCCGCGGGAAATCGGGTCTGGTGCTGTCCGATGCGATCCCTCATCTGCACGAGGTCGCGGACGAAATGTGTGTCATCCGCTCGATGAACACAGACCAATTCAATCATGCTCCCGCAGAATTGCTGGTCTATACCGGGTCTCCCCGTTCCGGTCGGCCGTCACTCGGCGCGTGGGCAACCTATGGACTGGGTTCCGAAAATGCGAATCTGCCCGGCTTCGTGGTCCTGATCTCCAGCGGAGTGCAGCCGAACGGTGGCAAGAACTCGTTTGGCAGTGGATTCTTGCCTTCCGTGTACCAGGGGGTCCANTGCCGCTCNCAGGGTGACCCTGTGCTGTACGCTTCGGATCCACGGGGGATGGAACGCAACGTACGCCGCATGAGTCTCGATACGCTGCGCGAACTGAATGAGTTGCAAGCCGGGGATTTGGGACATCCTGAAACACGCACGCGGATCGAGCAGTACGAACTCGCGTTCCGCATGCAGACTGCAGTTCCCGAAGTGATGGATATCCAACGCGAATCCCAAGCCACCTTGGATACCTACGGCGCCAAACCAGGCGCCTCGAGCTTTGCAAACAATTGCCTGCTGGCCCGTCGACTCGTCGAACAAGGCGTTCGGTATGTGCAATTGTTCGACTGGGGCTGGGACTTCCACGGCACCAACCCGCGCGAGGACATTCGCGATGGCTTGACCAATAAATGCGCCACCATGGATCGCCCGATTGCTGCACTGATCAAAGATCTCCGACAGCGCGGGTTGCTGGACGAAACGCTGATCATCTGCGGTGGCGAGTTCGGTCGGACTCCATTTCGCGAAGGACGCACTGCTGGCGGCAAAGTCCTGGGGCGCGATCACTTTCCTGATTGTTACTCGATGTGGATGGCAGGCGGCGGTGTCAAAGGTGGTTTCGCTCACGGAGAATCCGACGAACTCGGCTTCAGTGTGGCTCGTGACAAAGTCCACATCCACGACCTCCAAGCCACCATCATGCATCTGCTCGGTTTCGATCACGAGAAACTGACCTATCGCTTTCAAGGTCGAGATTATCGCTTGACCGACGTCCACGGTCAGGTGGTCCGACCGATCCTTGCCTGATGCGTTTGCGAGCCGAGTCTGGTCGTCGCTGTTCTGTCAAAAAGTCAAAGGAAGATTTCATGATGCCCGCCATCAACCGTCGTCGCTTCCTCCGTACCGCTGGGAGTGCGGCTGCCACCTTCACGATTCTGCAATCGGGCTCCGCTCGGACCTATGCCGCCAACGAAAAGCTCAATATTGCTTCCATCGGAGCAGGGGGTCGGGCTGCCGGCGACATTCAATCGGTCGCTTCGGAAAACATCGTGGCGTTATGTGACGTGGATGCCACTCGCGCCGCCGGTATGTTCCAACGCTTTCCACAAGCGACGCGGTTCCATGATTATCGCCAGATGCTGGAAAAAATGGACTCGCAAATTGATGCAGTGATTGTGGGCACGCCCGACCATCACCACTTTCACGCCTCCATGGCTGCGATTCAACGCGGCAAACATGTGTACTGCGAAAAACCGCTGACACATTCAGTGTGGGAAGCTCGGGAACTGACCAACGCGGCACGTCGGGCGGGTGTCGCGACTCAGATGGGCAACCAGGCCCAGGCCAGTGAACAAACACGCGTCATCCAGGAGTACGTATTGGATAACGCGATCGGACAAATTCGCGAAGCTCACATCTGGACAGACCGACCGTCGCGCGGGCTTTTCGGTGAGTACTGGCCGCAAGGCGTAAATCGTCCGACCGATCAACCATCCGTACCCAACACATTGAAGTGGGACCTCTGGCTGGGCCCCGCACCGGAACGCCCCTATCACTCGGCTTACCTGCCGTTTAAGTGGCGCGGCTGGTGGGACTTCGGCACCGGCGCCCTGGGAGACATCGCGTGTCATTACTTTGACCCCGTGTTCCGAGCCTTGCGACTGGGCGCTCCCAGCAGTGTGGAGGCCTCGTCTACACGGGTCAACCAAGAAACCTTTCCGGTGGGATCGATGATCACCTATCGCTTTCCCGCGCGAGACCAAATGGCACCCTTAAAGTTAGTCTGGTACGACGGAGGCCTCCGGCCACCTCGCCCCGCGGCATTGGAACCGGGTGACGTCATAGGAACCAATGGTCTTTTACTGGTGGGCGACGACGACGCAGTCCTCATGTCGGACTGGAATCGTTGGAAGATCTACCCGCAAGCGCGTGCCCAACAATATGGTCAACCACCGAAACGATTGCCGCGATCGGCTGGCCATCATGCGGAGTGGCTGGCGGCCTGCAAAGGCGGTCCTCCCGCCGGATCGAATTTCGACTGGGCCGGTCCGATGACAGAAACCGTCCTGCTCGGCAACGTCGCCCTACGGTCTCAACTGCGCGATGACTTGACCCGTATGGCCCTCAACTGGGATGCCCAGAACCTCAAGTTCACAAACCACCCGCCTGCCAACGAATATCTACGACGGGCGTATCGGGCTGGCTGGGAAATCTGAGCTCTTGCGGTAACCCCCATGTTCCCCGCCGACGGGGCCAACGCCGAACCTGCGACGCTCCTGAAACTCCCCCCCGACACGCATCGCGGAGGGAGTGGGGTTTCCCCGATAAGCCAAGCCGGAAGACTCTGCGGAGAAAGTCTCCCAAGGGGGACAACGCGACTTCCTAAACGAACGCAAGTTGCGGTGGATTCTAACCGATTGCTGAAACAGACAGTGCGAGCGCGTGACAGCACATCGCCTCTCACAACGGTCGTTTCCGGCCCCCAAGGGCTCAGGAGACGGCCAAAACGAACCGCGTGTTAAAATAGGCAAAACACCAGCCGCAACCTGAAATGGGATGTTGTCTCGTTAATCTGGGCTGTAGACCGCACAATCGACAGAACCCAACAACACCACCCCACTTGCCCGCTGTCCCCCGCAGAGGTGCATTCACCTGACGAGACCCAATCGCCTTTCAGGAAACACATTTACCGAGGAAAGCATGCCAGGCCCCACGTCAACAACATCATCGGTAAAGACGCAGGAGCTCATCCATGGGCACATTCTGCATTGGCTACGGCAACAACCTGGCAACGACATTGAGTCGATTGACTACGATGACTCCCTGTTTGACATGGGCGTCGATTCCATGGGTGTCGCAGAAATCACCGCGAACATCGAGACGGACACGAACAAGACGCTGATTCCGGAAGAAGTCTATGAACTGGAAACCATCAACGAATTAGCTGCCTACGTCGACCGCCTGCGCCCCAATAAGGCGCGAAACAATGGCGCGGCGCCAGCACCCACTGTTCTGGACGCCGCCTCAGACCCTCTGGTCGCAAACGAGAATCCCCTGGAACACTACGCACGATTAAATCGGCGAGTGAACAATCTCAAAGAGCAAGATCTTTATTTCTTCGAACCTGTGATTTCCGATCACGATGACGCTTGGGTCGTGATTGAAGGCAAGCGGATGTTGATGCTCGGCTCGTACGAGTACCTGGGCTTGCTTGGGCATCCGCACCTGAAGGATACCGCGATCGCCGCCATCGAGAAGTTTGGCACGGGGCACCACGGCGTCCGACTACTGGCCGGAACGACCACCGTTCACATGGAGCTTGAGGCACGCCTGGCCAAATTCATGCGGTCCGAAGCGGCGATCGTCTATAGCAGCGGTTTTGTCACCAACCTGGCAACCATTTCTGCCCTGGTCGGACCGGGCAACTGTGTTATCGGCGACGTCTGGAATCACGCCAGTATCATCGACGGCTGCAAAATGTCAGGGGCCGAGTTCTACGAGTTCGAGCACAACAACATCGACTCGCTTGCCGAAAAATTGGAGCTCAGCGACGGACGTCGCACACTGGTCGTCGTCGATGCCGTGTTCAGCATGGACGGTGACATCATTAACTTGCCTCCCGTGATCGAATTGTGCAAAAAATATAACGCGTTGCTAATGGTCGACGAGGCACACAGCCTGGGTGTGCTCGGCAAGACCGGTCATGGTATCCAAGAGCACTTTGACTTGGATGATGATGTGATTGACGTCAAGATGGGGACACTCTCCAAAACGCTTGCCGGTTGCGGTGGTTTCGTAGCGGGCAAAGAGGAAATCGTCACCTATCTACGCCATCATGCGCGGGGCTATATCTTCAGCGGCGCTCTGCCTTCCGGGCAAGCGAGTGTCGCCATTGCCGCTCTGGACGTTTTGGAACAACATCCCGAGTTGGTGGCCAAACTGAAGGCCAATCAGGACCAATTCCTGGCGGGGCTGAAAGCGCTCGGTTTCGACACCGCGAAAAGTGTCACACCGATCGTCCCGGTGATGACCAAGACCAACGATATCACACTTGCCATGACGCAACTCTGCCGCGCAGAAGGGCTCCTGGTCATTCCCGTCTGCTACCCTGCAGTCCCCATGGATGCCCCGCGACTTCGCACCTGTGTCTCGGCCATTCACTCGCCCGAAGACATCGATTTCGCGCTCGAAGTGATGGGGCGAGCCGGCAAACAAACCGGGGTCATCTAAACCGCCAACGCAGGCGGAGAGCTGCGGGTTCCCTGCCAATTCTGACCAACCAGCAGCTGGCGGTACGGCAGCTTTACTGGCAACCCACATGCCTCGGCAACCAACGTCTCGCACGTCGTGCTGAGTCAGTTCCTCGCTGACGTCGCAAGCAAGCTTGCGCCGACAACCGGGAGGCACCCGTGGTTCCTCAACCTGGCTCCCGCACGAGGGCGAAGGCGAGATACGGGGACCATAGAGTGCACTCAACGGTCCTCGAGCGATGACGCGTTGCCCTCCTCAAGAATGTCCAACACCGGGAACTTCTTGTAAAATCACCACGTCACAGAAAAGAACCGGATTCGTTGCGCAACTTGCTGAACCAATCGTACTGACACAAAGATCGGAGAATTTTCATGCGACCCCTCGTCCTCGGAGTTCTCACCTCATGCGTCATCCAACTGAGTACTGGCCAAGCAGCGTTGGCTCGCAAAGTGGAAGACTGGCCTTATCAACGCCTGTTTGCGGAGGCGGATTTGGTTGTCATCGCCCAAGCCGTATCCTCGGCGCCATCCGATGAACCGTGGGGCGAAGAAGCATCTGGCTGGCAAGTCAAATTCCAGGCGGTCCACACGAAATTCTCTGTCATGACGGTTCTCAAGGGGCAGCCTTGCAAAAACGTCCAACTGGTACATTTCCAGTACCCTGCAAATATCAAACTGGCCTTAGAAAATGGTCCACAGTTCGCCACCTTTCTCAATCCAGCCACCCCCATTCGACTCCGCGTCGAACGCGTTCCCGCACAGCCCCGCCAGAACACCAAGCAACAACAGCTCCGCTCGCTTCCGCAGAAACAGGTGTCACTCCAGATCCCTCCCAACTACCTGCTGTTCTTGAAGTCTCGCACCGACGGACGCTTCGAGCCTGTTTCTGGTCAGATCGATTCGCGATTGTCGGTCCGCGATTTGTGGCGAAACGGCGTCCTTAAAGCAAGCAACGATCACCGCTAGCCCCGATATGCCAACCAGCAATCATGCCGGATGCGCACCAACACGACCGTCCGATCCGCGGGCCGTTCGGATCGATTGGGACATCCAACGCAGAGGCAAACGGGCGTTCGGTATCCAAGTGCAATGCGAAGGGTGGTGTGCCCCGCCGACAAACTCATCGCAACAGGTCGTCGAGTGCTTGTGGCAGTTGCGGGAAGCGGAATTGAAAACCTTCTTCCGCTAAACGCTTGGAGACCACATACCGACCATACAAGACCAGTTCGGGATCTGTGCGCATCAAGAAGTGCGCACCCAACCGCACCATCCAGGTCGTGGCAGGAAGCCCAACAGGCACACCTAACACCCGCCGCAGATCACGCATGAAATCGACCTGGGCAGTCGGGTTTGGCCCCGAAGCAATGTAAGGCCCACTCATGGTCGCATCCGTCAACGCCCGTTCGAACAACCGGTTCATATCGACTTCATGAATCCAACTCATCCCCTGCTGGCCGCTGCCCACTTTTCCTCCCAGTCCCCAACGTGTCAAACGGGCCAAGGTCTGCAGAGCGCCGCCTCCGGACCCTCGATCGCGCCCTAACACAAATCCGGTGCGAAGAATGACATGACGTTGGGAGGGAAGCAGCGCCTCGCGGAGTGCTTCTTCCCAAGCTTGCCCCACAAACGGTGCGAGCCCATAGCCAAAAGGCGAGTCTTCGTGACATTCCAACCGAGGTGGATCTCCATAGATGTGCGCCGTGCTCATCTGGGCCCACACCGACGGCGGCGCAGCAACACTGCGCAAAGCTTCTCCTAACACGCGCGTCGACTCGACACGGGAGCGCAAGATCTCGTCTTGATGGTCTGGTGACTTGATGCAATTCACACTTCGACCAGCGAGATTAACCAAGCCAAACGCGCCATCCAGGCATTCTTGCCATTCGCCCACCGTGCGTCCGTCCCACGCAACATGCTTCCATGGCCCTGCGTTTCGCGGTGGACGGCGCGACAGGATCGTCACCGACGCACCGGCATCGGACAAATGCTGGGCCAGGGATACACCCAGGAAGCCACTGCCACCCGCAATCACGATCGACTGGTCTTGCAACGCGGTGTTCATCTTGTCGTTCCTTTCAGGCTCAAGACATCAACCGTTGAATTTCCGAGGCGTTAACCTTTTCTCGGTCCGGAGCAAGCGACGTCGCGCGTCGGATGTCACCAGCAAGATGGCCACCGCCTCGACCAGTGCCACGTCTCCGGTGCCGCACGGTAACCGTGACGCTGACACGTCAACACTCATGACGATGTCACCAACAGGAGGCTGAGGCACGTCAAGCCGGCCTCGGCCTTGCCAAATTCGGAGATATCGACCCGCTGACAATCGTATCCCATCGCATCGAGTCGATCGGCCATGCGGGGGTGCGCCTCATTCACAATCAAACGCTCACCTACCCGCAGAACATTGGCACTCCACGGCTCGCGAGGATCCACGGCAATCCGCCGGTGATTGGCAAAAGCCGATTCATCGATCCAGTCGCGATTGCAAAGGAACGTGTCGTCATCCAACGCCGTAACCCCCGTCTTCAAATGCAAACATCCGTGCACTCGCACCCGCTGGACTTGATAGCCACAGGGTTCCACGATGGCTGCCAATGCCGCAATTCCGGCTCGGTTGGTGCGGGGACTTTCCCCCACAAACGAGGTTCTTCCCACCCGTAAAACATCCCCTCCCTCGAGCTGGGCAGGCAGTTTGATCCAACGCACATCCGACCGCCAGCGAGTCACGCTGTCGCCGATTGCATCAGACTCACCGCGACGACTCGCACTTCCCATCGAACAGATGACCGCCACTTCGTCCAGTACCACGGCCGTGTCTTCGACAAAGACACCATCGGGAAAGTGTTGATTGCATTCCAGCAATTCGACGTTGACGCCACATTGCCGCAACGTCGCAGCGTACTGCGCATGCTGGTGCATCGCCACATCGATGTCAATCGCGCCACGCTGGAGATAAGTCAGCTGACATCTTTGCAGTGCGGAGGTAGGTCGATTGAGAATGGCGGAGATCACCGTCACACATTCACTTCCGCAAGAAGACCTCGCTCAGCACGACCAGTTGAATCAGATCACGGATGCCCCCCGAGCGTGCCTGCAGTTCGGCCACAATCCGGTCCACCTCGCCACGGTCGGTAGGTTCGAGCAAGCGTCCGCTGCCGTATGCCAGAAGCTTCTTCGTCAGACAACGCGCGACATCGTCTTCACGCGTCAACAGCGTTTGCTTGAGCGCCACGATATCCTCGACTTGCGTACCGTCTGCCATGACCGCCGAAGCGTCGATCACCCCCGACTTCGGATAACGCTCTCGCCAACGACCGATCGGATCAAAATTTTCAAAGGCAAAACCGAGTGGGTCAATTTTTCGGTGACATTGACTGCAAGCCTCTTGCGTACGATGAATTTCCAATTGTTCGCGAATGGTCTTGGCATTGCGCAAATCGGGCGGGATCGGTTCGACATCCGGCGGGGGTGGCGGCGGGGGCGTACCCAAGATGTTTTCCAGTAACCAAACGCCGCGCACTACCGGCGACGTATCGACCCCATTGGCGGTCGCAGTCATCACCGCCGGCTGCGTTAACATACCGCCACGCCGGCGATCCTGAACGGACACCTTCCGCAACGCTTCTCCACGCACATCCTTGCGCCCGTAGAACACGTCGGCAATCGACTCATTCATGAAGGTGTAGTCAGAATCGATTAACTCCCGCAACGGCCCGTTGCGCCGCACCAGATCCGCAAAGTAGGCATCTGTCTGAGCGATAATCTGAGGCTCCATGCGACGATCCCAATAGATCCGAAACGGGCCATTCAATTCGGGAGGACTTTCTGCCAACTTGTCCAGTCGCAGCCAACGCTCGGTAAAATGCCGAGTGAATGCAACCGATCGGGGATCATCCAGCATCCGATTGACCTGCTGTCGCAGGACGCGAGCATCCGCCAGTTTGCCGGACTCTGCCAAGGCAAACAGTTCCGCATCGGGCATCGAAGACCAGAGAAAATAGCTGAGTCGTGAGGCGATCTCAAAGGGCTGCAGTTGATCACCTTGCTCGCGCAGATACAGAAATTCGGGCGAGCACAAGATCGCGGTGTAACCCACTTGCATCGCCTGAATCGCCTGGGCCGTGTGGGCATCAACGTCCACCGGGGGCTGGCCCTTGGCCGAGGTCACTGACAACGGCGCGTCGCGAAATCCAGGACCACTCCAAGACGCACGAAAACTATTCGGTTTCCCGTAAGCAAAGTACTCGATGCGAACCGGGTGCACGCCGACGTCCAACTGCACCGTACCTTTGCGGAGCGAAGCGCCGTGCAAGCCGTCGTGTTCGATCACCTTACGACCGCCCACCAGCAATCGTGCGCCATCATCCGAAGCCATTTGAAATTCGTATTTCGCCGCTTGCTCCACCTGCAACTTGCCTGTGAACACCACACCGAAATGCTCGTCCCTTTGGGCCAAGCGAATATCCACCAGACCGTCTGCAACCGCACCCTGGCGTTCCGGTTTCAGCTGATCAAAATCAGGTAACTTCGTCCACGACCCTTGATACGCTCGGTAGGTCAAGTTTTGAATCACACTCGGCACCGGTTCCGGGTCGGCCTGTAAACGCGACCGCACAAGCTTGACCACCGGAGCCAATTCGTCGGCCGCCACTGGCCGGCGATAGGCGCGTTGGGCGAATCGCAACAGCAATGGCTCGATCTGATCTTCGTGAAATTCTCCCTCGCCATACANCGCGGTGTGACTCNGAGGAGGCCATGCGTCGAGTAGCGGTTCGAGCGTCACACGATGCACNCGCAGATAAGGCCCCTGATAATGCTCCATCGCAACCTGCGTCATCGCTTGCGCCCACGCCTTGCGTGCTGCGTCATAAACTTTTTTATCCGGGATCGATTTCCGATCCGGTGGTTGACGGTACTTGTCGACCAGGAATTTCTGTACCAACAAGTCACTTCGTGCCTCGCGGTCGGTGGGACCATTTTCCCAGATCCATTGCGGCAGCCAACGTGCATCGATCCAAGTTTCTGTGGTGAACGTCCGTTTGCGTCCATCGCCAGGCACCTCCCACAATTTGAGAGGGATGTGGTCATTGCGGGTGCGTGTCTTGTAGAGCCTCAGAAATAGCTGCAACGGCTGACTCTGATCGGCCGTGATCAGCTCGCCCCACGGATGCCGCTGGTTGTGGCCCGAAACCTCCACCGTCAAGCGATAGCGTCCCGACACCCCCACGCCTCCCCGCAACGCGTCGGGGGTAATCGTTTCACGACGATAGTAGGTATCGAAATCCGCGTGGCGTTCGCGAGCCAGTTTTTCCAAGTCGCCACGCACCTGTTTTTGGATATGTCCCGCGAATCGACGCGTTTCGACTTTGGGTCGAGGTCCTGTTTCCGTCGCCAAAGCGAGACTTTCTTCTGCCGCATCGAACAGCAAACGCAACAAGAAGTCGGACATCACCAGACGCTGACCGATGTTGTCAAACCCGCCCTCTTCCTCGTCTTGAGGAAACGCCCGAAACGGATCCGTACTCGTGTTCTCGACGCTGCCGTTACCGTTGTTGTCGATCAAACGCGCCACATTGCCAATCCGCATCTCGGGATCCTGCAGGTACAGCAGATCGCGGATCGTGTTCCGCAACTCAAAACGGTTCAATCGGCGGACCACCGTTCGCGCTCCGGTGCTGCGATGCTGCGCGTAAGCGGCTTTGAGTTCTCGCGTCAAAATCTTGACGACCTGACCAATCTCACTCGCCTTCGGTTGCGGACGATCGGCAGGTGGCATTTCGCCCCGATTCAATTGATCGAGCACTCCCTGCCACAGCTGCAACGTTTCGACTTGCGTCAGGTCCACGCCCAGGTCATCGAATCGCTTTTCGTTCTCTTGCTTTTCCGCTCCGTGACATTGCTCACA
The DNA here is from genome assembly GCA_002701545.1 of Blastopirellula sp. Classification (GTDB taxonomy): domain Bacteria; phylum Planctomycetota; class Planctomycetia; order Pirellulales; family Pirellulaceae. The sequence continues at coordinate 24,008 of NZVR01000201.1, read as the reverse complement.
ATGCTGCTTCAGGAAAGGGCGCACGTCATCCAGAGGTGACGCGCCGTAACCGACGGCGCACATCAGCCAGATCACCGACACGAACAGACGGATTCGCACGTCGCNTTAACTCCACTGAAGATTGGTCAACGACCCGGTGCTGGTGCCAAACCGATCGAGCTCCAGGCCATGGTTCTGTAAGATCGACAGCAAGAGGTTGGCCGCCGGCACACGCTGAGTGTCGTCCGCTGAGTACACTTTGTGCTCGCCGTGCTCGAAACCACCTCCAGCGAGAATCAGCGGCAAGTTCTTCGTGGAGTGCGGTCCGGTCGCCATCCCACAGCCCCACAGTACCGTGGTGTGATCCAACAGCGTACCGCCGTTGAGCGGGTCTTCTTGAGCCTTCAGTAAATCAAGCAGATGCGCCATTTGCGTCATCTTGTTCCGTTCAATCAACTTCAAGGCGGCAATGTGATCCTCGCGCTCGCCGTGATGCGAGAAACCATGGTAGCCACCCTGGAGTCCAAAGTCGCCGTTGGCAAAGCCCGACGACAAAGTGATCGCCCGGGTCGAGTCGGTTTGGATGGCAAGTGCAATCAGTTCCACCATCGTCCGTAAATCGGCCTCGGTTCCCTTACCCGGCTGAGGTTCTTTGAGGTCGGTAGTCGGCTTGGGACGGTCCAACCAAGGTTGCTGTTGCTCGATTTTCTTTTCCAGNGAACGAACTGCCTCAAGATACTCGGCAAACTTTCGCTGGTCCTGCTTGCCTAACTGCTGGTTCACCAACTTGGCCTTCTCTCGAACGACATCCAAAATGCTGTTCTGCCGTTGAAATCGCTCCGCAGCCGAAGCCCGCTTGTCTTGCGGATCTGCCAAAAACAACGCGCGATACATGCTTCGCAAATCAATCGCTGGAACCTGCACTCCCGTCCGAGTAAAGCTGACAAAATTGGACTCGTTCACCTTGAGGGTCAGCGAAGGGAAACGGGTTGCCGCGCCGACAAACTCGGCGATCTTCTGATCCACACTNACATTGCCCTCGGGATAATGGACGGCCAAATGTGGTCGCACCCCACTGAGCAACACCGGCACACCTTGATGGCCAATCGTGTTCCCATGGTCAAGATTTGAAAACAGCGTCAGATGCTCGCGATGACGCTCTAAAGGCGTCAACGTCTCGGGCATGTCATATTCCGCACCCGGCTGGTCCGAGCGGGCAAAAAACGCCTTGCGGTAGACACCGTAATTGTTCGAAAGACAGACAAAACGCTTGGTCGGGCGCGCCGGCTTCGCCGCGGCGCGGCCCACCGGAGTCATCGCTTCCAACATCGGCAGCGCAATCGCGACACCGGAGCCCGTTAAAAAGCTGCGTCGTGGCAGGGGAGTTCGCATGGCCGTTTCCTTCTGTTGCCAATCCCAAATCGTCGGAGGGTGCTCACAGTTTAATCCAATTCCGGTTCCACGTTGAGTTGCATTCACCGCTACGCCAACACGCAGCAGCGGGCGACTCGTGGACCGACCCAAATCAGGCTATCCTTGTCATCGGCTNNTCATCGGAGCATTTCACTCCCAAAATCTTCCCAGATTTCCCGGTCGCAGAAGTCCGCCGCCCCTCCGGACCCCATTGCTTGACATCCCGCTGATCAACGCTGATAATCAGGAAAGCTTGCTGATCATCAGAAACCAGCGGCAGGTTCGTCACTCCAGGAATCCACCCACGATGGCAAATGGCACGACAGGCGCACTGGATACGGCTGACGTCGTTGACCAGCTCGGTGCATTGATCATGAACGAGGGTCTCCAACCGGGGGACCGTCTTCCCTCCATACGCGAGTTGGCGATCCGCTTTGGGGTCAAAGCGGGGACGGTTCGCGATGCGCTGCTGGATGCGCAGGGGAAAGGGTTTGTTCGCGTGCTGCCACGGGTGGGAGCGATTGTACAATCGGAAAGCGTCACTTCGTCACCGGATGCGCTCGCCGCATCTTTCGAGCACAGCTACGGTCAGTGGGTACAACAGTCGGATCAGAATCTCTTTCACATCTTGGACACACGCGAGGTACTGGAGCTCACGCTGGTCGCCCGCGCGGCGCAGCGGCGTGAGTTATCCGAACTCTTTCGACTGCGAAAGATCCTGGCTGACATGGCTGCCATTCCGCTGGAGGTCGAGTCTGCGGAGTATGCTGAGCTGGATGTCGCCTTTCACCTTGAGATCGGCCGTCTGTCTGGCAACGCGGTAATGACCTCTTTGTTAAAAATACTGCTACTGGAAATCAGGCCTCATCTGGACAAAATCCGTTGGTCTCAAAACCGCCGTGCGGATGCCAACGAGTCCCACGCGCGTATTTATTCGGCGCTGGCAGCGGGCGACCCNGAGGCCGCCGAGCACGAGATGCGACAGCACATTCGCACTGCGTACAACAGTCTACTCGACGAAATGCGAAAGCCCCCCTCGATGCTTCAGCAGCGTCCCGAAGAGAATTGCTCATGACCCGACCTGCGATGACTTGCCGCCACCTGACNACCTTGGTGTTGCTTGCCGCTGCCGGTATGCCGTGCGCGGTGACCGCGGACGACGTCAANACTCCGGCGGATGCGAGTCGCGGCGTGACGTTTTTTGAAGAGCAAATCGCACCCTTGCTCCAACGCCGTTGCTTTGGCTGCCACAGCCATGCCTCTGGCAAGGCAAAGGGGGGATTGGTNTTGGATTCACGCGCAGGCTGGGAAAAAGGTGGCGGGGAAGGGCCGGCGGTTATTCCTGGCAAACCTGACCAGAGTCTATTGATGGCAGCTGTTCGGTACGACGGGTATGAGATGCCTCCGGACAAGCAGTTGCCGGCGGCCGAAATCGCGTTGCTGGAAAAATGGATCACGATAGGTGCTCCGGATCCCCGGGTATCGAAGGCTCCCCAGCGAGATCCTGCGAAACTTTGGGCGTTGCAGCCAATCATCAAGCCCGCTGTTCCGGAGGTTCAGGAGACCACCTGGCCGCGAGATGATCTGGATGCCTTTATTTTGAAGCGACTCGAAACAGCAGAACTGCGTCCGAGCGGCCCCGCCGATCGCTACACGTTGCTGCGGCGTGTGACGCTGGACCTTACCGGATTACCACCGACGCCGGAGGAAATCGAAGCGTTTCTCGGCGACTCTTCCGACCGTGCTTACGAGCACGTGGTCGATCGGCTGCTGGCATCACCTGGGTTTGGTGATCACTGGGCGCGGCATTGGTTTGATCTTTCGTGCTACGCCGACCTGGCAGACATCACGGGGAATGTGCTGATCCGAGATGCCTGGCGTTATCGAGACTACGTGATCGCTGCGTTAAACGGGGACAAACCGCTGGATCGGTTCATTCACGAGCAAATCGCGGGCGACTTGTTGCCATCTGCCGATGGCATCCAACGCCGCGAGCAACTGATTGCCACAGGCTTTCTAGCGATCGGTCCCTGGACGCTGCAAAACTACATCAAGCAGCAGTTGGAGGCGGATGTGATCGATCACCAGATTGACCGCATCGGCCGCACGTTTCTTGCTCAGACGATCTCCTGTGCCCGCTGCCATGACCACAAATTTGATCCGGTGCCGACGGCGGATTACTACGCCTTGGCAGGCATTTTCCGCAGCTCGCGGACGACCAGTTACGACGGTCCGGGCGTATGGAGCGTCATCAACGAAGTGCGCCTTCCGGAACAACCGACCTCCGCAGCCTCGCGTGCGGAACGCGACATGGTCTTGAAGCAACTGCAAGCCGAACATCAAGCATTACAAATACAACGCACGGCCCTGCTGCTGCAGCTCCCCGGTAGCACCGACGCCAATGTGCTGACGTTGGAGAAGCCGATTGCCGCCAACGAGCAAGGCCAGCAATACGAACTGAGTTTTCAGGCGGGCCCCAGCGTGTGGTCTGCGGCGGCACAACAAACGACCGCCACCGATGGCCTGCAGATCGACCTGTTGCGGGACAACGGAAGTGTGCTCGCTGGCTTTCGGCACCTACCCGGTCCGTGGTCCGGAGCGAAAGACGCTCAGCAGTTGCAACCGGTCCGCTTCACGTACCAGGGCGATGGCTCCGGAAAGATTCGCATTCGCATCACCGCCGCCCAGCCGGGGAATTCGAAATTTGGTGGGGCGATCGATGACGTCAAGATCACCAGCGGCCCTCAAACGCTGTTCACCGAGAATTTTGCCGCGTTGAAACGCGGTCCGATCATGGGGACACAAGCGAACACGCAACTGGTGGTGTTTGCCAAAGCCGTCGTTCCGGGCTGGCAAGCCGGCGGACTGAACCACTCGCATGCCGTGGATCTCGGCAACGGTAATTTCGCAGTTCAATTTTTTGGCGGGCAGGCCAGTAACCTTGCCAATGCCAAGCCGACCACTCCGGACGAGCAACAAGCTCATGCGAAAGCGATCTCCGTCGACAAGCGTCTCCGGGGGGTGGCCCGCAAGATCGCTCAGCTGCAAAAGCAAGATACCCCTCAACATGCACTGGCCATCAGCGAGCAGGAACAACCGTCCGACAGCCCGATCTATCGTCGCGGCGACTTCCAGAATCTCGGTGAGATTGTTCCGCGAGGTTTTCTTTCGGCCGTTCCCACCGCGACACCTTATGCGATTCCCCCCGGCGTCAGCGGCCGCCTGCAGTTGGCTCAATGGCTGACGGATGCCAAGAACCCACTCACTTCACGGGTGCTTGTGAATCGCATCTGGCACCATCTCTTTGGCACAGGGCTGGTACGCACCGTGGATTACTTCGGTGTTCACGGAGACGTGCCAAGTCACCCCCAACTGCTTGATTTCCTGGCCGAGCGTTTGCGTGAGGATGACCGCTGGTCGCTCAAAAAGACCGTGCGTCGCATGGTGTTGTCGCGCACCTATCAAATGGCATCAGCACACAACGCCACCGCCGCGGAGGCAGACCCCGACAACCGACTCCTGTGGCAGATGCCACGACGACGACTGACAGCGGAGTCGATGCGTGACGCCATGCTCTCGGCCAGCGGGAAACTCGACCCCAGCCGCGGCGGACCGTCACTGGGACTTGAAATGCAAGGCAATATCCGCGGGGCCGGCGGCAATGTGAATCCACCCACCTGGGGAAACAAGATTCCCGACTACGTCAAAAACCGCAGAACCGTCTACCTGCCTTTCAAACGCGAGCGTCCGCAAGGAGAACTCGAAATCCTCAGCATCTTTGACTTCCCCCACCCGAACGACATCACCGGAGCGCGGCCGCAGACCACGGTTGCCACTCAGGCCCTATTCCTACTCAACTCGCCATTTGTCAAGCAACAAGCAGTCCATTTGTCCGAGCGACTTGCTACCGACGAACCCACCGACGAAAAAGCGCGGGCTAACCGACTGTATCTGTTAACCCTTAGTCGCCCAGCCGCATCCGACGAACTGGAATCCGCACTCACCTTCCTCGACCAATGCTCGCAAGAGCTCAACGGCAATCGCGCGGCGGCGTGGACTCAACTGTGCCACGCAGTACTTGGTTCGAACGGCTTTCTCTTTCGTGAGTGAGCCCCCAGACCGGAAAATCCCCAATGACCCGACAGGACACACGACGAGTGAATTCACGACGCGATTTTCTTCGCACAACGAGTTGCGGGTTTGGTGCACTCGCGCTGAACGCCATGCTCAGTTCCATGCTGCCGCAAACCGCCGTCGGCTCGCCGCTCGCAGCGAGCGTGGACGCGGCACCGCTGGCGGTCAAACCGACCCACTTTCCAGCCAAAGCCAAACGCATCATTTTCTTGTTCATGTCCGGCGGCCCGTCTCAGATGGACCTGTTCGATCACAAGCCACAACTCAAAATGAATTCGGGTGGCGATTTACCCTACAAACTACCGTCGACCGAAGCGACCGTGGGCTTGGACAACACAAAACTGCTCGGGCCAGTCTCCGGATTCCAGCACGCCGGCAAGTGCGGTTTGTATATGAGCGATTTGCTACCGCACACGGCAAAACATGCGGACGACTTGTGCGTCCTGCGCGCGGTCCAAGCGGACAGCCCCAATCACCCGGTTGCCATTCGCCAGATGCACACCGGCAATCTGTTCGATGTCGTTCCCTCCATGGGGTCTTGGTTGTCATACGGCTTGGGGACGGAAAACCAACAGTTGCCAAGTTACATCACGATTCTTCCCCAAGAGGGCGAACGCAACTACAGCAGTGCTTTCCTGCCGGCCATTCATCAAGGGACGGCGATCCAAAGCGTCGATTCTTCACCGAACAAAGCCCCGATTCGCCACCTGAGCGACGCCTCTGTATCCGAGGCCGTCCAGCGCCGTCGCATTGACCTGATCCAAAAAATGAATCGCCGACAACTAGAGCGACTGGAACAAGATCAGCAGATGGAAGGGGTGATTGAGTCTTTTGAACTCGCGTTCAAAATGCAGACTGAGACCCCCAAGCTCGTCAATTTCGCTGACGAATCGCAAGCCACCAAGTCTCTCTACGGCATTGGCGAAAAGAAAACGGATACCTTTGGACGTCAATGTTTATTGGCGAGACGCTTTTCGGAGGCAGGTGTTCGGTTCGTTCAGGTCTCGCTGGGCGGCTGGGATCACCACAACAAAATCTCCAGTGGCTTGAGGAATCTGTGTGCCACCAGTGACCAACCCATTGCCGGTCTACTCACCGACCTGAAAGCCCGTGGACTGCTCGATGATACGCTGGTTTTGTGGGGTGGCGAGTTCGGCCGTACTCCGCACGCCCAAAACGGCGACGGACGGGAACACAATCATCACGGTTTCACGATGTGGCTGGCTGGCGGCGGAGTGCAAGGCGGGCTCACGCATGGTGTCACCGACGACTTTGGCTACTTCGGTGTCGAAGGCCGGGTCCACATCAACGACCTGCACGCCACGATGCTACACCTGATGGGACTCGATCACGAACGGCTGACCTTCCAACACCACGGACGCCCCTTCCGACTGACGGATGTCGCAGGGAACGTGGTCCAGGAGATCATTGCGTGAGGCCACCATCGATCCTGTGCTGCGCACTCGTCATCATGCTGTCTCTGGCGACGCAGGCCATGACGGCGGAGTCGTCGCACCCCAACATCGTGCTGTTTCTCGTTGACGACATGGGGGTGATGGACACCTCGGTGCCGATGCTGGTGAACGCCAACGGCAAGCCCGAACGGTATCCCTGGAACGACTGGTATCGCACGCCGAATATGGAGCGTCTGGCGGCACAAGGTGTCCGCTTCAGTCATTTCTATTCGCACAATGTCTGCTCGCCGACCCGCATCTCGATCCTGTCCGGCCAGAATTCGGCACGGCATCGTTGCACGGACTACATCTTTCCCTGGAAGAACAACCGGCTGATCGACACCAAGCGATATCCGTTGGCCATGTGCCAGCAGGTCCCCACCGAGTGGAACTGGAGCGGGCTGACGAGCCGCGACATCACGCTACCCAAACTTCTACAGCAAGTCGGATACCGAACAATCCACGTTGGCAAAGGTCACTTTGCACCGGACAAGCACACAGGGGCCGACCCGCGAAACCTGGGTTTTGATGTCAATGTTGCCGGTTCCGCGATCGGAGCGCCAGGATCGTATTACGGGCAGGACGGGTTCGGAACCCATTCGAAGAACCCACATGCACGACCAGTACCAGGCCTGGACAAGTACCATGGCACGGACACGTTTCTGACCGCAGCACTGACGCTGGAAGCGAAAACTGAAGTCGACAGCGCACTTGAGGCCAAGCAACCATTTTTCCTTTACATGGCGCACTATGCTGTTCATTCGCCGTTCCACTCCGACCCACGCTTTGCAGCTCACTATCGCGACCAAGGCAAACCACGGGCTGCAGAAGCTTATGCCACGCTCATCGAGGGCATGGACCAATCGCTCGGCGATCTGATGGATCACATCGAGGCGCGAGGAGTTGCAGAGAACACGCTCTTCATCTTCTTGGGAGACAACGGTGGCGACTGTCCTTTCGGGCCAGTGGATGACATTTCCGCCTGTGCGCCGTTACGGGGGCGGAAAGGTGCTAAGTGGGAGGGTGGCATGCGTGTCCCCTGCATTGTGGCGTGGGGCAAACCCGCTGCCACCCATGCCTGGCAACAGCGACTACCGATTCTCGCCGACACCATCCGTCAGGAAGTCGGTGCTTGCTACGACCTGTTCCCGACCATCACGCAGCTGGTCGCAGCACCCGTTCCCGCAGTTCACCCCGTCGACGGACACGATCTCTCGCAGCTCCTCGCGGGGAAATCGGATCCACACCATCGGAATCAATTCCTGAACCACTACCCGCATCCTCGTCGTGGCCAAAGCAACTTCTTCACGACGTGGCGGGACGGTAACTGGAAGGTGATTTATGAGTACCTGCCGCAGAGCTACGCGCTCTACGATTTGTCCAACGACCCAAGTGAATCCAACAACGTCGCTGCCTCACAACCGCGTGTTCTCCGGAAGATGATGCTGGGGATGGCCCACCAGCTGAAAACGCGACGTGCCGTTTATCCCGTCCAAGATGGCCAGACATTGACGCCTGTCATTCCTCCGGAGCAAGAAGAATGAGCCGCTACCTGCCAATCCTGATTTATGCAGTCATCACCAGTCTGTGTATCCCCCTCACTGCTGCCGAAAAACCCAATGTGTTGTTCATCAGCATCGATGACCTCAACAATTGGGTGGGATATCTCCAAGGCCATCCTCAGGCCCAAACACCCAACCTGGACCGACTCGCCAAACGGGGCGTTGCATTTACGAATGCCCATTGCACAACCCCGCTGTGTCAACCGTCACGGACTGCCGTGCTGACCGGATTCGCAGCAACCGCGACGAAGATCTTTGGCAATGGCGACTCATTTGACCACTCAGCTTACACCCTGCTGCCACAGTATTTTGCCAAGCAGGGCTACGCAACTTACGGCACCGGAAAGATTCACCACAAACAGAGTGTCACCAAGGCGATCTTCCAGACCAGTTATTTGCCGGGTCAGCGGTGGAGTCCATTTGATTCGGATGAAGTCGCTTACACACGACAGGAGCTCCCCAGCAAGGCCACCGACCAGCCTCGACACGTGATTGCCAAGGGGCCAGCCGGCAAACGTTACGTCTTGCCGTTCAATGGCATCCCGAGTGAACGCAGCCCGCAAGACCCGAAAGGAGAATCATTCGATTGGTCACCGTTCGACTTGCCCGACAACGCCTTCGGTGACGGCAAGATTACCGACTGGGCCATCGACAAGATCACCACGCATGACAGCGACCAACCATTCTTTCTGGCCGCCGGTTTTTACCGCCCTCACATCCCCCTCTACGCACCGCAAACTTACTTTGACCTGTATCCTCTCGAGTCACTCGTCTTGCCCGAAACGATTCCCGATGACCTCGCCGACATCCCCAGTCCCGGCAAGCAGCGTGCCTTGAACGCAGTCACGGCGGGAACGCACGCTCAGGTCACCAAGTACAAGCAATGGAAACACGCAGTCCAAGCCTATCTGGCAAGCATCTCGTTTATCGATCATCAAGTCGGGCGGCTCCTGGATTGCGTGGACCGCAGCCCACATCAAGACAACACCATCATTGTCCTGTTCAGCGACCATGGCTGGCACCTCGGCGAGAAGCAAGCGTGGGGCAAGCAATCCGGATGGGTGCATTCGACTCAGGTACCACTGATCATTTGCGGACCGGGCACGCAAACAAACCGGATCTGCGAGCAACCGGTATCTCTCTTGGATCTCTACCCCACCCTGACGCAACTGGCGGGCCTACCGTCACCTGATCGAGATGGCGTCTCGCTGGCCAAGCTATTGCAAGACCCGCTGATCACCACCAATCGGGTCGTGAAAACTTACATCAACGCCACCGACTACGTCTTAAGTGGACAGCGGTGGCGCTACATTCGCTACGGCGACGGCAGTGCAGAGCTGTACGACATCGAAAGCGACCCAAGAGAATACAAGAACCTGGCCGGTGACCGTTCTCACCGAAAAACGATCGAGCAGCTGCATGACCGCGTGCACCAGACGAAGAGTCGCCCTGTGCCGGAAAAACGAAAGAAACGCAAACGGCAGAAATAACCCCGCACCCTTGACTACCTCGTGGCGATTCGGCCGACGCATCGCACACTCGTCCATCAGCCATTCGCAACCAAGCAACGAGAGCTTTCGCATGCGTTCCTTTCAGACCTTCCTAACAACCTGGATACTGGCGTTGCTCCACCTGAACGCAGTGGGCGCCGCCGACAAACCGAATTTCATTGTGATCCTGACAGACGATCAAAGCTGGGTAGGATCGTCTGTGCAAATCAAACCCTCCGACCCACGAACGCGCAGTGACTTTTATCAGACGCCACATATCGAACGTCTGGCAAAGCTAGGCATGCGGTTTACTCAGGGCTATTCCCCAGCCGCCTCCTGTTGCCCCACACGGCGTGCTTTGCAAACCGGACAGTTTCCGGCCAGACACGAATACCACGCGGATCGCAAGGGCTGGACGAATGCCTATCGTCGGCAACTCAATATTCCACGGATGCTCGAGGCTGCCGATAAGCGTTATGTGACGGCCCACTTCGGAAAATGGGATCATCGCTACGACGAGATTTCTCCGGCCCAGCAGGGCTATGATTTTTCTGACGGCTACACCGGCAACGGCACCGGCGGCAGTAAGGGCAGCGGCGGACCAGCGGCCACGCCGGACCCCAAGCGGATCGATACCATCACTGACAAGGCCTTGCATTTCATCGCCCGCAACCATCACCGCAAGCAGCCGTTCTACCTGCAACTCTCTCACTACGCGGTGCATCTGGATATCTTTTACAACCAGAGCACGCTGGAAAGAATTCAGCAACGGACTCCCGGAACCAAGCACACGATGCCCGAATTCGCTGCCATGACGGCCGACATGGATGCCGGAATCGGTCGCATTCTGGACAAGCTGATCGCGCTGAAGATGCTCGAAAACACTTGGCTCATCTTTCTCTCAGACAACGGTGGGCGGACCACCATTCCTCGAGCACCCGCTGCCGGAGAAGCGCTCAATGCACCACTGCGCGACGGAAAACACTCGTTTTACGAAGGAGGAATCCGCGTACCTTTCATCGTGGTTGGACCGGGAGTCGCAGCTGGCTCGGTCAGCCACGTTCCGGTCAGTGGTGTCGACATCCTGCCCACCTTGGCCGAACTCGCAGGCTACAAGCCATCGTTACCCGGCAATATTGACGGCGGGTCGCTCCGAAGTGTACTGACAGACGGGGGCCGGGGCACGGTCAAACGCCAGCGTCCCTTCCTGGTCTTTCACCAGGGAGTCGACCGCAAAGTCCTCTCCGCGATCCGCTACGAAAATTACAAACTCGTGAAAACGTGGCAAGAAGATCGGATCGAACTGTTTGATCTCGATCGCGATCTCAGTGAGACCACCGACCTGTCACAACAAATGCAAACCAAAACTGAGGAACTTCACCAGATGCTCATGAAGTATCTCACCGACGTCCAAGCCGACACGCGGGCCCGACGCAAAGAGGGCAAGCAGCGTTAACCACTCATTCCACCGAATCTTGCCACGGCGTCCCAGCCGCTGTGGTCCCGGCCCATCCCCACCGCCTTTCAGACGACACCAGCAGATCTCATCACGATGCAGCGAACTCCCGACGGCAACACCGCCATGCGATCCCCCCGCCTGATCCCCTTACTCCTCCTTGTCGTTTGCGGCTCACAGATTCTGGCCGCCGACGTCCCCGACTCGGTGACGGACACGTGGGTACAATTTGACCCCCGCGCTGCACCGCTGGAAACCGAGACCATCCGGGAATCGATGCACGACGGGATCGTAGTCCGGCACCTGCGTTACGTCGTCGGCATCTGGGGCGGCAAGAAAACTCGAGTCGCCGCCTTCTATGCCTTTCCCAAAGACGGCAGGCAACTTCCTGGCATCGTCCAGATTCACGGCGGCGGGCAGCGTGCCAGTTCGGCATCTGTCCTGTACTGGGCCGCGCAAGGTTACGCGGCAATCGCAATCAACTGGGGCGAGAAGGTGATCGATCAAGCAGACGACCCCAACACCGATTGGCAGGGAATCCCTGCTGGATTCCTGACTCCCACGCATCACAACGCTGTCACGCCGGACGAGGGTACCATCTATTCCATCCCTCATCCATGGAATAGCAGTTGGCTCCTATACTCCGCAGCAGCGCGGCGTGCGATCACGTTTCTCGAAACACAACCCGAGGTCAATGACTCGCGAATTGGACTGACTGGCCACAGCATGGGAGGTCGGTTGACGGTATTAACAGCGATCGACTCCCGTGTGAAGGCCGCCTCGCCATCGGTTGGCGGCAGCGGTTACCTCTACACCGACATCACGGGCGTACCCGATTCCGCGCGGCGCATGCAGGCCGACCTGAAACTCTACCAAAAAACGCTCGACTGCCGTTCCTACTGGCCCCTGATCCAGTGTCCTGTGATGTTTCTGGGAGCAACCAATGACTTCAATTCGCCGATGGAAAAAGTGATCCAAGGCTTCCGTTCACTCCCGCAAAAGAACAACGCGATGTCGTTCACTCCGCACATGAATCATCGCTTCACCGCTGACAACTATGCCGCGCGCGTGCGGTGGTTTGAAACGCATTTAAAAGGAACCTTTCAGTTTCCCAGGCCGGCGAAATCACAACTCCACCTGCGGACCGAAGACGGCGTCCCGCGCTTCACCGTCTGGCCTGACCTGTCGACCCCGCATCAACTCAAATCCGTGCGCGTTTATTACGGTTTTGACCGCGATCCGCGAGCGCGTTTCTGGCGATCGGCCGATGTCATCCGCGAGGGCAACCAGTTTTCCGCCGCCTGCCCGGTGATGGCGTTGGGCGAGCCGTTATTCGTCTTTGCCAATGTGACCTATCACACAGACAAACCGTTGCAGCTGCCCCGCGGATATCAAGCATCGAACGAGTTGACCGTAACCAGCGAATGCCGCAAAGCCTTTCCCCATCAACTCGAAGAAAACGGCGTCCAACCCCACAAACAACGCAAACGATTGATTGAAGATTTTAACCACGGCTGGCGCGACTGGTCACTCGTGGCCGCCACCAATCGGCAGCACTGGAATTTCGAAACCCATAAGATCAACGACCCAGCTTTCGTCGGTCCCCGCGGTGCGGCGTTAACACTGTCGGTAACGACAACCGAGCCGGACAACACACTGGCAGTCATCATCGACGTGGATCGCTGGCGTGGCTACACCGGTCGTAAGCCGCGCCGATACGTCGCACTGGTTCCGCTACCTGTCGCGGGCCGAAATTCCCTCACGCTACCGGTCGAGCAATTCATCACTGCGGAAGGCGAAGTCCTGAAAAACTACGATTTCGCCACCAGTTTGATCCTGACACCGGGGCAAAAAGAACAACCCAACAAAGTCGACACACCTTGGCAAGGCGAGATACCTGTGTTCGCCAACATCCAATGGTCCGGCGGTGAATTTACCGACCGCCCACGGCCCTATTTGAAACATGGTGCTTCCGAGATCGATGCCGACGCCGCATTCCGCGACCAGTTTCGCGCCGACGTCCAAGAATCCGTCCAGCGCGAAGCCCGAGACCAAAAGTAATCCACCGCTGGCAATTTTCGCATCGCCAAGCAATGGTCAGCAGTGACCATTTCGCCCAAAGACACGCAGAAACCAAGTTAACCAGAAAGCGACCCCATGAACCGCCCCAATGCATTATCACGCTTATCCCATCCAAGTTTTGTCGTTGTGCCTTGGTGCGCGATGTTGCTTGGCACGACAGGTGCAAACGCCACCGAGCCACCGACCTTCCAGTCCGAACTGTTCGAGACCGGAAGGCTCGTTTACGCCGACAACTTCGACGGAGAATTCAACCGAGAACGTTGGGGCGCCCCCAAAAAGAGCAAGCAAATCAAGGACGGCAAGTTGGCAGTAACGGCTCAATTCACCTCCAAAGAAGAAGCGATGAAAGTGCTCAAACGCGATCACCACTTGGGCCTGGAACCGGTAGTCCATCTCAATCGGATCCCGGAAGCGTTCGTCTGCCACCTGCGGTACAAGTGCGAGAAAAAAGAACTCTCCACCGGCCGACCCATCCTTCAGATCGGCCACCACATGATCAAATTCAACTATCTCCCGGGAGGCGGCCATCGTATCACACTGCCGGACGGACCCGCTTTTAACGAACCCGCATCCAAGCTGCAACTCAAAGACTGGATTGATCTCGTCATCGAATACAAACTTGGCACCATCCGAATCAGCGTCAATGGTCACAGCAAAACCTACCAGCATGAAAAAGTGACCACGCTCAACCCCAAAGACAAACTAGGCCCACGCTTCACCTGGAAGGGAGGCCCAGACTGTCGCATCGTATTTGACTCCGTCCAACTCTGGGAGTGCGGCAAGTAATCGGCCCGCGTCCTGCCGTATCCTCAAGACCGACCAGCGTTAACTCGTCCATCTGAATCGGAAAACATCCATGTATCGAAACCTGTTCACCACGCTCTGGATTCCGTTGGTCTTGCTCGGCTCATCGGCTGCGTCCGCCGCCGAGCGTCCTAACTTTCTGTTCATCCTGGTCGACGATCTTGGGTTTTCCGATTTAGGCTGCTACGGCGGTGAAATCCAGACTCCGCATCTCGACAATTTAGCGCAACGTGGCCTGCGGTACACTCAGTTTTACAACACCGGTCGCTGTTGGCCGACACGCGCCTCGATTCTCACCGGATACTATCCTCATCAGGTGCATCGCGACGCGGTTCCTGGCCACGGTGGCGGCGGCCGAGGACGACGTCAAGCTTGGGCTCAGCTGCTGCCTTACTATCTGAAACCGGTTGGCTATCGCAATTACCACAGCGGTAAATGGCATATCGATGGCGACGTGCTCACGGCCGGATTCGATCGCTCGCGGCGCGTCAACAACCAGGGCGATTTCTTCAGCAATCGAGGGAACAAACTGAACGACAAGCCTTATCCGGCCGACTTCGACCAGGAAGACTATTACTGCACCACGGCCACCGCGGACCACGCGATCGCGTGTCTTGCGGATCACCAGCAGCATCACGCCGACAAACCTTTCTTTCATTACCTGGCATTCATCGCTCCGCACTTCCCGCTGCACGCGCGTGCGGAGGACATCGAGAAATATCGCAGTCGCTACCAGGAGGGATGGGAATCCATCCGGGCAGCCCGTTACGAACGGCAGCAGGCCATGAATCTGCTTCCGGGCGCTGCCTTATCCGCAGTCGAGGTCAAGCAAGGTCCACCTTACGAATTCCCACAGACGTTCGAAAAACTGGGCCCCGGCGAGGTCAAATACCCGGTCGCCTGGGGCACATTGACGGACCAACAAAAACAGTTCCAGTCCACCAAGATGGCAATTCACGCCGCCATGGTCGACCGTGTCGACCAGGAGATAGGGCGTGTGATTGAGCAACTTCAGAAGATGGACGCATTCGAAAATACGGTCATCTTTTTTGCGTCGGATAACGGAGCCAGCGCGGAGATCATGGTCCGTCATGGCGGTCACGACCGCACCGCACCGCTGGGCAGTGCCGCGTCTTACCTCTGCCTCGGCCCTGGCTTTTCGACCGCTTGCAACACCCCGTTTCGAAAACACAAAACCTGGGTCCACGAGGGAGGGATCGCAACCCCTCTGATCGTCCACTGGCCGGCAGGCATTCAGGCGCAAGGGGAATTCCGCAGAACCGCCGGGCATACCATCGACATCACACCCACGGTCCTGGAACTGGCCCGTGCGTCACGCCCGTCGGACTGGCAAGGGAAACCGATTCCCGAGTTACCAGGACGAAGTCTGGTCAAGACCTTTGCCGCGGATGCCGATCTCGATCGCGACTACCTCTGGTGGCGACACGAAGGCCACCGCGCCGTCAGACAAGGAAACTGGAAATTGGTCGCCACCAACCAGAGCCCTTGGGAACTTTACGATTTATCCAAAGATCGTTCCGAAACCCAAAACCTGGCTGACCAGTTTCCAGCGCAGGCACGGGCGTTGGAGCAGGTCTGGAACACGCATTTGCAGGAGACCATCGACATTGTTTCCCAGACGCCGCAAAACACGGGTCAGCGACCACGCAAAAAACCAGCGCGTTAAAACTTGTTGGGCAGCACCGCCGGAAATTTTCGCTCCGGCGATGATCACCAACGTCTTGAACTCTACAATGCACCTCACCCTGAATCCACGTGGCTGCCGGCAGCATGACCGAGCACCATGCACACTCACTTAAAAACCATTGCAGGAAACGGCTTGTGACCTCGCAGGGCGTTCTCCCGATTTCCGCATCGACTACCCACGAAAGCTCCATTCCATGAATGCTTTGAAGCTACCCACGCTCGTCACCCTGACCTGCCTACTGATTGGCTCCCTTGTCGCGCCCGCCAGAGCAGAACAGCAAGATCGCCCGAACATCCTCTGGGTCACCAGCGAAGACAACAGCCATCATTGGGTCGGTTGCTACGGCAACTCGGATGCTCGCACTCCCAACATTGACAACCTCGCGGCGGCGGGTATTCGATACCGATACGCTTATGCAAACACGGCAGTCTGTGCAGTCGCTCGCAACACCCTGATCCTGGGACGCTACGCCTGCGGCATGGGCACACACAACATGCGCAGTCGCTACCCGGTGCCGAAACAGTTTCAAACGTACCCGTCGTATTTACGCAAGGCAGGCTACTATTGCGTCAACCGTTCGAAAACCGACTATAACTTCGCCACCGATGACAAAAGTCACTGGGACGAAAGCAGTCCACGCGCTCACTGGAGAAACCGCGACAAAGGCCAGCCGTTCTTTGCTGTCTTCAACACGACCATCAGTCACGAAAGCAGCTTGTTTCAGCAAAAGAAGACCAAAGCGCGCGACCAAGGCTTGATTCCCAAAACGCCCAGCCGCGATCCCGCCTCGGTCAAACTACCTCCCCATTACCCGGAGACACCTGAAATACGCCAGGACTGGGTGACCTACATGGACATCGTGACTGCCATGGACCAACAGATCGGCAGATGGCTAAAGGAGCTCGATGATGCAGGGCTCCGTGACAACACGATCGTCTTCTATTACTCCGATCATGGTGGCATTCTGCCGCGAGCCAAACGATACATCAACGATACCGGCACCCATGTCCCGCTGATCGTGAGCTTCCCTGAAAAATGGGCGCACTTGGCACCCGCAAAATCGGGAACGGTCAGCGACCGACCGGTGGCTTTTATCGATTTCCCAGCAACCGTCCTGAGCCTGGCCGGCCTCGAGGTCCCTGAAGCATTCCAGGGGCGCGCATTTGCGGGGCAAGCGGCCGTGGAACCGGAACCGTTTGTGTTTCTCTTTGGACAACGTTTCGATGCCCGCATGCTCCGCTTTGTACGGGGAGTCACCGACGGCGAATACCGTTATATCCGCAACTTTCATCCTCACCGCCACCGTGGGATCTTCACCGGCTATCCTCACGGCCAACTCGGCTGGCAGTCGGTATTCAAGCTGAAGCAGGAGGGCAAGCTCAATCGCATTCAGACGTCTTACTGGACAACACCGCAACCGGCCGAAGAGCTGTATCACACGGCGAGCGACCCGTGGGAACTGAACAATCTTGCCGACGATCCTCAACATCAGCAACGGCTCGCACGCATGCGTGACGCCACCTTGAACAAGATGCGCGAGATTGGTGACACGGGGCTGGTCCCGGAATCGATGTACGCCAACATTTCCAAGCAAGGGACGGTTTATCAGTACGTGCACCGCGACAAGTTCCCCTACGAGAAAATCCTGCAGACCGCTTTGCTCACGGGAAAGCACCAACCCGATGTTGCGGACGAACTGCAACGGGCGCTACAGCACGGCCACCCCGTCATTCGCTACTGGGGTGCGACCGGTTGCACGGTTCACGCAGACACTTGTGCCGGCGCGCGCGACCAACTCAAACAACTGCTCAAGGATCCAGTCCCGGCAGTCCGAATCGCAGCCACCGAAGCACTCTATAAGCTGGGTGAAAAAAAGCTGGCCATGAAATCACTCGTCGACATTCTCAGTACGGCCAACCAGGAAATGATCGCACTGGAGGCGCTCAATCTCGCCCAAGCGCTCGGAGTGATGTCACAAATCCCTGAGAGTGTGTGGAAGAAAGCTGCGCAGAACGGCAAATATCCCCAGGGGATGCAGAATGACCCGCGCAACCCCAATCTACAGCAAGCGACTGCTGGGTAACCGATCCGCAGCATTGCCACAACGTGCTTACCTGCTTCCGAAATCAACACCCTGGTGACCCGCCTGGACGCCCCTGACTCCGCCATCCGCTTCTGGGCTGCCATGGGATTCGTTGCCTTGCGGTCCGATGATCCGTGGATTGTCTCGGCGCTCCCAAAAGCCGCTCAAGATGACTCGATTAGCGTCCGCATCACTGCCGCAAATGGCCTCTTCAATCTCGGTCGCCATGAGGCTGGCAGACTCGCGATGATTGCCGGATTGGAGTATCCTATAATAGCGGCACGGATTCGTGCTGCCTGCACTCTGGACACGCAGCCACCGGTTGCGAACGATCAACTTCAGCCCGCCCTCAAACGCGCCACCGCCGAAACGGACGTCAGGAACCTTCGAGGAACCCCTTTTGGTTTGAATACCCCATTCCAACGAGCAATCCAAGCTCGGACGGGGAAAGCAATTTATTATCGCTGGGAGCCCCCTCAAACAGGCTCGCAGGACCGATAACGACAGGAGAGTTAACCGCATGAAGTATCGGGGTGCACTAGTCATCGCACTGACTTGTCTGGCATGCTGCGGACTGACACCGGGGCAGGAGCGGCCGCCCGGTTCCCCAGCAGAACAGCCAAGCGAGCCAGCCGCCTCACCCCAAGATGCCCCGGGTCAAGCGGCTCTCGATTTCTTCGAGAAGAAAATCCGACCTGTCCTGATTGCCCACTGTTACGAATGTCATTCGGAAGACACCCAAAACCTGAAGGGTGGGCTGCGTGTTGACTCCCGTGCCGGCCTGTTAGCTGGCGGCGATTCCGGACCAGCCGTTGTGCCGCGGGATATCGAGAACAGTTTGTTGGTTGCCGCATTACGCTATGACAGCTTTGAAATGCCTCCCAAGGGCAAGCTACCGGCCAACGTGATCGCCGACTTTGAGCAGTGGGTCCGCACCGGGGCTGCCGATCCTCGCATCGCGAAGGCGCCAGCAACACGTGCGCGGAAGATCGACATCGAAGCGGGACGCAACCATTGGGCCTACCGTCCCGTCAAACGCCCCACCGTGCCGACAGTGCAACAGCAGCAGTGGCCGGTCAACGACATCGATCGCTTCATCCTGGCTCGCCTGGAAGCCAGCCAACTGACTCCTGCAACTGAGGCGGATCGTGAAGCCATTGCCAGACGTTTGTACTTCAGTCTCTTGGGATTGCCACCGACGCCGGAACAATTGCAGCAGTTCGTCGAAGACCAATCGCCTCAAGCGTACGAGCGTCTGGTGGACGAACTCCTCGAATCACCACACTTCGGAGAACGTTGGGGGCGACACTGGCTGGACGTCGTGCGGTTTGCGGAATCCGTAACTCTCCGCGGGCTGGTGCTACCCGAAGCGTGGCGCTATCGCGATTACGTGATTAACGCTTTCAATGACGACCGACCGTACGATCGTTTTCTCACCGAGCAACTAGCCGGCGACCTGCTGGATGACACATCTCTCGAAGTCCGCCAAAGGAACATCATTGCCACGACGTTTCTCACCATGGGAAACAGCAATCTGGAAGACCAGGATAAAAACAAACTGGAAATGGATTACGTCGACGAGCAGCTTGATGTGATTGGACGCGGATTGCTCGCGCAAACGGTCACCTGCGCACGTTGTCACGACCACAAGTTCGATCCCATTCCCACCAGCGACTACTACGCCATGGGGGGAATTTTAAAGGGCGTTCAAGGGCTCAAGCACGCCAACGTGTCGCGGTGGGTCGAAGTACCGCTGCCTGTCTCTGACGCCCAGCAACAGCAACAGAAACAACATCGCCAGCAAGTCGCCCAACTCGAAAAGTCCATTGCCGCGTTAAAGAAACAAGTTGGTAAGAAAACACCTCCGGCAGGCAACATTGTCGCAGCCAAAGACCTTCCCGGGATTGTCGTGGACGACACGCAAGCCAAAAAAGTGGGCGTCTGGCAAGACTCGCAGTTCGTCAAGAGCTTTGTGAACGACGGCTACTGCCACGACCAGGCAATGAACAAGGGCAAAAAGACAATCACCTTTATCCCCGAACTGCCTCATGACGGTCGCTATGAAGTTCGGTTTTCGTACAGCCACTCATCCAACCGGCCTCCTGACTTACCGATTTCCGTCTTCAGCGCCGAAGGCGAAAAAGTGGTTCACATCAACCAAACCAAACTGCCGCCGATCGACGGCCTGTTCATCTCACTCGGCACTTACCGCTTTGAAGCCGCTGGCCAAAGCTACGTTCTGGTGAGCACTGCAGGGACCAGTGGTTCGGTGATTGCCGACGCCGTGCAATTCATCCCGCTGAACCCGGACGGTACCCCGAAAATCGCCCCACGCAAACCGCCTGAGGCCGACGCGCCCCAGGACGCCCCTCAAGGCCCCTCGGCACAAGAGCGCAAAGCTCTAAAGCAACAGCTCGCCTCCCAAGAATCCGAACTAGCCGCGTTACGCAAGGCAGCACCGTCATCTCCGATGGCAATCTCCGTCGTCGAAGGGAGCAAAGGTGTCGACCTGCCGATCCATATTCGTGGCAACGTCCACAACTTGGGAACGGTCGTTCCTCGCGGAGTCTTGCAAGTCGCCACCTACGGCGAACCTCCTCGCATGCCAACGGACGGAAGTGGCCGACTGGAACTCGCTCGCTGGATGGCCAATCCCCAGCATCCGCTCACGTCGCGAGTCTTCGTGAATCGGGTCTGGCATTGGCTTTTCGGAAGCGGGCTGGTCAGAACCGTGGACAACTTTGGCACCACGGGCGAGTCTCCCTCACACCCGCAGCTGTTGGAATATTTAGCCAGCCAGTTCGTCCAGCATGACTGGTCTGTCAAACAACTCATTCGCGAGCTGGTCTTGTCGCGTACCTACCGCATGGCGGCTCTCGACATCAGTCCAGCCAACGATCCCGAAAATCGTTTGCTCTCGCACATGAATCGCCAACGACTGGATGCCGAAAGCTTGCGTGATGCCATGCTGCTGATGGCCGGAACGCTCGACCGCACCATGGGTGGCCGCACATTCCCGAAAACCCTGTCCAGTGACTACGGCTTCTCGTTCGACCAACCGCGGCGCAGTGTGTACGCTCCGGTATTTCGCAATAGCCTGCCGGAAATCTTCGAAGCGTTTGACTTTGCCAACCCGAGTATGGTGACAGGCCGACGCAATATCAGCACAGTCGCCCCGCAAGCGTTGTTTTTCATGAACCATCCGTTGGTCCGCAAGCAGTCGGAACACGCGGCCACCAAACTGTTAGCCGAACCAGCTCAAGATCAACAAGCACGCATCCAGCGTGCGTACCTCACAACATTGTCTCGACAGCCAACGTCGAATGAATTGGAGCTCAGCGCCAACTTTTTGACAGCCGCTACCGCAGATAGCAAACCCCACGAAGCCTGGACACAATTGGTACAATCGTTGTTCGCCAGCATCGAATTTCGATACCTGAGGTAATCATTCCATGACATCAGGACACAGCGATCAGACAACCTCTGCGTTAACACGTCGCGCGGCACTGCAACAGGCCGCTTGCGGGTTTGGTGGACTTGCGCTNGCCAGTTTGTGCGCCGGNTCCCCAGGCAACGCATCGGAACGTGCTGCTCAGCTGGTGCCGGGACAGCATCCTTCGGCGGCCAAACGCCCTCATCTGCAGCCACGTGCCAAACGGATCATTTTCCTGTTCATGCAAGGTGGGCCCAGTCATGTCGACTCATTCGACTACAAACCTGCCTTAGCCAAGCATGATGGCCAATCGATGCCGTTTGACGATGCCCGCGCGATTGCCAATTCGGGCAAGCGTGGGACAGCACAACGGGTCATGAAATCGCTTTGGGAGTTCCAACGCTACGGCGAATCGNGGCGCCCCGTGTCCGCTTTGTTCCCTGAGACGGCGCGGCATACCGACGACCTCACTTTGATCCACTCAATGCACACCGAGGGCGTGGCCCACGGTCCTGCCACCCTCTTCCTGCACTGCGGCTCCACGAATTTCGTACGTCCCTCGCTGGGGTCCTGGATCAATTACGGGCTGGGGTCAGAGAATGAGAACCTTCCTGGCTTTGTTTCGCTGAGCCCCTCGAGTGGAAACGGTGGCCCGCGCAACTATGGCAACGCATTTTTACCCGCGGTCTATCAAGGCACCGTCGTTGGCAAAGCTGGTGGCTCGATAAAAGAAGCGACCATCCGCAATCTAAAAAACACGCACCTCAGCCCCGAGCAACAGCAACGGCAACTGGAGTTTTTGCAAAATCTGAATCGCGCACAACTGCCATCCCAAGCGAATGAGTCAGATTTGGCTGCGGTGATCAACTCGTTCGAACTTGCCTGGCGCATGCAAAATAACGTGCCAGACATTCTTGATCTCACCCAGGAGAGTCAAGACACGCTGAATCTGTACGGCATTGGGCAAAAGGAAACAGACAAGTATGGACGTCAGTGCTTAATGGCACGTCGGCTCTGCGAAGCGGGAGTTCGCTTCATTCAAGTCAACTATGGCGATAACACGGCCAACCCAGCTTGGGACCAGCATTCGAATCTTCCGAAGCACGAGCAACATGCACGTGCGGTCGACAAACCCATTGCAGGGTTACTGTCGGACCTCAAACGCCGCGGATTGCTAGAAGATACGATTGTTTGGTGGGGTGGAGAATTTGGCCGCACTCCCTACGCTCAGAAAAATGGCACCGGCCGCGACCATAATCCGGGTGGGTTCACGACTTGGTTAGTCGGAGACTGCCTGAAATCGGGTTATTCGTACGGAGCCACCGACGAGTTTGGTGCGGCCGCCGCCGAGAACAAAGTTCACATGCACGATTTGCATGCGACTCTGCTGCATCTTCTCGGGTTGGATCATGAGCGACTGACCTATCGCTACGCCGGCCGCGACTTCCGCTTGACCGATGTCGCCGGGCACGTGGTCCATGACATCATCTCCTAGCCGCCTCGCGTGCCCCTCCCCAAGGGCTTCGCAACCTCCTTCCTACGCTATCGGGCTCATGATCATGCCAACCCGTCACGTCACCCTTCGCGTCCTGTTTGCCATCTGCAGCCTGACAACCTGCCTGCTGGGCCAGGCGTCTTCTCGGGCTGCCCAACTCATTCCGCTACGGGCTGGTCCTGTCACGGCCAGCTTTGACGCAGAAAACGTCTTCCTGCGGTACATTCGCGTCGGCGACCACGAGATTTTGCGCGGCATCAACGCCCCCATTCGCAATGAAAACTGGGCGACGATCGCGCCCCAAGTCTCCAATCTGATCGTCAAACAACGAAACGACAGTTTTGTAGTCACCTTCGACGTCGCCTGTCAGCAGGCCGACATTGACTTTCGTTGGCAGGGGCGCATTTCCGGCAACGCGGAAGGTGAGATTGAGTTCACTTTTGATGGCCAGGCATTTTCCACGTTCAAGAAGAACCGTATTGGATTTTGTGTGCTTCACGGGCCAGCGGCTGCCGGCAAACCCTGGGAACTCGAGACGGTGAACGGAGAAAAGTCAGCGGGGCATTTCCCTCAATTCATTTCACCGCACCAGCCAGCAAAAAACCTGAAAGCGATCACGCACGAGCTTACTCGCGGACTCCGCGCGCGTGTTGCTTTCGAAGGCGACACGTTTGAAATGGAAGACCAACGCAATTGGACCGACGCCTCCTTCAAGACGTACTGCACACCACTCGAAATCCCCTATCCGGTGACACTCACCCAAGGCGCTCAGATCACACAAAAAGTCCGCATTCAGTTGCTCGGCAAACCCTCCCAGGGGCCAGCCGAAGCTGCCGGTCGAACGGTGTTGACCTTAGGCGACAAACAAGCCGCGTTACCGCTGCTTGGTCTCCAAATCTCAGCAGAATCCAAGGC
>NZVR01000200.1 GCA_002701545.1 Blastopirellula sp. | reverse complement strand
CCGGCGGATACCCATGCGATAGATACGGCGCGGATCGGCCGATATCCCACCGATCAGATTGCGGACACAAAATAAATACTTGCCATCTTCCGGGGCCACCCACCGTCCATGCGGATCCAGATGCGCCGACGGGTAGCGTAGCCCACCCAGGTTACGGAGTTCGTCGTGGAAAGTTGCCAGTTCTTTCTCCCCGCCGGAATCAAAAATACTGATTGCCAAATCCACAGGAGCCCCCAGTCGATGCGCCAGCCCTTCGACGTAGAACACTTCACCGCGGCGGGCCGTGATTTGATACCAATGGCGCTCGTCGCTACCCGTCAGTTGTCCGCCGATATCCACCGGCACCTCAACCCGTTGCGCCGTCTCTGGCGTTTGCGGCTGGTTTGCCCGTATGACCGGCGTGTCGGACAGCGTGATCGTGGCCGGTACGTCGGCACCCGGCAACCTCATGGACAACGCTTCTACCGCGTGTGCGCCCACGGTGCGCAGCGCAGTCGTCTTGGCGCGTGTCATTTCGGGCGTGATGCGTACCGTCGTCGACTGCAGCTCAAGTAACCGCCCCACGGTCGCTGCTGACTCCTCCGCCGTCCCCGTCGGCTGCGGCGCCGTCAAGTTCCAACCGAACCATTCCACCTCGCTCTCTTGACCTCTGCGAATGACCGGCGGGTCCGCAAACAGGTACCGTGGGCCGGTGCCAATATCCAGCCGATAGAAATGGTCATCGCCACCGCCCAAGACGAGATCGTGCAACTGCACCACGTATTCACCATCTGCCGGAATGCGAATCGCAATCGCCGCATCGACACCGAAGTATCCCCGGTTGATCGCCAGCCGGTTGCCTTGACTGTCTCGCAGTTCGAGAATCCCGCGCAGCGACGAGTCGATTCGTTCCGCCCAACACTCGATGATGATTGGGTCACCGCGCCTCGCCACAAAGCGGTAACGATCGGTCTCTCCCTTGTTTACTTTTCCACTGACGACCGAGTTCAGCGAAACGATGGTGGGCGGCCCCGTGCCCTCCTGTTGCTGGTCTTCGACGACGTGCTTCCGGCCCGTCACAAAGAAAGTCCGTGAAGAGGTGATGCCATTGTCTCCAATCGCCTGCACGTCGTAGAAGCCAACGGGTACGTCGTCCTGTACGCGCACGTTGAATCGGTTTCCTTCTTCATGTTCAAAGGAAATACCCGGATGACTGCACCGCGCGCTGCGCAACCCTTGCACTCCTTTCACCGTGAACGTCACGACTCCACGACTGCCGACCTGACCGCCCGCCGGAAATAGACTGCCTAACTGCTGCCCCTCGGTGGGAGTGACCAAGAGCGGGACAGAGATCATGCAGACAACGATGATGTAGGCGCGTATCACCATGGAGCAACTGGGTCAGATCAATTCGCGAATCGGCTCGCCGTCCGGCAGAATCGGAATGGGGCGACCCTGAGGAGTGAGGGTATGTTGGCGGGTATTTATTCCGAGATGCCGATACACCGTCGCCAGCACGTCGGTGGGAGCGACCGGCCGATCCGTCGGGACTTCGCCCTTCTTGCTGGAACTGCCGATCACCTGATTCACCTTCAAGCCACCTCCGGCCATCAGGATACTCATGAGGGAACCCCAGTGGTCACGTCCCCCGGTTTTATTCACGCGTGGCGTCCGACCAAATTCACCCCACACGACCAGCAACACTTTCTTATCCAGCCCACGCTGATAAATATCGGTGACCAGTGCGGTGATCATTTGGTCCAACGGCGGTCCCGAGATATCCATCCCTCGACTTGGACCTTGGCTGCCATCCGCCGGGCGGTCATCATTCACAATGTTCAAGTGCCAATCCCAGCAGAGCGAATCGGGTGCGGTGTTAATCGTCACAAAGCTGACCCCGGACTCGACCAGTCTCCGCGCCAGCAACGCCATCTTGCCCCACCGATGCTGACCGTACAGTTTTAATGTCGCAGCGGACTCTTGCGTCAGGTCGAACGCCTGACGTGCCTTGCCAGAAGTGATGATATTCAGCGCCGCCCGATTGAACTCGTCCGCCGCCTCAATTTCCCCC
The DNA here is from genome assembly GCA_002701545.1 of Blastopirellula sp. GTDB lineage: Bacteria > Planctomycetota > Planctomycetia > Pirellulales > Pirellulaceae. Next base: position 14,568 of record NZVR01000200.1, on the reverse strand, counting down.
GAGCGATCGATGCCGCGCGCTAACCTGTCGACCCGCGCCAGCAGCGATTTACGATCGTCGACTCGTCTTAGCGTGACATCGTCTGCCAGTTTCAAACAGGCGATATCACGTCGGAGTCGTTGGTCATCAAAGGGAGTTTGGAACGGATCTTGAAGGATCGTAAACGGTTCATGACGAGCGCCGAGATGACCCGCCCCCATCACTTCTCCGATGTTAGGATTCCGAGTCTGTTCCTCCGAAATCAACACGTAAGGTGGCAACGCGCGCTTGGAATCGGATTGGAGATGTGAGACGACCGACCCGACGGAAGGACGCGAAGCCCGATTGTTCTCGCCGATGTAGCCGGTGGATAACCAGTGTGCCCCCACAAAATGGCCGTTGGTCGTGTGGGACACCGAGCGGATGATGGCGGTCTTGTCTGCAATCTGCGCTGTTTTGGGTAGCATCTCGCAGAACGACACACCGGGCCAGCGGGTGGCAATCGGTGAATAAGGTCCCCGAATTTCTTCGGACGTATCCGGCTTCGGATCGAACGTCTCGAACTGACTGGGGCCACCACCAAGCCAGATTTGAATCACCGCAGTATCCTTGGCAACCGACGGGTCCCCGTTGGCAGCGCGCAACTGCAGCACATCCCCAAGCGACAACCCGGCTCCACCAGCCATCACACTGGTTCTCAGGAACTGACGTCTCGTCTGACGTGCCATGCAATCTCCTATGTCAGGACGCACAACGGCATTCTTGCCGGCGTCATTGTAATCGCTGCCGCGGTTCCCTGTATACGCAATTCCAATCGCCGGTCACCAGGCTCCTGTGGCATCCCCCCCAAAACGGTGTTTACCAAGCGGTTTGCATTACGGGAGGCGCGTTCTCCGGGCCATTTGACACCCTGTGGCCCCTGACTGCTGCCGCCAGCCACGTCGCACAATGACTCCGGCCGACCAACCCACGAGCTTAAGTGCGCACATACGTACACGCGTTCCCTTTCGCATACCGCTCGCTTCGACCGATTTGCTTTTCGTTCCCAAACGATCGTCTTATAATGCAATTCTTCCCGTGCAAGGCTTCAACTAATGCACCGATCCCCCCAATCCGTATTCCTCTCTCTCCTGATACTGGCGGCCGCCGCAGCCTCTGGTTTCACGGACGGTCGCGCTGCGGAGCCGCAGATCGACTACGTGCGTGACATCAAGCCGATCTTTCTCAAGCATTGCGCGTCGTGTCACGGTGGCTTGAAGCAGAGCGGCGGATTGCGTCTTGATACGGCCTCGGCAATGCTCACGGGCGGCGAAAGCGGGGCGGCCATTGTCGCCGGTGACGCGGAATCCAGTTTGCTCGTCGAAGTGCTGCGCGGCGACGCAGGATTTACCATGCCGCCGGACGGTCAAGGTACTCCTCCCAACGCAGCCAACTTGGCCCGGATTCGGCGTTGGATCGAGCAAGGCGCCAAAGCCCCGCAGAATGAACGCCCGCAAGCGGATCCGGAAACGTATTGGTCATACCAGCGATTGGCGCCAGTAGAGGTTCCCAACCTGCCCAACTCGGAGTGGGTCGCCAACCCCATCGATGCGTTTGTTGCGACCAAGCACGCTGCGCAGGGTCTGCAAGCACAACCGCCCGCCCCGCCACAGGTGCTGCTCAGACGACTGTACCTGGATCTAGTGGGTTATCCGCCCTCGCGCGACGCGCTCCAACGTTTCCTGGCCGACCCGAGCGACTCCGCTTACGAAGCCATTGTCGACGACTTACTGGCCCGTCCCCAATATGGCGAACGCTGGGGCAGACATTGGATGGACGTCTGGCGCTACAGTGACTGGTACGGTCGTCGACCCAATAACGAAATCCGCTACGGTCAACGACACATCTGGAGGTGGCGCGACTGGATCATCCAATCCCTCAACGAAGATAAAGGGTACGACCGGATGATCACCGAAATGCTGGCAGGCGACGAACTCGCACCGTTGGATCACGACGTGTTGCCGGCCACCGGTTTCCTAGGGCGCAACTGGTACAAGTTTGACAAAAACACATGGTTATTTGAAACGGTCGAACAGACCAGCCGCGGCTTGATGGCCATGACCATTCAGTGCTGCCGCTGCCACGACCACAAATACGACCCGCTCCCCCAACAGGCTTATTACGAACTTCGCGCGTTCTTCGAACCTCATGGATTTCGGACGGATCCCATGGGCGCGTCGGCGAAGCTGGAGACCGATAACGGGAAAGAACAGGTTCTCAGCGACGGCCTTTCGCGAGCCTACGATCAGGACCCCGCCGTTGCGACTTATCTCTTTCAGAGAGGCGACGATCGAAGTCCGGATACCGACCATCCACTGTCACCCGCAGTTCCCGCAGCGTTGGGTACCGACGGTCTGCACATCGCACCGGTGCCACTACCTCCCGAAGCTTACATGCCCCAAATCACCAAATCGGCGCTCGCACGCAGCCGTCGGGCCGCGGACGTGGACGTTGCGGCGGCCAAGAAGGCGCGTGATGACGTCAAACAGGAAATCACCCGCATGCAAGAGCAGCTCGTGCTGCTCGAAAACGCCGATGTGGCTTACAACGACGAACCCTTTCTCCAGGAATCGTTCGACCAACTGGATCCAAAACGATGGACCGTCGCCAGCGGCTCCTGGTCGATCTCCGAGGGCTACCTGCAAGAGTCCGACATTGCCAGCTTCGCCACGCTGGTGACCACCCAGAATCACCCCCGCAACTTTACGGCCAAAGTCCGTTACCGCAAACGCAAGCCGGGAACCTATCGCTCGGTGGGCTTCAGCTTTGACCGTATCAATGGAGGACGTGACTCGCAGGACGTCTACACGTCACGTGCCGACGGACGCCCGCAAGGCAGTGTCCAAGCGTTTCATCGGATCGCCGGCAAGCAGACTTATCCAAAAGCGGGAATCCAACCGGCCGCCATCAAAGTCGGTGAATGGATCGACCTGGAGTTCCAGGTCCGCGAAACGCAGTTGACCATTCGACTCAACGGCGAAGTGAAACTTGAATACACCCTGCCGGTCGCACGCCGCGAGGGCAAGTTTGCCATCTGGGTCCACCAGGGGACCGCAGATTTCGACCATCTCCACATCACGCCGCTGTTCCCCACCATCCCGGAACTCAAAGAATCTCTGCTCGCGGCGCAACATCAACTTCAGCTGGCAGNCCTGGCTGTTCAATCAGCGGTCGCAAAAGCGGCATGGCAACAGGCCCAAATCGATGCCGAACGCGTGCGACTCGGCGTCGATCCTGGTGATGCGGTCGCCACCGCCCTCGCGGCGCACCGGGCGGAACTGACCCTCCCCTTACTCGAAGCCACCTCGGCACTGGCTCGCGCAGAGNGGCAAGTGCGCGTCACCGACAGCCAAGCCAACCGTGCGCAGCGGGATGCTGCCAAGAAGAAACACGAAGCGGCCGCACAGCGAGTGGCCGACGCCAATGGACAATACACCCGACTCAAGTCATTCCCGGCGCAAAGTACCGGCCGACGCCTGGCTCTGGCTCGCTGGCTTACGCGTCCCGATCATCCGCGCACCGCGCGGGTTGCAGTCAACCATATCTGGATGCGACATTTCGGCGAGGCGCTCGTTCCATCAACCGACAATTTCGGGCTCTCCGGTAAACTTCCTTCCCATCCCCANCTGCTTGANTGGCTCGCCGGCCANCTGGTGGCCGGTGGCTGGGGCATGAAGCCGTTACATAAACTGATCGTGATGTCGAATACCTACCGTCTGGCCAGCGGGCCAAGCACTCACTGGAAGGCGAATCAAACCATCGACCCGGAAAATATCTATCTCTGGCGGGCCAACACGCGTCGAGCCGAAGCCGAGGTGGTACGGGACAGTATGCTGGCCGTCTCCAACACCATGGATTGGACTCAGGGCGGTCCCGACATCGAGGAGAGCCAAGGTCAGACAACGCGCCGCCGCAGCCTTTATTTTCGCACCACCCCCGATAACCAAATGCAAATGCTCGCATTGTTCGACCAAGCCAACCCGGATGAATGCTATCGGCGACAAGTGAGTGTCATTCCGCAACAGGCACTCGCGTTGATGAACGGTCGGTTGGCCATCGACCTGTCTCGACAACTTGCCGGCCAACTGACCGCACAGGTGGGCGGCCCCTCGGCCGACAGCAATGCTGAATTTATTCAACTTGCATTTGAGACGATTCTCACGCGCCCCCCCACCCCAGACGAGAAAACGGCCTGTATTACATTTTTGGGGCAAACAGCCAACTTGTTTCGCAATGGCAAGGCGCTAAATACGTTTCCTGCTTCCCCCGAAAAACCGACGGTCGCACCGTCGGCCGACCCGCCGCAACGTGCGCGTGAAAACCTGATCCATGTCCTCTTCAATCATCACGAATTTGTTACGGTCCGGTGAGGGACGCTTTCCGATGAAGAAACACCATGTAACGCCCAATGCCCCGACCCCACGACGAACCTTTCTTGCCGATTGCGGCATGGGGCTGACAGGACTCGCTTTGTCCGCGATGTTGGCACGAGATACCACCGCAAACGAGGGCCAGCCGCTCACCCGCCACCCGCATTTCCCAGCCCACGTGAAGAGTGTCATCTGGTTGTTCATGACCGGCGGTACCAGCCACATGGAGAGTTTCGACCCCAAGCCGGAGTTAAACGTCCACGCGGGCAAAACGTTTGACGAGTCGCCTTATGGTACGGCGGTCAAGGAAAGTCCCTATTACCGCAGCAACGTGCGCGACTTTGCCGGAGTACCGCGGGACCTGATGCCCAAAATCTATCCTCTCCAGGTCGGTTTTAGGAAACGCGGCCAAGCGGGGATTGAAGTCAGCGATTGGTGGGAGCATCTGGGTGAGTGCGTGGACGACCTGGCCATTGTGCGGTCGATGTGGACCACAGACAACGATCACGCCGCGCAGCTTCAGTTTCACACCGGCCGTCATATCTTTGACGGTTTGCGCCCATCGATTGGCTCCTGGGTTCACTATGGGCTCGGCTCGCTCAACGACAACCTGCCTCAATTCATCGCCCTCGGCCAGCCACCCCGTGACTGTTGTGGTGGCGTCGGATCGCATGGTGCAGATTACTTGGGACCCGAACATGCTGGCGTACAATTACGAATCAACCCGCAAAACCCATTGCCATTCGGAACCCCCGGCGCCGATGTGACGATTGCCGAGCGTCAACATCAGCTCGACTTGCTGCGCCGCTTGAACGCCCAGACACCGGTAGCATATCCCGAAGATGCGGCACTGCGGGCCCGCATTCAATCCTACGAACTGGCCTATCGGATGCAGATGGCCGTTCCTGAAGTCATGCAGCTGAGCCGGGAAACCGCTGCCACCGAGCGGCTTTATGGCCTCGACCAGCCCACAACGAAGCCGTTTGGCCAGATGTGCCTGACGGCGCGACGACTGGTCGAGCGAGGCGTCCGTTTTGTCCAGTTGTACGACGACGGATGGGACGCGCACAGCAAACTGAAATCCAACCACTCCACACGCATTAACGCCGTCGACCAACCCATTGCCGCGCTGCTGCGCGACCTGAAACAGCGCGGCATGCTCGACGAAACACTGGTCGTGTGGGGGACGGAATTTGGCCGGACGCCAGGTGCCGAGCGTTCCGATGGACGCGATCACCACCCCTACGGTTTCAGTGTCTGGCTGGCCGGTGGCGGAATTCGCCGAGGTATCACGCACGGCGCCACCGATGAACTTGGCTTTCACGCCGTCGAGAACCGTCATTACATCACCGACCTGCATGCCACGGTGTTACAGCAACTCGGGCTGGACGCGCGCAAACTCGAACTTCCCGGGCACAAGCGATTGGAGATCGATTTCGGCAAACCTATTGCCGACATCACCTAGTTTCNACCNGCCAGCCACGAAGGCGNACCCACNCCCNATTGCAAAGAACCTATCCGNTTCCGGCGGNGNNNACNAAAAAGCGACNNTGNCCCCGCTCAATTCGCAGCAAAGCAACACGGTCGCCCCCACTCCGACGACTCCCCCTTAAAAGAATGATGGGATGCCACTGAGATTGGCCAGTCTCTGGTCCACCGCGAGCACGTAGGTCGCATTCTCCTGCACCGGCGGCTCGGTCTCAACACTGGATGCCTTCGTCCCCTGCGACCTTGTGGCAGTCCGTTGTGTTGTGTTCGCCGTCACGTTTGCCGCCCACGCAGTTTCCACATCGCCAGAAAACCCCGCAACTAAATTCGCATCCGCCAGCGGGAGCACGTCACCGGCCATCAATCGCCGCCCCTCCAGATTCTCTATCCTTAGTTGACGCGTATNAACACCACCTTGTTTCCTTTGTCGCATGTTCGGACCCCTCGAAACGGCCTATTGTGATTTCGCAAACCTTCAAGCTCGGCGCCGAGCCGTCTGGCACATTCCAACTTCTAGCCATAACGAATCGGCATAACGTGCGCTCCATTACTTTTTCTTCTGATGGTGGTCACTCGAGACGCCTAAACGTTCGCGCCGTCGCCAGTGCGGAGGCGGTGCAGCGCCAAACACAGGTCGGAATCGGCGACATACCCACAAAGTTGCTGTCACATATCGTTACCCATTCAACTAAATTGCCTCCACAATGCCCGGCAGGCTCCATACCGCTGTTCGCGTACCGCAAAACATTGTCAACACCCGGGGATTTTGCGAAGATGCTGTTTCCGCTTCCACGAATCCTCCAGACACGGCCGGACCACACACCATGAATGCTGACAGTTCACTGCACGCGCTGGAAGAAGCATTGAAGGTAAGTCCGACGAACATCCCGCTGCGACTACATGTCGCCGAGTCGTACATCCACCTCGGCCGTTATGCAGATGCGATCATCCATTGGAAGGCATTGTTGAAACTTGAGCCCGGCAACCTCGATTGGCAGGTACAGCTCGCGGATGCCTATCTGCAAAATGAGCAACTGGGAGAAGCCGCGGTAGTCAGCGAAGCGATCACCCAGGCGTCTGATGCGCCGCCGCTGGCGTTTCTGGTCGCGGCCAGAATCGCCTTTGCCGAGGGTGACCTACGTACGGCGGTGCACCATTACAAAACGGCAATCGACCTCGATCCGGATTTACAAGACGAGGTTTTGGACGACCAATTGGGAATCGGTCCTCTCGAGAGTACCAGTGAGATCTCCGAGGGGCGAGTCCGATTTACTCACGACGAGGAACCTCCGGCCTTCGATATTGAGATNGAGCGCCCGAAAATGACGTTCGCGGACGTCGGCGGCATGGACGACTTAAAAGAGGAGATCCGACTCAAGATTATCTACCCCCTACAAAATCCCGACCTGTACGAGGCCTACGGAAAAAAGATCGGTGGCGGGATCATGATGTATGGACCTCCCGGTTGTGGCAAAACCCACCTGGCCCGCGCTACGGCTGGTGAAATCGACGCGGGTTTCCTTTCCGTCGGCATTAATGATGTGCTGGATATGTGGATGGGCAACAGCGAAAAGAATCTACACGAGCTGTTTGAAAAAGCGCGTCGCAACAGCCCCTGCGTCTTGTTCTTTGATGAAGTCGACGCGTTGGGTGGGCGCCGCAGCGACATGAACAGCGGCTCAGCGCGGCAGATCATCAACCAGTTCCTAGCCGAAATGGATGGCGTACAACACAGCAACGATGGCTTGCTGGTCCTTTCCGCAACGAACGCTCCCTGGCACGTTGACGCAGCGTTTCGACGGCCGGGCCGATTTGACCGCGTGATTTTCGTCCCGCCACCGGATCGTCCGGGCCGCGCCGAGATCCTCCAATGGATGTGCCAATCGAAGCCGGTCAAAGACATCGACTTTCAATACCTCGCCAAGCAGACTGACAAATTCTCGGGCGCCGACCTGAAAGCGATCGTCGATGTGGCAATCGAGAGCAAGTTAGGGGAGGCCATGAAGACCGGCAAGCCGGTTCCCGTGACCGGCAAGGATTTGTCCCAAGCCGCCGCACGCCACAAACCAACGACGAAGGAGTGGTTCGCCAGCGCCAGGAACTACGCGTTATACGCCAACGAAGGCGGACTCTACGACGACATCCTCAAATTCCTCGATATGAAATGAGCCGACACCTAGAACGTGGCCAGCTATTGGTGCAGTCGAACCGCTTTGAGGAGGCGATCAAGGAGTTTTCGCTCGAACTGGCGAACAATCCAGAAAACCCGTTAGCGCACTGCATGCTTGGGATCTGTTTCGCCCAACTCCAACAGTTTGACCAAGCGATTCAACATGGCGAGCGCGCTGTTTCCTTGGCCCCCGACGTCGCCTACCTGCACTCTCAATTAGCGATGTCGTATCTGGTGGCCCAGGCCGACGCGGCCGCCTTGCAGGCTGCCGAAAACGCGTTACGGTGCGACCCGGGCGATACCGTGGCGCATTATGTCATCGGCGCGGTGCGGTCCAATAACAAAGATTGGGAGGGTGCCCTTGCCGCAGCNGAACAAGCGCTGGCCTACGANCCCGAAGATNTNGATGCGCGCAANCTTCGNTCGATGGCATTACGAAATCTCGGCCAGGCGACGGAATCCATCGCAGAGGCCAAGCGGTCGTTAGCGCAGAACGCCGAAAATCCGCACTCCCACGCGAATCTGGGGTGGACCTATTTGCGATCCGGCGACTTGCAGCAAGCAGAAGTCCACTTTCGTGAAGCCCTGCGTTTGGACCCGAACCTCGAAACAGCGCGCGTCGGTGTGTTGGAAACCCTCAAGTCCAAGGTCCCCGTCTATCGCTGGATCCTCGGCTATTTCTTTTGGATCGCGTCCAAGACTGCCAAATGGCAAATCGCCATTCTCTTCGGTATGTATTTTGCCATGCGATTACTGAGAGGCATTATCGTTGCCGCGCCCGCTACGACCTTCATCCTGTTGCCCATCATTATCTGCTACGGCCTGTTCTGCGCGACGACCTGGTTTGCCGGTCCGCTGTCCAATGCCTTGCTTGTCTTGCATCCATTTGGACGCCTCGCATTGACCCGCTGGGAGCGGTTGGGTGGCATGCTGACAGGAGGTGCTTTGACCGCCACGACGGTGCTGCTTCTGGCGTCGTTCTTCGAGTCGTCCGGCTTGCTTTTTTTAGCCGGACTGGGCGCCGGGGTGCTCACCATCCCGATCGCGATGACGTGTCAAATGCGACAACCCAAGCAGATCTGGTGCATGGTCGCGGTGACCAGCGTCAGCGCCGTGATCGTCATAGGCACCATTCTGGGCATCCCCCAGTTGGAACCATGGTTCTTTTACATTCCGCTCGGCTCCATCATTGCCGCCAATGTACTCTCCCTTTGGCAATGAGCGATTGACGGTCCCGTCAGATCGCCCGCCATCCGCGTGCCTTGCCACCCAAGCCTTGTCGGTTCACGACCAGACGGCTCATTTCCGCGGGGCTCATCACCTACGCCGAGGACCTTTCGAACCGGACGCCGCAATGAAAATGGCTTCGTCCCAAAAAAACACGGAACTTTCTGTCCGTTGTACTCGTCAGTTGTAGCAAGCTCATCTTCTTTCACCTTTTTGGGGTCGTGAACCATGCCCGCATCCTCCACCGCAACCTGCGGACTGATCGTCATTCTTTCGTCGTTGACATGCGTTGCGGAAACGCCAATGCAAATTCGCGCGCAGGTTTTCAAGGGGGCGGTCACTCCCGAGGCGAACGTCACCTCAACCGAACCATGGATCCGCGAAGCGTTGCAAAAGGCAGGTTCCGCCGTCACGCCGCCCCTCACGCCCTGGCTGGAACTGCACGGAACAAGCCACCTACTGCTGGACGGAAACGGTTTTTTTATCAACGGTAAAGTCACGCAGCGACAGGGGAAATACCACGTCGACATCCACGGCTGTGCTGGCTGCGAATTAAAGGCAGTGACCACCTTGCAACCGGGCCAGCGTCGCCTGCTCCCTTTGGTCGATGGGCTCGGAGCCAAAAACATCTTTGTTGCGGTCGCCGTCCCCGTTACCCAAAAGGCNGCCACCCGCGCACAGGCCTTGCAAGCCAATGCAAAAAACTTGGTACTTACCATCCGCTACTACGGCAGNCAAGACAAACCGTTTTACCAGCTCGTCGCATCCGTACCTGAGCCAAAACCTACCGCCGAGGGAACGTTCACTCGTACCGTCGCCATTGACCCGCAAGCTGCCAAGCGGCTGATCGACCATCTCTCACATGACACGTTCCTCGATCGCGCCCTTGATCGCCGAACCGTTCGAATGGGACCCCCGATTGGCCCTTGTTACACCCTGCAAGTGACAACCGGCGGGGAACAGTGGTATGAAAATCTGGGATGGGGGCTGCCGATGCTCCAGCGGCTCGACGGCATCAAAGACGCGCTTCCCGCGCCGGCACAACGCGACATGAATCTGCTCCTCGGGCGACTGTCGGGACTGCGAAAACAATGGGAAGCAGCTAGTGACCAAAAAAAATGACGAAGCATCGTCAGTCGCGNGTGCAGCAGCGGACACGCGCGTATCGGTGACACCGGGACCGTTGGAGGTCAGCCAGCGCGGGGCAGACTCGTTTTGGCAAGCGATAACGCGTCCCGGTGTACACCCTACGCAACGGACCCGACACTTTGAATTCCTCTTGCATACGCTGCACTTCTATTGGTAGGAGACCGAGGGGGGTGGTATCCTGACCGATATCCAGACCACGTTGCTCTCCCACCAGGTCGTCCATGCAACCCGATCTCGTTGCCCGTGAATTATTGACCACCGCCCTCGGTCTGTTTCAGCAACGGGGATATGCGCAAGTGGACTTGAGCGAAATCGCCACTGCGGCCGACTGTTCTTTGGATCAGCTCTACCTGAGATTTCCACGCAAGGAAGCGCTGATCCTAAGCCTTTACGATCGCACTTTACAGCAACTCCAGATGCTTGCGGCGGACGCGCCAAACGGCACGGTGCCCGAGCGTTTCGAGTTTCTGATGCGCAATCTGCTGGGGATGCTCAAGCCGAATCGACCGTTGTTCCGACATTTATTGCCCGCCATGCTCGATCCGGACANTCGTTTAGGCGTGTTNGGCCCGGCCACCGATCGCATCCGNTTGGAAGTCCAAGGTGTCTACACGCTACTGGTCCTTGGCGCAACCGACGCACCGTCCCCCGAGCAAACCAAGCCGCTGGTCGAACTACTCTATTTTGCGCACCTCGGGTTAATTTTCCTGTTCCTACAGGACCAACGCGACAACGACGCGTTTCTGGAGAACAATTTGGCGTTAGCGTGTGATCTCATTGGCATCGCCCGACAGACGATCCTCCGCCAGGGCCAAAGCTGGCTCACCGGCAAAATGGCCCAACTTGCCGGCTTCCCCAACCCGACACTACTGGCAGACCGTGTTGAGCGCCTGGTGCAGGATTACATTCACCCACCGCATGACTCCACCCACTTTTCCGAGGCAGAACATCTGCTGCGGCAGCTATTCCGTTATCGCCGCCTGCAACCGGGCGCCGACGCGTGCCAGACGAATCCTTGTCCAAAATGTCTGGCGCTCCATCTTCCCCGCGTCCAGCAGGCGATGCACGAGGGCAGACCCATTCCACTCGTGTTGCCGGCATTTCCGGCCAAGTCCGCCAACCTTAGTAAGGTCCTCGGCCCACTCCCTGACTTGAGTGAAGAACTCGCGTTGCGGTTTCTCCAGCAACGGTGCGATGAGATCGCCGAGACCTATGAACCGGGTGCCGAACTGGTCATCTGCTCGGATGGCCGCGTGTTCTCCGATGTTGTGGTGGTGCAAGACGAAGCGGTGACGGAGTACCGGCTGAAGTTGATCGACATGATCGAACGAATCGGGCTTACGTCGCTACAGGTGTTTGACTTGGATGACGTGCGACCTGGTGAAGACTATCCCAGCATGCGCGCATGGTTAATGGATACTTATGGCGAACCGCTCGAGACGCTCGAAGCGCGCACACGCACGCACCCTCATCACCAGCAGATCTTCAACGGCATCCATCGTTTCATGTTCGAGGATCTGGCGGAACGCGATCCCACGCTCAGTCGGACCCAGGCGCGCAAACAGAGTAAAGCGTTGGCCTACGAGGTGATCCGTCGCAGCAATGCCTGGAGCGCCCTGGTGGGCGAGTTATTCGGCTCTGCCTTGCGCCTTTCCATCCATCCGCAGTCTCCTCACCATGACAAAATTGGCATCTTGCTAGGCGACGCCGATGACCTCTGGCTCACGCCCTGGCATGGCGTGGCACTACTCGAGGCAGACCGCTTTCGTCTGACGCGGCGAGCACGTGCCGAGCAGCTCGGGGCCGACTTGATCTATCGCGAACAACAGCCCAGTCACTTCGAATTGGCCGCGCAGGTAGACCCACCGGAGCACACTGGATGAATGCCGAATCACTGGCTGCACAAATGGGAGCCGAAGTTTCCCTGCTTTCGCCCTTTGGCATTCAGCTTGAGTTCTCTGGTTCATCGGGAGTCACGTTGGCGAACATCCCAACGGAAGAACTCAAATCACTCCTGGCACACCACCGTTTGATCTTAATGCGTGGACTGAACCCCATCACCGAGCAACCCGAATTCGCTGCGCAATGCCGGCGCTGGGGCGAGTTGCTGGAATGGGACTTTGGCGCGGTGTTTGAGGTCGTCGAACACGCAGACCCCCAAAACTATTTGTTTACCAGCGGCAGCGTGCCGTACCACTGGGACGGCGCATTCGCGGCTCAGGTTCCCTGGCTGCAGATCTTTCAATGTTGTGAGGCCCCCGCAACTCCGGCCGGCGGCGAAACGATCTTTTGCAATACTCCAGCCCTTTGGAATGCGCTGCCACACGAGACGCGAGTCCAATGGGAAACCGTTGAAATCGCCTACACCACGGAGAAAGTCGCTCATTACGGCGGCGCCATCCGTGTGCCTCTCGTCCAAACCCATCCGCTCACCGGCGAAACCATGCTGCGTTTCGCCGAGCCGGCGAATGCCACCACAGTCAGCCTCAATACGCCGCAATTGGAGGTCCACGGAATCTCCCCAGAGCAAGTGCCCGCCTTCCTTGCGGAACTGATCCACCACATCTATGACCCACAATGGGTATTCAGCCACGCCTGGCAAGCCGGCGACTATCTGATCGCCGACAACCACGCCCTGTTGCATGGCCGTACTCGCTATGATCAACAAAGCCCTCGTCGTCTTTGGCGCGCACACGTCTTGACCTAACCCAGGAGCCACCATGTCCGCTACCACCGAACGCCAGGACGCCACGCAATACGACCCCGATCAGTTCCTGCAGGACTTGCGGACCGCTGCCGCCGCGATCGATGCGCCGTTCGACGAAACCGCGGTTCGCACAACGCTGGAGGTCTTCGATGCTGAATTTCGTCGCTGTGTGGTGCAGATGAAAGCAACCTGCCAACCGGACTCGGGTGTCTATTATCGCTTCTTTTACAAATGGGAACGCGACCTGACGGCGCTGGCCCAACAGCGCGGCCTGCTCCCCAATGAACATTCACCGATCAATGACCTGCAGCAACAGGTACTGGAACACTTCCCCGGCGCGACACGCGCGGGCCTTGACTTCGACACCAGCTTCGGCCTTGCCAAGGTGTGGACGTTCACCGGGGGGCCAACCCCGCTCGACGCGTTACTCGAGTTACCAGCAATCCCCGAATCAGTACGTCGTCATCGACCCTTCTTTGACCGACACGGATTGCGACACGTGTTTTTTGTTGCCTCGGACGTTCAACAAGACTCCATGAATGTTTACTTCGGACTCGAAGAAGACTGCCGGTCGGAAGCCTGGCTACGGCAACTCGGTGACGAAACGGGTGGCACCCCGGACAACGCGAACGTGTATGAGCAGATGGTTTCGTCGCTGGCGGTTTCCGCGGGAGTCGGTACCACGTTTCGCTGGGACGACGATGCGATGGGGCGCTGGTGCCTGTACGGACTGAACCTACCTTGCGAGCATCCCGCTCCTGAAGTCAATCTGCCCCCGTTACCCGAACGACTGCAACGTTTCCAGCGCGCGGCACCGACCTTGAACGCGCTACCCCAATACAACGCCGCCTGGTCTTTTGGCAAAGCGGGGTTTTACACCAAGCTGGAGAAGAGCTACGCCAAGGACGCGGATTTTTTCCTTACCCATGAAATGGGCGGGAACCTAACACGGCCCACTCTAACTTGATCCACAGGCCAGTTAACCATCATCTAGTTTCGAAGTTGGCAAGACTTGTGACGACTTCTAACCCACGTTTTCGCCCACGTCACCTGAGTGGAGTTTTACCCATGCAACCTATGGTACGGCGGATCGCCCTTCGTGATCCAGTCCAGGCGGTCCTCTTCCTGCTGATCCTGGGAGCTTCCGTCGCCACGGCGGAAGAGCCAGAACGGGCGCCCAAACTGGTCATCTGCGGTGGTGGCTCCACCCCCGCTGCCATTTTCCAACGCTTCCGCGCACTGGCAGGTCCTGAGCCTCGACTGGTCGTCATTCCCACGGCCTCCCAACGCACGATCAAGCCGGATGAAGTTCAGCAACGTTGGGCAGATCGCGGCTTTCCGCAGGTCGACATCCTGCATTCCAACGACCGACAACGGGTGGCCGAGGCTGATTTCATCAAGCCTTTGGCAAACGCGAATGCAGTCTGGTTTGACGGCGG
>NZVR01000199.1 GCA_002701545.1 Blastopirellula sp. | reverse complement strand
GACGCCCCCCCGGCTATGCGGACTTGCGACGTGCATGAACCCGCCACGACGTGATATGATAAAGGCATGTCGTATCGATTTGCTTCCCTCCGTTTGTTGCAGGTGCTGCTCAGCACTTGTGGTTGCGCACTGTGGGTCAGTTGGGTCCATGGTCAGCCGCCGCCTGCCGTGCCGGCCGGCGAGCAGTTAATTCGTGAGCGTTTTGCCAGCGACATTCGCCCGCTGCTGAACAAGTATTGCCTGCGCTGTCACAATCCGGACGAGATGAAGTCGGGGATTCGTGTCGACCGACTGAATGGCCACTTGGCAGATCGTCAGCAGTTTCTGTGGAAGAACATTCAATCGCAACTTGCCGACCAGGCGATGCCGCCGGAGGACGAACCTCAGCCGACAGCTGCCGAACGCAAGCTGTTGGAGGATTGGATTCGCGAAGCGCTCGTGACGGCGCTGAGACGCCCGTCGGAAAAGAACGGTGGCGTGCGACGGCTGACTGTGGCTCAGTATCGTAATACGTTACAAGATCTGCTTGGTATCGAAGATGACCTGACCGATATCTTGCCAGCGGATGCGGTGTCGAAGGATGGTTTTCTCAACAACCAGGAAACGATGTTACTCTCGCCACTTTTGGTCGAGGCGTACTTTCGGATTGCCGAGCGGGCTTTGGAGCTCTGTCTGGTGGATGCATCGCAGCCACCGACGATCCAAAAATTTCGGATGGATCTGGGAGCGGGGGTGAACAAGGATCCTTTTCCAGAAAGGTTGATCCTGGGTGCCAATAGCCAGCTGCTGGCGAATCGCGACTTTGTGGTTACGCAGCCGCGTCCCAATAAGCCGTTCCCGTTTCGACCGCTGACGATGCGGACGCAATTTCGCTTTGTGGAGGGCTATCAGGGAAACTCGACCGTCCGCGGGTGGCGTGACTATGACAGCATCTATCATGCGGTGTTTGCCTGCATGCGAGGTACGCCGGGCTATCCGAAAGGTTTGGCATATGAAACCGTACCCGCTGGTCTGTTGTTGCGGCCAGCGATTCCGAGTGCCGAGTTATTTCAGGTGGAAAGCACCTATGGCCCCAAAGCGAATTTCAAAATCTCGTTGCGTGAGCTGCCGGATCAAGGGCGATTTCGGGTGACGGTGCAAGCAGCCAAGTACGACGATGCCCTGTTGCTGGACCCGAAAACACCGAGTCGTCTCGCAGGGAACGCGCAGGCGGTCACGTGGCGCGCGACGCCGGAGGCCCGCAGCGTCACTATCCCGCAAGCGGGTATTTATCAGGTCGATGTGCATCTCGGAGCCCAAGCGACGGTTAAACCAGATGCTTCCCGGCTCGACGCCGGTTTGATCGGTGCCTGGCCGTTGAATGGAGAGGCAGCAGGGGTCGTGGCATCAGGGGAGCGCTCCGCGGGGTTACAAGGTGAGCTTGTCGGCGCAGCAAAATTTGTTGACTCGCCGTTCGGCCAGGCGATCCATTGCGACGGCGCGACCGGGGCCGTGGTGGTGCCACGTACGGATGCCATGAACGTGGGTGAAGGCGACTTTACGGTGGCCGCTTGGATTCACCCACGTGGTTTGCGGCAAGCAGGGATTGTCGCCTTAGGCGGATATGGATACACCCATGGCTGGGTGTTCGACATGCCGGCGGGGAATGGCGTCTTGCGGATGGAAACCGCTGATGAAAACAATCAATCCAACGGCACCGTGCAGTCTGCGCCGGGGGTGATCACCAATAATCGCTGGCAACATGTCGCCGCGGTGGTGCAGCGTGGTGAAGGAAAAACCCGCTTGTACGTAAACGGTCTGCAGGTGGCGACGGGAACGATCCATCCCGCCAATCTCGACAATGCCAAACTGGCCATGCACATCGGTCGGATTCCCCAGGCAAATCTGTTCCGTGGCGAGATTGATGAAGTCCGATTCTATCGTCGTGCTCTGGATGTCGCCGAAATCAAAGCATTGGTCGAACCTGGTTCGCAATTCGTCCAGCCACCTGCTGCGGAGAAAGGCAAGCGACTCAAGTTGACCCTGGGAGAGCGTGTCGTTTCTGGCAAGCACATGCAGCCCGCCTTTGTGGCGGTGCGTTTGCCAGAGGGGACGTTGCCTGTGCAGACAGAGTACCAAGGGAAAGCCAGCATTCACCGCATCGTGTTCACTCGCTTGCCTGCCAGCGACCCGCTGTCCGCACGGTATGCGCGATTTTCCCAGCGCGCGCCACGGTTGGGCGTGCATGTTGGTTTGCGACGTGACTGTGGCAGTACGCTGGCACCCGTCGGTGCGTCACAAGCTGTGTCCAGCACCGAGTTGCGAGACTACATCTTCGAGGGTGCCATTGGTAACTTCCCGAGTCCTGATGTCGAAAAAGACAACGTGAATTATCTGGCGGGTGTCCGCGAGATTGGTGTGCGAAGTGAGTACACCGATGGTCGGGATATCTCCCGGCTGCACATCCGCTCGGTCACGTTCGAAGGTCCGTATTACGAACAGTGGCCGCCCGCACCTCACCGCGCAATCTTGATACCATCGGCACACCCGAAAAATTCACGAGCTTATGCGGTCGAAGTGATCGAACAATTCGCGACCCGCGCGTTTCGACGTCCGATTACGGAAGCCGAGAGCGCGTCGCTGTTGGCGGTCTGGGATGATGCGTTCGCCGCAACAGGTGACTTCCAAAGCAGTATCAAAGACACGTTGCTCGTGGTGCTGACCTCGCCACAATTCTTGTTCTTGATCGAACAGAGTGACACACCTCAGCCGGAACCGCTCGCCCCGTTTGAGTTGGCGTCGAAACTGTCGTACTTGCTTTGGAATTCTGCTCCTGATCAGCAGTTGCTGCAAATCGCCGGCAAGCAACAGTTGCGCGAGCGGTTGGATGAGCAAGTGGGCCGAATGGTTCAGGACTCACGTTTCCACCGTTTCACCACCGAGTTTGCCTCGCAATGGTTGAGTCTCGACAAGTTTGATGTTGTGGAAATCGACCGCCAGCGTTTTCCCCGGCTACGTCGCGACACCAAAACACAGCTGCGACAGGAACCCGTGTTTTTCCTGGAGCATCTGTTGCGGAATAATCTGCCGTTAAGGACGTTAGTGCAAGCAGATTTTATCGTGGCGAATGAGGTGGTAGCGGACTACTACGGGCTGGGCGATCGCACCGAGAGTGGCTTGGCATTTGTGCCCATCCAGCATGAACAAGCCCATCTCGGTGGGCTGTTGTCGCAGGCCGCGATCCTGGCCGGATTGTCGAATGGTCGCGAAGCGAATCCGGTCAAACGAGGGGCGTGGTTAGCACGCAAGATCATTGCGGAGCCCCCCGATGACCCGCCACCCAATGTGCCTGCTCTGCCAGAAGAAGCCAATCACGAGTTATCACTTCGCGAGCAGCTTGAGCGGCACCGCAACCAAGAGGGCTGTGCCAAATGTCACGCCGGGATTGATCCCTGGGGCTTGCCTCTGGAGCAGTATGATGCGGGGGGCTTGTTCCTGAAAACCAAGGACGTGGATGCCCGTTCCACGTTGCCAGACGAGACCGAAATCCTCGACGCCAACGCGCTGAAAGCCTATTTGGCCGAAGAACGTATTGATCAGGTCGCCCTCAGCTTCCTCAAACACTTTGCCACGTACGCCACCGGGAGACCGTTGACCTATAACGAGATTGAATTTTTAAAGCGATCGCGGGTACAATGGAAAGCTGATGGTTATCGGCTGCAAGATCTCATGCGTTTCGTAATCCGTAGCGATATTTTTCTTGAGAAGTAAATCGTCCCTCTGAAATCGTCCCTCCGAAATCGTCCCTCTGAAATCCTCCCTCTGCCACCGAGTGGCAGTGAATCCAACCTGACGGATGCCATCCCATGCCCCATCCCATGAAGCTCGATCGTCGCTCTGTCCTCAAAGGCGTTGCAGGGGCCACCTTGGCCCTACCGGTGCTCGATGCGATGGGCGCTGAGGTCAGTGAAACACCCCCACGTCGCTTTTGTGCGTTGTACACCGCAAACGGAATGGCGTTGCCCAAGTCCGAGCATGCGATTGACGAATGGAGCTGGTTTCCACGACAAGAAGACCAAGGGCGGTTTACGTTTGGTAAATCGACCGAACCCCTCAGTCCGTTTCGTCAGCAGCTGAGTTTTTTAGGCGGCTTGTATCACCCCAGTGGCCCCAAAGCAGATCCCCATGTTTGTTCCGACATGTGGTTGACCGGTGCGCCGCTGCATAACCCCAAACCCGGAACGTATAACTCGGTGGCGCTGGATCAGGTCGTAGCGCAACACACCAAGCAATATTGTCGGCAGCCTTCGTTGGTGCTCTCCATTGACGCCGGGACCGGTTTCTTGTCGCGAACAGGAACGATTTCGTACAGTTTGGAAGGCAAGCCGATTCCGGCGGAAAACAACCCGCGACGCGTCTTCGATCGTTTGTTCCGCGGTGATCGGTCCTCGTTGGAGTCGGAACGGGCGCAGTTAAAGCGGCGCATCAAACTGGTCGATGCCGTGCTTGAAAATGCGCGCGCATTCAATCAACGGCTCGGTAAGTCAGATCGTGAAAAGATGGATCAGTACCTGACCTCGCTGAATGAAGTCGAGTCGCGTCTGATCGCTTCGGAGAAATGGATCGATATCCCGCTCAAGAAACAAGATTATTCGCACCTCAACCTGGACGCGACTTCGGAAGGCGAGCCGAGCGAGTACTATCGCAATATGTTCGATTTGATTGCGTTGGCATTCGATGCGGATATCACGCGTTCCGTGGCGTTCATGTTGAACCGCGAAGATGGGATGGGGATCAGCGATACCTTCCCCTTGAAGTTAGGTCTCAAGCGGACGCACCACAGCCTGTCGCATGCTGGTGATAAAGACGGACAGATGCAGTTTGCCAAGTACGATTTGTTCCTCAGTCAGCAACTGGCCTACTTTTTGGGGCGGCTGCAAGAATTTAAGGACAAGAACGGCAGCGTGCTCGACAACAGCATTGTGCTGTATGGCAGTGGTGCCAGCACAACGCACAACCCTCGCAATCTGCCGACGTTGATCGCCGGCGGNGCNAAGATGGGCTTGAAGCACGGGAGCTACTGGCGCCAAGGTGAAACGCAACTATCCAACGTGTTTCTGAGTATCTTGCATTCCATGCAGATCCATGTGGATGCATTCGCAGACAGCCGCGGCGTGGTCAGCGATTCGATTTTCTCGGTGTAACGGGTAAGGCCACCAGAAGCGCCACCAGAAGCTGGGCCCAGCTTGGACGACTGCCGGGCAACACGTGTGCTGGCACTGCCCTACGTCTTGTCCCTACGNCTTGTGACGCGGGACCGCTCCTGCTGCTTTGGCGAGTGCTGCGAGCTGTTCATAGGGTTGAGCGCCGACCAGACCGCGCTGGCCCATGACAAACGTGGGAACTGCTGTTACGCCCAACGTGTGTGCACGTGCCCCATCGTCATCCACGGCTTGTTGGAAGGTGCGCTGTTCGAGGACCCCTTGCATCTCAGGCAGGGGGAACCCGGCTTGTTGGCCAATGGCCAGTAAATTGTCGATGGTCGCAAGATTGCGCTGCTCGACAAAGTAACCCTGGAACAGTGCGGTGTGGAGGTCGGTGCCTTCGGTACGCGTATCAGACCACTTGCCCAACTCCTGTGCGAGACGGCTATTGTAGGTCATCGTCCGTTCTCCGTAGGGCAGGCCTTCGGCTGCCATCAGTTGCGTCATGCGGGCCTGCGCTGCAGGCAGATCGATGTTGCGACCAGCGAACAGTTCGGTCAACGTCCGACCTTCCAACGGAGTTTCTGGATGGAGCGGGAAGTGGCGGTAGACGATGTCGATTTCGAAAGCCGACTGGAGCTGTTCCACACGCACGGTGCAGAGATAACACCATGGTCAGACGTAGTCAGAAAAGATCTCAAGTATCACGGTAGCTATTTCCTTGAATGGTTCGACCCTGTGCGTGGGTTGCGGTATGATAGCCCGGCGTGCTGTCGACCTGTTCGAAACAAAACCCCCGGTGTGTTCCATCTCAATGTATCGAATTCCCCTGCTGCGTTACCAGCTGATGCTCGGATGCCTCTGTTTTTTCTCGCTCTTGCCGGCGCGGGGGCAGGCTGCCAGTAAACCGAATATCGTTTTCATTTTGGCCGATGATTTGGGCTGGCGGGACCTGAGTAATGAAGGTTCGACATTCTACGAGAGTCCGCATATCGATCGGATCGCTCACGAGGGGATGAAATTCACACGAGGATATGCGACTTGCCAGGTGTGCAGTCCATCGCGGGCCAGTATTCTGACGGGCAAGTATCCTACCAAGCACGGGATTACCACGTGGATTGGGGATCGTGCCGGTGCCGCGTGGCACAAGACCGGACGTCATGACAGCCACCTGCCTCCCGAGTATGACCGCAACCTGAGGGCGGCTGAAATTACCTTGGCAGAGGTGCTTCGCGATGCGGGTTACCAGACGTTTTTTGCCGGTAAATGGCATCTGGGCAGTCAAGGGTCGTGGCCAACCGACCACGGCTTCGCAGTGAATCGAGGTGGTTGGGATGTCGGCAGTCCCCGCGGAGGTTACTTTGCTCCCTGGCAAAATCCCAACCTGCCTTCCGGTCCGGCCGGTGAGTCGCTGCCGCTTCGCTTGGGAAAAGAGACCGTGGCGTTCATCGAGAAACATCAGGACCAGCCGTTCCTGGCCTACCTGTCGTTTTATTCGGTGCATGGCCCGATCCAGACCACCCCAGCCTTGTGGAAGAAATACCGCGACAAAGCGGCCCAAGCCGGACTGCCCCAGGAACGCTTTCTTTTCGACCGCCGTTTGGCTGTGCGGCAGGTGCAAGACTGTCCCATTTACGCCGGTATGATTGAGGCGATGGATGAGGCCGTCGGTATGGTGCTTGGCAAGCTCGATGCATTGGGGCTGACCGACAATACGATTGTTTGTTTCACTTCGGATAACGGTGGCGTTTCGTCTGGTGACGCATTTTGCACCAGCAATTTACCGCTGCGCGGTGGCAAAGGACGCCAATGGGAGGGAGGCATTCGCGAACCGTTTTATATCAAGGTTCCCGGGGTCACCCGTCCGGGCATGACCAGTGACGTGACGGTCAGTGGGATCGATTGGTATCCCACACTCCTGGAGTTGGCTGGCCTTGCCGTGCCGGCGGCACAGGACATCGACGGTGTTAGCCTGGTGCCGTTGTTGCAAGGTAAAGCGATCTCCCAGCGACCATTGTTCTGGCATTATCCGCATTACGGCAATCAAGGGGGTGAGCCGTCATCGATCATTCTGGAACAAGATTGGAAGCTGATTCACTATCACGAAGATGATCGTTATGAGCTGTACGATTTGGGAACGGATCCTGGCGAACAAAAGAATTTGCTTGATCGCGAACCGGCGCGGGTGGCAAGCATGCGCGCGGCCCTGACTGCTTGGTTGAAAACGACTCAGGCAAGATTTCCCCAACCGGATCCGCAGTTCGATGCAGCGCAACGTCGCACGCGGTGGAAGACCCTGAAGACAACCGGCAAAAATCGACTGGAAAAACAGCATGCTGCTTTTCTGGAGCCAACGTTTCGCCCCAACCGTGACTGGTGGGGAAGCACCCCGGTCGATTGATGCTCGCTTTCCCAGAGAGGCAAACACAGCTTGCCGGTTGGTCCTGGTTGGTCGTTGCAGGCGATTCCCAGCCGTAGACCCGGGTCGCAAAGTCGTCTGCTGATGGTGTTGGCTGGCGTGACAACTGACATGTGACAATCCCCTGGAGAGAGGCCGAGATGAAACAGCAATGGATCGCGGGTGTGTGGGCTGTGTGGGTCGTATTGGGTGTGGGCGTCGGGTGGTTACCGGCGGGTGATTTTCGCGCCGGAGCGGCAACCAGTAACATCACACCCAACATTGGTCATGACATCATTGGCGGGTTTGTTCCTTTTCCGTCGACCCATATTCACGACGAGTTACATGCGCGGTGCCTGGTGCTGGATGACGGGCAAACTCGCCTGGCCTTGGTGGTCTGCGATCTGCTGGGGATGGATCGCATTGTCAGTGATGAGGCGCGGCAGCAGATTAAGGATCGTTATCAGATCGCACCGGCACAAGTGCTGATTTGCGCGACGCACACGCATTCGGCGAGTAGTGCTCTAGGGGAAGATTCGCGTCTTCTGGACCAGCAGCCCGATGCCTATCAGCATTTAGTGGCGAGCAAGATTGCTGATGGGGTGGGGCGAGCGATTCAACACTTGCAACCAGCTGAAATGGCGTTTGGCAAAGTGTCAGCCCCCGACCATGTCTTCAACCGACGGTGGCACATGCGTGCCGGAACAGTGCCGATCAATCCTTTTGGTGAGAACGATGCGGTGAAGATGAATCCGCCGCGTGGTCATGCCAATCTGGTCAAGCCGGCTGGACCCACGGACCCCGACGTTTCGTTTTTGGCGATTCGTCATCGCGATGGTCGCCCCTTGTCGGTCTTTGCTTCTTATTTGTTACATTATGTGGGAGGGGTGGGGCGAGGCCACGTTTCGGCGGATTATTTTGCCGTGTTCAGCGAACATCTCAAGCATCTCTTGGGGCAGTCAGGTCCCGTGGAATTTGATCAGGCTCCGTTTGTCGCCATGCTGGCCAACGGGACAAGTGGCGACATCAATAACATCAACTTTCGCACACCGCGGCCCCGCAAACAGCCCTACGAACAAATGCAAGCGGTCGGTCGGGATGTAGCCCAACGCGTCCATGGTGCCATGAAGGATTTGACGTATCGGGACGATGTCACTCTGGCGGCTGCGTATCGCGAACCGGAAATTGCTTGGCGACGACCGACCCCGCAACAACGGAAGTGGGCGGAGACGACGCTGGCCGCCGGCCGGCAACAGGAACGGGACTTGAGCTATATCTATGCCCAGCGAGCGATGCGCCTGGCGGCGTACCCAGAACGCACCACCGTGCCGCTACAGGTCTTCCGCATCGGAAATACGTGTCTCGGGACAATGCCTTTTGAGATCTTCTGCGAAATCGGCTTGGAATTCAAAGAGCGTTGTCCGTTGCAGCCGGCGTTTTTGGTCTCCTTAGCCCATGGCTACTTGGGCTATCTACCCGCTCCTCGGCAACATCGCCTGGGTGGTTACGAGACATGGCTCGGGACAAATCGTGTCGAGCCTCTGGCTTCGGACAAACTGTTGCAGGTATTGCTGGAGATGTCCCAGGAGTTGCAGCAGAAAGAATGACGGGATCTCGATCAGCCGACGCCTGAGTGAGCGACTGTAAAACGGAGGTTGGGTGTGTTGAGGTATTGCGGATTTTTGATTTTGCTGTGCTGTGGACTGAGTGGTTGGAGTCGTGCCGACGACCAGCCCGATGTGCTGTTCATTGCAGTGGATGATTTAAACGACTGGGTGCAGTGTCTCGGTGGTCGAGCGGGAGTGCATACGCCCAATTTGGATCGCCTGGCGGCTCAGGGGACGTTGTTTACCAATGCCCACTGTGCGGCTCCCTCGTGCAACCCTTCCAGGGTGGCGGTGATGACCGGCGTGGCGCCTCACCAATCAGGGATTTATCACAACGGTCAAAGTTGGCGGGCTGCCCCCCGACTCCGTAACGCCGTGACCTTGCCTGAACATTTTCGCAGTCAGGGCTATCGCGCAGTGGGTGGAGGTAAAATTTTCCACGCGCTGTCGTGGATTCAGGACGCTTACGGCAAGCAGCAAAATGAGGCTCGGTTGTGGGACGCATACTTTCCGTCCGCGGACCGCCCGCTGCCTCCGACGCTGTGGCCGAAAGAGGCACAGGCGAAAACCAACGCGCGGGGATATACCCAGTGGAAACCGATTGCCCGCACACGCGATCCCCAAATACCACGGCCAGCCCATTTTTGGGATTGGGCGCCGATGGATGAGGCCGAGTCGGGTATGGCAGATCATCAGGTCGTGAGTTGGGCAATCGATGCCTGGCGAGGGCGGAAAGGTCAGCCGGTATTCCAGGCGGTCGGTATCTTTCGCCCGCATATCCCTTGGTTCGTCCCGAAAAAATACTTCGACCTGTATCCGCTCGAACAGGTCAAGTTGCCGACAATTCGAGAAAACGATCACGACGACACGTCGCCAGTGGGTCAAGGATTCTGTCGTCGCCAGTGGCACACGTGGGCCGCTGAAAACGACATGTGGCGAGGTGCCGTCCAGGCCTACCTGGCCAGTATCAGCTTTGCCGACGCCCAACTGGGACGATTACTTGACGCGGTCGAGGATGATGCCCGCCAACGCCGCCAAACCGGCCGTCAGCGAAAAACGATCATCGTGCTGTGGTCTGATCATGGCATGCATATCGGCGAAAAAACGCATTGGGAGAAGTTCACGCTCTGGGAGGAATCAACGCGCGTTCCTCTGATGGTGGTTGCACCCGGGGTCACCACGCCGGGGAATGTCTGTTCCAAACCGGTTAGCTTGCTGGATATCTATCCAACCTTAAATCAACTCTGCGGGTTGCCGCAACGTGACGATTTGAGTGGGGAATCGCTGGTCCCGTTGTTAAAAGATCCGACGGCGAAGCGGCGAACGCCAGCCCTGACCAGTTGGGGACGGAATAATTTCGCCGTGCGCACCGAGCGATTTCGATACATCCAATACCACAATGGTGATCGCGAGTTATACGATCACAAACGAGATCCACATGAGTTCACCAATTTAGCGGCAGGGGATGCCGAATCATGGGAACAGCAGCTGAAGGAATTGGCCCAATGGATCCCCCGTGAGACTGCCGAGCGCGTACCTTAAGCAACGGATCGACCGCCCCGCCATAGACTGCGGCAACCTGCATCAAAAAAGAAAACCGAAAAGCACTGGCAAGCCAGTGCCACCCAAGCGTGCGTGCTGGGCCAACCCGGGGAAACTACATCGCATCCCAGCTAAGAAAAGCCAACTTCCACGCCGAAATAGACGACCACCTAGAACACATCGTCACCAAGCTCCTCGTCGAACCCGGCAATCTTTTCCAAGGCTGGAACCCCGACCGTCACGGACCACTGGATCGACGCTTTGGAGCATCAGTCAGAAATGAAATCGCCAAGCTCATCCAGAAGACCGCCAACCGCCGCAAATACGTCCCCACCGTGCCCCTTGCCTCACATGATCGAGCGGTGAGCCAAGAGCCCAGCCAAGCATTCCTGCGGGATGAAATCATGGCGAAGTGCGGTGCTCTTGGGGTGGCGGTTTTTGATTGTATCGTGTCGGGTGTTTGTCCTTCTGTTTTGGTGGGACGTGTCGAGTTGGGGAAGGCTAGTTTGTATCGGGTTCGGAAGGTGAGGAGGGAGGTGGGGGAAGTGGCCTTGGAAAATGTGGCAGAGGTTTATGGTTCATCCTCCGCACCATGCGTGTGATTCCAGATTCCCTTCGTGTCCGCAAATGGAGTGGCAGATTTGGGGATAGGGCTTGGGAAATCATTCAGGATTATCTCGGCACCTTGTTTTGCGATTTCTTGCATGTGCAGTGTTTGAATGCCAGACAAGACTTGTCGGATCAGGACTTTGATGCAAACGTCGGCCGGAATTGCGTCACCGCTCGATGGTGTGCGAGGATCGACACCTTCAAAGATGTCGCTGTAGTCTGGGAAGAGGATTCTCAATACCTTGTTTGACTCTTCGGTGATTTGCCAGATCTCCGTGAGTCCGGTCAATTGGCCTATCTGTGCTGCGCCAGCTTCCAGTCTGTGCTTGGCCTGCGATAGATCGCACTGTTGACCGCCAACCGCAATTGTCGTGTCCTGGGCTTCAGTTGCGAAGTTCTCATAGTTATCTGTCATAGTTCAATCCCCAAAAAAATGCGGATGGCATCCGCCGAGACCCCTTCAAAAAAGTCGGGAAGCTTCCCACCCGATTCAAGGAGATTGCGAAGCTCCAGTTGATGAAAACGTAGATTCTGTGGTAGCGTCAAATTGGACGTGCGTTCAGCTTCAATCGCAAGTTGGTTTAGGATTCTATGCTGATTAGCTGAAAAGTCATCTAAGTATCTTCCTCGACCCTGCGTTTGATTCCAAACATGGGCATATTCATCGATCAATGTTGCTTGATTGGCATCTCTAGTCAGGTAGACGACCTTTTCATCGATACGAGTAACACCATTTAGGCCATCTTCAAGTTCATCGACGAATCGGACCTCGTATCCGTGTCGCTTAATCGTCCGCTTGAATTGCCGGATTTGATCAAAAGTTGCTCTCGTTCTCGCCCCAGGATATGCGGAGTAGACGTCCTCCACCGTGTTCATCGCAACCCTTGGGGCTCTAAATCCTGAGCGTGAATTGTGGAGTAATACCTGAATTCGTTCAATGACACGAGGATCGCTCGCGAATTTCTTGATGCGATGTGTCAACACCGCCGCCTCTTCCAGTTTGCGGCGGGGTGGCACTGTCCTTTTGTGGGTGCCACTGGCTTGCCAGTGCCTTTTTGATGGAGGCCCTGGCAGTTTGAACGACCATACCCACTTGGACAACAGCTGTGCCTGAATGAGAAAGCAGGAGCACGACGTCGCAAGCGTTTAAAACACTTGCATGATCCAGGTGACCTGCATCGAAAAAGAAAACCGAAAAGCACTGGCAAGCCAGTGCCACCCAAGCGTGAGTGCTGGGCCAACCTGCGGAAACTACATCGCATCCCAGCTAAGAAAGGCCAACTTCCACTCAGATATAGACGACCAGCTGCAGCGCGGTAATATCAGCCGTCAGCAAATCGCGTCGTTCCAGCGATTCGATCTGGCAGACATATTGCAGCTGTTCTCGAAAGCGTCGCGCTCGTTTCCGACGTGCTTGTTTGCGAAGTCTGTCACGGACGTTGGACAAATAACGGACAGGAGATTGCATACCGGTAGCGCCCCCTAAACGCGGCAGGATTAAGGCGAATCAGGCGAAATAGGCGAAATGAATCTGCGCCCGGAAAGGGGCGCCACGCATGTCATATTGCAAGCAGAACG
>NZVR01000198.1 GCA_002701545.1 Blastopirellula sp. | reverse complement strand
TGCGGGGGCCCGTGAAGGGGCGTGCCGCAGTCCGTGCTCGGTTCAATCTAAGGTGGCGCGAAGTGCCGTTTGCGCTCGATCGATCTCGTGCCGGAGGCGAGCCAATAACGGTTCGACGTCGGACAGATTACCGCGTTCGCCCCGGTCTTCGAGTGCGAACGCTGCATCCACCAGAAATTGTGCTCCAAAAACCTTGGCCGCCCCTTTCAGCGTATGGGCATTCAGCTGCAGGTGCTTGGCATCAGAGTCCGCGATCGCAGTGGCAATCACTCCGTAGAGCCGATCCGCTTCGGTGATAAACAAGTGCGCAATCTCAACAAAACCTTCGCGGCCACCGGGAATCCGCTGGTCTGCTACGGACAGATCCAGCACCCCCTCGATATCGCTGGAGTGATCCGCGGCGGACGTCTCGTTTGCATTTGAGTCGTCGTTCGAGTTGGGGTCGGGCTGGGGGAGATGAGAGGATGCGTCTGGGCGGTCAGTCGAACTCACGCGTTTACCTGATTTGGATAGGGAGAAGTGCGGCCGGTGCATCTTACCATAAGTTGGTAGAGAGGGCCTGCCACGTGAGACGGAGCCGCTGAAATCGTGGAAGCCGCCATGTGTTTGCCAGGTCGATCCAGGAGCTTAGTATTCTACTCCTGGTGGCGACGACGCAACGCCTCGCGATGGCCTTGCGTCACACGCTGCATCTGTTCAGCCGACTCAAAGGGGGTGTACAGAGCTCGCATCACCATTTGATAACGCTGGCCAACCTTGTAATTGTCGGCAAAGTATTGGAAATCCCAAGCGGGGTTGTCCTTTCCGCCTCCAGAAGGGGACTGCGTAATGCGTACTTGGTCCTGAGGACGAAACATAAATGCCAAGGCCATGTTGGCGGATACTCCGTAATACCACGGTTCGGTATACCGGTAATGAGACCGATTGAATGCCAGCGTCAGTGGAAAGTCTTTATCGTGGCGCAACTTCCGGCGGTCGGTGGCGCCGACATGCGTTGCCAGCACGCCATGTTGTGGCGTAATACCCCGGATCCACTTTACCGGCGATTGGAGCTCGTCTTGCGGGCGCCCTCGAAAGAAGATGTCTTTGGAGGGTGGGGCGTCGATGTAACTGGCCCAGAATAAGCCGACGTAGCCATTCGTAAACGTCTTCGCGTGCGGGATGCATTCCAACGTCATCTCGATTGCGCCATCGGGCAAGAGATGGTACCGCAACACACTTTCTAATTTCCACGTTGGTGTCGGTGCCTGATACAACTCGCAGGTGTGTGGACTCACAATGCGCAGCTCCATGGGGGCGCGACGAGGTTCAAAAAGTACGTCGCGGTCACGACGGGTGCCGTCATGAATGTGTTCGTAGTTGAGTCCCGCGTAGGCGGGAACAAAGATATTCTTGGGCCGCTCTGTGTGGGTCAACGAAGCGATGCCGCTGTAACCCGCCCGATGCCCAGGCAAGATCTCGTCATCGACCGCTTCGTTATTCACCACGACGACACGGACTTCTCCGCGACGCATCACCACATACGGCTTGGTTGCTGTTTTGAAGGACTGCGATGGGTTGCTCAGCGTGGTCAGGCGGGGTAATTCTTCTCCGCAGATACTGGAGCAGACTCCGAGGCAGACGAGCAGGAAAGCGGCTGGCGCGGGGGGGAAACGTAGCATTTCAGTCCTCTGGTGAAGCTTTGCGAAGGGACTTTCGAGACTTTCCCGGTCGCTTTGGTACGGTCCGCGGATGCTCTCGAAAGCGTCACTTTGGCAAGCTACATGGTTGCTAGGTGGTCGTGGGCTGTTTAATTTACCACTAATCCTGCCCATTACATCCATCTTTGGAGAAATCATCATGCGTTTCCTGCAGACGTTGTCGTGTTTGGCCCCCGTGTTTCTATTGGCCACTTCGGTTGGAGCGCTCGAACCGGTATGGCAGATCACCGAGGGCCTCGACCATCCTGAGAGTGCCTATATCGACCCCGTGTCGGGCCACCTGTTCCTTTCGCAAGTCATCGGAAGTGGTCAGGAAAAAGATGGCAAAGGTGTCATCTCCAAGTTGACGGTGGACGGCAAGATGCTGGACGCGGATTGGATCACCGGACTGAATGCCCCCAAGGGCCTTCGCAGTCATGGCAACCGGTTGTGGGTTTCCGATTTGGATCGCATTGTCGGCGTCGACATCAAACAGGGGAAGATTGCTGAAGTCGTAGAAGTGCCCGGAGCGAAGTTTCTGAATGACCTAGCGACCGGACCGGACGGAGCGGTCTATGTCGCGGATATGATCGGCAGCAAGGTCTATCGCTACAAAGACAAGAAGCTATCGGTGTTCATCGAGGGCAAAGAAATCGAGAGTCCGAATGGTCTGTTGGTGCACGATGGGAAACTGGTTGTGGGCGCCTGGGGATATACAACCGATTTCACCACCGAGACGCCCGGTCGGCTGTATTCTGTGGACCTCAAGTCGAAGAAAAAAACGCTCATCACGCCGAAGCCTACCGGTAACCTGGACGGGGTCGAAGTCGATGGCAAGGGTGGCTATGTGGTCACCGATTGGCCTGCGGGTAAAGTCCTGGCCATCAGCGGCAAAGGCGAGGTGAACGTGCTCATGACGCTGCCCAAGGGTGCGGCCGACCACGCCTACATCCCGTCCAAGCAGCTTTTGATCTTGCCTCAGATGTTGGAGAACAAACTGACGGCCTTTGACTTGTCAAAGCAATAGTCGGAAAACTCGGGATCGCGAGCTCCATCTTTGACCTCGGTGAGACGCAAGCCGATCGATTGGCCGCGTCTCACTGCGGGGTGGAAAGTTGACGCGCAAAGAAGTCTTGCAGGGGACCAATGCCAACGGCTTGTGCCGCAAAAGGAAGGGTCCGATGTGGCGGCCAGCGCGCGCGGTGCATGCACCGCATCCCAAGGTAGGTGCGCTCCCGATGGGGCGTGGCAATCCGGTTTGCCCCCCTGCCAATGCGCGTTACAACATGAGCAACGGGCCCAAACGGCGCAGTCCCGACAAACCCGGCGCCACAATCCGCAGGACCGCCGGAACGTTGGGGCTCAGCGTTCGCCAATCGCGGACATGCGGTGGCAAGCGGAATGGCAGGGGAACGTCACGTGGTATCTTTAGAGGACCCGTGTCGTGACTTGAACCAAGCCTTCCAAGTAGGGTGCCACCTGCAAGCGATGACTGGATTGCTGACGTATTTGCGATTGCGACTGCGCGAAGCGTTTTCGGTGGATGTCCGTTCACTCGCGTGTTTTCGGATTGCACTCGGTGCAGTGCTGGTGGGCAACCTCCTTTCACGGTCCGAATTTCTGACGGCTCTATATACGGATCAAGGCATTTTGCCCCGAGCGATTTGGGGTGACTTTCGGGAGACTCCGGCGGCCTGGTCGGTGCACCTGATTGCTGACACACCCGCGTTGGTGATGCTGTTCCTTGGTGTTCAGCTGGCACTGGGTGTCGGCATCTGCGTAGGCTGGCGCACACGTCTGTGTTGCGGCTTGTCCTGGCTCCTACTGATTTCCCTCCATCACCGCAATCCTCTGGTTGTGACGGGTGGCGACGTGCTCTTGGGAATGTTTCTATTCTGGGGCATGCTCTTGCCGTTGGACCGGCACTGGGCAGTGGGCGGCCGAATCCCGAGTGGAGAAGCTCGCCGCACCCGCCAACTGTCACTCGCGAGCGTGGGGCTCATCACGCAAATTGTGGTGATGTATTTCATTTCCGGACTGACCAAGTGCAACCCAGCGTGGTTCCGCGGCGACGCCATCGGAATGATTTTGCAGTATGACATGCTGGTTCGCCCATGGGGTGCCACGTTGCAGCAATTCCAGTCGCTGTCGCGTGTTCTGACTTACGGCACGTTGGCGCTGGAGTTGGTGGGGCCATGGTTGCTGCTTGCCACTGCCTGGCGTTACCGACTGCGTTGGGCAGCTTGGTTCGCTTTTGCGCTATTCCATGTCGGCATCGCGTTGACGATGGACGTCAAGTGGTATTCGTACGTCAGCCTCGCCGGTCTCTTGGTCTTGGTCCCCACACCGATTTGGCAGTCATTGCGCATACGCACTCGGTGTCTGAAGGAACTGCCAGTGAACGAGATACGTTTGGTAGGCGCTGGCCGACAGACGCTAGCGGCTGTTGGGTTGACTTTGATGTTACTTTATAACGGCGCTTATATGCTGTCGGGGCGTGCGCCAGTGTGGCTCGAGAACGCAACGTCTTTCGTGACGTGGAATCAGCGTTGGTCCATGTTCGCAGTGCCTCGCCGCATCAATGAACGTCACGTGATGTTCGCCGAACTGGCCGATGGCGATATCGTTGACGTGCTACGGCAAGGGGCTCCGATTCCAGCGGACAGCGCGCGCTCGCTTTCGGCGAAATTGCCGGATCGGTTATGGAACCAGCTTTGCGTCTACTTGAATTTCCCGGCAAACGCACCCTTTCGCGACTTGGCTGCCCATTACCGCATGCGGACGTGGAATGAACAGCATATAGAGGCTGAGCGGATTCAGCTGTTGGAATATCGGATCATCGACATCGAGTCAGCGAATCAAGACAACCCCACGGGAACGACACTCTACTCACTGCAAATCGATCCGTTCTCAGAAGGCGAGATGGTCGCAGGGGTGCCCGAGGGGGAATGGACCTTCCGTCATCCCAACGGAAACATCTCGTCGCAGGGTACGTTTGTTGCCGGTCAAAAACAGGGGCGCTGGCGATCCTTTTACCCTGACGGGCAACCGGAGAGCGATGGCCTGTTCCTGAACGATCAACCTCACGGCGCTTGGCGCTATTGGGATGACAACGGGACGATTACCGAGGCGCGGTATGCGTATGGCAAGCCGATCGCCGCCGATGCGACGAGTCTNGACCCGCAGCAACCNTGAGCNTGCCGCGTCGGTNGGGGCTAATCGACGAAGTCCGTGTAGTCCGATGCCAGCGGCTGGGCAAGTGCGGTGTCGACTGCCGCGACGATACCGTCNACGATNCCAGCGAACATNGCCGCGCCTTTTTCCGCGGAGGCCAAATCGGGACGGCCCGTGCACCCTTCGCGCGTTCGCTGCATCATATCTCGGGAGTTAAACAGCCCATGCAGGCGGTCGGACACCAACTCGCCGGCGTCACGTAATTGGGAGTTGTCGACCAGCTCAGGACGCAAATGCATGATCATCGATGTTTCGAATTCGCAGGCGTGCCCGACCGTCTTGTGAGCACCATCCAACGTGGCGGCGATCACATCACCGGCGATGGACCAGTACGAACCACCAAGCAACAGTGTGTCGTGGTACTCCGGTTGTAATTCCCGCAGCGCAACCTGTAGCGGGTCTACGTTTCCGCCGTGGCCGTTGACAAACATCAGTCGCACGAACCCATCGTTCAACAGGGATTGGGCGATTTCGCAGAGGGTGGCAATGAAGCTATCCAATTCCGCAGTCAGGGTGGCACCAAACCGCAAATGATGTGCGCTGGCGCCAAGCCACAANGTGGGTGTCAGTAGTACACGGTCCGCACAGCGGGACTCGACTGCATCGCAAAGCGCGCCGCAAATCATCATGTCGGTGCCGGTCGGCATATGCGGTCCATGTTGCTCGATGGCCGAGATGGGGATGAGGACCAGCGTGCTTTCACGATCGAGGGCGCGTAGTTGGGGCGCGGTCATTTCAGCGAACTTCATTCTCGTTTCCTTCTTCCACTAGTGAGGCGGTGTGCTTGGGCTGCCGTACGATATCGTACCAAGTGTATTGCGTTGGTACGCGGGGCGTAAACCAACTGAGTAAATATCCCAAAACGAGGCTCAAACCGAATCCGATCGGCCAGTGCCATACCGAAAACCAGTCATCCCGCAGATACATCAGGGCCAACGTCAGGCCAGTAGCGATCAGTGCGCCAATGAAGACGGCCCGCGATGTTGCCCGGCGAGAAAAGAACGCCAACACAAAAATCGCCAACAAGGGTCCGCCGAACGCAGCGGTTAATTTCTTGCCGATATCAAATACGTCGCCGAGCGGTTCGACAAAACAAGCGAGCCCGACGGAAATGCCGCCAATGAGGATCACTGACAAGCGGATCCATCGTACATCTTGTTGGTCCGTTTGGGGTGTCCATTGCGGATACAACCGGTCGCGGAAATCCACAATGAACGCGGTGGTTACCGAGTGGATACCGGAGTCGATGCTGGACATGATGGCCGCGCCGAGCGCTGCCAAGAACAGGCCAGCCATGCCCGGCAGGAAGTGAATTCGCACAAAACCGGGCAATGCTCGATCCGCCGCTTTCGGATGGGCTTCCACGAACGCCGGTACAGACGATGTGTCCGCTGTGACTTGCGGTTGGTCAAGCACAAGCTCTGGCAACTCATCGGGGTGATGAGAAAAGTGAGCGAATAATGCCACTCCAATGAACAACAGCCCAGGGATGACAATCCACATTCCGGCTAAATTGAGCCACGCCGCCCATTGCGAGGTCCGCTCGCTGCGAGCGGACAAATAGCGTTGAACAGCCACTTGGTCTGCGCCGAAGGCAGAAAGTCCTTCCAAGAAACTCCCAATCAAGATCGCCCATGTGCCGTATTTCAACTGCAGCGAATACTCGAAGTCGACCACTAAGCCGTCGCGGCCCGTGAAATAGTTGTCCCACACGCCGCCCAAAGTCAGGTGGCTTTTCCACATCACCAAGACAAACGTCGCCAGAATGGTGGCGGAGAAAATAAAGAATTGCAGGACGTCGGTCCACATCACGGCCCGCAGGCCACCCAACATCGTGTAGCCAATCGCGACCACACCTAAACCGAGAATGACATAGAGTTGTGGGATGGCGGCGACTTCAGCAACGACCACCGAAGCGGCGAATGTCGCGGACGCCATCCAGCCAATACGCAACAGGATGAACAAGCCGCTGGCGAGCGCCCGCACGGAGACGTGGAATCGATGCTCCAGGTACTCGTAGGCAGTTTCCACGTTGAGCCGCGAATAAACTGGGATGAACACCCAGACCACCACGGGGGTCATCAGTAAAAAGCCGATGAGTCCCAAGCCGATCCGCAAGCTGTTACCAAACGCGGCAGCTGGGTAAAACACGAAACTGTTCGAAGAAAACAGCGTTGCCATTACGCTCAAACCGACCGGAATCCATCCCATCGACCGGCTGGCCATAAAAAACTCGCGGCGTGACTGACGACGTCCGCAATAGATACCCAGGGCCAAAATGCCGGATATGTAGGCTGTGATTACGAGAATATCGAGCGAATGCATGTTTTTGTGCGATTTTGGGAGCCGGTGGCGGGAGTTCGTACTCGGCGCATCGGTGGCACATTTGCCCGGTAACGTTGCTCGTTTGCGCGTGTTACGCGACGGCATTGCCTGCGGTTAGAGCACCATGACTGTACTCGACGAGGAAGGAAAGAAGCTTAGAATATCGCGCTTCTGACGTTCTACCAGGGATTTTCCGCTTCCATGCCAGATTTCACTCATTTTGACGACTCCGGTGCCAGCCGAATGGTCGATGTTGGCTCCAAGGCAGTCACCACACGGGTGGCCCGTGCATCGGGCAGCATCACCATGCTCCCGCAGACACTGCAAGCGGTGCGGGACTGTGGGATTGGCAAGGGCAACGTCCTGGAAGTCGCCCGTTTGGCGGGCATTATGGCGGCCAAACGCACGGCAGACTTGATCCCCCTTTGTCATCCCCTGGGCCTGGACGCCGTGGAGATTGACTTCCGTTTTGACGATGAGACGACGATCCACATCGTTGCCACGGCGCGAGTCACCGCCCGGACAGGGGTCGAAATGGAGGCGATGGTTGCGGTGAGTACGGCAGCACTGACCATTTATGACATGTGTAAGTCGATCGACCGTGGAATGGTCGTCAAAGATATCCAACTGGACGAAAAAAGTGGTGGCAAGAGTGGACACTACATACGATCCAAAAGCACGGACAGCGAACAGTGATGATGTTGGAAAAGGAAACGCCATGACCTCCGTTGTAAGACCCCAAGACGACGTCGCTACAGCACTCCGTATGCTCTACGCACCTGTGCAAGATGAGATGGTTCAGGTGGAAGCCATTTTGCAAAAGGAGATGCAAAGCAAGCACGCGTTTGTCGACGAACTAGTACGGTATGGCGCGATGCTGGGCGGAAAACGCTTACGCCCTGCCCTGTTGCTGCTGGCCGCGAAAGCCACTGGCCAAGTCAATTCCGATCATTTGGTACTTGCAGCCGTCATCGAGATGATTCATACCGCAACCTTGGTGCACGATGACGTGCTGGACGAAGCCGATATTCGTCGTCACCTGGCCACCGTCAATGCGCGGTGGGATAACGAAGCAAGCGTCCTGCTGGGAGACTACCTGTTCACCCACGCCTTTTATCTGGCCAGCACGCTCGATAGCACCATGGGCTGTCGCTTGATCGGCCGTGCGACCAATGCAGTCTGCGAAGGCGAAATTCGTCAAAAGGGAAGTCGCGCGAATTTTGATATCGACGAATCAGAATATCTGCAAATCATCGAGGGTAAGACGGCCGAACTGTGTGCTTGTGCTTGCCAACTGGGTGCGTTGTTCGCCGGCGCCTCAGAAGATATCGTCGAACGGATGGAACGTTATGGGCGAGACCTTGGGATTGCGTTCCAAATCGCCGACGACTTGTTGGATGTGTCTGGTGATGAGACAACCACGGGCAAGTCGTTAGGGACAGACTTTGAAAAGCAGAAACCAACACTGCCTCTGATTCGTGCGCTGCAAGTTGCAGATGCCGCGGATCGCGAGCAAATCTTGTCAATCGTCGGCGGGGAAAGCAACGACGGACTCGAGCAATTACTGCCCCTGCTCCGCAAATACGACTCGATTGAATACACTCGCGGCCGCGCCCAGGATTTTATCAATTCGGCCAATGCGCAATTGAGCGTTCTCAACGAAAGCTCTGAAAAAGAACTCCTGCAGTCACTCACACATTTTGTGCTGCAACGCAGTCGTTAGCTCGGCCGTGATATCAGGCTACTGCCTGCGACGGCTCGCTCCCAATTGGTGGTGTGAAGCCCTCAGTCGCTGCGGTTGCCATCGATTCCTAGTTCGGTGGCAAGGGTGGTCAGGGCGTCGATGACGAATTGAATATGTTCGTTCAGATCGACACCTAGATCCTCCGCACCGCGGATCAAATCCTCACGAGGTACGGCGGCTGCGAAGCCTTTGGCCTTCATCTTCTTTCGCACACTCTTGGCCCGCATGCCATGAATCCCATCAGGGCGGACCATGGCGCAGGCGGTAATGAAACCCGCCAATTCGTCGCAAGCATAGAGTGCCTTATCCATGGTCGAAAGGCGAGGGCAGTCTTCGAGATAATCGGCGTGCGATTTGATGGCGTAAATCACGTCGTCAGGGTAGCCAAGTTCGCCTAAGATCGCCGCACCCTGCAACGGGTGGTCCGGAGGATCCGGCCAGCGCTCGTAGTCGAAGTCATGCAATAGCCCGACGATGCCCCACCGCTCGGGGTCTTCGCCATAGTTCCGAGCATAATGCTGCATGGCAACTTCGACTGCCAACATGTGCCGCCGTAAGCTCTCGCTTGCCGTATACTCGTGCATTAACGCCAACGCGGCATCTCGTTGCATCACAGGTTCTCGTTCGCGCAGGTGGTTTGGGAATTCCTCCGGGCTGCGACTGGGCGCATTGCCGTGCTCACGGAGTTCCCCACGAGCGTAACGGCTCTGACGTGGGTATTCTAGCCCTCGTCGAGCGCGGTTGCCTCGCCATCGTTGAAAGGCACCGCAGGCAAGTTAGGCGTAGGGATATGGGGCGGATCGCCTATTAGGTTGGGAGGCGGCATGTCATCCGGAGTTAGAGGGGGGTGGGGGAAAGGCATGGCATCGGGAGGTAGAGCGGGGTCGGGGAGAGGCGTGATCTTGGGAGGTAGAGGGGCGGCGGTGGGAGGAGCAGGAGGAGTGATGCAGACGTCACCCTGGATCATCATATTGCCCTGCGCAGGGTTCGCAGGAAACGGGCGTTTGGGGATGAGCACTGAGAGAAGCTCGCGAAACGGATGGGCCTTCGGCTGCATTCCAAAGGAACAACCGGCCGAGAAGGTACCCACCAAAAGACCAAATGTCAGCGTCGCGGCAGCTGTCAATGACTTGGCGACACGCAACCGGATGGCTCGCAATCCGACCGGACAGTCCCGCGTGATGACGGTTCCGTCGTGACGTTTGAAATACCGAACGCATAGGCGTCCGGTGTGCTGCTGGAGGAGTTGTTCCGCATCGTCTCGAGTCAATTCCGACAAGTTGTAAACGTTGAGCGAACATTGTTTACAATGCCGCACCCGGTCGTCTCCTGCCATCGATTCCCAAGGCACGTCACACGGTGAGGCGACTTGAATCACGTCTAAAAGAGAGGTGGTTTGCGGGGACATTAGCAACGCTCCTGTTCGAGGTTGAGCAACGACTTGGAGGGCAGATTTGTAGTTGTCAAACGTTGTGACAATCGGCGGCCCAATGTGAGAAGAAAATCCAACGGAATGGCCCTGGTCACGATACGGCACCCGGACGCTCGCAATACGAGCAGTGGAGTAGCCAACGTCAGCGCATACGTGACGTGTGCCATCAGAA
>NZVR01000197.1 GCA_002701545.1 Blastopirellula sp. | reverse complement strand
GAAATGCGAGCGGCTGAAATGCGAGCGGCTGAAATGCGAGCGGCTGAAATGCGAGCGGCTGAAATGCGAGTGGCGAACGGCAGTTTGCCGCCAGGCAGCGACGCCGTCCTGCGGCGGACAAAACGCAGGGGTTCGAGCTGCTAGTTGACTTTCCAGGAACGCAGCTTGAGGCGGTCAATGATGGCCGCCCCGAGAATCAGCAAGCCGAAGACGATCATTTGCGAAAACGTGTCGACTTTAAGTAACAGCATGCCGTTACTAATGACTGCCAGGATGAGTGCCCCGACCAGGGTGCCCATCACCTTGCCCTCGCCGCCAGCCAGGCTTGTGCCTCCGACGACCACTGCCGCGATGATCTGCAACTCGTCGCCCAAGGCAAGATTCGGTTGACCGTCATCGTGCTTGGAAGCGTAGATGAGACCTCCCAGAGCACACATGGCACCGCAGACGGCATAGACCAGTAACAAGACGCGTTTCACTGGCACACCAGACAGCCGCGCTGCTTCGGCGTTTCCTCCGATGGCGTAGATGAAACGTCCCAGGGTCGTCCGCGTCATGACGAAGTGGGCGGTCAGGTACAAGATGGCGGTGAGCGTGACCGGATTGGGAATTCCGAGCAAATTCCGTCCCATTGCCAGTCGGTGAAACAGCTCGGAGTTGAAATCGATCGGCTCCGAGCCTCCTGATATTTTGTAAGCCAAACCTCGGGCGATGCTCATCATGCCCAAAGTGACGATGAAGGCAGGCAAGCCAAAGCCGGTGACCAGGCCACCATTGACCAGTCCTAAGAGAGCGCACAGGCCGATGGCCGTCAGCGACCCGACGCAGAGGCCGAACAAGGTCGGTTCTCCACCTTCACCGAAGTATCGAAAGACCCAGGCAGCGGTCACCATTGCCAGGGCGATGAGGCTGCCCACCGACAAATCGATTCCCGCCGTAATAATGACCAGCGTCATGCCGATGGCTACGATGGCCGTGACCGAAATCAGATTTAACACCGTCAAGACATTTTCACGGCGGAGGAACACCGGCCATTTATAGCTGCTGGGATACCACACGGCCGTCTGTGCCAGGCTGGGGTATTGCGCTTTCAGGGGATCAAATCCTTCCGGCCGTAGAGGGCGCCAGATTTGAGCCGCAAAATAATGGGTCGCGACATAATCGACGCGCGTGTTGGACTCGCCCAACTCCACGAGTTTGTTACGAGCATCGACGGCGCCTCCCTGGACTGTCCCCAGCACCTGAACCTTGGTTGCGGCCAACGTTTGTTCCAACTGTTCGGCGAATTCCTGGTTGTCTTTCCCTTTGGGGACGACAATCAGCACGTGCGCGTCAGGGGATTCTGCCGCGATTTGCCGTGCCAGTTTGCGCGCATCTTGAGGGCGATCGGGGTGATAGTCGTCCCAGGTGGCGATGCTGAAGCCAATGCACAGCAGTGCCAGGATGACCAGTGTGCCGAAGCGTGTCAGGATGTGAAGTAGCTTGTTCATCGTGCCGCCGTCTCCTGTCCGCCAATGGCGAGATTCAGGATATCTTCTTGAGTCGCTTGCTGGACTTCGGTGATTTCACCGCGAATCCGACCTTCGTGCATGACGAGGATGCGATCGCTCATGCCCAGGACTTCGGGGAGTTCGGAACTAATCATCAAGACCGCTTTGCCTTTGCTGGCGAGTTCATTCATCAGCAAGTAGATTTCGTATTTGGCACCCACATCGATGCCGCGCGTTGGTTCATCAAAAATAATGACTTCGGCGTTGCGTTCAAGCCATTTTGCCAGGACCACTTTCTGCTGGTTGCCGCCGGAGAGGGTTGCTGCGAGTTGACTGTGTCCGCTGATCTTGATTTGCAGGCTTTGGACGTAGTTCGCAAAGGCGTCATTTTCGCGACGTCCCTGGATGAGTCCGAAAGGAGCGAGGCGTTTCATATTGGGTAAGGCAAAATTCTCCAGCACGGATTGTCCTAAGACGAGTCCTTCGGATTTGCGGTCTTCGGTGAGCAAGCAGATGCCGGCACGCATGGCATCGCGCGGCGTCTTGATTTGCAAGGTGCGTCCATCCAGGGTGATCGTTCCCCGCTCGGCTCGGTCTGCTCCGAACAGTAGCCGGGCGGTTTCAGTACGTCCTGCGCCGACGAGTCCCGTGAGCCCCAGCACTTCACCCGCATGTACGGCAAGGGATACATCTTGAACTTTGCTCCCGCGTGTCAGGTTTTTTGCGACCAGTCGCGGTTGGCCGATTGGACTGTTTTTTTTCGGGAACTCTTGATCCAAGCTGCGCGCGACCATCATTTCAATCATTTTGTCGCGGGTGAGTTCGGTGATGTCTTTGGTGCCGACGTGCTGTCCATCACGCAGGACGGTGACGCGATCGGCCATGTCGAAGATTTCGTCGAGCCGATGGCTGATGTAGATCACGCCGATCCCCTGAGCTTTGAGCTCGTTGATGATCACGTACAGGCGTTCGACTTCCCGGGGTGTCAGCGTTGCGCTCGGTTCGTCCATCACAATGATGCGGGCATCGAGCAGCAGGCATTTGGCAATTTCCACGACCTGTTGTTGCGCCACGGTCAGGTCACGGCAGAGTGTGGAAGGGTTGATTGGCACACCGATACGTTCAAACAGTTCTTCGGTTTGCCGTCGCTCAGGACCGGTGTGGACGACACCCAGAGTGGCTCGTTCGTGACCCAGGAACAGATTTTCCTGGGCGGTCATGGCCGGTACCAGATTGAACTCCTGATAGATGATGCCGATGCCGGCGCGTTGGGCTGCAGTGGGGTTGGGCAGGGAGACCGGCGCGCCGTCGATGAGGATGGTACCTGCATCTGGACGCTGGGCGCCTCCCAGGATTTTGATCAGCGTACTCTTGCCGGCACCGTTCTCGCCCAGCAGCGCCAAGACCTCGCCGGCGTGCAGTTCCAGGTCGACTCCTGCCAGCGCGCGCACGCCTGGGAACGACTTTTGGATCCCCTGCATCTGCAGCAGTGGGCAAACGCTGCGAGGTTGCTCGGCCAGAGTTCACACCTTTTCTTTGAAGTCGGAAGAATCTGCGACCGCCCTGTGATCTCAAATCAGCTNGCTTTTCGCAGTCTCCTCGCCGGCAGATTTCCCTTGCGGAATCTGTGGCGGAGGAGCGTTGGCGGCTGACCTGATACCGTTGGTCGAGGCCAATGGGAGCTTACTTGTCTTGCAGATCCGGGTCCTGTTCCGCTTCCTGTTGCGTGTAAAGTTGCGTGGGAATCAGCGTGACTTTTTCATAGGGTTCGCCGTNGAAATAGTTGACGACACGCTTCATGATTTCCGTGCCGATTTGATCGGGGAACTGAATCGGATCGGCGTAAATCTTGCCTTCTTTGATCGCCCGCTTGCCGCTCAACTGGCCATCGAAACCAATGATGGTAACTTGATCGGTTTTTCCCGCTTCTTCGAGTGCTCGGTACGCACCCAGCGCCGAGGGGTCGTTGATGGCAAAAATACCGACCAGATCGGTATCGGTTTGCAAGGCAGCAGCTGCGGCTTCGCTTCCCTTTTCCGTATCGCCACCTCCGTCAGGTTCCGCGACGATTTCGATTTTTGCGGCTCCCTCTTTCTCGTTGTGAGCGTTGATGACCTCTTTAAACCCGTCCACCCGCAGGATGCACGAGTTGGCTTGTGGGAAATGCAGGATCA
This sequence comes from Blastopirellula sp., assembly GCA_002701545.1. Lineage (GTDB taxonomy): Bacteria > Planctomycetota > Planctomycetia > Pirellulales > Pirellulaceae. The sequence continues at coordinate 5,927 of NZVR01000197.1, read as the reverse complement.
AGACCTTGCCGCCCGTGTCTCCAATGGCGTCGACCATGGCCTGGCCGGCAAGTTTGCCTCCGCCGTAGTTGTCGGTGCCGACGTGAGCGGCGATGTCACAACCTTCAGCCACACACTGCAGATCGCAGGTGAAGACGGGAATACCAGCATCGTTCGCTTTCTTGACCGCCTTGCCAATCGACTCGCGGTGGGCCGGGCTGATGATGATCGCCGCGTGGCCTTGGGCGATATACGTTTCGATCTGTTGCGACTGCTTTTCTACGCTGTCGCCGGCGTCGTCGACGACGTACTCAAAGCCATGTTTTTGGGCTTCTGCGGCAATGCTGTCCGAGATCACGTTAAAAAACGGGTTTTTAAGCGTCAAAGCAGAGTAAGCGATGGTGCCTCGGCCGGTCGCCGGAGGCGTGGACGTGGCATCCGACGTGCCGCTCGTGTCGGGGCCATCCTGTGTGTTACAGCCAACGGCAAACACCAGGAGAATTATCCACAGAAAATTGAAATGACGCATTACAACTCCAATTTTGGGCTGGTCGAGTGAGTGAGAGTTATGTGGCATCATGTGAGGCACCCCCGGCAGTTGTCAAGAGTTTGCCAGAGGCGTGCTGGTCGCGTTGACCCCGTGATGATCCCGCTGGCCTGTTGGGCTGACGGTCATCCGAACCGCAGCGGCATCCGGTTTTACAGTTCTAAAGCCAGTCTATCAAAGGACTTCACAGAAAGTCCTCGGTCCGGTATATTAACTAGATTGTGGATTCCATTCCCTCTTCAAATGAAACGTAAATACCGTGGCAACACCTGAAAACGACGACCATTGGAACGCACTTGCAGACGAAGTCGGTGCCGAGGTGACTGAAGAAATCTCGGAGCGAGAAGCTGTGGCAAACGCTCCGGCGCCCGCTGACGAGGCCTCTGAGGAGGTCTCTGAAGAAGTGGAAACCACCGCCGCGCCGCAGGCGGCGCCGGAACCCCCAGTACCGACGGACTGGCAGGATTTAGCCAGCGAATTGGGGTTGGAAGTCGAGCCTGAGGAGGAATCGCCCGCCGAGGCTGTGCAGGAAGAGCAGGCCCCTGCTCCCGTCGTGCAGACAGTCGCTGTGGTTGAGGAGGTCGTGGAGGAAGAGATTCTGGTCGCGGAAATTGTCTCCTCGGAAGACGAAGAAGCCGAAGCCGAAGCAGAGGAAGAAGACGAAGAAGACGAAGAAGACGAAGAAGACGAAGCTGAGTCCGACAATGTCTTTGCCGCCTTCGGACCGGACGATGAATTGCCCGAATTTGCGTTTGGGGACCCTGAAGACGACGAAGAAGAAGTCGCCAGCACTGAGGTTGAGGTCGAAGTCGAAGAAACCGTTGTGCAAGCGGAGGTTTCGGAAACCGAATCGGCTGAAGATGTTGCCGAAGAATCCGAGGATCGTGGCCGAGAAGGTCGCCGAGGCAGGCGCAGGGGCGGGAGATCAAGATCCAGACGGCGATCCGAGGAACGATCCGAGGAACGGTCAGAAACGCCGGNAGAAGAAGCAGCGGAAGAGCAAGCGACTGAGTCGTCGTCCGAGGACAACGAGGAAGAACGTCCTGCACGACGCAAACGGCGACGNCGACGCCGACGGAGTGACGCGTCGGAAACGGAGTCTAACGAAGCGACTTCTGAAGACGAATCCGACGAGAGTGATGCCGAGGATACGGAAGAAGAGGGTGGCAAACGAGCTAAGCATCGTAAAATCCCCACATGGGAAGATGCCATCCATTCGGTGGTCGACGCGAATCTCGCCGCACGTAAATCTGGTAATAACGATGGCGGGGGCCGTGGCGGCAGACGCCGTGGCGGACGTGGCCGTAGACGTTCTTCTTAGACGTTCNTCCGAACACGTTCATCCCAAACGGTTCGCGACGAAGCGTTTCCTCGACTGGCACTTGACCCGTTCGCGGTGAGGCACTGCCAAGGCGAGAAAACGTTTTGCCGAAAACCAATGTTTTGCGCGAACCTGAAGCCAGATTTTGGGTCTAATTCACCAATCGCCTCGAACGAGACGGTTGAGCGGTTACCGGGTTCATCGCCCGCAACCTTAGTTCAACCTGCGTTTGTGGCGTGAATCGACGGCAGCAGTCGGTTGGTCAGGGTTGGCCTGAAGCGACCGATTTGCAGCACGATCCTTGATTCTCTCTCAATCCGCGCCCGGCGCGTGGGAGGTATGCCATGCGTATGCTCAACATGATGACCGTAGTCAACGATAGCCAAATGGATCTTCAAGATCACAGTTGCGGCATCCGTTCGGTCGAGCGACACGTAGGTACCTCCGGCGGTCGATGCGCATCGGCCAGTTTTAGCAGCTTGGCGGCCCCTCGAGTGACATGGGGCGTCGAACGCACGGCTTTACCGGCGTCGTCATGTGGTTTGCTTGAGCGACCCTCCGTCCAGCCATCCCCGAGAAACGCTCGGGCCAGGCGGCTGGAGCGGCAAGCGATGTCGCCCGCTTTTGTGCTCAGTGTGAACTGATCCTCCCGCGATCGAGTTCTTACTAGCCGAAAGTTGCCGGTCACCAGCAAAACGCTGGTGGTAGCCGCTGCTGGCATCTTTTTTTGGGCGAGTGTCCACATCTGTCCGGTTTTCCGGATACCCCTATGTGGCCTCGTAAGTTACCACGCAAGTGAGTGAAGAGAGTGTAATTCCATGAACACCCCAATCTCGTTACAAGATGAGAAGCTTCGTATCGCCGAGCTTGTGCGGGCTGCGCAAGCTGGTGATCGTGAGGCATTTGGTGAACTGTTCGAGCGTTTCGAGCGACATGTGTTTTCGATTGCGTTGCGACGGTTGCGTAACCACACGGACGCTCAAGAGTTATGTCAGGACGTGTTCGTGCAGGCCATGCAAAAGATCTCGCAGCTTCGCGAGCCGGACGCTTTCGGTGGCTGGCTACGGTCGATTACTCATCGGATGGCGATCAATCGTGTTGTGCGTCGCGTTCCGGATGTTGCTACCGAGCCGGAGACTCTGGAGGCCACGTGTGTGGAGAACGGGACGCCATTGACCGCCGTTTTGGAGTACGAGCGTGAAACGCAACTCCGAGCCGGTTTGCATCGGTTGCGAACGCTGGACCGCGAGACGCTGGAAGCGTTCTACGTCCGCGGCCGGTCGTTGGTTGAAATGAGCGACGAGTTCGACGCTCCGCTGGGAACGATCAAGCGACGTCTGCATGTTGCTCGTAAGCGATTGGCTAAGGAAATGGATTCCCTGGTAGCCNTTTGAAAGGATGGTGATTGACGAAGGATATGGCCTCCCTGCCTATTGGTAGGGAGGCCTTTTTTGGTTTAAGGTGGTGGGCGTCGCGAGGGGGGCCGTTTGGCCGCTGCCGCTTGTCAGAGTTTTGAATTCGGATTACCTTCGCTACAAGCCGTTCTGCAAACAATGCCATGTTGTGTCTGGTGTGGCTGCTGTGCAGGGGCGGCGCATGATACACCCCACTCACACATCCCAACAACACATCCCAACAACACATCCCACAACGCTGTTCCCGTGCACGGGGGCAGTCGAGTTTTAGACGGGTAAGCGACCTTGAGCCCTACAGAGCGAATCCGGCAGTCTCAGGATTTGGTGGCCGTGCTGCGGCAAGCCGTAGGCTGTGACGTGATGACGGACGAGCAGTCTGTCAGCGAACGCGCTTATTGGGCAGGGATGCACTGGTGTCTTGCCGAAGAAGGAGAGAACCAAGCGGCCGAGCAAGCCACGTTAGCGGTGGGCTCCACGGCTGCGGATTTGGTTCTTTCTCGTCATGGCGGCAGTCTGTTGGCATCACACTGGCCGTGTGTGCAACGAACGAAAAACAGCGACGCCCGGCAGCAGATGGTTGCTGCAGGTGAGAGTCTGGCGGAAAGGTTCCAACGTCGGGAAAAGTTTTTTTGTCTGGACGATGATGCGAAGACGATTCGTATCGAAAGCGTGTTGGCAACTCCCTTGGTNTTTTATGCCGCCAATGAGACGCTGGAGCAGGAATTTGGCCGTCGGGCGACGCAACATGCGCGGACCGTCCGCGACCAACTGGTTCGCAGCGATGGCGCCGTGGTNGGTGAGATGGCATGGGGNGAGGAGATCTCGGATCAGGACGCCCTCGACTTGTTGGATGTGGCAACCTCGATGCGCGGCTTCGAGCAATGTTTTGACTTTACGAACCAAACGGAGTTTCTGATCGTAGCGGAGATGAATGCCGACTATTGGCTGAGTCAGGAAGCGCGTAGCAGCGAACTCGAATGGGTGGTCCAGGCTTGGGGANCCGCAGGGTTACTGGCGGTCGCACGGTCNACGAAGGATGCGGANCGTACCGTAGCGTGTCGCGATGCGGCCTGGCGAGCAATCGAGCGTCTCGTTGCAGGGTTCGTGCTCGAACAATGGCAGCAGCAACCGATGGCCCATCGGTTCCCGACCGTATTGGCGCTCACGACGGCTCTGCGAGAGATCAATGATTCGTGAAGAATGTCTCGCCATTGCGGTTTNAATGATTGGATCCCGTCCCATCTGCTTCTAGCAAAGATTGACCCATGGAAATTGAACGTAACCCAACTCGCAACGTCCGTATTGGTTCGGTCACTATTGGGGCGGGGCATCCGATTGCAGTGCAGAGCATGACGGCGACCCACACGCAGGACGTCGAGGCCACGGTGCAGCAGGTAAACGCTTTGCACGAGGCAGGGGCGGATGTGGTGCGGATTGCCGTAGATAGCCGTAAGGATGCCGACGCGCTGATCGCGGTGCGTGCGCAGACCGCTGCGAACTTGTCCGTGGATCTACAAGAGAATTATCGCTTGGCTGAAGTCGTGGCTCCGCATGTGGACAAGCTTCGCTATAACCCAGGCCACCTGTATCACCACGAGCGCGACAAGCCTTGGCAAGACAAGGTGCGGTATCTGGCAGGGGTCGCCGGCGAACATGATTGTGCGATGCGCGTGGGAGTCAACTGCGGTAGTGTCGATCCGGCCAAGAAGGAGCGTTATGACGCGGATGATTCGATTTCCCCCATGCTGGAGAGTGCCTGGGAGCACTGTGAATTGTTGGATTCCATTGGCTTCACGCGTTACTGCGTGTCGCTCAAGGACTCCGATCCGCAAAACGTGATCGAAGTCAATCGCCGCTTTGCCGAGCGACGTGTCGATGTCCCTCTGCACTTGGGGGTGACCGAAGCTGGGATGCCGCCCGATGGCATCATCAAAACACGCATCGCGTTCGAGCAGTTAATCAGCCGCGGTATCGGCGATACGATTCGCGTCAGCTTGACAGTCTCCAACGATCGCAAGCCGGAGGAGATTGCAGCGGGGCGGGGGATCCTGTCGGATATTGCCGCAGGTCGCGTCCGCTCGGTGGTCGATTTTGGGCTGGATACTTTGAATATCATCTCCTGTCCCAGTTGTTCCCGAGTGGAGAACGAAGCCTTTATCGAACTGGCCGAACAGGTTAAAGAGATGACTCGCTACGCTGCGGATCATGCGATTACGATTGCCGTTATGGGGTGCCGTGTGAATGGTCCCGGCGAGACGGATGATGCCGATCTCGGGCTCTGGTGCGGACCCACGCATGTCAACTTGAAACGAGGGACGGAGACGTTGGGCGCCTTTTCTTACGACGAGATCCTTCCCCAACTGCGTTCCGAGCTCGACCAACTGATTGCGGCTGGTAAGTAAGCGGTCGCGATGCGTCACTGGTTTCGGTCACGTGACGAGGCAGCATACAATGGTCTGGGTGTGCTGTGCAGGTACACGTTCTGATCGTCATGTTTATCGAAATAGGTGCTGGTTTGGTACGTTGGGTCCTTGCGAGTTGGGTGATGTGCGTCGCCCTGATTTCGGTTGGTGACGGTGTGCTGGGGCAGGACCACCGCGCTGTAGAGTACGGCTTGCCGAAAAAGTTGGCGAAGTTAACGGATGAGCGGATCAATGAGGCGAGT
>NZVR01000196.1 GCA_002701545.1 Blastopirellula sp. | reverse complement strand
GGTATCGCCTCGAGTAACGCCGGCGAGATCCGGCAAGTTTGTGCGGCCGTGGTGTCGACGTGCGAACGCAATTTCATTTCCCGTTCATTTTCCAATTCTTCTCGGTAACTACGCATGACCACCACGAACGTTAACCAACCCGACGCGGCCGAAGTGCAAGGCGGCAAGGCCGAGCAACGGGCGACGTGTGAATATCAGGCGGCCATCGATGGACTGAGAACAGCACTGAATGCCGCCTTAATTGGCAAGGAAGACGTGACGGAAATGGTGCTGGCATGTTTGTTGGCACGCGGACACTTGTTATTTGACGACCTTCCCGGGTTGGGGAAAACCACGTTGGCCAAAGCGGTCGCACATGGCGTGGGTGGACACTTTGCGCGAGTTCAGTGCACCCCGGATTTACTTCCGACAGACATCACCGGGTTCAACATCTTTGACCAGAAGTCTCGGGAATTTGAATTTCGCAAAGGTCCGGTGTTTTCGGATGTGTTGCTGGCCGACGAAATCAACCGCGCCACACCGCGGACACAGAGCGCATTGTTCGAAGCCATGGCCGAGCGGCAGGTGACGATCGACGCAGAGACGTATCCGTTGAGAAACTCATTCTTTGTGATTGCGACCCAAAATCCCGTGGAAAGCCATGGAGCGTACCCACTTCCAGAAGCGCAACTGGACCGCTTTGCGATGAAACTGCGCATCGGGTATCCCAATCGCAACAGCGAGTTGGAGATGCTGGCTGCGAATGTCGGCGCGACAGACACCGCTTTGGCCGCCGCTACAGAAGTCGTGAATCCGCAGCAACTGAGCGAGTTGCAAAATCATGTGGCGGAGATCGAGGTGAGTGCCGCAGTGCAGGAATATCTGGTGGACCTGGGCCGGGTGACGCGCGAACGGCGCGAAGTGTCGCTCGGCCTCAGCCCGCGCGGACTGATTACCTGGCAACGGGTGGCCCAGGCACGCGCTCATCTGCGGGGGCGAGATTTTGTCACGCCGGATGACATTCAAGATGTGGCGTTGCCGGTTTTGAGTGTTCGTTTGAGCGGAGAGTTTGATTCGGTGAACCATACGGTTGACGAGATTTTGAAGTCGGTAGCTATCCCCAATCCCTGAAGCTGAGCCACCCTGGGCGGTAAAGGAAAATCACGATGAAACGAATCGCCTGGTCCTATTTGCTTGGGACACTGTTGTTGTGCGGTTGTAACCAGTCAGCGCCCACGACGGGGGACATGAACGCTGATTTCGATCATAACCATCGACACCAACACGGCACGGGGCACGATCACGAACATGATCACGACGACGGTTTTGCTGGAGGCCATTCGCATGAGCACGGTCATGGACACCGTCACGGCAAACCACTTCACGGGGGTCGGCTGGTATCGATCGGTCACAGCCATCACGCCGAGGGCGCGACCCACTATCATGCCGAAATCATGCCCCTGGTGGACGGACGCGTCACGATACATCTGCTAACGGAAAATGACGCCGGGGAATCGGTCGCTTTTCCGATCGAGGTAGCGGAAATCACAGCCTATGTCGATCGACTTGATCGTGAAGATTCGCTAGCGACGGAGATCGTGTTCACAGCGGAAGGCGACGGTCCTGCATCTGAATTCGTAACAACGGTGCCGGAGACGCACCGAGACAGCGCGGAGCTGTCGATCGTAGTGCCCAAAGTGAAATTAGGCGGCGAACGGCAGAACTTTAGTTTTACTGTCAGTACAGGCGAGCAGGCGTCGAACGCAGGTTCCGAGGCAACACCGCCGGCGTCGTCCGATCCGGACGCAACACAGGAGGGGGCAGCCGAGGAGGGACCTGCGGCGGATGAGCCCACGTCCAACGATGAGCCCACGTCCGAACCGGCGGATGGTACCGAAGTAGGATCTGCGGCCGCAGCCCCAACAGGAGCAAAGTAACACTTGTGGAACCGCTGATTCTTATCGCCGATGCAGGGAGTCCCGGATACGCGGGGCTGTTTGCCGACTTCAACACGACGGTTTGGAGTGCGATGTTACGCATTGCCGAGGCGATGGTGGCGGCGGCTCCGTTTTTGGTCGCCGGCGTATTCGCGGCCGGTTTGTTGCGCGGCATGGTGGGCGCCGATAGGACACGCAAGATACTCGGTGTCGGACATTGGTCTGGGCCGTTGCGGGCGTGGGGCCTAGGGATTTTACTCCCCATCTGTTCACTTGGCGCCCTTCCGGTGGCGCGCGAGTTACGGCGGGCCGGCGTGCCTAGCGGGACCGTATTGAGTTTCGTATTAGTTGCGCCGGTGTTGAATCCGGTTTCGATCATTTACGGGTTGAGCCATATCGCGCCGGTGATGTTGTTTTATTTCGCACTTGGCACATTCGTGGTGTCTGTCGGTATCGGTGCGATTTGGAATCGAGTGATCTCAGACAAATGCGACACTGAACCGGGGTCGTTCGAAACGGCGCCGCGCGCTAGCAGTGATCGCTTGAAGGTGGTGGGGCATACTGCGGCAACGGTCCTGATGGGGCCAGCATTTGTGGACTACGGATTGGCATTGTTGGCAGTGGGCTTACTGGGGGCATTTTTACCGCACGGCGCGTTGCAAACGGGTTTGACACGCGACAACGCCTTGGCCCCGGTCATTATGGGCGTGGTGGCCATTCCGGTGTATGTCACTCCGACGAATGTGATGATGCACTTCGGGCACATTGTGCAAGATGGCTTTTCGCTAGGGGCTGCCTTTGCCCTGATTGTGCTGGGCGCCGGCGCCAATGTAGGTGTGGCCAACTGGGTCCGTCGGGACTACGGGCTCAAACCGCTGGCGCTGTTCGTTTCGTTACTGATTGGCTCGACGCTGGTGATCGGGCTCACCGCCGACCGGGCGATCGTGAACGGAACGGCAGATACGACCGATCACACGCACGCGTTCGACCCCTTCACGCGACTATCCACGGTCGATGATACGAGCGCAAATATCGCCTGGGTCTATTCCAAAGTCATCGACTCGATGACCGTCGACCGAGCCTGGGGTTTAGGGCTACTGGTAGTCATCGTGGCGGCGGGGATCGTGTTAAGACTGATGGGGGAGCGCGGCAAAGTGGAGCATCTGCTCCAACCACCCGAACCGGAAGCAGAGCAGCCCACCTACTCGAAATGGAACCCGGCCCTGTCTCCGTTGCAACTGACGCTGGTGTCCGCGGTTGGCATGCTGGCTCTCGCCACCGCCGGTTTGTATGTCTTCTATCCACCCGTCGACGACCTGATACAGGATATGAACGATATTCGCGTGAGCCTATACGACGCGGTGCGTGAGAAGGATGTGGCCGAGACGCAACGTCGCGTTGCGCAATGGCGTGCCCAAGTGCGGAAGTTGCCGACCAGTGTGCGCATCCGACTTGGCAAGGTGAGTGACGCGCAGCGGGCGAGTGTAGATGAGGTGTTGTACAGTCTGAAAACGCTCGAGGACTATGCGGTGGTCGGCAAATTTCGCGAAGTCAAAGTCTTCAAAAGTTACCTCGAAAAATCTTACAGCGAATGTCGTCTCGATTTTCGAGAACATAAATAACACGATGATTCCTTTTTCATAATAAATCGTTATCGAACTTCAACGTGGCATCATTTAATCAACGGGGAAGGATTATGAACGTCTTCGTCAAACGCGTTCGCCGGACGGGTGTTACCCTTGTAGAGTTGCTGGTGGTCATTGCCATCATTGGCGTTCTGGTGGCCCTGCTGTTGCCTGCGGTCCAGCAGGTGCGTGAGGCGGCGCGGCGGATGTCCTGCAGTAATAACTTGAAGCAATTAGCGCTGGCGCTGCATAACTACGAGACGACTCACCGCGTGTATCCCCCGGGATACCTGCACAAATTCGGGCCGGCCGGTTCTCCTGCGCAAGTGGCAAATCATATGGGGTTAGCCTGGGGTGCCATGATTTTGCCGCAGATGGAAATGGATGGCCTGTATCGCGAATTCAACACCAATATTCCGATTTGGGATGTGGCAAATCTGGAGCCGCGAGAGACACAAGTGAATATGTTTTTGTGCCCTTCCGATGCGGACTCTTGGCGGAAATTTGTGGTTCGCGATGATTCCTCGACGCCCATCGAGCAGTATGCGTGTGCGAGCTACGCAGCCAACTGGGGTCCGTCGAGTGCGTCCGTGAACTTGGATGACACGCCGTTGCTCAGTCGCGGGGTGTTCTTCCGGAATAGTGAAATTCGCCCCCGGGACATTGTAGATGGATTGTCGAACACACTGGCGATTGGCGAGCGGACCAATGGCCCGATTCCGACCAGCAGCCCTACAGCGGGTGGTCACGCTGTGTTTGAGACCGCTTGGGCCGCCGCCGCGCGGGAACTGACCGACTTTTCCGATGACCATGGCCACATGGTGTTGTTCGAAACTCAGTTCCGTCCGAACCAGGTCAATGGTGATGACAAAGGTTTATCGGCCCCTCACTCGGGTGTCTGTCAATTTGCTTTGTGTGACGGTTCAGTACGGGCAATTAGCGCAACGATTGATGCCGACACCTACAATGCGCTCGGCACCCGCAACGGGCGCGATCTGGCGACCGGTTTCTAAGGGTTGGTCGACGTCACGCGCGGTGGGGATGCGTACCTGCCGTGTGCGGTGACGTCGGGGTGCAACGCTGACGGGTAGTACCGTGCCGGGCATGCACCGCAGCACCCGGTCAGCGTACGGGGTGCAAGCCAACTAAGGTTCCGCCAAGGGCGTTTTGCGTTCAAAGATCGGAGGCGTTTTCTCCGCCATTTCGGCGTTGAGTTGAATGAATTCCTGATATTCGGTTGGAACCTCGTCCTCATAAAAAATGGCCTCAACAGGACATTCGGGACGGCATGCATCGCAGTCGACGCAGGCCTCCGGGTCGATATACAGCATTTGGTCGCCTTCGCGGAAGCATTCCGAAGGACAGACGACAACGCAGTCGGTGTATTTGCAGCCAAAGCAGGGAGCGGTAACGACATAGGCCATGGCGTTCTCCTGGGAGGGTATGGGTGTCTTTGTCTGGGAGTACATCCGATTTCGCAGTAAAATGTGTCAGGAATTCTTTGTGAAATGGACAGATTCTTGAATGGTGTGAATTTTCAGCCACGATGAGCAGCCGAGGCGTATGACGGAGCCGACTTCACAGGAACTGGTCGAACAATTCGCCGCCGGTGACGGCGATGCGGCCGATGCCATTTTTGATCGGTATGTTGAGCGTTTAGTGGCGCTGGCACGCACGCGGATTGGAGGCAAGCTGCGGAGACGGCTGGACCCGGAAGATGTGGTCCAGTCGGCTTATCGCAGTTTTTTTCTACACGCTCGGAAGGGCGAGTATTGGGTTGAACATACTGGTGGGCTGTGGCGGTTGCTGGCGCGCGTGACGCTGAACAAACTGTACGGGCAGATCGAAAAGCAAACTGCGGCCAAGCGAAGTATCCATCAAGAGGCAGCAAACGCGACTCACTTGGCCGAGATCGCAACACGCGACCCGAGCATCGCTGAGATGGTTGCGGCCACGGAACAATTGACGCGTATCATGAGAGGGTTAACGGAGGACGAACGTGGGGTGTTGACGCTGACACTTCAAGGGCAGGGACCGGCCGAAATTGCTGCCGGCATGGGTAAGTCGGAAAGGACGGTGCGGCGTTGGCTTGCCGAGGCTCGCAAGCAATTCGAACGCCAGCTATTGGCAAGCGCCGAGCGACGGCAAGCAACCGCAGCCGTAGCGATGCCGACGCCGGCAGCGCCGCTGCGTTTTGGCGATTTCGTTTTCGAGCAATTGCTGGGTGCCGGTGGCATGGGCAAGGTGTATCGCGCCACGGATCAACGTTCCGGCAGGAAGGTGGCGATTAAATCATTGCACAAGACGCGGCAGGATGATGCACGGACTGTGACGCAGTTTGTCCAAGAGGCGCAAATATTGACTCAGTTGCGGCACCCCAATCTGGTGGGTGTCGAGGGGCTTGGGCGATTCCCTGCGGGCGGTTATTTCATGGTCATGGAGTTAATTGAGGGTACGGACTTGCAGTCGGTACTTGAATCCGGCCCCCTGACGGTGTCGGAGGCGATTGCGATAGTCAGCGCAATCAGTCGCGGCGTCGAGCATGCGCACCAACATGGGATTATCCACTGTGACTTGAAGCCAGCCAATGTGTTGATGGGAAACGAGGGTCGAATTGCCGTAGCGGATTTTGGGTTTGCCTGCATCCTGTCCCATGGTGTGACTGCGAGTGCCCACCCGGTTGGAGGAACGATGGGTTACGTAGCGCCTGAAGTGCTGGCAATGCAGGATCCAGCGACTCCGGCTGCTGATGTATTCGCGCTGGGGGCGCTGCTATGGACGTTGGTGGACGGGAAGGTTCCAAGTGGGCGCGAGGAAGTGTGTGCGAGTTCTGAGGACTTGCAGTCGATCGTAGCGATCTGCCGTCGATGTCTCGACGAGCGCCCGGCGAGTCGGTTTGCCACGATGGGTGAGATGCGGGCAGCCTTGGACGCACTGCAGGACGAGTGGCGCGTCGGGTAGAGGGGCGCACGTGGGAAGCCAGCGTTGCTTGTCGGTGCCGACCGAGCCTGCCGTGTTCCAACGACGGGATCTTGCGCGACGCAGTGCCTGTGACACCCCTCACGGCGACCGGACAGTGGTTGACGGTAGTTTATCCATTTTCCGGATGCCAATTTGGCGATCATAGGCGGCGTCACGATGGCATTGCATGCAATTCTTCACCCGGCCCGCGGACAGCACCCGTTTGGCATCTGCCGAGACCGTGCCGTAAACCCAACCGTGATCCGTTCCGGGGGTGGTCTCATGTGTTTTGAACATGATGAATAGCCCCTTTTTATCTCCGGCGTGGTATTTATGTTGACCTTGTACGGCGAAGGGTTTCGAGGTGCGGGGTTTGGATGACTTGGTAGCGGGCGGTGTGTTGCCGATACTTGCAGGTCCCGATTTTGTCTCTTTGATGGGGTGCCACGCTTCTTTGACCAGCACCTGCCCCAGTGGTGCGCGTTGAGTTTTGTTACTGGACAGGCCCCAGATCTGGTTTCGATATTCCGATGGTTTTCGCGCGTACAGAAAATATAGCTTTTTGCCGTGTGACGCGTCCGATGTACTTTGGCTGATCAAACCAAGGTTGTTGGGAGGTTTGCTGGCATCGGGCGGGAGGAAACAAAGCGCGGGGGACCAACGCATGGTTTGATCGACGCGCTCGTACTGCTGGTATTCGGCCGCGATTTCCAGTAATCGCCCAGCGAAGACTCGCTCGACCAACTGCGTTTGGTGTGCGTCCAATGCTCCCGTTGGTTTTTCATCCGCCAGCAACGGCAGCGAGGAGAAAGTTCCGGCGAGGCTGAGCCAGAGTCCGGTGGCGACGAGCATGAGCGGGCATTTCCACATCGTATGATTTCCTTGACGAGAGGCACTTGGCTGTACGGTTGATCGCCGTGCGTGAACTGTAGTCGTCAGGATACGCGAAAACACCCCAAGTGGATGTAACAACTTTGTCATCACCTACTGTTGCCCAAACCGGCTGTTGCCCCAAACCGGCTGCTGCCAAAAAAGGGAGATTTAGCGATGAAAGAGCCATTCGGGAGGGATCGGTTGCGGGCCGGATCCACCAGATTCCAGCTTGATGTCCAGTAAAGGGTCGCCCTCTTTGATGCTGTTGTCGGAAAAGAGCATTTGGATNTCATGATAACCCGCTTGAAGGGCCACNGTTTCCTTCCAGATCCGTTGNAGTCCGATNCGCCGCTTGTTGTGAATCACCTCGCCGTCAATCGCCAGTGTCAGTCCTGGGTTGGCAAAGATGTGGAAGGTGTATTGGGCGTTTGCGGGCACTTTCAGCAAGCCGTAGTATCCTAGCCGTCGGTTAAGTACATATTGGCTTGTGGCGAGGTTTGTATCCGCAACGACTTCCTCCCCCATCGCATCGAGGTCCGAAGTTCGCCCGATCTTTAAGCAGTGATCCACGTATTCACTCCGCGGAGGATCTTCTGCGTAGCGGATCGGGCGATACGATCTGACAACCAGCCCGGGTTGTGGCGCCGGGACGTTTACTGGCGGTCGTGCGGCGCGATAAAAAACCGATCTGACACGAGCCGGTCCCGCCATGCCGGGTACGGTGGCCTTGGCGCGAACCAGTGTGTCGTTGGTGATGGTCAACGGTCCCTCATAGGCTTTCCACTGGGGCGATGCGGCAGGCGGCGCGGTCGAGTAATCGATGGTCGCACCTGGGGAACTGGTGATGCGAACTTGTTGGCTGCCAACAAAAGGAACGTAGTTTATCTCGGAAAACTCGTCTGTGGATTTTACGTCCGGCGAGATGGTGACATACTCCGGTACCGTGGTCAGGGATTGGGAGATTTGAAATGTGCCTTGGCCATCGAAGATGCGTCGCCCGAGAAACCGTTCTTCGAACTTGCCTTGCTTGTTCTTGATCAGCCCTGGATCAAGTTCGAGCAGGTGGATCCATGTCATGTCGTCGCGGCGTTCGATCAAGTCGATTTGGTAAGCGGTGGTGATGGGGTCATTGCCTTGCAACCCCACCTCCTCTTTTTGGCCGAGATCGGTGATTTGCCAATCCCCGGTAAAAGTCAGGTGCAACCACGCTCCGTGTAGTTGGCGCCCGAGAGGGAGGTGGGCGTCGGTGAGAAAGGCGGTTGCCGAGTCGCCTGCGAACTTTCGCCGCGTGTCACGCAGAGTACCGCTCCAGCTAGGCTTTGCAGAGGAAAGTAACGTTCGACCGCGACACTGTAACGTAGTGCCCCGGTGCAGGTAACCGTCGATCCGCTGACCGCGCGTGCTGACAAACGCCAGTTCGCCGTTGGTGGTGCAGTCATCCAGTTCCATGGTTTGGGGTCCGTTGAGTGAATAGAGCAATCGGTCCACGTGTTCGGGAAACTCAATTTCCAGAAGAATTTGGTCGGCAGCTGCGCTACGCTGGCGGACGGCAACGATCGACGGCTCATGATTGAACAACTCATGGACGGCGACGAAGACTGTCTTCGATCCAGCTGCAGCGCGTCGCAGAATCAAATGGGGCATTTTTTGTTGGTAGTTTAATTTGTAGGACGCATGGTGATCGGTCAGGCGCATGGAGACGGTTTCACCGAGGTAGACCTGTGTCTGGGGGTGCGCCGGGAAATGGGAGCGACTGCCCAGTTGAGGATTGTGCCGATAGCGAAAATCGACGTAAAAGGGGTGATCGGCGACACCTTTGCGCACGTTCTCCCACATGCCAAAGGGGTCCAGTTTGGTGTACCCGAAAGCATCTCGCTTCCATTTGCCGGTGGCCAATGTGCCGTTCGAGAGTGGGTGTTTGCCCGGCATCGGGGCTAAATTCAGACTGCAGGTGCCCTGTTGTTTTTTGGTGGGAGAGGCGGAACCGTGGAGTAGCCAGTCGTGCTGGTCTCCTCCTTGGACTTCGAAGATGTCGATGACGTAAGGCAGTTTCAGATGCCGTGTGTTGTGGATCAACGTGCGTCGGTATTGCGTGGCAATATCTCGGTACGCGTTCTTTCCTTCGGACCTGGCCACGGCGATTCCTGGCCACTGGGTGATACAGAGATCGAGTGTGCCTTTGGATTGTTCACGGTTTTGTTCTTGCTCGTCAATGGTCACCAGATTGTGGCTGAACGTGCCGCCGGACCACCACCGCAGCGGATGATGGAAATACCCCAGGTCGGAGATCATCTCCTCGCCGTGAGCGAACAGCAGGATGGAATTGCAATCGTGGTGGGCGTGTTCGGCGGCCAGGGAGAAGTGGAGATGCGCCTGACTTTGGGTTTTCCAATGAGGCGCGCCGGCGTGCCCGTCTCCGAGTAGCGCATGGCCCCAGCCGGCGGCGATGTAATTTTGGCTGCGCGGTAGCGGGGTGGGAAGGAGTTTAGTGTCACCTCCATTTCGCCAACCGGGATGTTTTTCGACGGTGTTGCGATCGTGCAGGGGGGCGAGGTCACCGTTCGGCATGCGCAAGCGTTCTTTGGCCCGACCCAGTAGAGCTAAAAACGGCAAATCCGTGACGATTTGGACGTCCTGCAAATGCAATCCATCGTGTGGTGAAATATAACCGGGTGGGTCACTGTAGCCGGAGAGATAGAGACCTTTTTCTAGAAAGCTGGCCCCCGTGCCGTAGGCCGTGCCGCCACCCGTGAGGCCATCGTGCGTGACGTCGTAATAAAACGGTGCTCGGCTCGCCCATGTATACACGAAATGCAAATACTCCGGTTCGCCGATCAGGCGGCCAATGTCGCCAATATGGCGCACATAACCTTGCAAGTTGCCGCGCAAATGGGCTTGTTTCCAGGGATAGGAAATCACATGGTCGGCAAGGAAACGAATGGGCGACTGTTCGATTGCCTGGGCGACGTCGATTTGCTTTTGTTCTGATAGCTGGATCAACGCCGGGCTGTCCTTGATCGCGACGAACGCCTCTGCGAATCGTTTGGCGGGTCCGGCTTCACCCCAGTAACCCTTGCGGGTAAGGAAGCTGGGAAGTTTCCCTGGGTAAGGTAGATCGATGCCTGGCTGTCCTACCCGTTTTCCGTCTCGGGTAAACGGCGGGCCGGTCGAGATCGGGAATTTGCCACCCTGTGCTGCGTTCCCGTCCACGATGGGATAGTGCTTCAACTTTTGGCCGAAGTCGTACAGAATCAGTGCCAGCCGTCGGGCGTACGTATCGTCACTGGTGTCTTCGTAGGCTAGCTGCAGCAGCTGGATGGCATCCAGCATCCAATCGTATTGCTGGTTGGCCGCGGCATAAGAAAAGAAATAGCGGTCCGCGTAACGGATGCGGTGTCGGAAGGCGGGGCCTCGGTAATCGACTAAAGTGGTCGGTTTGCGACCTTGATAGTAAGGGATGGTGATGGTCTCGCCCCGTGGATTGACGACGGTCATCGTCCGGTCGAGAGGGTATTGGCTGTTGGGGAACTTCATCCCCGTCTTCGGGTCGACGACGTGTTCCGGATCCGTTGGGTGCCAGTCCCATTCGCGATAGTTTCTGGGGTACTCCAGCGTCTCCGGATTGGCACAACCAACGAGCGGGTTGAGCTTGGGAACGCAAGCTAACACCTGTTCATCGGTTAATTGCATGACTTCCGCGACACGGCGCGATAGCCGAGCGTCCAGTTCAGCGCGCGCGACGGACGCACCGCCGAGAACGAAGCAAAGACTCCCTAGGATCGCTGAGCGAAGCATCGTGACCTCACTTGTTAGATTGCATGCGTCTTGCGATATGACTAGCCAAGAACTCGCCGAGCGCTTTGGCGTGTTTGCCGCCAAAGTGCACATCCCCGTCAGCTTCCCACCAGTCCTTGAATAAGCCGTCTTCGCCGTCTTTCACGAGTCGCCATTGGTCGCAGACAGAGATTTCGGGGTGCTTTTGGATGACTTCCAATGCCCACGGGTTGAGGTACTTTTCCATGACTCCCGTCTTCCGACCGGGTGCGCGGCTGTCTGGTCCAAGTGGGCCCGCGGGTGGATTACCCTTGGGGACCGGACAGGTCGTCACCCAGACCAGTTTGGCGTTTGTCTTTTTGAGCTCGGCGATGATTGCCTCAAGATTGCTCTGGTAGTTCTCTTTGGTGTTTGAAGAGTCCCAATGTCCATGATTGAAAGAAATCACATCCCACTGGCGTCCTGGTACGGTATGCGCGCCGAGCCAACTGACGATATTCGCACGGCCTTTTGACGACGGCCCGCAGTTCGTGGGCGGGTGATGTAAATTGAACTTCCCTTTGAGCGCCGTTCGCAACGACTCGTCGTAGTTACCTGAAATGGAATCGCCAATGAACAGGTACCGCGGTAGATTGGGGTCGTCGGTTGCGGAGGTGTCACCCAAGGGTGTGACATAGAGCGTGTCTGCGAGTACAACGCCGTTGTTTACCTTGCCGGCGACAGACGCGTCGTTAATGAAGGGGCGGCACTCGCTCAGATCCCACACGTCGTGGATCAGTGTCTCACGGGATTTGTTAAGCATGACGCGAAAGGTTTTTCCCTGGATCACAATACGCGCCGGTTTACGCTTGTCATTGGAAAAGTGAAACTTGCCGGAAAACGGCTCCTCGGCGGTGTCTGGCAGGTGGTCCGGGACGGGGCGATAATGGATGTGCAGGTTGCACTTTTCTCGACCTGTGGCCTGCCCGGATTTCAAAATTTGATCGAGGTCCTCTTGGCGTCGGACAAAGAAACGCGCGTATGCCTGCGTCTTCGGCAGTGGAATGGTGACGTCTTTGAGCACTTTGTGATTTTCAAAGCGGATGGTCGTATCCCGCATTTCACGGATCGCATCATAAGCCAGTTTGATGACCACCTGAGTGTTAGGTTGGTAGCGGACTTCGATCTGACCTTGCGGATTGCGGACGTAAAGGCCTTCGTTATCCAGTGGAATGATCAGCCCGCTCGGCATTGATTTGAAATCGAGCAAGCCCTGCGCTATGACCGAGCTTGAGCAGAGTAAGCCCAGAGTGAAAAGTGAGAAACAAAGGGCCGATCGACGCATGGCGGTACTCCTGTCTAGGATCGATCTCGTGATTGACGGCAATTGCGAGCGGTAAATCTCAACGCGTCAGTCGATGATATGTGCGCGGCAAACGTTAAAAACCAGCAGGTTGGCCGGCTATGGGTTCGATGCGCCAAGTTCGAAATTGTTGGCGGTCGCCACGAGAAAAACGGGGGCTTTTACGTTTACTGAAATTTACGCCGATTGCCCATGCGAAGGTGAGTACAAGCGGCGAGTCTGTACGCTTTAAGCAAATGGAACGGAAGTTTCGAGAACGTGGGAGACCCGGTCTTGATGCCCAGGTCAACGCGTTGGTTCACGAAACAATGGGCTGTCGATGACAGCGGCAATCGTCTCGAGGATACGATAGTCGTGTGCGGCCGATTTGGCTACGATCGCTTGGATGGCTGTATAGTCGGTGGGTGCTTGGCCATTGGCGTATGTCAGCAGCTTGGTGATGAAGCAGCGGACGAAACGCTCCTGGTTGGTTTGGCTTTGCATTAGCTGTCGGAATTCGACAACATCTTGGTAGGTTGTGCCGTTGGGGAAGCGCGCGGATGCGTCGACGGCAATGCCGTCGCGCTTTCGCGACCGATTGCCGGTGTCAGCGTCGTTGCGAGGGGCGGGCGGATCGTAATTAGTTCGCCAAGCCCCTGTGGGGTCGAAGTTTTCGAATGCATAGCCGTAGGGATCGATGCGTTGGTGACACGCGGCGCAGTTCTGGTTGTCTTGGTGGGCCGCCAGCACTTCTTTGATTGTTTTCGCAGATCGGATATCGGGTTCCTTGATCTCAACGTCGGCCGGTGGTGGCGTCGGATGAATTCCCAAGAAATTTTCCATGACGTACGTTGCGCGATGGATTGGGGACGTGCCAAGGCTATCTGCCGTGACGGTGAGGAAAGCGCCCATGCCGAGGAATCCGCCGCGGCGGCCGTCGGTGAACGTGTGTCGTCGGAATTTAGAATCCGCCGGAATACCTGGAAGTTCATAGACATTGGCCAGATCCGCGTTGATGAAGCTGTAATTGGCCGAAAGCAACTCGGTGACCGGGCGATTTTGCTGGACGACGTGACGGAAGAAGGTGAGTACCTCTTCGATCATATCTTCACTGAC
>NZVR01000195.1 GCA_002701545.1 Blastopirellula sp. | reverse complement strand
GGGCACTGAGTGAGCATGTGCCAAATGCAGGCCGTTTGGGTTTGGGTTTGGGTTTGGGTTTGGGTTTGGGAAAACGTTGAGGCGATGGTTCGTGAAGGAGCATCGTGGATTGGTTCTCGATTGGGTGGCTTGGGGACGCCTCGAAACCGGGCGGGGCGGTGGCCAAGGTCCCGGCCCCAACGGGTGGGGNGGCGAAGCGAGTGGGAACGCGTCACGCAGGAAAGATGATGTCTGGCTGGTAGCTTTGTGATACGATGAGCATCGTCGTTTCCGCCTTCAGCGAAGTCCAAGTGATTGAGGGTCGTCGTGCTCACTATCCTGGGGAGAGAGCAGCCGTATTGTGACGGTGTTTCGCGCCGGTCTTTTCTGAAGATCGGCGGATTGGCGCTGGGCGGGTTGAGCTTGCCCGATTTGCTTCGTGCCGAAGCGGCCGACGGTGGTAGCGGTAAGCACAAGTCGGTCATTATGGTCTTTCTGCCCGGCGGTCCTTCGCATTTGGATATTTGGGATTTGAAGCCGGATGCGCCTCGGGAAATTCGGGGCGAGTTTTCGCCGATCCAGACCGCGTTGCCGGGCATTCATCTCAGTGAGCATTTACCTCAGCTTGCTCAACGCTTGAATGAATTTGCGATTATTCGTTCCTTGGTGGGGGCCAAGAACGAGCATGCGTCGGAGCTTTGTTTGAGCGGATTTGGCTACGCAGACTCCAAGGCCCGGAATCAGCCCTCGCTGGGATCAGCTGTCTCCACGTTGCAAGGGCCTGTACATGCGTCCGTACCCCCGTTTGTCAGCTTGATTCATGACACGCCCAACAACTGGAAAGACCCCGGTCGAGCCGGATTTCTGGGGCCGGCCCACGCGCCTTTCCGTCCCGCGGGTAAAGACCGGGAAAATATGATTTTAAATGGGGTCTCACTGCAGCGGCTAAACGACCGCAAGCGATTGCGGCATGCGATAGAACGCTTTCGTGCCGAGGTGGATCGCACCGGTGCCATGCACAGTGTGGATCACTTCACACAGCAGGCCATGCAGGTCTTGACCTCCAGTCGGCTGCTTAATGCGTTGGAGGTCGATCGAGAAGACCCGCGCATCCGTGCACGGTACGGACGTGGTTCGATGGATGCTGTGGACGACGGCGCACCCATGCACAACGAAGACTTTCTGATAGCGCGCCGGTTGGTCGAAGCCGGAGCGCGGTGCGTGACACTGTCATTTGGCCGTTGGGATACCCATTCGTGCCGTAAGGCAGGTGATCTGGCTTACAAGAACAACTTCACGCAACTGCGCGAGTACTTGCCACGCTTGGAACAATGCTTGCTGGCGTTGCTTGATGATCTCAAGGAGCGTGGCTTGGAGAACGATGTCTCCGTCGTGGTGTGGGGTGAAATGGGGCGTACGCCACGGATCAATGCCAACGGTGGGCGTGATCATTGGCCACAAGTGTCTGGCTGTATTCTCGCCGGTGGCGGGATGAAGATGGGGCAAGTGATTGGTTCTACCAATCGGCTGGGTGAAGCTGCAAAAGACCGGCCCGTGCACTACCAGGAGGTGTTTGCAACGCTTTACCATCAGCTTGGGATCGATGTCTCGAAAGTAAAAATTCCTGATCTCAATGGCCGCCCGCAGTATTTGCTCGAACATCGCGACGTGATTTCTGAACTTGTCTGACATGCCGTCACCTGCCCCTGGCACGTTCTCGTGTGGGGTGGGCAAACGGTGTTTCCAGCCCGGCCCTTGCAGTGCACGTTGGCAGTTTCGAGTGCGAAGTGAAACGTGGAAACGGGTCCCAGTTTCCGGTGGCTTGACAGCCTAACGANCGTTCGGTAGGCTNGCGGTTCAGGGAAAGCCGTGCGGTTCCATAATTCTCGGCTGCTGCCAACGCGCCAACGCGCGGTCCGCTTCGTCAGTACCGCCTGCCCTGACAAAGGATCAAGACCAATGCCCGAAACCGCTTGGCAACCCGCAACCGAGACCCGGTCCGCGCGCACCGCCGATGTCTTTCGCGCCGCTGCCCAATTGATGGTGGAAAAGGGCTACGGAGGCACTTCGATTGGTGATATCGCTCAAGCGGTCGGCATGACGAAGGCGGGCTTGTATCACCATATTTCCGGCAAGCAAGATCTGCTGTTCCAGATCTTGAGCCACGCACTGGATGAACTGGAACGCGTGGTCAGCGCACCAACGCGCTTGATCGACGACCCGGAAGAACGCCTGCGGCAGCTCATCCGGTTGAACATTCAGGGTTCGGTCAAGCATGGGTTGGTATTCACGGTGCTGTTCTCGGAAATGAACCACTTGGAGCTTGCGCAACAGGAGGTGATCAGAGGGCGTATCAGTGAATTTCACGCGCTGATCCAGGGGGCGTTACAGGAGTTGGCAGAGCAAGGCCGACTGCGAGAACTTGATATGGATATCGCGACGATGCTCATCATGAATGTGTTCACGGGCCTTGCCCGCTGGAAGCACCACGACTTTACGCGTGATGAGGAGCATCTGATTCACGAGACGGTCACTTACACGATGGCCGCGCTGTTAAAACCGAAACGGTGAGCGATGCGTGTGTACGTGGCGAGAAGACGAAACGACATGACTCCAGCAAGAGGCTTTCGCGCATTGCGTTAGTGTTGCGTTAGCAAAGGAAACAATATGGCAGACAAGAACAACGCGGACCGTTTTGTGGGGCGCCGCCAGGTGATTCAAGGTGCGGCGACCGCGGGACTGATGACGGCCACGGGAGTCCACTCGTTGGTTGCTGGAGCGAATCTCCAAGCGGCAACACGTGACTCGATTCAGCAGGAGAACGCCAAACGTGGGACGCGCGACTGGCTGCTCACCAAGACGCAGACCGTACCTGGAAAGATCAACAGGATCCTCGACAACGGACGCTGTCAGGCGATTGAGGGCTACTGCAGCGCGAACAGTGTGCGGGCGGGTGAGAAACTGAAGATCATGGTCAGCGCGAATCCGGCGTCGGATTTCAAGCTGGAGATCTTCCGAACCGGTTACTACGGTGGATTGGGAGCGCGCCGGATGAAGACCTGGGAATCACTCCAGGCAGGTACGCAGCCGGAGCCTCCCGTCGGCGAGAACTATGTTCGCGAGTGCCAGTGGGAACCGACGGTGGAACTGGAGATTCCTGAGCATTGGCCCAGTGGCGTCTATCTTGGCAAGATGACCGCCAAGCGAAGTGGCATTCAGAGTTATGTGATCTTCATCGTACGGGACGATCGTCCCTGCGACTTTCTGTTTCAGTGCAGCGACCTGACTTGGTCGGCTTACAACCGTTGGCCGATGGATTACTCGATCTATACCGAGCATCAAGACTGGAAGAGCATTGGTGTTCCCAGTGGAACGGTGAGCTTTGAGCGGCCGTATGGTCTGTTCACGCATCCGGTGAACCGGCTCAAGAAGTCCGGTGGCAGCGGTGAATATTTGCCATGGGAGTTTCCGTTAGCGTTCTGGATGGAGAAGCACGGATACGATGTGTCCTACATTTCCAACGTCGACACTCATGCCGATCCCCAAGGGTTGCTTCGCGCGAAGGGCTTCCTGTCCGTTGGGCACGACGAATATTGGAGCCTCGACATGTACGACCATGTCTTAAAGGCGCGAGACGCAGGCGTCAGTTTGGCATTTTTCGGAGGCAATTCGGTGCTGTGTGTGGTGCCCTTGATGGCGACCGCTAACGGAATACCTCACCGCAACATCCGCCGGGAAGGCTGGTTCCTGCCGTTTCCTGAGAACCTCCCGGAAGCTGCCAAACAAAGGCTTCTCAAAAAGTCGCTTAATGACCAGAAGTTCGAAGCCAATATGGGGCCTGANGGCGCCCTCTTGATGGGTGGGCGACTGGATCGAGAAGGCAGCGGACGCGGCATAGGCGCAGGTGACTGGACCTGTGCCATGCCAGAGCACTGGCTCTTTGCCGGGACCGGCATGAAAAAGGGTGATTCCGTCAAGGGCCTGCTTGGTTGGGAGTGGCATGGTGCCCCCAGAATGGACCTGCCAGGAATGAACGTCGTTGCGGAAGGGGACGCCTTGATCAACGGAAGAAAAGTGGGACGCTATACCGCAACCGTCTATGACGGACCACAAGGCAATATCGTCTTTAATGCCGCCACGATTTGGTGGGCCAACGGGATCGCCAGTCCGCCTGGGCATATGAATCCTCGACGTCATGGCGTCGCGCAACAAGGGCCGGATGAACGTGTCCAGCAGATCACTCGCAACCTGTTTCAACGGATGATTTCCTGATGCAACGGAGGCTTGTACCCGCGATGAAAAATAACTCACAGCAAACCACGGTCTTGGCACTGGCTCTGTTGTTGCTTTGTGCGATGGGCCAAAGCAGTCAAGCTGAGGAAACGGTTCGCCAGAACGGAAAACCGAATGTTTTGTTCATCGCCATCGATGATCTCAATGACTGGACCGGGACGTTGAGGGGCAACCCTCAAGCCAAGACGCCGCACCTGGACAGGTTGGCATCCCAAGGGATGGTTTTCGCGAATGCTCATTGTGCCGCGCCCGCTTGCGGTCCTTCACGGTCTGCCATCATGAGTGGGCTCAGACCGTCAACTTCAGGCAATTACATCAACAAGAGTTCACTGACACATAACCCGAAACTGAATAACTCAGTTTTGCTGCCTGAGTTTTTTCAGCAAAATGGTTATTACGTCTGCGGTGCGGGGAAGTTGTTTCACGGTTACCATTTCAATTATGAAGTCAAAGGACGCGGCTTCGATGAGTATTTCCCGAGCAAAACACAGGACCTTCCTTCCTTTGCGGGACTGAAGTTTTCCTCCAAGCTTCCCTTGGGCGGATGGGCACGCCAAGCGGATTGGGGGCCTTGCCACCCGGACGTGACGGTGGATGACCATCCCGATGGCATCACGGCCAACTGGGCAACCGGTAAATTGCTCGGGGGTGAGTTGCAGGAGCCTTTCTTTCTTGGGGCCGGCATCTTCCAACCTCACTTGCCGAACTACGCNCCTCAAAAATATTTCGATCGATTCCCTCTGGAGGAAATCAAGCTTCCGGAAGGTTTCCGGGAAGACGATTTAGACGATGTGCCTGCGGCGCATGCCAAGATGGCTCACAATCCGTGGCTAAAGAGGATCAGGGCGACGAAGCAATGGAAACCCGCCATCCAGGCCTACCTGGCGTGCACTTCGATGGTGGATGACCTCATTGGCCAGATCGTGGGGGCGCTGGAGGATTCAAAGTACGCCGATAACACCATCATCGTGTTGTGGAGCGACCACGGCTTCCAGCTTGGAGAAAAAGGGCGTTGGGGAAAGTACTCTCTCTGGGAACGGGCGACGCGGGTCAACCTCGTCTGGGTGGCACCTGGGGTGACCCAACCTGGGTCCGTGACCGACAAGCCGGCGAACCTGTTGGATATCTACCCTACCTTGGCCTCGTTGACTGGACTCGAGCCCCCGGCAGGGCAGTTGGAAGGCAACGATCTCTCGGTGTTAATGAAGAATCCGGACGCCGCTTGGGATGCAGCGACGGTAACCACCTTCGGGTACAAGAACTACGGCGTCCGCTCCCATCGCTATCGATACATCGTCTACGAAGACGGAACGGAAGAACTGTACGATCATACGCAGGACAAGTGGGAGTGGAAGAACCTCGCGGACCGTCCGGAATACGCCGCGATCAAAAAGCAGATGCGTCGAGAGCTGCCCACGCATCATGAGCCCGCTGGCGTGACGTACCAAGTTCCGAAACGCAAACCCAAGCTCCGGTGAGAAACAAGCTCGTCAATGGGCAAGAGAAGACGGGGGTCGATGATGAACAGGGCATGCGGCATGAGGGCATGCAGGAAGCGATCATGGGCAAGGTAAGGGATTGCGCTGAAAGAACGGGTGCAAACCAAAAGAACGAGTGTGGGAATTTATGAGCAACTCCAGCGATTCACAATTCAGCGTTCACCGTCGGCATCTGCTGAAAAGCGCCACGGCGGCNGGCCTGGGGTTATCGGCTTTCTCACAGCAACCAGCGGATCGCGCCCAGGCTGCACGCGCTGTGCGTTCTGATGTGATCCGCGAGGAAAACGCCAAACCGGGGACGCGCGACTGGTTGCTCACCAAGACGGACATTACGCAGAACGAACCGGTCGAGTTGTGGCGGTCGCCTCGCATCGAGGGTTACTGCTCAGCCACGAGCGTGAGTGCCGGCGAGAAGCTCCGGGTGATGGTCAGCACCAATCCAGCCTCCGAGTTCAGTTTGGAAATCTTTCGGACGGGGTACTACGGCGGCGCCGGTGGGCGACTGATGAAGCGGTTCGATTCACTGCAGGGTGAGACGCAACCCACTCCGCCAGTTGGCAAGCGCCGGCTGCGCGAATGCCAGTGGAAGCCGTCCGTCGAGTTTGAAATCCCGGAGGGTTGGCTGAGCGGCGTGTATCTCGGTAAGCTCACCGCGTACCGAGGCGGTGTGCAAAGCTACGTGATTTTCATTGTGCGAGACGACCGAGTCTGCGATCTGCTTTTCCAGTGCAGTGACCTGACGTGGTTGGCCTACAATTCCTGGCCAACGAATGAATACTCGCTGTACCACAACGACAAGAATGGCTACACGGGGCATAAGAAGCGTAAGAAGTGGAGTACGGACGCGGCCGATACCGGCTGGGTGAGTCTTGATCGCCCCTATGCGCAGTTCTGCCAGGATCATCTGGTCAAGAATCCCAAGTCCGTGGGGACGGGTGAATTTCTGCTTTGGGAATTCCCCCTCTCCTATTGGCTGGAACAGCAGGGGTACGACGTGTCCTACATTTCGAATGTGGATACGCACACGCGTGGTCCGGCATTACAGCGTACCAAAGGGTTTATTTCGGTGGGGCACGACGAGTATTGGACGCGCGCGATGTATGACAACGTCAGCGCAGCCCGCGACGTCGGTGTCAATTTGGCCTTTCTGAGCGGCAATTCCGTCTGGGGTATGGTGCCATTGCTGCCCTCCGGTACGCAGCAGCCTCACCGGGTCATGCACCGCGCCGGGAAATTCCTGGGCGAAGAACTCAGTCGGTTGTTGAGCAAACGCAAAGGATGGTCCTCGACGTTTCCAGCTGGACCTGACGGTGCGCTGCTGATGGGAGGCCGCACCGCCGGCATCGGTGGAGGGGATTGGACCTGTACCCATCCCGGTCACTGGCTCTACGAAGGCACGGGGATGCAGCAAGGCGAGCAAATCCCAGGTTTGGTCGGCTGGGAATATCACGGGTCGCCGCTCAAAGACTTGCCGGGACTGGAAGTCGTTGCACGTAGCGAGATCCAAGCTGGTAACGGGAAGCCTCGGGCGCCGCATGTCGCCACGGTCTACAACGGCCCCCAAGGCAATGTTGTTTTCGACGCCGGCAGCATCTGGTGGTCTCAGGGGCTCTCGTCACCGCCCGGTCACGTGCTGCCTGCCAGCGGGGCCGCTCGGCCGCAAGGCCCAGACAAACGTGTGCAGCGGATGATGGCGAATGTATTTAACCGCTTTGTGGGATAAGGTGCTGGCCTGGCGCAAACGGGGTGAGCCATCCCTAAGAGCATGTTGCCGTTCGATGAATGTTGCAGGAAGTATCCCAGCCGTCATGCCGCTCGAAGAGATCGCCCAGACTGAGCATCCTGGTCGCTTCCGGTCCGCGGCTGGGCAAGTTAAGGTGGAGCTGGCCGGTTGCATGGGAGCGATGTCTTGCAGGTCGAAGCCTGTGCGTTTCCTGACGCCGGAACAGCCCAAGTTGAGGAGTATTTGAAACCCATGCGAGTCCTTTTATCCCTACTGTTCATCGCCTTGGCGCCGGTCGCGACTGGCGCGTGGGAACCGGTGCGGGCGACCGATCGGCAACCGCCCAATATTCTGTTGATCGTTTCTGACGATCACGGTTGGGGAGATTTGCCGTCGAATTGGGATCAGACCGAGGTGCGTCTGCCGACGTTAGACGCCCTGGCCGGCCAAGGCGTTCGGTTTCCGAACTACCACACGGTGCCACTTTGTGGACCGTCGCGCGCCTGCATGTTCACCGGTCAATATTCGACGGAAAACGGCATGTGGCGCGGGCCCGGCAGTCAGCCACTCGGCACGCCAGGATATCGCGGCATTAAACGTGATGTGACCATGCTCTCGGAGCATCTCGCCGCAGCTGGTTACCAAACAGGCGCCTTTGGCAAATGGCATCTGGGTGCATTGAAAGGCGAAGTTCCGAATGACCGTGGGTTCGATGAATTCCACGGCTTTCTGGGAGGCGCGCATCCCTATTGGATTAAACCTGGGCGATCGAAAATTATGCGTAATCGTGAACCCGATCCCAAAGCTGAGGGGCACGCGACGGAATTGTTCACCGGCTGGGCGGAAGCATTCATCCGCAACAGTACCGAAACGGATGCGCCGTTCTTCTGCTATCTCGCCTATAACGCCGTGCACGGCCCACTTCGTGTCAATAAATCGAAACCAGCCTCCGCACCCGAAGCTTGGGTGAACAAGGCACTCGACCGCGGTGTCAGTTTCCTACGCAGTGACTATGTCGCCATTCTCGAACACATGGATCATCACATCGGTCGGCTGGTGGCTCTGTTGGATGAACTGGGAGTGGCGGACGACACGTTGATTGTCTTCGTGAGTGACAACGGCGGCTGCACTATGGCAGAAGGCGCGGCCGGTGGCAGGTTCCCCGGTAACAATGGTCCTTTCAGCGGTGGCAAAGCGACAACCTATCAAGGCGGACTCAACGTGCCGTTTCTCATGAACTGGAAGGGCCGGTTACCTCAAGGTCTGGTCTCGAATGGCCAGGTGATGCATTGCGACATCTTTGCCACCCTGTTGGACGCTGCTTCGATTCCTGTTCCCAAAACGAACGGCAAGAATCCTGTGCGTGGGATGTCTCTGCTGCCACACATGCTGACGTCGGGCAAGAAGCGTATCCCCGAGCGAACCATGATTTTTGAGCTGTGGGGCAACATCGGCGTGCGCAAAGGAGATTACAAGCTGTGGAGCGAGATTGGTCGGAACTTTTCGCCAGACTGGGCTGCCGTCGTGGCTGCCTTGAAGGAGACCGATCTGGAACTCTTTGACCTCAGCAAAGACGTCGCCGAAAAACAGGATCTGCGAACAACGCTCCCGGACGTTTATGCAACGCTGAAACAAGAACTCATAGACCACCTGGCCAATATCCATGCGGAGTATCCCGGAGCCGGAACTTCGGAAGCTGCAGAAAAGCAACCACCGCCACCGGAGAAGCCAAAAGGCAAACCGGCGCGGAAACGGCGCCCGCCAGAGCAATTCATGAAGAATCGGGACCGAAATGGAGACAACGCACTCACCCTGCAGGAATTCATCGGCAACCCTGAGGGGCGCAATGTTCCCGCGCTGACAAAACGATTCAACATGCTCGATGCCAACGACGACGGCAAATTGCAGTTGGAAGAGTTGAAACAGTAAATGGCAGGTTGGTGATGCGCCAGGTCAACGTTAACCAAGGCAGAGGGAGAAGTTCCATGGTTCGATTTTGGATGATGACGTGGACCGTAACCTGCATCTTGGTCGGCCTCGAAGTGGGGCCGGCCAGAGCGCAAACCTCAGCCGGTCTCCCGGTGGCGACCGATGTGCGCTCGCATGGTGTGTCACAAAATCAAATCGATTCGCTGGCCACCCTCATGCGTCAAGCGGTAGCACAAAAGCAGGTGGCGGGCTGTTCGTTTCTGGTTGCCCATCAGGGGCAAGTCGTTTTCCGCCAAGCGGTCGGGTTGGCGGACATCGAAGCGAAACGACCGTTTACTACCGAGGAGTTGCTGCCGATCGCATCGGTTTCGAAACCGGTTCTGGCGAGTGTGTTGATGGTGTTGGTGGATCAGGGCAAGTTGAAGCTGGATGATCCGGTGGCGAAGTATCTGCCGGAATTCCGAGACGTCAAGGTAGAAGGCAGCGCTGCAGCAGCGGGGCCGATGACCATTCGCCAACTGCTTTCGCACACGGCAGGGTTTTGGGGGAATCAGGGCATCACAGCGGAGAAGCGGGATTTAATCCGTAATTTCGGGCGACCGCTCTCCGAGGCAGTCAACCGCATGTCCGCATATGATCTCGTCTACCAACCGGGAACGAAGTTTGTTTACTCGGGTTCCGGGTACTGTGTGGCAGGGCGTGTTGCGGAAGTCGCGGTCGGCCAGTCATTGGAAGAGATTGCTCAGGAAGCTTTGTTTCGTCCGCTGGGTCTTAAGCATACGACCTACCTGCCTCCACTCGAAGTGCGGCAACGGATTCCTGCCGCCTACGCAAGGCAAGATGGTGAGTTGCGGAAACAACCTTCCTTGGCGGGACGTGAACTCCGGTTCATCCTTCCCGGGGGATCACTGTTCACCACGTTGGATGAACTGGCGATCTTCGGGCAGATGCATCGGAACGATGGTGTGTATGGGGGCAAACGGTATCTTTCACAGGCGTCGGTGGCCGAGATGCGGCGTCTGCAGTCACGCCAGAGGGGGCAGCGGACCTACGGTCTGGGATGGTTTCGAGGGAACGTGGCCGATTCCGGTTTGGCCGAGGAAGTGTTTCACGGTGGCGCGTTGGGGGCACACCTTCGCATCGACCGGAAGCGGGATGTCGTGTGTGTGTTTCTCGTGCACCAAACGGCCGTGCAGGTCCAGCAGTTGAAAAATCAACTGCTCCAGCGCGTCAACGCCATGTTCCCGGTTCCTAAGTCCGACTAAACGCCCACGGAAACGACGCCAACATCTTCCGACTGGCGGTGGTATGCAAAGGATTCGAGCAATGGAGGGCGGCCCAAACGATGGGCCAATGGTCCAGTTAGCGAGACGCTTGGTTGGATCAAGGAGGAAGCTGCTGGGGTGGATGTCCCGTTCGCCGGAGCACGTGACTGTCACGCCTGACCGTTGTTGAATCAGTTAAGGCGTCGTGGTGACTGCCCCCTAGGTGACCGTCAACGCACTTTGGCTGGACGCAAAACGGTCGGTCTCCACGCCCATTCGCTGCAGTAGAGTCACAAACAAATTGCAGAGCGGGGTGTTGCGATCTTGGTCAAATGCTAGGTAACGCCCATGCTCGTAGCCGCCGCCGGCGAGAAGGATGGGAAGATTCGTCGGGTCATGAGCGTTGGCGTTGCCCAGATTGCTGCCGAACAGGACGGCGGTGTGATCCAGCAGTCGTGTGCCCTCTGCCGATCTCTGTCCAAGCTGGGTCAGGAATTCCGAGAAGGTTGAGAGAATTCCGGATTCGATGATTTTCAGTTGCGCAATCCTGGCGGGGTCTTGTCCATGATGCGACAGCGGGTGATGTTCCCCATGAACGCCGGGGATGTTAGGCACGCCATGATCCGCCTGAATCATCAGGCTGACCACACGCGTTGAATCGGTCTGCAGCATGAGCGGAATCAGATTCAACAACGCTCGGATGCGGCCGAGCAATTCCGACGGTTCGGCAATGTCCTGCGGAGCTTCGACGTTCACTTCAGGCTTAGGGCGATCCAGCCACGCTTGAGATGCATCCAGTTCTTTCTCTGCGGTGCGGATGGCGGCGAAGTATTCCTCCAGTTGCTTCCTGTCGCCACCGCTCACTCGACGGTTGAGCGCCTGCGTCTGTTCGCCAACGGCGTCAAGGATACTGCGACCTTCCGCAAGTCTCCGCTTTTGGCGCCGCTGTTCCTCGGGACTTCCAGCCAGGAACAATTTCGCAAATACGCGCGATGGTCGATTGTCGGCGGGCAGCATCACACCATTGCTGTTGTACGATTGGCTTTCCCGAGTGTTGCTTCCCAAGGTTATCGATGGAAATCTCGTGGAGTGTCCGAGGTGCGTCGCCGCCACTTGATCCACGGAAATCGTATTCTTAAAACCTCCCTGCCCGGGATTGAACGCCGCCGTCAGAAAGGTCATCTCCGTATCGTGAGGTTCCTTGCCGTTCTGGTCTGGATGGGACAACCCGGAAAACAGCGTGAAGTCGCTGCGGTGCTCCTTGAGCAGTTCGAGGTAC
Source organism: Blastopirellula sp. (assembly GCA_002701545.1). Classification (GTDB taxonomy): domain Bacteria; phylum Planctomycetota; class Planctomycetia; order Pirellulales; family Pirellulaceae. The sequence continues at coordinate 2,937 of NZVR01000195.1, read as the reverse complement.
TCCGTGTTTTCGTAATCCGTTCCAGGCGTCTTCGGGAACAGCGACGGAGGATACAAGCCCAGTGCATTGCAAATCAGCACCATGCGTTTCGGCTGCTCCGCAGGTTCAAAGCCGAACGTCGGAGTCATGGCATCCAGCAGCGGCAACGACAAGGCCGCCCCGGCTGCTCGCAGTGCGGTACGTCGCGAAATGGGCGTGTGCATGGTTCCTCCTAACGGTGTCGGAACATCCGGCTGTTGACGACTTCATCGATCACTCGGCGCAACGGGTAATTTGCGCTCTCGTGACGTTGCAGAATGGCCTCCACCTCTTGCCGGTCAGCGAACTGAATTTCCGTCCCGGTGGCAAACGTAAGCAACAGTGACAACAAATTGCGCGCCACTTGTTCCTTCGATTTCATCAGATGTTGTTTGAAGCCATGAATGTCCGTGAAAGTGAATCCGTCTGCTGTCTGGCCACTGCACTCGACCCGCCGGCCGAGTGTGTAGTCTTTATGCAGAAATCGCAGTCCGGCATCGGCGGTCCGTTTGACGCCTTTTCCGACGCGGTAGCGAGTGCGAAAGTTGCCCACGGGATCGAAACATTCCAGCGCGAAGCCCGGAGGATCAATCCGGCGGTGACAAACGGCGCACGCTTTGACCGATTGATGTTTTGCCAGTGTTTCGCGAACCGTTGTGGCGCCGCGCGTATCAGGCTCGATGGAACCGACCCCCGGCGGAGGCGGATTGGGCGGTAAACCTAGCAGATTGGTCAGCACAAAATTGCCGCGTTTGACGGGCGTCGTGACGGAACCGTTGGCCGTGACTTTGGCGATGCTGGCGTGCGCCAGAATACCGCCTCGAACGCTGTCTTCCTCCAGCATGACTTTGCGCATCGCTTCGCCTTCGACGTTCGGAATGCCGTAGTGTTCGGCGAGTTTCCGGTTGAGGAACGTGAAGTCCGAATCAATGAGATGGGCGATGCTGAGGTCTTCATCGATGAGATGGCGGAAGAGGAGACGCGTCTCGGCCAACATGGCTCGGCGGAGCACGTCGTCGTATTCCGGGTACAGGTACCTGTCAGGTGTGGTAGCGTCGATGCGTCCCAGTTCCAACCACTGATCCAGAAAGTCGTTGATGAAACGTTCGCTGCGACGGTCGGCCAGCATGCGGCTGACCTGAGCTTTCAGTGTGTTTGTGTTGGCAAGTTTTCCGGCACTGGCAAGTTGCAGCAGTTCCTCATCGGGAGGGCTGCGCCAGAGAAAGTATGACAAGCGGCTGGCAAGTGCATGATCCGTCAGCTTGGTTTCTTCTGGTTGCGTTTCGTTTGTCAGGAACAACGTCTCCGGTGCAATTAGAATCGCACGCAGCGGAACGCGGGCGCTGGCGAGAAAGCCACGCCGAGATTGAAGAGTTGGCACAGAGAGATTGGTGTAATATTCGATCTCTTGATCGGTCACGGGGCGCCGGAAGGCGCGCGGTGCGAGTGCTGCGACGGCATCGCGAATATGCTCGTAATGAGACTTTGTCGTCACGGGTCGATAGTAGCGACCGTTGGCAGCAGGTTCCCATTTGATGCCGGGGAACAGAGTTCGCGTACGTTGCGGCGGCCATGTGGCTTCGAGCGGGCCTTCGACGAGCACTTTGCGAACCCGCACGCCTTCTCCTTTGAACTCGCTCGCGGGTTGTGAGTTGTAAATGACTTTCCCGTCGGGGGCCGGATCGAGTTCGTCGGCGCTAACGTAGAAATAGTCGTCGGGGCGAAGGTATCTGGTCGCTGAAACCGTGCGAAATTGCTCGTCGACATCCCAGGCTGCAAAGAGTTCGCTGTCGCCCTGGACGTCGTTTTGCCGCCGCAAGCTCATCGTGACCGAGGATCTCGGCTGATGCGCCGAACCGGTGACGGTGATGCGGTATCGGCCGGCGACAGGAATCCGCAGTCCATTGCTGTCCGACCGCAGATTGTAGTTCTGACCGCGAAACATGATGAGATCGTCTCCGTCCCGGAAGACCGTACCACCGCCGCGGCGTACCGGGCGTTCGAACCACATCTGCATGTAACGTGAATTTGCGTAATCCAGTTCCCGCACCCTCTGCGGGTTGGGGCCGAGTTGAATCGCTTCGTCGAGTGCGACGTCGGCGGCCTTGAGGAATCCTTGGACGTGTACACTGGACATGTCCTGTTTTGCGGTGACGACGTCAAACGTGCCCGATTGGGTGGCAGGTGGAAGGTACCGGGCGATGTCGCCGCCGATGCCAAGCAGATCATGCAGCGTGTGTTCGTATTCGCGTCGGGAAAGACGTCGCGACGGGACTCGACCGATGTCCTGCTGCCGTCGTTGATTCGCCCCTTGCAATTGGCTCTCGAGAAAGGCGAGGGCTTTGGCACGCTCGGCGTCAGCGGGTTGCGGTGCCTCCGGGGGGGGCATCTCTCCGCGGTTGATCCGATCGAACACGCGCACCCATTGGTTAAATGGTTCCACGCGGTCAAACGCCTGGTCGAGCGTAGTGAAGTCTAATTGCGTATCGGTATCGGCGTCGTGACAGTCGATACACGACGATGCGATCAGTCGATCGAGGTCGGTCGCCGACGTCAGCTCGCTGGATAGCTGGAGGGCCGAGCATGCGATGAAGACGAAGGCAGTGGTGCTGCGAGGCAAATGCGTTGTCATTTGCCGGCCTCCACGGGTCGTGAATGCTTCACTGCGATTTCGCTTTCCCACTCGCCACACTTGCGGACTGGATGAATGCCAGTAGGTCGAGTATCTCGTCCACGTTGTAGGTGTCTAGTAAACCCGTTGGCATCGTCGACACTTCGGCGACCTTGCGTTGCTCAATCGCGTCTTTCTTGATCGTCTCGACTTTGTCGGGCTTCAGTAGATTCGGCAGCAAGACAATTTCGTCGTCGGTTTCTTTGATCACCAGGCCGGTTAGCAGGCGACCTTCGTCGTCGACAATC
>NZVR01000194.1 GCA_002701545.1 Blastopirellula sp. | reverse complement strand
TGTTCTCATGGAAGACGGTCGCTGGGTATGGGAAGTCCACTTCTTGTTTGATACCTGTACCCCTCGAAATGATGCATGGGAAATGCCAGAGGTGTTGTCAGATCAAGATGACGAATATCTCTATCCCGGAGAACTTCAGTGCGAATGGTTGCATCAAGGACAAGGTGATCGTGCTGTTGTTGTGATTTACAATCGTGGCCCTAGTTCCGTAGATCTCATGTTGACTTCAGACCATGAGTCCATCGTGTTTGGCGAGAGTGATGAAACAAGTCTATTGGTCCCTGGTCTAGATGGTGAATCATTTCATTTTGCGATGCTTGATCTAAAGGAGGATATCGATGAGACCTCGTTCACAATTAATGCCTCTCATGTGACTGTAATGGATGCAGTTGTGGGAATGGACATCAATTTGATGCGTGGCTCTACTACAGAACCAGTTCACAGCGACCCCGGAGATCGCCTCCAAGTCAACTACAAGGTATGGGATGCAGATACTGAAGTCCTCCTTGACGAGGGTGATCTTCCTGCAACTGCTGGACCAGACGCGATGTGTGAGACTGGAGCTCCTTGGATTTGCTACATAGATGGATTTCCGTGGTCTTTACTTGGGTTGGATATTGGCCAAGATCGAGGTGTACTTGGGCCAGGAACGTCACACATCACTCTATTACCTCCGCCAATTGCTTATGGTGGAAGTGAGGGACACGAACTTGAGAACTCATGGCTTAGATTTGAAGTAGAATTAACACTTCTTGCTGCAATCTGATTAGACCCGAAATACCCATACCGTGATGCCCTGAGTCAAAGCCATGAGCGAAGGGCATCAAGCGGTCAATTGCGATGGCCGCGCTCAATCTTGGGCAACACGTCGTTTGAAGCCTATTTCACAACGTAAAGGTGAGCCCGAGGTCCATATGAACGATCATATGCGACGTCTCTCGACCCCTTGGGCGATTGCTGTCGAGCGCTCAAAGCGTATCGCGAACTCCGAAATCGCACCTGGAGTAATCCTTGATCCTGCTTGTGGTTCTGGTATCCATCTTGCAGCCATGTGTCTTGAGACCGGGCGTGTCGGTCTCGGAATTGAGTTAGATGAGGAAGCAGGACGGTTTGCAGCTGCGAATATGAATCGTCTATTGGAGAAAGGAAGTGGACCGGCTAGAGATTCCAATCGTATCCTTATTGGAGATGGTTTGGATGCTGAAGGTGCTCTCAAAACATATCATAAATCATTGGAGAATTCTGCCTTTTCCTCAGCTCCACCAGTATCCTTACTTCATGTCGATCCTGCTCGTCCTCTCGATGCTCAAAATCATACTTTGGATGAGATGGCACCATCCATTGGTGAACTTCTCAGTGCATGGGTTCCATGTATGAATCAAGATGAACTTGGTCCTGCCCTACTACTCGATCTTTCTCCACGTCTTTCCCGGAAGCAAAGAGGTGAGATCGATGCAATTCTCGATGAAGTAGCTCCAGGGTCTTCTAGGACTTGGGAATGGCTTTCTCAAGGCGGTGGACGGATTGATCGGTTGTCAGTTTGGGTAGGGCCTCTAGCAAGTGAATCATCTCATCGAGCGATACGAATGGGCGCGAAAACCGTCCTCCGAACTGTCGAAGCAGAGAGCCCAACCCCGTTCATTTCTGAGAAACGGGCAATGCCTCCTTCTTTCGACCAGTGGATTGTAATCGTGGATCCGGCAGTTGTTGAGGCTCGCCTACATAGTGCATGGCTTGCTTCTTTCGATTCAGAGGAGTATAATCCGATTTGGCAGCGCGCCTCTCTTCGTCGTCCGATTCTTGTAAGCGACACTCCTCCTCCGGATTCACTACGCGAGGATCCGTTNACGGTCGCGGTGGGTAGAGTATGCGGGCATCGATTGAGTTCGCCAGACATGGAAAATGCTCCTACGGTTGCGAGAGCAGCCGAGAGATCTGGTATTGGACACCTAGTTCTTCGCTGTGAGGTTGATCCGGAACTACATCCGAAGATTCAGAAACGGTTGAACAAGGCTTTGAAGGGCGTTGAAGGGGATCGGGGTTTCATCGTAGATGTGCCAGTGAGTCGTGGTGATAACTGGCACGTTGTGCATGTGACATGTGTCGAATCTTGATTTACGAAATCGAGGANCTGTATCGTTCCATTCATATACGGGGGGCGAGTCGGTGGGCTGCTCGTAAGGGCCATCGGGTGACCGATGAACACGGGGGAACCGTAGAAATGAGTACCGAGAACGACTTCGGAGAAGATTTCCTGTACATCCTACGAATCGCAGACGCCGACATTGATGGTGTGCGTCCGATTGGGATGGGGCTAACGAATGTGAAAGGGATTGGCCGTCGTACTGCGCGCCGAATCTGTCAACTTTCTGAGATTGACCCCAGTAAGTTGGGTGGTCATCTAGATGATTCTGAACAAGATCGTCTTCGTAATACGATTGATACTTATCCATCTCTCGTTCCAGGCTGGCTTGTCAATAGAGAGCGTGATTTAGAGACTAATGAGGACGCTCATCTTTTCTCTCTTGAAGTCAAACTAACTCGGGACGATGACATCGCCCGACTCGCCGAAATGAAGGCATACCGTGGCCTTCGCCACCGTAGCGGTCACAAGGTCCGAGGACAGCGTCTCCGGAGCAATGGTCGCAGTGGTCTAACACTTGGTGTTGAGAGGAAGAAGGCTTGAGGAGGGGATTGAATGGGCCAACCAAAGTTTTCACGTCCTAAGACACAGACCCCCACTCACCCGTGGAAGGCTGAGCGAATCGAAGAAGAACATGCTCTCAAGGAACAGTACGGGCTCAAGCGTATTGGCGGAATGAAGGAGATATGGCGTGCTAAGAGCGCGCTTCGTCGCCATCGTCAACTTGCAATGAAACTCATTGGAAGAGTCGATACTACAGAAGGTCACTTCATGCGAGAAAAGGGAGATTTTCTTACTTCGATGCATCGTAAAGGCCTGATTTCGGAGGAAGCAGGATTAGATGATGTTCTACAGATTAATGTTGAGAATATGCTTGATCGACGCCTACAGTCACAGGTTTACTACAAGGGATTCGCGCCTTCTATGCGTGCTGCACGGAACATTATCGTCCATGGACACATCGTTCTGGGTAACCAGAGGATGAACGTACCTGGCTACCACGTCTTACGTCATGAGGAAGCAGAAATTGCTTACCACCCTACTTCGAAGTTTAACAATCCTGATCATTCGATGCGTCAGGAGATGGAACGTCGCCGACAAACTGTTGGTGGTGATGCCGAAGAAGATTCAGAACCTATCCCAGATACTCGTGAGTGGACCGAGAAAGATGTTGATCAGATTAAGCAAGACGCCGCAGATGCTGATGCCGCAGCTGCAGCTGATGAAGAAGGAGGCGATGAATGATGGGTCACAAGGCAATAGTTCACATCTTCAGTTCTCACAACAATATCTTGATTACAGCAACCGATTTGACCGGTGCTGAGACAATCTGTAAGGTGTCTGGCGGTATTGTTGTTGGCAAGGGCGCGGCAAAGAGTGGACAATTTTCCTCAACTCGTGCTGCTGAACAGATTGCTGAGATGCTCACTGAGAAGGACTTTGATCAACTCATTGTGAAGTACCGTGGCGCTGGTGGCAATCGGTCACCCTCTGCTCCAGGTGCAACTTCGGCAATTCGTGCTCTAACTCGTGCGGGTATGACTATCACTCGCATCGAGGATGTTACTCCTATCCCAACGGATGGGACGAAGAAGAAGGGTGGACGACGAGGTCGCCGGGTCTGAGGAGGAATGGATATGGATTGTGAAATCATTGAAGAAGAAGACAACCGAATTCGGATTTTGTTGACGGGAACGGACCACGCATCTGTGAATGCACTTCGCCGCACTATGATTGCGGATACTCCGAAGATGGCAATTCATCAGGTTCGATTTACCCAGTCAACTGAGATCACCGATGATGGGACAGTTTGGGAAACTGTTGGTCCAATTCCTGACGAAGTCATCGCGCATCGACTTGCGATGACTCCTATCCCATCTGATACTCAGGATTTTTCNTTTGAACACGAATGTATCAATTGCAAGGACATGGTTGAGTCCCAACGTGGCTGTCCATTGTGTAATATTGTCTACACTTGCAATGTCAAAGGTACTCNGGAAGGTGTTGCAGTCAAGGCAAGAGATCTCGAGGTTTTTGGCGATCTCTCACTCTCTATTCCAGAGGAATTTGCTGACATTACTATCACTAAGCTGTACATGGGGCAGATGATTTCTCTCACTGCTAAGGCAAAGAAGGGCTACGGTCGTGATCATGTGAAGTGGCAGCCAGTATGTGGTATCACTTTCCAGAGTCGTCAGCATGCAGTTCTACATGACAAGAAGGCTGCTAAATCACTCTGGGGACTCGGACTTACTGTTACTGAGAAAGACTTCGGAAAGGATGGACGTATTGAGGATATCCAGATGGTAGAAAAAGTCCGTGCTGACCTCCATCATGTGGGACCAAGCACTGACCTAGGTCGAGATTTCGGAGATGCGATTACTCTGGAAGATGTTGATGGCGAATTCATCTTGAGTTACGAGACAGATGGATCAATGAAGGCACGTACTGTTTTCGAGCTCGCAACCGCATCACTTGGAGAGCGTTTTGATTCGCTTTCAGGTGATTTGGACATTGTCCTTTGATTGAGCGTGGCCTCAATGGCCGTCGTGACGACTACGGCGAAATGCGGCGGACACATCAGTTTGGCTTTTACAGTTCATTCAGATTCTGATGAACTTCATGAACAAGGTTCAATGGGAATTGGCCTTTGTCTTGAGGCAGGCATTTCTACATCTTGTCGTTCAGATCCAGCACAATCATCAGGTCTCACAGTGATTTCGAATGGTCTACCAATAGATTCTGAACTTCATCGATTGGTGCTTGAGGAATGCGCTCAATTCGATTCCTCTCTTTACTCGATGCACNATACTTTCGATTTGATTAGTGAATTACCCTATTCACAAGGTTTTGGCTTATCTGCTGCAGGGTCGATTACCGCTGCTCGTTGTTTAATTGCCCATTCTACAATCCCTGCCCATTTGCATGAGCCTCTAGTATGGGCAATCGCTCATCGCGTTGAGCGTAGACACAGTGGCGGATTAGGAGATATTACAGCGTTGCATTCTGGAGGAGTGGTCAGAAGAATCACACCGGGTGCGACACATCAAATTAATCAGGTCAAACCTGTTAGAGTCGGAACTGGGCCAGGACATGCTGATGGATGGTTCACTCCCATTCCTTTGCTCTTAGCTTGGCGTCCCAGTGGGTCAAAGCATACCTCCACGTACATCGATTCTGAAGGTTGGAGTCAGCGTATACGGGCTGCTGGAGAGGATGTCATGGAGACAATGTCTGATGGTTCATGGGATTCGAATCGTTGGTCAGAAATTATCGATGCAGCACATAGTTTTGCCAAACAATCCGGGTTGATTGAGGATTCTGAACGTGCATCATTACTAGATGAGGTTCGATGGGCATTAAAGCCAATAGAGAATGAATTTGAGGTCATGCTTTGCATGCTTGGAGAGAGCGTAGTCGTCGTACCTCGAGAATTAGAATCTACAACCCAAATTGACGAAGCAGAAAATCTTCTTGAAAATCTCACGTCGCTTGAATGCGCTCAAACAATGTTGAGTAATATCTCATGAACGAGATTCGTTATGCTCAATTAATCGAGATAGATCTACTGGCATCGCATCTAGCTTTTGTGCACCTCTTAGATGAAGCCCGTCGCAGAACCCATGTCGGTAAATTATCGCTCCTTGGCCGTACACTTCTGTGTAACGATCTACCTGTTTTTGGGTCTTCTTACGTGGGAAACTTAGTGCTGAACCGAAAAAGTGCTTGGCATCAATCCACGCGCAGGGGATTCCATTGATACGAAGATCATCTAGGAAGAGTAGATCTGGAGTACGGACAGGCCGACCTTCGGAGATAATTTGCTCTTTCGACAATTCCCCCTGGCGTCGGAATCGTACACCTAGAGATTCGAAGTGTTCGCACAGAATGTCCTCGAATAAATCAGCTGCGAGATGGGTCTCTGATTGATCGACGTTGGCTACACGATCAGCCTGTTCAGCAATTCGAAATTGCTCTTGATCATATTCGCTCATTCGACCGGGTTCTTTCAGCATCATTTTGATTCGATTCTTAGAATGATTTCTCGCGGTTAGAATTGCTCTGAAGACATTCACAGGGGGGCCATCTACATATTTTGCAAGTTCAAGAATTCCAGTGCCATTTTCATATCTTCGACGGAGCTCCTTTTTCTGGTCCATAATTCGGCGATGTGAATAGACAGATTTCTCTTGATTGATTGCAGATCTGAGTGATAGTGCTTGTTCTATACCAATAGGATATTTTTCGATGATTTGTGCAATTTCATCAACTCGTTCTTCTTCAAGAAATCCGAATTCTCCACGTTTTACAATGAGCTTACCGATTACCTTCTGAACATCGAGCGGTACGGGGTTTATCGGCCACTCAATTTCGATAGTTTCTGGTTCCGGATCGATATTTTCAGGGATGCCCATAGGTCGAATTTTAGTTTCAAATCGCCTGATAGCTCTGAGGCATGTCTGCGTGTCTTTCCCCCAATCGGATTTCCTCTCAGTATTATCCATAGGTATTACTCTCTCTCCCATCGGCCCTCTATGAACACCTTGGATGGTTTAGAGGAAAGCAAGACCAGGTAAGAGTGGAGCCGCAAACCGTGCCTTTCCAGAGATGTCTTCTCCTTCTCCTGCAACATAGACCTCGATACTTTTGATATCTATTGCATCAGCGATGAATGATATTGCGGCCTTAATACTCGCTGTTTCATCATGCTTAGACCGGATTAGAGCCTTCTCGGAATCTCGTAAGGTAAAGACTCGCCCTCGTGTCTTTTTGCTTCCAATTGTCAGAGTACGCCAGTACTGCATCACTTCGCCGCGTTTCGCTTCGTCTGCAAACATAGCGTGTTGCTGAATGAAGGCAGTCCCTTCGCGCATGAAGTCGAATTCAGAATCTGCAAGATCCAAGGCTTCAATGAGCAGATCACGTTTCCAATCGGGTGTTGTTTGGATAACTAAACGAGAAACAGGTTTCTCCGAATGTCGTTCTGCNAGGCCTTTCACATTCCGCGCTGAATCAATGAGATTCTTGAGTGCCCCTTCTTCTGCAAGGATCAATACATCATCTTCGTCTACATGGGGGTCATCGATAATTGTCTCTGCCAGAGTTATTTTATTCCCAAGGTAAGAATTCCATTCCTCTGCCATATGTGGTGTGGCAGGATACAACATTGTACCCCAAACTGTCAGATGTTTCTTGAGTTCAGATGAACCTACGCCCCCCCGTCGCATTGCCCACTGAAGATCAGTTAGCATGTCGAAATGACTGATCATAACTCCTTCTCTAATGCGAACATCATCCATCGAATCCCACCATGATCGTAGATTATCTCGCCGTTTCGCTGCAAGCCAACTATCCATTGGCCCAATTTCATCAGAAACCTCGTCAATCAGATTGAGGATGGAGAAAATCTGATGCATTTGACGGTGATTTGCCTCCACGGCCGAATCTGACCAGTCCATCCCTGCTTCGGGATTCGAACCAAACAGGATGAAAAGACGAACAGTATCAGCACCGTATTGCTCAATCATCACTTCAGGACTTACTGTATTTCCAAGACTTTTACTCATCTTCGCTGAACGTGAGCCGAGTATTTCATCACATTGTGGGCAAACATTCCCTGTTAGATCAACATGATACTCCACATTACAAGAGGAGCAGTACGGCGTAGGCGCGTTGACCATACCCTGGCAGACAAGACGAGAGAAAGGTTCGGAAACCTCATTCATTCCAAGATCTCGTAATGCCTTTGTGAAAAATCGGGCATATAAGAGATGCATAATCGCATGTTCGATTCCTCCAATGTATAGGTCCACACCACCTTCCATCCAGTAATCGATTGTATTACGATCATACGGAGCACTTTCATTCATCGCATCACAAAAGCGTAGGAAGTACCATGAGGAATCATAGAACGTATCCATTGTATCTGTTTCACGTCTAGCATCTTCCCCACACGTGGGACAGGTGACTTTGACGAATTCTGCGTGTGAGGCAAGTGGGTTACCGCTCTCATCTTCTGAGAAAACCACATCAAGAGGGAGGCTTACTGGTAGATCATCTTCAGGAACTGGAATGACGCCACACTTTTTACAGTGAACAAAGGGAATTGGAGTACCCCAGAACCGTTGTCTTGACAATAACCAATCCTTAAGACGGAATTGTGTACTTCCTTTGCCACTATTCTCAGCTTCGAGTGCCTGGATTACTGCCTGTTTTGCATCGTCGCCATAGAGCCCGTCGAAGCCATCTCTTGCTGAACCAGTCATCCAACCTAGTCCTTCGAATGCCTTACCTTCTGTTTTCGGCTCCTCTCCTTCATTTTCACTGAGAACACGCCGAATAGGAATGTCATATTTTTGTGCAAATTCATGATCTCGTTGGTCATGGGCAGGAACTGCCATGACTGCTCCAGTACCGTATGATGCTACAACGAAATTCCCTGCATAAATTGGTATTTCTTCACCTGATAGGGGATTACGAGCCATACGTCCAAGGAAAACACCTTTCTTCTCACGAAGCATATTGATCCGTTCAAATTCAGTCAGTTTTGCACACTCATCTGCAAGCGCTCGAAATTCAACTTCTTGTTCTGTGCCTTCAACGAGTTCTTCACAAAGTGGATGCTCTGGAGATAATGTCAAGAAAGTGACTCCGAAAATAGTATCTGGACGAGTGGTAAATGCTGCAATAGTGTGTTCAGAATCGACAACAGGAAATTGAATTTCAGCGCCATGTGAGCGACCAATCCAGTTTCGTTGCATCGCCTTGACGTGCTCTGGAAAACCAATATCATCGAGACCATCGAGTAATTCATCTGCATAAGCGGTCATTTTCAGGAACCATTGTGCCATCTCTTTTTGCACAACTTCAGAAGAACATCTCCAACATCTATTATTCTTGACTTGCTCATTTGCAAGCACAGTCCCACAATCATTGCACCAATTGACAGGCGCAGTCCTTCGTTCGACTAGCCCCGTTTCGTAAAATTTTAGAAAAATCCATTGATTCCAACGATAGTATTCTGCATTGCTAGTTGCTAACTCACGGCGCCAGTCGTAACTGAAACCCATTCGTTGAAGATCTGCACGGATGGATTCTATGTTACTCCATGTCACATCGTGAGGATGTCCTCCTTTACTACGTGCTGCATTCTCAGCTGGCATACCGAATGAGTCGTAACCCATAGGGTATAGGACGTTGAAACCACGGAGGCGTCGATAGCGAGCTATGCTATCTCCAATGCTGTAGTTCCGAACATGACCCATATGCATGTGACCAGACGGGTATGGAAACATCTCGAGACAGTAGAACTTCGGCTTAGAAGAATCAACATCTGAATTGAAGGCCTCAGCCTCTTTCCAAATCGATTGCCATCTTGGTTCGATGACATCCGGGTTATACTCCACCATCGCGCATCGCTCCTCGGATTCGGTGTGAACCATCGGCCCTTCATTCTTGAATCCGGTGGACAGGTTCGCCTCTAGCGCCTCATCATACATCTAAGTCGGTGCTTTCGAGTAGGAAGAGTGCTTCACGCGTTAGTCGGTAGCGGAAGCGCATTCCAACGCGGTCTCGCTCAATCAGGCCGTAGGCTTCCAGAGTCTTAAGATGGTGACTGATGAGTTGCTGACTACTTTCCAGACGTATAGCGAGCTCTTTCTGACTTAAGTTCACAATATCGTTATCCGTCGTATCCAGAAGATTAAGGATGCGACCTTGGAGGGAATTTGGATCAGGAGAAAGAAGGGGGACGGGTAGGTCATCTTCATCTAATTTAGAGTCGATTGTGGAGGGATAATATCGCATCATTCGCCCATCTCTTCTACGCCAAATCATCTCAGTTTCTTCTAGCACTTTCAGATGGTGGGCCAATTGTCCATTACTCATATCCAGTGCAGCTAATAGTGCCCTGAAATGGACGCCAGGGTTTGCGACGAGATAACCAACAACACGTCCCCGTTGGAATTCGCCATCGTAGTCACGTCGTCGTACCATTCCAATTAGAGCGAGGCCACCATTGAGTAAACTAATCCGAATCCACTCGGTATTTGTAACGAAGATCAGAATCACTGAGAGTAGTGATGTAGTGACAATTACTGTGGTAGCAGGTGTGGCAATCTGTAGGATAAGAGGTGCAACTTCCTCCTCCTCACTTTCCATATTTGTTGAAATTGATTGGTCAGCAGGTGCCCATTGATTGAGGACTTCTTCAATTATGAAACCGGGCCCCCATTCTATACAGTGCGATTGGGTTGTGAGTGTGGCTTCGACGGTTCGATAGACTCCTTGTTCTCCATCAACGGCGATGAAAGAAGAATCATGACTTATTTCAAGCGCTCTTTCTTCACCTGTAGGTGAACTGAGTATCCAGCAACCACCGTCATTTGTCCGTACTCTCGTCCAAGTTCCTTCAAGGATTTCTACAGACAAAATCGTCTCTTCATTGATGATTGATGTTTCTTCACTAGGCTCATCTTCATCATTCACTTCTACCGTTTCTTTAGGGTTCTCGATAATGAAAGTCAGGCTTGTTTGAATTTCGGGGATTGATCGTAGCGTGAATAGAACTGTGTGCTGGCCAGAGGCATCATTGGATAGAGAGTGAGACAAGTCTTCGAAGATGAACGTGTCACCTTCTGTGAGTCGAACCATCGAATCATCGAGTTCACAGGCAAGCGTACTTGATCGCATACTCTGTTCGTCACCTTGTAAAATCGAATCGATCCGTATTGCACAATCGCTTGCCCAAATGAAGTCTACAGGTAATTTGCCATTGTTTGCGAGAACTAAATCAAAACTCACTATGTTTTCGTTTACTACAAACGTCTCAACAGTGAATGCGACATCATCGATTGGTTGGTTAGATGCTCTACATTCCTGTGCTGCGCGCCCATCTAATAGTTCAAAGTCCCTAACTGAGGACTGACCTAATTGCGGGATATTAGCTTGCAGGACCATGTTAGAACCAGTCCATCCGCAACCATTGATGTCCACAGTGGAAA
>NZVR01000193.1 GCA_002701545.1 Blastopirellula sp. | reverse complement strand
TTCAGGCCATTTAAATGAGCCAGGCCTGCGGAAGTGATCCGAGTATCGTCAAGCCCAAGCTCTTGCAATTGTTGCAAGGTGTGCAAATGCTTCAGTCCGTCGTCGGTGACTCGGGTGTTGCCAAGCGAGAGGGTCTTTAAATGCCTGAGGTCCTGGAGATGCTCTAGTCCGGCATCCGTAATTCGAGTGCCTTCGAGTCCCATGTATCGCAGGTTGCGGAGGCCTTTTAGTTGGCCCAGGCCCGCGTCGGTGATTCGCGCGTTGGTAAGTTGGATCCCCTCAAGATGGGGCAATCCCCGTAGGTGTTTCATTCCCGCGTCGGTAATGGTGTGCCGAGAAATTCTGGGTGAGTGAAAGATTTGGATGTGCCTGAGATGAGGCAGGGTTTTTAGGTGCGACAATCCCTCGTTGCTGATGTGGGGTAAGTAGAAGCTTACGGTATGTAAGCGCTCAATGGTTTTGAGACGCGCCATACCGTCGTCGGTGAAATGGCGAAAACGGCGGTAAACGTAAGCAGGACGTTGGACCTGTTGATGCCGCTGGGTTGCGGCGGTCCGTGTGTCGCCGTCGGCAGACGAGCCAGCAGTGTGCGCCGCGCCCTTGTCAGAATAAACGTTGGGTTGGCTCGCAGTGGTCTCGCCTGCTTCGGGAAGTTCAATTTGCAGGGGTGCGATAAATGGATTGTTAGCCCAGACGGTCGGTGTTGAGTCTGTATGCGCTAAACGCAATGCATCGCTTTGCGGAACCTCAAACGCCACTGTGTCACGCGGTCCGTCCGGCTGTTCTACGAGTTGGATGGTGACTTCGAACGGTTGTTGATCGAAGGAAGGAAGCAGCAACCATTGGATAATCACCAGTAGCACGATGTGTGCGGCCAAGCTGATCGTCCACGGCTGTGCCGCTCGCAGAACGCGTTGAACAAAACGGAGAAACTGCATGTCCACCTCCGGCAGCTGCCTGACCAGCCGCCGATAATATATCACAAGCAGGCATGCTCTCGGAGTTTTTTACGGTCGAATCGAAGTTGCAGAGTATCTGGGGCGCATGGTGCCTGTGAGTTGGGGGATGCGTTCCAGGCAGAGTGGCCGTCATTCCGCCGGCAGACGACTAGATTTTCGTTGATTGCCAAGTAACGATGAACAACGCATGAAAAGAGGAAAACTCGATGTCAGCGCTCCATGATGAGGGACTTTGCCAAGCGATCGATTCCGAGGTGCCTCGCAGCGCCACGCACGTGGGGATCGTCTTACATGACGTCCAGGGGAATGTCGTCGTCCGCCAGGCGAAAACGCCGAAGTTTGGAGTGACGGCATCCATACCACGGTGGAGGCTCGATGGCACAGAACCAGCTGTTGCGCTGAAACGTTGCTTAGAGGAACAGATCGGGGACACCGCCGCAAGCGTCTATCCGATTCCACAGACTTGGGTGACCGAGAATAGCTTGACGTTTTATTTTATCGGGGTGAGCGGTCGTCCCGAGCGACAGCCCACACTATCGAATTCGGAAGCCAGATGGTGCGATCAGCAGGAAGCGATCGGAGTCATCGGTACTTCGCAGAATCCGACAAGCCGCAATCGGGACGTGGCGGTTTTGCAAAGTGTCCAGGAAACGGTGCCCTCCTCATATCGACGCGTCTTGCTCGTCCTTTCCGAGTTGCACCAGATGGGATTTGGTCGGCTGCGAGTGGCTCCCTGGATGCACCAAAATGGGTACATCGAGCCGCCTGGTCGATGGTCCTGTGCGATTGTTCCTGCGGTTGTTTGCAGGGATGATCACGGGGCGATGACGGATAGTGCGCGAGTCAATGCGTTGCGTTCCGCATTAGCCTCCGAGACGCATCATGATCCCTGGGTGACATTAGGCAGCCAGCCGCCGTTCGGTTGGAGCGGCACGTGCTTTGAGTCACCCAGGCGTGTGGCGGAGTTATTTCTTGCCAGATTTCGTGACCTTTGCTTTATGGGTTGGGGTGAGGATGTGGCATACCAGGGTTGGTATCAGGAGATGCTGTCTGCCACCGCTCCTTACGGGGTGTTCTTTCCAACCGTAGACGACCTCGCCTGCGTCAGATCGGCTTACACCGGTAACGAAGCATCACGCCTGGCTCCCCCGCCGTTGCCACGGCACTAGCCGACGTGCCCGACTGGTCGCAGTTGCAGATCACGGAACGCCTCGGGTTTCGATCTGTGAGTGACAACGGAGCGTGAAGCCAAATGTTGCCCAAAGAGTACTTGGTGGACTGCAGGCCCGGTTGATCAGACGGGTGGAGTGGAATGCTGTTGGTAAGTTATTGCACGCAGGCATTGGCTGCCCGGAAACGGAAGCTGTCAGAGACTAACGAAACGATGGACCTGCGATCGGTTGAATCACTGAGTCTTGTCCAAATCTGTACCTTGCCACTCTGGTCGGCCGGATTGAGAAGCGTCGCGGCATGGTTTGGGTGACTGAGTGCGCGGGAGTACTGGTTGCTGTGGACTGTGTTGGCAGGGCGTGAGGCTGAGGCTGTTGCCCGGTGTCGTGGCGTCTTGCGTTTAACTCGCAAACATTTAACGCCCACAGGAAGTTGGTCAGACGACTCCAAGGAGGCGGTTCGGACGGTTTTGGGCTATCCGATTTCCGACATGGATCCGGTACTGTCGGCAAACGTTTCGGATACGACACCGAGTTTTTGTTGCATGCTGACGAAGAGATTTGCCAGCGGAGTACTTTCGGTGAATTTGCGGTATTCACCATGGCGGAAGCCGAGGCTTTTGCCGCCTGCCAGGACCAAGGGGTAGTTGCGGGCATTATGTGTCGTACTGGTCGCACTGCCGAAGAGCGTCACGGTGTTATCGAGTAATGAACCGTCGCCCTCTTGCGTGTTTCGCAAGCGATCGAGGAAATAGGCGTGTTGCTTGGCGAGGAACTGATCGTACCGCGCCCAGCGTTCGTAACCGCCTTCCTTGCCCCCGCCGTGAGATAGCGAATGGTGGCCACTGAAACCCAACGCGATCGCAGGGAATTTGTCCGAGACGCCTTTGCCGTCTTCCTGAGAAATCTGATAGGTCGCCACGCGGGTTGTGTCCGTCTGGAATGCCAGGAACATCAGATCGTACATGGTCCGGATGTAGTCTTCGGGAGCGTCCTGTTTGGCGGCGAGTTTGATTGAATTCGGATCGACATGGGGACGCGGTGTTTCCAGCCACGCTTCGGTGCGCTCGATACGGCGTTCGATTTCCTGCACCGAGTTGAGGTATTCAGCGAGTTTTTCCTGGTCGTTTTTTCCCAGTCGTCGGCGCAGATCTTTCGACGATTCCAGCACCAGGTCCACTAAACGCTTGTCGTGTTGCAGTTGTCGCCGTTGCGATTCCGTGGTTCCTGACTTATCTGCCTGGAAAAGCCGTTCAAAGATCTGGCGTGGATTGGATTCCGCTGGAATGGCCTCGCCTTCGCGATTGAAGGAAACGGTTGCCGTCCGAGTTTTGTAACCGACTCCGCCATTGCTCGACAAAACCAGCGAAGGTACGCGCGTGTGCTGGCCTTGAACCATCGCGACCCGTTGGTCGAGTGAAATGGTATTGCGATAGTCGCTGCCGCGAACATCACCGCCGGTCAACCAGATATCAGCGGTTGCGTGCCCCACCAGAAGCCTTCCCAGCGGGTGGGAAAGACCGCCGAGAATGGTTATGTCCTGGCGGAATGCTTGCAGTGGACGCAGCGTATCGGTGAGTTGGTAGTTGCGACCTTCTCCCATGGGAAACCAGTGCCACTGCTGATGTCCTTCGTGCTTTTCTGGCGGCAAGCTGACTCCGTTGGCGAAGAACACACAGCTGAGCCTGGGCGGAAGCGCGGTGGTGTTGTTGGCCGCGGCGGTCATGCATTCAAACATGGGCAACGCCAGGGAAATGCCTGTGCCGTGAAGGAAGGTGCGGCGGCTGAGATGCCAGGATTTTTGCGTCATGAGGATCTCTTCGTCTCGTCGGCTTAGTCCCTGGGTCGGCGATTTTGCGAGTCTCGGGACAAAGTGGCAGCCTGTTTATCGGTGTGTAAATAGTTTGCTGGTTACGATCGATTCAATCAACGGTGTGATTCGATATTCTGACTCGCGGAACCTTTCCGTGAGTCCCGCTACGTCTTGATTATCGGCAAAATTCAGCGACCGGCCCAACGCCCAACTTAGAAGTTTTCGTGTCAATGCCTCGGCGAAATCATCTTTTCTTTCGGTCAGCAGGTATTGTTTCAATTGCTGCACCCCGTCGATTGTCGTTCCGTCGGGCAACGTGGACGATGTATCTCCCGAGTTCCGCCATTGGCCAACGGTGTTAAAGTTTTCCAAAGGGATGCCGAATGGGTCGATCTTCTGGTGGCAGTTGCGGCATGCCTGAACGTCACGGTGAATGGCCAGTTGCTCTTTCAAGGTTTTGCCTTTGAACTGCGGAGCTTCGGCATTGAGGTCGGGGACATTGGGCGGTGGTGGTGGCGGTGGGTCGTTAAGCAGGCGGTCGAGCAGCCAGACGCCACGTTTGATCGGATGTGAATCGACGCCATTGGAGTTGCCAGTCAGGAACGCTGCGTGCGTTAGCATCCCGCCGCGCGGGCTGCCTTCGGGAACGGGTACTTTTCGGAAACCCGCGCCGGTCACTCCACCCACGCTGTAATGCACGGCGAGTATGGGATCAAGGTAAAGGTAGTCGGCATCAATCAACTCCAAGGCACTGCGGTTTTCACGTAGCACGGTGGCGAACAGCCCACGGGTTTCCTTGCGCATCGAATCGCGGAGCCAAGGTTGGTAGGTGGCGTGGCGTTTGCGATCGACGGGAATACGTTCCAGGGCTTCCAGGTCCAGCCATTGATCGATGAATCCCGCGATAAAGCGGTTGCTGCGCGGATCGGCCAGGAGCCGCCGAGTTTGTTGGCGGAGTACCGCGGGTTGATGAAGTGTTCCCTTGTCAGCCAAACGGCGAAGCTCCTGGTCGGGCATGGTCCGAGTCAGGAAGTAGGCCAGACGATTGGCAAGTTCGTGATCGTCCAGGGCGCGCGGTTTGAAAGGCTCTCCTTCGTCTGGCTCGACGAGATAGAGAAACGACGGATGAATTAACGCAGCGGTCAAGACTTCGCGGGCCGTTTCGACGTAAGTTGCCTCCGGATTCTCCTCCGCGAACTGCTTCCACAAGGTGATGAGTCGCTCCACTTCGTCGTCCTTGACCGGCCGTCGGAATGCACGAGTCAGGAAATGGGTGACCAGGGAGCGAGGGTCATCAGAGGTGACGATTGCGGTGTGTGACTTTGGCGGCCACTGAGGATAGAACGGGGCTTCGAATTCGACGGAGTGGATTTCCAACTGCGGACCAAATGGACTTGCCGGTTCCCACTGGTTGACGAGGAATAGCCATGCGTTGTTGAGTTCGCCGGTTTGTCCCGATCGTTGACGGAAGGGAAGCGGCAGGTTTTCCATGCGCCCGACGAACTCGTAGATTTCGGGGGCCTCCGTTGCGGTCACTGCAACCGTTTCTCCAATGGGTTCGAATTCGACACCATCATCCAGCAGGTTGGCCATCATGACCGCCAAATAGGCGGACTGCTGTTTGGGTTTTTCGCGTTTCTTCTCGGGTGTTGGGTCGACCAGCACGTTTGGCGGGATCGGTTGCTTTTGGATGTTCGGCCCTTCCCAGTCAACAGACAGACTTTCGCCGCCGCCTGTATCAAAGTAGGTGACAATCAGTTCGTGCAGTCCGGCTTCCAGACGCACTCGGTTGTTTCGCTCCTGATTGACCGTTTCACCATTCACAACTTGCTTGCCGTCGATGTAAAGACGCGCTCCGTCGTCCGCTTTCGTGAAAAACTGATATTCGCCTGTGGTCGGGATCTGGATATGAGTCGAGAATTTCAGCGAGACCTTCTCAATTTGAATGCCCAGGCTCCGCAAGTCGAATGCTGGCGAGTGCAGCGTTTGGGTCGGCAACTGTCCGGCAAACGAATCGAGATCACAGTCCGGCAGTAGCGGGTAAACGCCTACCGTCACCGGCGCGGCATCTCCGCTGCGGCCGGGCAACGTCCTCGCGCGGACACGCACCCGCACGACTCCGGAATCAGGGAATTCGCGAAGTGGGATGGTGATCCGCGGCTGTGGCCCACGCCGGGCTGGGATCTGCGTCCCCGTCGCGCGGCGAGCAGGCGGAAGCACAATTGAGTGTTCCCTGATCTCGCCTGTAAATGGACCGCGCCGTGGCTTCTTGGGGTCGACATTGGGATACGTTTCGACGCGAAAGTTTGCGGGTTTGGAGACGTCGGCGAGCGAGTATCCGGTGGCCTTCGGCTTGCCGTTCGTGTGGCGTTCCAAGTTGAAAAAGAATCCCTGTCGTGGAGGGCGTTCCCTCGGAGAATCGATGAGTGCTTTGTTTAGATAAAGGCGTGCGATCTTGACAAACGACTCGAAGTGTAACGGCGACATCACGAGTTCACGGCCATTGTTGGTAAAGCCATCATTCGAAGGTCGCTCAGGCGGCAACAGGTGAGTGATTTCAAGGTCAATCCCAAACAGATCATTCAACGTGTTGTTGTATTCCTGCCGATTCAAGCGGCGAAATACCACCTGCCCATCGGTCGCGCGACGCGCCTTGGCGGCTCGGTTCAGCGCTTGGGTTAACCAACCTGTGAGTACCGCGAGTTCGTCGTCCGTCATTCGCGGCTCATCTTCCGGAGGCATCTCGCCCGTGTTCAGTCGATTGAGCACCTCATGCCACCGATCCGCATCGGACCCTTGGATGAGATCACGATCCAGACGGTCGATACGGAGATTGCCCTCCTGAACCTTGTCGCCGTGACAGCGGAAACAATGCTTTTTCAAGAGAGATGTGATTTTCGTGCCGGACTCAGCAGCCAGAAGATCAAGGGCCGGCAAGGCGAAGATAACGATCAGAATACGAATGAAAAACATATGGCGGGGGAGCAAAGAAAGGAATCACAAGGTGGAGTTGCATTTTACCTTCGAAACCGGGTTGTCACAACGCTGACGCCCAACGCAGCGCACGGTCGAAGGCGTGGATTGCTCGCTCATTCCCGAGCCGAAGCGGAAGACAGATTTGTTCAGGCCGGTCTGTTATAGTGTGAGAAAGGGGGCGGACCGACCAACTCGCTCGATGAAACAGCCACGCCTTGACCAGCATTTCCGAATCGATTGATGTGCACTCCTATCGAACTGCCCCGGACCGCCGCCAGCATTGGAATCTTGACCTTCGTGTGGTGTGCTTTGCTCGGAGCACGCCCCGTCCGAGGCGAAGAGGCGATTGACTTCAATCGTGACATTCGCCCGATCCTGTCAGAGAATTGTTTCTATTGTCACGGACAGGACGCGAACAAGCGTAAAGCGGATCTGCGACTTGACCAACGCGAAACGGCCATCAAAGCGGGGGCCATCGTTGCCGGTGACGTGGAGGCAAGCACGCTCCTCGAACGCATCCATTCGGAGGATGCCGAGACGCTCATGCCGCCCCCGGACTCGAATCGAAAGCTCTCGTCAGACGAGAAGAAGCTGTTGCGCCGCTGGATCGCGGACGGTGCTTCTTACCAGACTCACTGGGCCTTTGTGGCACCACAGCGACCAGACGAACCGGTCGTGCGTAATGGCGACTGGGTGCGGAACCCGATTGACCGTTTTGTCTTGGCTCGGCTTGAGTCTTTGGGGTTGGGCCCGTCACCCGAAGCGGATCGGGCAACCTTGATCAAGCGACTGGCGATTGACCTGACCGGCTTGCCGCCAACACCGGAGGAAGTCGATGCCTTTATCGCCGACCAAGAGCCACGGGCCTATGAGCGGCTGGTCGATCGCTTGCTTGACAGCGAGCACTATGGCGAACGCCTGGCGTTGCCCTGGCTTGATGCCGCTCGTTATGCCGACAGCAATGGCTTTCAACAGGACGGCGATACCTGGCAATACATTTGGCGGGACTGGGTCGTCCAAGCCTTAAATGATGATATGCCCTTTGATCAGTTCACGCGTGAGCAGCTTGCAGGTGATCTGCTGCCGGAGGCGACAACGTCTCAGAAGGTCGCTTCGGCGTTTAACCGCAATCATATGCTTAACGGAGAAGGTGGTGCGATTGCCGAGGAGCAGCGCAATGTCATTTTGTTTGACCGCGTCGATGTCACATCGACCGTCTGGTTGGGGCTCACCATGGCGTGTGCTCAGTGCCACGATCACAAATATGACCCACTGACGATGGCAGACTACTATCGGTTTTTCGCCTTTTTTAACAAAGTGCCTGAGGCTGGCGTGCCACGCAATCGGTATGGGATCTACCGCATCGATAGTCCCTGGGTCTTTGCAGCCGACAAAGAACAGCAACGACAGCTTGATGCATTGGACCAGCAAATTGCTCAAGCGGATAAAGCTGTCGAGCGGTGGATGGCATCGGCTGAATATCAAACGGCGTTGACTGCCTGGGAAACGAAAACACTGCAGCGGGCAGAACCGAAAATCGCCTGGGGGCAGTGGTATTCTGCCGACGGATTCGTGGCCGACTCGTACGACACCGCGTACGCCAAGGAATTCGCGCCGGAGAAAGGTGTCGACCTGAAGGCGTCTTACGATGATGGTCGTGTGAAGTGGAAGCCACGTTCCGAATGGAAAGATGGTGTGGTCATTAATTGGGAGGCTGAGTTAAATCGGACTTTCTACTTGTATCGAGAAATCACATCGGATCGACAGACGTCTGTGAAAGTGTCACTGGGAAGCGATGACGGCATTCGTGTGTGGCTGAACGGTAAACAGGTGGCCGAAGCAAAGGTGAAGCGTGGTGCGGCCGCGGATCAGTTGTTTGCTGATCTACCACTGATCGCTGGTAAGAACCAGTTGCTCATCAAAATCGTCAACGCCGCCGGCTTGGCCGGTTACTATTTCAGGCCAAACATCAAAGGAGTACCTGAGGATGTGCTGGCCAGTTTGCGCACCAAAGCAGAAGACCGTTCCTCCCAGCAACAGGCAAAAATTAGCGACTACTTCCTGAAGAACGCCGCCCCTGCCGAGCTTGCCACTCGTCGCGATGCGGCAGCCGCGCGTCGCAAGGAAAGAGCTGCGTTTCAAGAAAAACTGCCGCGGGTGATGATCATGTCGGACGCGTCCACTCGTAAGACACACATGCTGAACCGGGGTAACTATTTGAATCCTGGCGAGGAAGTCACCTCGGGTACGCCAGGGGTCTTTCCTGTAATGCCTGACGGTTTGCCACGCAATCGGTTGGGCTTGGCCGAGTGGCTCCTGTCCGCAGAAAATCCTCTGACCGCACGTGTTCAAGTGAATCGGATGTGGCAGTACTTTTTTGGCACGGGAATCGTCAAGACAACTGAAGACCTGGGGGTGCAAAGTGAGTACCCGCAACATAAAGATCTGCTCGATTGGCTGGCGGTCGAATTTCGCGAAGGCGGTTGGAGCATGAAGTCGATGCATCGATTGATTGTCACCAGCGCCACGTATCGGCAGACAAGCCGGATCACCGACACGTTGTGGGAACGCGATCGAGAAAACCGGTTGTATGCACGGGCCAGTCGATTTCGTATGTCGGCGCCGGTCCTGCGAGACTGGGCGCTGGCGACATCGGGGCTGCTGGTGCGTCGGGTCGGTGGCAAGCCGGTCTACCCGTATCAGCCTGACGCGATCTGGGAGAACCTTGCTATCACGAAAGAGCGCGATTTCACTTATCCAGCATCATCCGGCGAGGACCTTTATCGCCGAAGTCTCTATACCTTCTGGCGCCGAACGGTGGGGCCAGCCAATATGTTCGACGCTTCGAACCGACAGGCCTGTCGCGTGAGACGTTCGATTACCAGCACGCCGCTGCACGCACTCACAACACTCAATGATCCAACTTGGGTGGAAGCCGCGCGTGTACTGGCCCAGCAATGTGTGAAAGCAGGTGGCACCGTCGATGTGCAATTGACGCGCGCGTTTCGTCGTGTTGTCTGCCGACCGCCGTCGCCAGGAGACCTGAAGATAGTGAGACGCGCCTACGAACGTCAGCTTGCAATTTATCGTTCCGATCCGGAAGCGGCCCAAGCACTGTTGCGTGTCGGTGCAGCACCTCGTGACGAAACGCTCGAACCAGCACAGCACGCAGCGATGTCCGCTGTTTGTCTGGCCATATTAAATCTCGACGAAGCGTTGACACGGGAATAGATCGTTTTGATTTGCCTCCTCTAGGCGGCAGGAATGAAGAAGTCACCATGCATCCGTTTGACAAAAATAACTCATACGCTTCTGACCCTTCAGGCCGCCGTCAGTTCTTGACGTCTGCAGCTGGTAGTGTCGGAATGGCAGCGCTGGCTTCGCTCGTCGGTCGCGATACGAATGCCGCAGAAGGACTCCTTGAGCAAGGGAAAGGTAGACCTCCCCTGCCAGGGCTTCCGCATCACGCGCCCAAGGCGAAACGGGTGATCCTTTTCTGGCAAGGTGGAGGGCCTTCGCATGTTGATCTCTTTGACGACAAGCCGACACTCCGCAAGCTGGCTGGCCAGGATATTCCGGACTCTGTTCGAGGGACAACGCGGCTTTCGACCATGTCGGCGAGCTATGCGAAGTGGCCGTGTGTGCCGGCTATCAAGCCGCACAAAGCTTACGGCAAATCTGGCTTGAAGATGACGGAAATGCTGCCCAATATCGGGGCACTCGCGGATGACCTGTGTCTCGTTCGCAGTATGCATACCGAAGCAGTCAATCATGCGCCAGGCGTAACGTTGTTCACCACGGGCGCTCAAGTTCCGGGCCGACCGAGTATGGGGGCGTGGCTCTCTTATGGACTGGGTAGCGAAACGGACAACCTGCCAACCTTTGTGGTGATGACGTCCAGTGACAAAGGGAGAACATGCGGGCAACTCTTCTTCGATTACTACTGGGGAAGCGGATTTCTGCCGAGTCGCTTTCAAGGTGTCAAGTTTCGCAATACGGGCGATCTGGTGCCGTACCTCAGCAATCCACCCGGAGTGAGTCGTAATGCGCGACGCGCCTTGTTGGACGATATGGCTGCGCTGAACCAAGCCCACCGTGCCGAGTATGGCGATCCGGAAATCGACACGCGAATTTCACAGTACGAAATGGCGTTCCGCATGCAAGCAAGCGTCCCGGAGTTGGTCGATTTTTCTACCGAGACGCAGTCGACCATTGAACGCTATGGGCCTGACGCATTGAACAAAGGAACTTATGCCAACAACTGCCTGATCGCTCGGCGACTGCTCGAACGCGGTGTGCGTTTTGTCCAGTTGATGCACTCGGGTTGGGATCAGCACGGGAACTTGTTCACGCAGTTGGAACGGCAATGTGAAGATACCGACGCGCCATCCGCGGCGTTGGTTCAAGACCTCAAAGACCGTGGGATGCTCGACGATACGCTNGTGGTGTGGGGCGGCGAATTCGGGCGTACACCGTTCGGTCAAGGCAATCCGGCNAAGCCAGCCGGTCGCGATCATTTCGGCAAGGCCTACTCCTGGTGGCTGGCAGGCGGTGGCGTGCGCCCCGGCACCGTCTATGGAGAAACCGACGAATTTGGCTGGAATGTCACGAACGACCCGGTGCATGTCCACGATATGCAGGCCACGCTGCTGCATCTTTGCGGCATCGACCACACGCGTCTCACCTTCCGCTACCAAGGTCGCCAGTACCGGCTGACCGATGTCCATGGTGAAGTTGTCAAAGGGTTACTTGCTTAGCGGATGACGTCGCGTCGGATGCTTGGTTTGGGTTGGAAAGACGACCCGCAGTCGATGTCGAGTTCAGCAAATGCTTGTTTTCCCGTCACGCCCTACGCACGCGACGGAGTCTACAGCCAAGCAGCTCGCAGGGCTGAACGCTGGCGGTTGTGTGACTCGGAAATTTGCGTGTTTTCACAGGTAAAGCGACTGAAGATTGATTAAGTTGTAGCTGAAACAAAGAGAGTCAACGAATGGCGACGTGGTCTGCTCGGTCTGCTTCGTGCATGTTGACAAGCCCGCTGCCATAAAAGAGAAGGTCATGGAAATCCGCATTGCTCAGAGTCGCCTGTTTGGTTTTACATCGTGTCTGTTTCTGCTGCTTGTAGTTTTGGGACAACTTTTGGTTCGAACTGTTTGCGCACAGTCGCAGGCACCGCCGTCGAGTGCAGCGGCGCTGGAGTCGATAACCCTTGATTCGNAAAATATTCCAGGGTCGGTGGACGTGCATGTGCTTGTGCCGCCGAATGTGAATGCGGCGTCAGAGCCTTTGCCCCTGATGCTGTGGCTGCATGGTGGTGGAGGTGACGACAGTTCCTATCTGGAACGCGTGCTGCAGCCCTTGGTGGAACAAGCGTGGGAGCGGA
The DNA here is from genome assembly GCA_002701545.1 of Blastopirellula sp. GTDB lineage: Bacteria > Planctomycetota > Planctomycetia > Pirellulales > Pirellulaceae. Next base: position 28,486 of record NZVR01000193.1, on the reverse strand, counting down.
ACGAACTGCAACCGATGGTCATTGCGGTTCCCTCGGGACGGCGATCGTTTTACATGGACTTTAAGAGCGGAAAAGAAAAATGGGAGACCTTCCTGATGCAGGAACTGCTGCCTGCATTGAGGGACAAGTACAAGGTGAGCGATCAACGTTCGGGGACTTACATCGGAGGTTACTCGATGGGTGGCATGGGTAGCTTAAGGATCGCATTCAAGTATCCCGAGACGTTTTCACTGGTGGCTGCACTGGCCCCCGCCATCGAACCCGCGTATCGCTTTGGGGAGATTGAACCTCGCGATCGAGCCTATCGAAGCGATGCGATCTACGAGCGGATTTTTGGTCGACCCGTCGACGCCACATACTGGGCCAAGAACCATCCCGCGACGCTGGCTCGAGATCACGCGTCTCGTCTCAGTGAATCGCAACTCGATATTTACTTTGAAGTTGGTGATGAAGATGAGTTAGGACTGAATCGCGGTGCAGAATTTCTTCACAACACGCTGTTGAAGAAAGGGGTTCCTCATGAGTATCGATTGATTCATGGTGTCGGGCATGGCGGCGATTCCATGTCGAGTCGCCTGGCAGATGCGCTGCGTTACGTTGGTCGCGCCTCCGGTGGTGTTCGGCCGAGGTTGGATCCTGAACTAAATCGCACTATCAAAACCTATGCAACGTTGTTCAATGCTGGGAATGCCGCCGCGATCGCGAATGAAATCTATTTGGCACCCGTTCTGCTGATCAATCCTTCCACGGACGACCACTTTATCCTCAAAACGCCAGAGGACGTTCAATCACATTTCGAGAAGACCATCGCGGACATAAAATCCCAAGGGTGGGATCGATCTGTGATCGATGACTTGAAAATTCAAATGTCAGGACCGGATATGGCGATCGTTGGTCTGACTTTCTCGCGGCTGAAAAAAAATGGCGATCCGATTCCACCGGCAAAAAGACTGGCGAATTACGTATTTCTACGCAACGCGTCAGGCTGGCGCGTGATCATGGCGTCCAAACAGCCTGCAGCTGAGATTTCAGATGCAGCTCAGATTGAAACCGTGCTGCAACAGAAGATGGTGCGTTACGTGGACCTGTTGAATGGCGAGAATCCAGCTCAAGGCGTGGCTGATGAGATTTATCAATTCCCGCGACTATCGCGTAGCTTTTTGGGGGCACGTGAACATAAGGGCCTGCTGTCAAAGCCGGATGTACTTGCCAGTCTGAGCGGTTATTTGAAAATGATGAAAGCGAACGGCATGACCGCGATTACCGTGAACAGCACGCGGGTGTACCCGGCCAGCGAGAAGCTGGCGTTTGTTGAGTTGCTCTCGTCGCGCGTTCGAGCGGATGGAAGTCCCATCCCGCCTTCCCAAACGCCGTTCACTTACATTTGGGTCAAGAAGCCAGCGGGGTGGAGAATGATTGCCACACTGGCCCAAGGCAGTCACCTCGAAAGCCCATGACCGGCAAGCGACCCTTCGCGGAGCTGTAAGGGTTTGTTGCCGAGTCCCTTTTGGCGATAAGTTTCACGAGACACGCGGTGGTGAAGACGAGGTTCCTGTCAGGGTGGGGCGTCTCGTAATCCCTCGGAAGCCACGGCCGCGGCCAAGCGGTCGAGTGCCTCAGGAGAATCGGCTCGTAGCAGTTGCGCACGTGTGCTCCCCTCGCGATGTGGAGCAAAGCGCCACAGGGGATTCTCGGGAATGGCTTCGCGAAACCGGAGCGCCGCTTTCTCGTCCTGCCAGCGGGTCTCCAGCAGCAAAGCGGAGGCACCATCTGAAAGTTGCCATACGGCCCAACGATCACCTGCCCATCCGCCAGCGAAACTTTTGGGTCCATAGCCGAAATGCCACTGAGAAAGCCAGGGAATGAGGCCGCCGACGCCGAGCACATCGGTGTGGAGAGGCGGGGTTTCCATCAGGTCGTCGGCGAAGTTGCTCGGCACGGGATCGGGTTGCCAGCGAGCTCGGTCCTGATACCAGCGCGGACGAAAGACTTCCATTGTCGTGGCTGGCGGCCGGTCGAGCACGCGATCGGTGTCAGAAAGTGGGCCAGTGGCGCCGATCAGAGATTCGACGAAGAAAGGGCCAACAGCGCTGGGCACGGACTGCCAAAGGACGAACGAGGGAGACTCGACAGGAACTTCCGTTTGCGGCACGAATTCGATTGGCGATCGAGTGGCGCGCGAGATGCCTCGTGACCTGGCGTAGCGACGAATCGTTATGGACCGAATTCCCTGCCGGAGGGCCTGGTGGGCGCGGCGAGTATCATCATTTGCCTCGAATGGTTCCTGCTCGTTGGCGTATCCTGACACGGCCTGTTTGCGGAGAAGACTCTGTTGCATGAGCGCGTCGACAATTTCGCCTACGAGTTCGAGCCGGACATACGGGTGGTCATCAGGGACCGTTTCAAGCACATGAATGCGCATGCCTGTTTCGTCGGCCGCAGCAACGCGTCGGGCGAGTTGTTGGTTTGCAAGAATATCGATCCAATCGGCATCTTGTCGCAGCATTCCGAGCAAAGCAAAGGCCCGTGTGCGGGCCACGCGGGATGCTTCGGGAAATGTCGCTTCCAATCTGTTGCGCACAAGATCGCCGAAGTCCTTGGTGGAAACGGCTTTGATCTTGATGGGATGGGCCGGCGTTCGACCGAGAAGATCGGCGACTTCCTGAATTAAAACTGTTGTCTCCACTGGAGCTACCAGTGTCGCCTTCTGCGGGTGTGCCGATTTACCCGCCACCGGACCTCCGTGACCTGCTGCGCGTTTGGGAGCTGGGCCGGTATGAGCAGTTACGACGGCATTCTCAATCGAATAAAGGAAGCCCTGCTGCTGACCTTCATGAACGCTTCCCGGTAGCGAGAGCCGGAGGGTGCCGGTGACTTGAGAGGCCTGTTCAATGAAAGGATAAGGGCGTTCGGGCGCCTCGTTGCTCCCCTGGGTGACGTACACGACTTGGGTAAGACTGGGAGGACTACAGAAGGTACATCCAACGTAACTGGGAACGATCATGCAGCGGCGCATGCTTTGAAGATTGTCGAAAGGTGCCATGAAACCGACTAGACTTACGCGACGTCCTTCGAGTTGTTTCAGGGACTCAGGGAAACCGAGTTCCATGTCGATAAGGTCCAGTGGTCGGGTATCGTCGAGCTGGGGGAAATTGATCACAGGGGGAGCTGTGGCAGCGGCCGTGTCGCCGGGTTCCAAGTTGGCTTGGGCAGTCGATGAAGAAGCATCTGAATCTGTTGTCCCGGTCTGCTCTGTTCTCTCGCTGCCTTTGAGTTTGTTTGCTGGTACCTCCGTTGATCGTTGCGGTATTTCGGCGGCCGCGTCGAGGCCTGATCGATCCTGTCCGCATCCCAATCCGATGACGGGCATGAGGAGCATGAGGAGCAGGTGGGTTTTAGATTTCATCACATTTAACTTTCGTAGCAGAAGGGTAGCAGCGAGTCTCAGTCAGTCATGTGGAGGTCATCAATGGGAGTGCGTCGATAGCAAGAGATTGCCGGTAGTAAGGAGGCGAGTGCTCCGCAAAAGGCCATGGCGATCATCGCGGCACCCTCGGCGCTGGGCAAACGCCAGGGATCGAGGACGAGTCCGGTGGCGTTACGAATCCCGTCGGCGGCGAGGGCGAGTCCGCCGTGCCCGAGTAGTAGCCCGAGTGTGATGCCAGCGCCTGTGAGGAGTAAGCCTTCGGTAAACACGAGTGCGGCAACTTCGCTGCGGACGGCGCCGAGGCTACGGAGGATGGCGATGTCACGTCGTCGACGCTCGGCAGCCTGATGGAGCGTCGTGAGGACGGTGAGGCAGGCAACGGCGACGACCGCGGCTGCGACCGCGAGTAGTGCGCGTTGGACAGGACCAATGATACCGCGTTGAAAACGCAAGATCTCGTTGATGGGGATCGCGGCGATGCCGTCACTGCGATTGCGGATCTCGTCGGCCATCCATAGGCGTAGACCAGGCCTCTTGAGCCGGAGGAGAATGGCGGTCGTCTCGTGTTTTGGGCGTTCGAGTAGCAGGGCTGTTCCCTGGATTGCTGAGTGGAGTCGCTCTTCGGTCTCGTGGATTTCCCAGACTGATGCGAGTGTGCCGAAGATGGCGCGGTCCTGGGCGGTTCCGGTTGGAGCAAGGACGCCGCTGACACGGTAGGGGAAATCGCGATGGACTTCGCCGCCGGGCACATCGATGAGGCCGTGGGTACCGAAGAAACTGTCCCCGATGTCGAGTCCCGTAGCGGTCGCGACCTGACTGCCGAGGACCACCTCGAAGCGGTCAACGAAGACTTGGCCCCGCGCCACTTGAAAAAAAGGCTCGCCGTTGCGGTCGGGCAGGTCGAAGAAATGCGCCTCTGTGCCGACGATTCGGTAGCCCGAGTAGTTATCTCCAAGTCCGATGGGCGCGGCCCACAGCACGCGAGGGTCTTGTCGAAGTCGCTCGTAGTCNGTGTACGGAAGATTTCCGGTGGGCGAGTCGAGATGATAGACGCTGGCNAGGACGAGCTGAAGCGGACTGCCCTTGCCTCCGGCTACGAGGTCATAGAGCCCCGCATCTCTTGCAAGCGCGCGTTCAGACTCGTGGTGGAGGGCGAGCACCGCGCAGACCAACGCTGCGCCGAGAGCGATGCCGGCGACGGTCAGCAAAGTGACAAGCCACCGAAACCTTAAGTAACGCCAGGCCATGGCGAGGAAGCTCATGCGGTCGTAGTCTCCTTTCCGCCAATGTTGTCAGCCGAGCGGACAAGACCGGAGCAGTCGAAGTTGCGCGGTAAGTCAGCAGCTAAAGCAGGGTCGTGGGTGACCATCAACAGTGTGCGACCATCCTCGGACGCGACTTCGCGAAGCAGGGTGAAAATCTCCCGTCCGGTTTCGGGATCTAGCGAACCGGTTGGTTCGTCCGCCAGCAGGATGTCGGCGCCACCAGCTATTGCGCGGGCAATAGCGACCCGCTGCCGCTCACCGACGGAAAGTTGGTCTGGCCGCGCATGGAGACGGTCGCTCAGGCCGACGCGGCAAAGGACTTCAGACGCGCGTTGTCGGGCGCGAGTGCGCTTGCGGGCACCAAACCGTAGGCCGATCGCGACATTCTCGATCGCGGTGAAGGGAGTGAGAAGGTGAAATGTCTGGAAGACCATTCCGCAGTGGGCACCGCGGTGCCGGTCAAGCTGCGCTGGGCTTAGGGAAGTCAGGTCAATTCCGGCTACGGTCACCTCGCCTTTATCGGCACAGCGCAGACCGGCGATAAGGTTAAGCAACGTGCTCTTTCCGCATCCGCTCGGGCCGGTAATGGCGACTGATTCCCCTGCTGCTATTTGGAGGTCGGGGAGATGAAATCGGATAGAGGAAGTGCGGTGCGCGTTTCCGAAGCACAGAGAGACATCCTGCAGTCGGATCATGATCCAAAAACTCCCGTGTTCGCCTTGCTTGGGCAACGGATGATTGATAGTCGCGTTTTAGTCGCTGGTCTTGCGATGAACGTGAGGACGCAGGATGAAGGAACCGGTCTTGGCGTCTTCGAAACGGAGCTCGGACTTCGCCGCGAATTCCTTGCCCATCAACCAGGAAGCGTCGGCACCGGTGTCAGCGGGAAAGACGAAATAGGCGGTTGCGCCTTGGTGAATCGTGGATGAGCCGGATTCGTCTGCGTTTCGCTCTCGATCTCGTACCGCGAGAGTCACATGTTTTGTTAGGTCGGGAAAATCGAGTGTCAGCGTTGTATCGACCGGCAGCAGCCAGGGTTCACCTTCATGGCCACCGCGGGTGAGCCAGACTTCCAGGTCGCCGGCATCGTCGTGGAGCTTGACCTCGGCCATACCGGCCTGTTTGCCCTCGCCATCGAAGACGGGGTGAAGAAAGCCATCGTGGGGACCTTCGTTGGCGTGGATGTGAGGCATCCCCGCAGCTGCCATCAGCTTTTCAATGACGGGGTGCAGTCCGAGCACGATGTGGACCAGAGATGCGTCGTCGATTTCTGTGGAAAGGCCATCGATCAAGTTGGTGAGATCGGCCAAGATCGACTCGACTTGCTTCGGATCTGCTACGTTGGACGGCACGGTTTGGGGCGTGACCGCTCTACCGGCTGCGAGCAGTTCGGCGCGCGATGCGTGGACTGCGGCAAGATCCCCGACGCGCGCAAGGCCGTCGGCGCGATATGCGATCTCGTCGAAGTTGGCAAGTTCTTGCCAGGAAACCGGCTCGCCGCTTAGCCCCGCTCCGTCGCGTTGGCAGGAACTCGCCGTTAGGATCAGACCGAGGCAAAAGAGACCAGAAAAGGTGGTCTTGCCCAAGCCCGTAAAGCGAGGAAGTGTCGTGGCAAGATCCGTTGGTTTCGCGATCGACATCGGAAATTTCTCTGTAGTGATTCAGGAATTAGATTCGATGTTCACGAGCCAGCTGGTCGCTCCTGCATCAACAAATCCCAGAAGGAAAGTACTTGATATGGTGTGTATTTGCAATTGTATTGCAAGTATGGGGTGGTTTGCAATCGCGTGGCGCCGCCACCTGGGGGTTCTCTGTGAGACATTCGGTCACTGGGGGATTGGCCTGTTTTACAACCGCCAAAGCGACACTCCCGCGATGCTGCGCAACGGAGACTTTCTTGTCTTGGATCGCCAGCGTTTTTGAGCTCAGCCAGTCAGCCCGCACCGACAGGCATTCTTGCGTGATGGCGTAGGGGACGAAATCGGCATACTCAGTCGGGGTGCCATTTCGGGGTGCCATTTCGGGTTGCCATTTCGGGTTGCCATTAAGACCGTGTTCGGTTTCAAGTGCTACTGTGCCCTGCGCTCCGGCGGTTTCAGAACGCCGGCATACCGGGGCTTAACGGTGCTTGGCGAAGGTGGCTGACCCGTGAAGACGAATACGTTGCACGGTCAGGGGATCGCTTCAGAGGTCCGGTTCATGGCGATCGCCGGACTGCTGGCGGTTTGCTACTCGTTACCAATAATGTGGTGCAACGGGATGCGCTGAAACGTCATATGGGCGCGACTGCCCTCGTACAGAATGCCAATGGTTTTGTCGTCGATCATGGACATGNACGAATAGCCCGCACTGTTGCCTTCATCGAGTAACAATCGCTGCTCTTTGGGCCACGTCTGACCGCGGTCGGGTGACGCCTTGATGGTAATATGATTTCGACCGTTGAGGCTGTCTGGGTTGGAGAACAACAGCCAGCCGTCGCCGGCCTTCCCGATCTCCTGGTTCACATCGATCAGACTGGCCATGCATGCGCGAGGTTCGATCAGGGCTCGTTCGGACGTCGGATGTTTCTGCCAGGTCTGCCCCATGTCGCGCGTGGTCATCACGACTCGCGTCGATTTGCGGTTGTACCGGCAATTGAGCATCAGCACACCGGGCTCTATCTCGACGACTTGCGATTCTGTGGTGTCGTCGAATGCTCCGGTGCCGACATGCCATGTCTTGCCGTGATCTTTCGAGTAGATGATGGTTGAATGAGGTAAACGGCGTCTCTCTGGAGGGTCTTGATATTGAGCGGCGAAGACGATGGTTCCGTCGCGCATCGTGATCCCTTTGCCGGGACCTTGCAGAATAAAGCACCACTCCGGATGCTTGACTTGGTTCGTAATGTTGATTGGCTGGGACCACGTGACCCCATCGTCGTCACTGCGGACGAGCATCAATTGGCCCGTTTCTGTCGGTTGGAGGCCGGGGCCGGAGCCTCGCCACGAGCGATTCCCATGGCTCCAGGTCGCGGCAACCCAGATGGTGCCCGTGCCGNGATCGACGAGTACTGCAGGATCCCCGATGCCATCGTAACGCCACTTTGGATCGTCACCCATGTCCATGATGACTCGCATGGGTTCCCAAGACTGGCCGCCGTCCGTCGAGCGCGACATGCCCACGTCGATGTCTCCTGGTAGGTCACCGCCGCCCCGTCGCCGGACGTCGTAGACGCCGATCAAGGTTCCCTNGTTGGTCGTGGCCAGACCGGGGATGCGATACGTGTGAACGCCATCATCACCGCCTTTGCGTACAGCATATCCATAGCGCGTGTTGGGCTGGATATTTTTGTCAAACGGATAGTCCTTTCCGTCAATCACGACGTTCCCGGGAAGCAGGTCAAACGTTTGGGTGAGGTCAACGATCTTCGGCGACCGAACAGATAGGAAAAAATGGTTCATCCCCGATTCAAGTTTGCACTCGCCGGTAAACTGCATCCGCACACTCTGTTCCGAGTCAAACAGCGATGCTCGATGTTGCATCGACTCGATGTCTCCTGACGGAAATTGTCGGTCAGTCCCTGTCGCCCAAACGTCTACCGTGAGTGCTCCTTCGGCTTTTCCTCTAGCCGATTGAATTGCGTTGATGTTCGTCAGAGTCAGTGGCTCCATGGTGCCTGCCACCTCAATCTGCACAACGGAAAATGGATTTACTTCGTTGCGAACGAGGACAGGAAGCGCAAGCTTTCGAGAGGTTACCGAGACAACGCGCATGGGGACTGGTGGATCGATGCGCATGTCGTCAATCAGGATGCCGGTGTTCGGTGGACTGCGGCAGGTAAATCGCAACTGCTCGATTCCATCGTCAGCAAGCGGAATCTTGACATGATTTAGGAACGCTCGCCCAACTCGCACGTGGGCATCACCGTTGTAGATTTCCTGCCAGCCCTTGCCCGAGTTTTTTTCGACTCGAAACGAAAATGGTTTTCTTGCTGTCCAGCGTTCGGCCCAAAACGAAAGCACTCCGGAATTCTGAGTTCCGTCAGCGATCTGAAGTGTCACGACAGTTGCTTCACCGCCGGTCAGTTGCAGGCAGTGCTTGCCCGTCTTTGCGTGGGCGTTATCGATAAGTGCTCGCCCAACGTTCACTGTCCAAGTACCGATGTCGGATTCAAGCTTCTTAAACGATCCAGGATTCGCTTCCTCGAAACCGACCTGAGACGCAGCGGTAGAATTTCGATCGTTCGTGCGGGGTTCGTCCGCACTTGTCAGTCCCGTTGCACAAGCCAAGTGAATTGCCAAGGCCACACTTGTGAAACGTACGGTTTGGACAGTGCGTGAGGTCTTCATCAGCGAGATTTCCTTGGTTGATTCCCAATGGTTGGAAGTCGTTTCCCTGAGCATGTTGCAACATAGATCGTCCGTTCTCCATTCGCAAATGCGCCCCCCCTTCCCTGGCAATCCTCTTGTTCCTCCTGAATCTGGGCGGCGAGGACGGCAATAAAAACCGCGGGTACTTGCGGATGGGAAACGTTAAGATGATGGTGCGCGGTGATCGGCGCCCCGCAAGAAAACATCAGAAAATGGTAATCGATTGACGCTCTGGTTCAGCAAACCAATGCGTTCCTGCTGAAAACCGAACACCGAGAGTTCTTTCACCAGACCACGCCAAGCCTGACGAGAGTGATTCCTCATGCCAACGACGATTAACGGTATTGGAACGACTTACTTTGGCAAGAAGAATGTCGAAAGCTATTCCAGCGCGTGTGAATCCTGTGGCCAAGTGACGACTCTCTCCGATTACGAAACGGGCTACTACATTTGCATCCTCTTTATCCCCGTGATACCGCTTGGGAGGCGCATGATCCTGGGCCAGTGCGCAATGTGCACCCGGCACCGCGTGATGCCGCTGAAAGAATGGGAAACCATCAAGGAGGAATCGATATCGCAAGGCATCGACCAGCTCTCATCCAACGTGGACGATTCCAACAAGGCGTTGGAATTGCTAGGTACATATACGGCGTTCAAGCAGTACGACGAAGCCAAACAACTGGCATTGGCGACCGGTAAATCGCACCCCGGTAATTACGATGTCCAGTTGGCACTCGGCGGCTGGTTCGAAGAAATGAGCATGGCCCAGGAAGCGGATGAGTGCTTTCAACGCTGCCTGAACATCGATTTCGATTGCCCGTCTTCAAAACGCATCCGATGTATCACGCATCTTGAGCAGCAGCAGCTTACTGAAGGCGAAGCAATTGCGCTGGAGCTTTTTGCTCAGGATCCCGTGAGCCAGATAGGGCCGATGCTCATGCTTGTCACCGCTTTCGAAAGCCATGGCCAGGATGCCCAGGCATATAAAACCTATCAACGGATTGTGGCAGGCGTGCCGGAAATCAAAGAAGACAAAGAATTCTGCAAGCCCATTCGCAAACTCGAAAAGAAACTGGGGGTCACTGAATCCATCGTTCCCAAGCGAGGTTTTTTCGGGCTCTTCGGGTGATTGGGGGGCGGATGATATGCATCTGAATTACCGTTCGACCATGGGTAAACCCAAGGACCTTCAAAGAGACAACCGGAGAAATAGATGGCACGTACTTCAGTCGAACATGGCGTAAGGAATTGGACTCTACCCGAGGAGTTTGCGCTAGACCCAGTAGCTGCACGAGCGCGTTGGACACCTTGCCGACCTCATCTGGGAAACAGCCATTCCGAAGAGCGTACCTTGGTGGTGGTCGATGACCGACGGCTTGTTTGGAAGGTGCGGCGAGAGAATTTTCGGCTGCACGCGAGACTAACCTGCCTCTTCCTGCCTGTTCTGCTCACAGGTATCTACTTCATGGGCATGATTTGGTTTGAACCACCACTGGGACTATTCATGTTCCCGTTTAGCGCCGTTTTTGTTTTTGCGGGGGGGTTGATAGTCTGGTCAGTTTATTCGCAACGATGCGGTAGAGTCTTTGATCGGGATCGGGGTTATTCGATCGGGACGCCGCTTCATCCGTTCTCAACACCGCACCACAACCCCGCGGAAACGCAGAAAGCAATCAAGGGGAGGCCGCGCAGTGGCAAGCTGACTGATATCTATGCTGTGCAAGTTATTAGCAAGTTTGTGAGGGTTCAAGTTGGTGGCGGGGGCTCGTATGGGAAGACCCATGGACCCTTACTCTCCCCGGTTCAGGATCATGGAAAGTTGGTGGGGTCGAGACGACGCAGCAGCATGGGTTTAAAGGACATCCAAAGCTATGAGCTGAATATCGTCTTGCAATCAGGTTTTCGGGTGAATGTCATTGATCACAACGATCCCGCTGTCATCCGTGCAGAGGCGGCCACGTTGGCAGCCTTTCTGACGGTGCCCGTCTGGGATGATTCCGACCGGGGTTTTTGGAGATTTCTGTTGTCCGAAAAAATGACCGTCAAGATGGCTTGGCTATGGACAATCAAGCGTGCCGCACCCGGCAATTGGCTGTTTCTACGGGGCGCTGACCGCCGGGATATACAATGGGAATTGGGCTACGCCCATTTGCTGGACTATGTCGAAGCTAAAGGGCATGCTCGAGTTGATAAATCGAAGACAAGCAACGACTACTTTTTTAATCCACCTTTTCCCCTTGGCGAATGGGTTGCGCAACAACGGGCGAAAGTAGAGACTTTGTCGGCAGACCGAAGAAAGCGACTGGAGATGTTACCTGGTTGGACAACAAGCGATCTAAACTTCTAAGGGCCTATAGGTACCGGCGGCTGGGTGGCACGGTCGACACCGGTGCCGTCGAAGTGCCATCGTGACTTCGTTAGGCTTCTTGCGTCGTCGATTCCATCCCGACGCCAAGTGGCGAGAGTGTCCTAGGCCATCCGCTCCGCTTTTCGTTTTGCCTTCCCTCTCGGAAGCCAACCCGGGCAGGTTGGGACTGAAAGAGCGAAAAGCAACTCCTCTTAACCCAGCGGGGTTGAGGCAGAGAGACGGCCGAGAGTTTGGGCCAGAATCTTGGCTTCGGAGGGCCCATCGTGTGAATCGTGGATGTCGCGCGCGATGCTGACAGAGAGACTCTGAAAGTCGTCGGCGCGTCGCAAACCCTTTGAAAAACCGGCAATGCGCGACTCGATCTCTCCATCGGCGCACGAAAAAACCCGCGGTCGCGTCATTTCGCTACCGTGGGGTTCAAGTTGCGGGAGCCTAACTCGGTTCGAACGGTTGATACCGGCGTGGTATCGACGTTCGATTCATGACCCTAGCGAAGTCAGACCGAAATACTGCGGATTCGATTTTCATGTTGAAAGTCCGGCGCTCGCTGCGGCAATCCGGCATGCAGTGCCCCATGGTGGAGACGGAAGGCTACGGCGACATCGCTGGTTTTGGTATACTCGGAGGAAATTGAGCCGCCACCTCGCAGCAGGGTTATGACGCGATGTCTTCGATCGTTGAACAACAGTACAACTCCAGGATGGATGCGCTATCACCACAAGAACGCATCGCCCGATGTGCCGGCATGCTGAAATGGACCCGAGATCTGCTTGCTCGGCAAGTCGTTGCTGAACTTGGTGCGATCTCTGAGGAACGCCTGAAATGGGAAGTCGCCAAGCGAATGTATGGCTCGGACCCAACGGCGAAAGCCATCATTGACCAAAGGCTTGAAGATGTTTCCCGTTGAAGCCTTTCAGTCAACTCTTGGCAAGGCGACGGAAATCTTCCAGCAACTCGGCGTTCGGTTTCACCTGACGGGTGGAGTCACATCCGTCTTGTATGGCGAGCCGAGGATGACGCAAGACATTGACATCGTTGTTGACAACCAGGTGCTGGCAAAACAGCTTGATACGTTTTTCCGGCTGATCGACACAGGCGACTTCCTGTTTGATCCACCCTCCGTTCGGCGGGCGGTGGAGCAGCGTGAGATGTTTCAGTTACTCGACAAGGTGGAGGCTCTCAAGCTAGACATTTATCCACGCGAGTTGATTGCGGGGGAGCTCGATCGGTCATGCCTGGTCGAGGTCTTTGCCGGCGTGCAGCTGCCAGTCGTGTCGAGGGTGGATGCCGCGGCCGCAAAACTGGTCTGGATTAGTAAAGGGAGCCACAAGAGTCGCCGCGACCTGCGTCAGATTTACCGCACCTCCGCTGAAGTCGACCGTCAGCAGATCAGAAAATGGGCATCTGAACTCGTCTTGATTTCATTGCTGGATGAAGTGCTTGGTGAGTCTGACGAATTGGCGTAAACGTCCGGCCGTCCCTGGTAAGGCAAGCCGATTTCTGACTGGCCCGGCTTGCTGGTGAACGCCAAGGACGGACACCGTCCCCAATTGCTTGTGGACCTGGCCGAAATCTTTCTGCGGTACATGCAGATTCACTACGGAAGTTACCGGCGGGAGCAACTCTTCGAGGCCGCCCGACGATCGCGAGCCTGCGCGTACCTGGCCGACGATGACCACGGTGCGGTGGCCTTGCAGGAAATCCTTCTGGCTGGCTGCCCGACTGTGGGCGTACGTACTGGTGCATCGTTCGTCCAGCATGGCGAGACAGGCATCTTATTAGATCGGTTGCCGCCCGGAGCATCGTGTTTGGAGTCCGAAGAGGATGCTGCTGCACTCGCCGTATTCATCGAGGGGATTCAGAGGGCTCAAGCGTTCAATCGGCAGTCAGTACGCCAATTAGCGGCTGATCAATTCAGTAGCCAGAGCATCGTGGAACAAGTGATGTCGAGTATTTGCATCGCTTCGAATGTTGGGTTTGCTGCGTCTTAGACATTCATCGCGACTTAAGATGCCAATCGTGTGGAGCATCAGGCGGCGTTATTGTCAACGCTCCACTCCCATTGTTGCCTTTCCCGCGTAGTAGATGCAGGCAGGATTCTCGGGCCCCTACGACAGGGATCGAAAAAAATACAGGCTTTTTTCTGAAGATCACTGGGTGACTTGTTTCGTAGTTTCGCACTACTCAATACGTATGTACTCATACTGATTTGCATGGAGTTATTTTGATGAGACGTAACCTGGTATTTCTTTGGGTAGTGAGTGTTTTCGTATTGCTAACCAGATCACCGAAGCTAGAAGCTGGGATTATGCTTGGTGACCAGATCGATTTCGATGTTGGAATTACGGAACTGGATGTGGGCCCATGGAATTACAACGATTACAGTAACAAGATCATGGTGTTCGATTACTATGCAAGCTGGTGCACGCCTTGCTATTGGACTCTGCCTGAGATCTACACTGCAGTGCAGCAATTTTCAGATGACGAGGTGGTTTTTGCAACCATCCACAGTGGCAGGGCCGATCCTTCCCGAGGGATTCCCTATGCGCGGGACGTGACGAATTACCTTGAGTCCGGTGGCTTTGATCGGCCACTATTCAGTTTTGAACCTGCTAATAGCGACGGCCTCACCGAATACAGGGGCGGCCCAGATGCGATACACCTGCTGGACCACCAACCGGAATGGGTGGATACCCTTTATGCCCAAATAATTGATAAACCCTATGTATCCATGCCGCTAACCTTTGTTGTTGACCGCGGTGGTATCTTGGCTTACCGCAGTTACGGAGTTGGTCATTACAACGACGTAGTTTCGCTACTCGATGATCTAGGAGCTACTCGCAATGCTGCTGTTCCAGAGCCCTCCTCCCTCGCAATGTTTGGTTTGGGTACTTGTATCGCCGGACTAAGCTGCACACATCGTCGCAGACGACGCGCGATGGCACAGGTCTGACAGAAGCTGCGGCGTTCAGACGAGGCTAACTGCTGGCTTTGGTTCTTCATCCGTCCGAACTGTCTGGATGAAGGTGAACTTTGCCGTGGGGTACAAATAACTGATCGTGACTATTGGGATATGGAAAACAGGTCGTTACGGAGCTTGAGTCACGTTAAACGTGAGGGGCGCGCATTCCCAACAAGTGATGACTCGCGAGCAACCGTGCGTTCTCAGTTTCGAAGGTGTTGCCTTCGGGGTGCGAGCCCCACCCCTGTTAACCTTCCGTAAAGGGTTCCTTCCGATCAAAGGGACCGAAAGGGACGTCAAATCGGTATACCTCTGTGGTAAAGCGACTTTCGCCATTTGTAAAACAGAAAATGGTTTTGAATAGGGACGCTCACACGGGCAATTCAGCCCCGTGTTTTTTTGTTTTAGTTTCCCTACTCCGAAGCCAACCCTGGGGGGGTGGGACCGAAAGAGCGAAAGCAACCCCCTGATAACCCGGACGCCGTGAGACAGAGAGACGGCAGAGATTTTGGGGTGGAATCGGGTCTCCCAAGGGCCATGCGTGTGAATATTCCGTGTCGCACGCGGCGTCCGGAGAGAGACTCTGAAAGTCGTCGGAGCGTCGCAAACCCTTGCGAATCCTGCGGATAAGCGGCTCTATCTCTCCACCGGCGCATGAAAAAACCCCGCGGTCGCGTTGTTTCGCTACCGTGGGGTTCAAGTTGCGGGGACAGGATTCGAACCTGCGACCTCGAGGTTATGAGCCTCGCGAGCTACCGGGCTGCTCCACCCCGCGATGCTAATTGTAGTCATGCGGGCATGGTCGTCGAGTGGGGGTGATGTGTAGTTCGTTGGAAATTCAGAATTTATCGGAGGTTAGGCCGTTCTTATTGGTTGTAGGAGTCTTTTGGAATGGCGTTGCCAGGTCGCGTGACAGAGCGATTTTTCAGCCGCGGAACCGGCCGTAAGCCAATGGCAGCAAGCGACTTCTTGCTTGGCGCTCCTTCTTACAGGTGGTACACTGCAATGCCGTCAGAAGAGGTCTCGTCTCCGCGGAGTTTTTCATGTCGACTCCAGATCCTAACCGCCCTCTCCCTCCGCACCTTGCGAATGCGCATAACGCGCAGCCTGGGCAACCGACCCCTCCTGGGGCTCCCATGCCGACAGCGCGGCCCGTGCCCGTTGCACCAGCGCCGCCCGCTCCGGTTTCCGCTCCCGTCGCGCCCCAACCGGTCGCACCCGCAGCGCCCCAACCCGTCGCACCCCAACCTGTCGCACCGCTCGCCCCTCAACCGGTCGCACCCGCAGCGCCTCAACCGGTTGCACCCGTCGTGCCCCAGCCAGGTGTGCCTCAACCGGCGCCAGTACAGCGGGCGGCCGCACCTCAGCCTGTGCCGACGAACGCCCCAGCGCGTCCAGTCACGATCAATCCTGCCACCCCTCAGTCTGAGGCGGCAAAACCGACCCCCCAGCCCGCCAGTCCTGCTTCCCGACCGGTTCCGGTCAGCAAAGCGGACGCGGCCAAAACCAATCGTCCGATGCCGGTCGAGAATACTGGCACGTTGGTCCGAGAGCATGCTGAGGATGATGAAGAAGGCGAAGCGAAGCAACCAGCGGACAAAGCGGTCCGTGCCGCGCCACCGTGGCTGGTCAGCTTGGTCGTGCACATGGTGCTGTTCGTGGTCTTGGCCATTTTCACACTACCGTTTCTCGGGCAAGCGGATCGCGTATTGGAGATTCTGCCCGTTTACGCGGAAGAGTTGGGCGAGCAGTTGGAGGACGACCAGCTGGAAAGTTTACAGCTGGATCCGGCCTTAACCGATCCAGTGCTTTCGGAAGACAACGTGGCGGTCGAAGATCCTTTCGCTGCCCCACCGGAAATCACGGACGTTGTTTTTGATGCGACGACAGCTTCCAGTGACATTGCTGCGCCGACCATTGGTTTGGCGTTGACCGGCCGTGAAAAAGGTATGAAGAAAGCGCTGCTCGGCGCTTACGGAGGTACCGCTACAACAGAAGCTGCTGTGGCGATGGCGCTGGAATGGCTGAAGCGCAACCAGGAACGTGATGGGATGTGGAGTCTGAAGGGCCCCTATTCGAATGGCAGCCTGACCGAAAATCGACTGGCCGCTACTGCGATGGCTCTGTTGGCGTTTCAAGGAGCGGGCCACACGCACCAGTCCGGCGAGCATAAGCGGGTTGTCGACCGAGCTTGGAAAACGGTCATCAAGCTTCAGGATGCCGACGGGAACTTCTTCCGAGGCGGTCCTGCGCCGGCGCATCACCGACTTTACACTCAGGCACAGATCACGATTGCTCTGTGCGAGTTGTATGGCATGACCAAGGATTCCGCATTCCGAGACCCCGCTCAAAAAGCACTCGACTATGCGATCAAAGCTCAGTCTCCTGCAGGCGGCTGGCGTTACGTCCCCCGCGAAGACGCCGATACGTCGGTGACCGGGTGGTTTGTGATGGCGTTGCAAAGTGGACTGATGGCTGGGTTGGAGGTGCAAAGCCCCGCTTTGGATTCGATTTCGAAGTACCTGGACAACGCTTCGACGGATGGAGGCAGTGGGTACGCCTACAAACCGGGCCAAGCCGAAACCCCCACCATGACAGCCGAGGGCCTGCTTTGTCGCCAATACCTCGGTTGGAAAAAGGATGACCCACGGTTAGTGAAAGGTGTGGATCGCGTTGCAGGGAATCCGATCAACTGGCGCGACCAAAATGTGTACTACTGGTACTACGCCACCCAAGTGATGCATCACATGGAAGGCCAGCATTGGAATGACTGGAATGAGGTTCTGCGAGAGACCGTTCCTGCCAAGCAGGTGAAGACTGGCAAAGAAAAAGGTAGCTGGGATCCAATGGTCGATCGTTGGGGCAATCACGGTGGTCGGCTCTACACGACCTGCCTGTGCACCTACATGCTGGAAGTTTATTACCGGCACTTGCCCATCTATCGTCACCCGCACTAGCGTGTTCCGCGGATGCAATCGTTCCGTGAGCGACTGGCGAGCCCTCAACCGCTGTTAATGGACGGCGCTTTGGGGACCGAGTTACAGCGTCGGGGTCTTGATCTATCGGCCCCGTCGTGGACTGCCTTGGCCAACCGAGATGCCGCGGAGCAGATCGTACAGATTCATTGCGAGTATGTGCGCGCCGGGTCTGAATTGTTGACCGCGAACACGTTCCGGTGTCATGCACGGAACGTAGGACACGATCCATCGCTGGCGCAGGAGTTGGTCCAACAGGCCATCGAGCTGGCCCGGCGGGCTGCTGGCCCCGATACGTTCATCGCCGGATCTCAGGCGCCGCTGGAAGATTGTTATTCGCCCGCGCTGGCACCAGCGACTCCAGCCTTGGAACGCGAGCATGGCCAGATGGCCGAGGGACTGGCGGATGCGGGAGTCGATCTTATCTTGGTAGAGACGCAGAATAATATCCGGGAAGCTGTTGTTGCCACGCGCGCGGCGTTGGCGACCGGGTTGCCAGTGATCACCAGCCTGATTTGCGACCGGACAACCAAGTTACTGTCCGGTGAATTCTTGGCAACTGCGGTTCGTCAGATTGGGGCCTTGGAACCTGCGGCGGTGCTTGTCAACTGCCTGCCGCCTGCCGCGGTCATGCCTGCGTTGCACACGATCCGTGGCCACTTCTCCGGACCGCGGGGCGCGTTTGCCAACACCGGGTATCTCAACACAGAATCCCAGTGGGTCGCGACGGACGCGACCGAACCGAGTTGCTATGCCCAGAGCGCCGTGGCCTGGCGAGATGATGGGGCTGTACTGTTAGGCGGGTGTTGTGGCACGACACCAGGGCACATCGCGGCCCTCCACTCGGCGTTGCACGCTGCTCGCTAGCCTTGCTGTCAGTTGCGGAAGGCTGGCTTTTGCCGGGAACGTTGAGCCGTCTGCAAGGAAGTGTTGGCAGCACGTCGAATTGTCCAAGTCGGGGTATGTCTGCCAGCGGCAAACCGCATAGAATCCGTGCCGGCGTGTGAACGCACCGTTCCTGCTTTCCGACAGGTTCGTGTGCGTGAAAAGGAGTTCTGGGTCGGTGATTGCTGGCTCGCCGTAAGCGGGCCAAATGACCCGCACGAAGATGGGATTGCTGCAATGACGCACGTTCAGGACGGAGCTGACAGCCGGAGAAAAAATCGCATTCGTGTGCGCCGGATGGTTATCTTCGGTTTGGTTGCCTTCTTGATTTGGTTTGCTCCGCAAATTATCGTCCTTTCACCTTTGCGTTATGTCTTGCTGGATTCGCTCGCTGAACATTACCAGGGTGCTGTGCGCTATGAAGCGGCGCATGTTGGCTGGTTGCGGCCGGTGGCGATCTCGAAGGTGGAAGTCTTTGATCTCGATGGCGACGTGTTGCTGACTGCCAAGCAGATCACAACCGAGAAGTCACTGCTGGGATTGTTGTTGAGCGGCAGAGACCTTGGTACGGTCACGGTGGATCAGCCAAAACTGTTGATCAAGATTCGGCAGGATGGTTCCAACCTCGAAGACGCGCTCGCTCGTCCCTCCGCCCCGCCGACGTCACCTACATCGCCAGGTCGAGATTCACAACCGCGTCAGCTGACGGTGCAGGTGGTGAATGGTTCTGCTGACCTGGTCGATGTGCGGAGTCATCGCGCCTTGACCGCCTCTGGTATGACCTTGACCGTGGAACTGGCAAGACCGCAGGCGGCGTTCGTGGATGTGCAAGTAAAAGCCGATATCGGTATGAACGGTCATCCATCGGGTGACCTGGATCTCAAGCTCCGTTACACGCCGGCTTCTTCTGTCGAGGCGCAAGCTACGACTGTGTCGTACGGCAGCGGCACAATGGAACTGGAAACCAACCACCTTCCACTGCTTGCGTTAGCACCGTTGACCGAGCGTTGGGGTGTCCATGTCGATGGCTGGTGCGACACACGACTGCGCGGCAGTTTGCAAGGTGAGCGTCTGCAAGTGACCGTAGATGCCTGGACCGCGCATGATCTGGCAGTCCGCGCCCCGCTATTGCAGGATGAAACATTTCAGCAGTCGCGCGTGGATCTGAGTGGCACTCTGACATTTGTCGATGATGCAGTTTCTTTACAGGCATTCGAATTGCGGTCGAGCGTGGCCCATCTGACCGGTTCAGGTACGCTTCCCTTGGCAACGACAGCTGAGGAACTTGCGCCCGCGTTGGCAGCCGCGATTCGTCATGCGGACCAGCAGTTTTCCGGCAGTATCGATCTGCCCGCGTTGGCTGCGACGTTGCCGCGCACGATGCATCTGAAAGAGGATGCTCAGATCACCGCTGGCAAGTTGCTGATCCAGATTCGTGGGGACACGTTGGAGTCGGCGCGCCGATTGACCAGCCGAGTGACTGCGACCGGTGTTACGGGGATGGTTTCCGGGCATATGATTCCGCTGGACGCGCCTGTTGACATGGGGGTGACGTTACGGCAAACGGACGCGGGCCTCGGTTTGGATAACTTATTCTGCCATGCTCCGTTTCTGGCGATCGAGGGTGGCGGTCTGCTCACACAAGGGCAAGTCAATCTCACGGGAGACCTGAGTCAGTTCGTTCAACAGTGGGGGCCGTTATTGCAACTCGACCAAACCACTCTGACCGGCAGCGTGCAAGGGAATCTGAAGTGGGCCTCATGGCAACCTCGCGGTACGAAAATCTCGGGCGAGATGCTGGTTCGTGACTTGGTCGTCGCATCCCCCATGATTCCTGCTTGGCGAGAACCGCAAGTCAAGGTGATCGCGGAGGGGCATGTCGTATCGGGCGGCGGCGATCAGCTGCAGTTGGTGCAAGGCAAACTGGATGTCACGTCCGCAACAGACAAAGTGACGTGTACGTTGCCTCAAGCGTTAGCGGAAACTCAGCAACCACGGTGGCTGGATTGTGTCGCCCGTGGTGATCTCAGCCGGTGGCAAGCACGTCTGCAACCATTTCTAGGTGAATTCAACTATCGCTTGTCAGGACGTGTTGATCTTATGACGCAAGTCGCTTTGACCGAGCCGGCCGTAGCGATGCGCGGGTGCAAGTTGACGGTTTTCGATTTTGGTTGCCGAGGTGAAGAGGTGAGTATTGCCGAACCGCAAATCGTGGTTCAAGGAGATTGCAGTTGGAATCGTGACGCACGTGAGGTGCAGTCGAATCACTTGACGCTTACCGGAACCGCCTTGGCATTGCGCGCCGAACGCTTGGCATGGAGACTGGCGGACAATGATTTTCGAGCTGAAGGGCAGTTAGGTTTTCGTGGTGATGTCCAGCGTCTGTCGCAATGGTTGCACACAGCGGACTCCGCGCCGACCAGCCATCTGGCAGGTGAAATTCTCGGCAACGTGACGCTGACGCATCAGGGAGACACCACGCAAATGGTGCTCAATAGTCACATCAACCGATTGGATTTCTACGCACAAGATCCTGCGAATCCCCAAAATCCACCGCGACTTCAGTGGTCGGAACCACTGGTTCAATTGATTGGTACTGTTGCCTACGATCGCCTCAGTCGAACTGCAACGATCGAGCAACTCGAAGCGGGTGCGAACGACACGGCCCGCGCGACGCTCACGGGATCGCTTTTGGATCCGACTGGAGTCTGCCAGGTGGATGTTCAGGGGCAGGTGACCTATGACCTCGGTCGGTTGGCAACTCGGTTGCGGCCATGGTTGGGTGCGGACTTGGAGTTGGCCGGCCAACAAACGCGACAGTGGTATTTGAAAGGTCCGTTATTCGATTTGCAGGCGAGTCAACAGCCGGTGCAGCCAGTGAGTAACTCTCTGTCGATCCCCGCTCAAGCGGATCCACTGCCGAACCGCATTTCACCGAATCGCATTTCGGAGCAA
Source organism: Blastopirellula sp. (assembly GCA_002701545.1). Taxonomy (GTDB): domain Bacteria; phylum Planctomycetota; class Planctomycetia; order Pirellulales; family Pirellulaceae. The sequence goes on along the minus strand of NZVR01000193.1, from coordinate 7,300 downwards.
TTGGCAGGTGAGGCCAGCATTGTCTGGGATCAGGGCAAGTACGCTGGTCTGGTAGCTGGGCCCGGCGAAGTGCAAGCTCAGTTGGCCCAGGGCATGATTGCCATTGCTCCGATCCAGGTGCCACTGAGTGGCGGGCAATTTGCCGCCCGTCCCCGGATACTTTTGAACGAGCATCCCAGTTTGATCGTGCTCGACAAAGGCCCGGTACTGCAAAACGTCGAACTGTCGGCGGAGATGTGCCGCGGCTGGCTCAAATACGTTGCTCCTGTCATGGCCGACGCAACCGAAGTGCGTGGCCGTTTCTCGACTGACTTGGACGGCGCGATCATGCCGTTGTCATCACCTGTCGAGGGAAATGTGAAAGGCCGTCTTCAAGTGCATGCAGCGCAGGTGGGGCCAGGGCCAGTTTCGCGTGCATTTTTGGGCATCACCCAGCAAGTTGCAACGATCGTGCGGGGCCGAGGCATTGGCACCGACTTGGCTGGCATACAGTGGCTGCACATGCCAGAGCAGACGGTGGAATATCAGCTGGTCAACGGCCGCATTTATCATCGTGGAATGCAATTTGTGGGTGGCGGCGAAGTGAGGATAGGGACCACCGGAAGTGTGGGACTCGATCAATCGCTTGATCTGGTTGCGGAAATCCCTGTGCTGGATGCTTGGGCAGACAAGTCGGATTGGCTTGCCGGCTTACGCGGGCAATCGTTTCGCATCCCCGTTCGTGGTACGCTAACAGACCCGGCAGTCGATTCCCGCGCATTGCAGCAGATTGGGAAACAGGCGTTGCAAGGCACGGCGAACCGGCTATTGGAACAAGGCATCCAACGCGGTCTTCAGGAACTGTTCGGAAACTGACGCCATGCAACTGCACGTTCTGGGAAGCACTGGCTATCATCCCAACGAAGAACGCCAGACGACTTGCTTGATGCTGCCCGAGATCGGGTTGGTATTCGATGCGGGCACGGCGATGTTTCGTGTCCGTGACCTGCTCGCCACCGATTCCCTCGACATCTTTCTGACCCACGGTCATCTGGATCATGTGATCGGCCTGACTTTCATGTTTGATATCTTGTGGGAAAAAGAGATGCGGCGGGTCGAGGTGCATGGCGCTGCTGACAAGCTGGAAGCACTCAACACTCACCTGTTTTCAGAGGTCTTGTTTCCCGTCAAGCCGCCCTTTGACTGGGTTCCTCTCGAGGGCGAGGTGGAAGTAGGCGGCGGTGGCACGTTAAGTTTTTTCCCGCTGCAGCATCCTGGTGGGTCGCTGGGGTATCGAATCGATTGGCCGGACCGTTCGTTGGCATTTGTCACCGATACTACGGCCGATCCCGACGCGGCATACGTGCAAGCGATTCAAGGAGTGGATGTCCTGGTCCACGAGTGCAACTTTGCGGATGGCTGGGAAGCGCAAGCTCAATTGACCGGTCACAGTTGCACGACGCCCGTGGCACGCGTTGCCGAGCGAGCCGGTGTGGGAAGATTGGTGCTGTCTCACTTGAATCCGCTGGTCACGGGCCCGGATCCCATCGGTCTGGCGGCAGCCCAGGCGATCTTTCCAGAGACCGAAATCGCTTGTGACAACATGCGCATCGACTTCTAGTGCAATTCCGATGTTGCTATGATGAGAATCCTCGAAAATCCGAGGATCGAACACTCGCAAGCGGAATGAGTCATGAGCACGTTAATTGTCGCAGTTCTCTCCTTTGTTGGCTTTGTTGTGGCGTACCACACGTACGGTCGCTGGCTGGCCCGTAAGATCTTTGGGTTAGACAAGAACGCAATCTGTCCCAGTGAGCAATTACGTGACGATGTGGATTACGTGCCGACGAAGAAGGGGGTGATTTTTGGGCACCACTTTACGAGTATCGCGGGTACGGGACCGATCGTCGGACCAGCAATCGCGGTCTTTTGGGGTTGGTTGCCCGCGCTCTTGTGGGTCGTTTTCGGTTCGATTTTTATCGGCGCTGTGCACGACTTTGGTGCCCTGGTCGTGTCGCTACGCAATCGTGGCCAAACGATCGGCGAAGTTGCGGGAAGACTGATTGGAACGCGGGCACGGGTACTGTTTCTGTTGATCTTGTTTTTCTCGCTGACGATCGTGTTAGCGATTTTCGGACTGGTGATCGCGTCGATTTTTCACATCTATCCCGAGTCGGTGCTGTCGGTTTGGGTGGCCATGCCGATCGCTGTGGCGATTGGGTTTTGGTGTCACAAACGTGGAGGACAATTGTTGCTACCTTCCGTGTTAGCTCTGATTGTGCTCTACGGAGCTGTGTATGCCGGAGTGTATTATTGCCCGATCGAGTTGCCCGTTGGCAATCCCGTCATTGTTTGGACGCTGGTACTGATGGCCTATTGCTTTGCCGCGTCCGTGATGCCCGTGTGGATGTTACTTCAGCCGCGAGACTACATTAACAGCCACCAGTTGGTGGTGGCGTTGGTGCTGTTGGTGGCTGGTCTTTTTGTGGCGGCATTGACCAATCCGAATGCGGACTTGTTCGAAGCCTCGCCTGCCCTGGTGTCGCAATACTTTGCCTCGTTAACGGATGCGGATGAGAGCGTTGACGCTCCGATTATCTCGTCGCAGCTCCCGACCGGTGCCTTGCCAATTTTTCCATTTCTCTTCATCACCATCGCCTGTGGTGCTTGCAGCGGATTTCATTGTCTGGTCAGCAGCGGCACAAGTAGCAAGCAGGTCGAAAACGAGGAGGATGCACAATACGTGGCTTATGGCTCGATGCTGCTGGAGGGAGCTTTGGCCGTTCTGGTGATCCTCGCCTGTTGCGCAGGCATCAGCATGGGAATCAACCATGAGGTGGAAATCGCTGGCACAGAGACGACCGAGCAAGTCCATTTGGAAGGCCGCGAGGCTTGGCTGGCCACTTACAATCCGCATGGCAATTGGAACGATTTCAATCTTGGGGCAAAAGTTGGTGCGTTTGTTAATGGAGGTGCGAATTTTCTTGCCTCGTTGTGGATTCCACACCCCTTGGCCATTGGTATCATCGCCGTCCTGGTGGCTTGCTTTGCGGCGACGACACTGGATACTGCCACACGTTTACAGCGGTATGTGATTCAGGAGTTAGCGGAGACATTTCGCATCAAGCCATTAACCAATAAGTATGCTGCGACCGGTTTGGCTGTCGTACTTGGCTTGGCGGTGGCTTGCATGCCAGCGGCTCCGGGCAAAGCGGCAGGTACCGGTGGCTTGATCCTTTGGCCGCTGTTTGGTGCTACGAATCAGTTACTGGCCGGATTGGCCTTCATGGTGACGGTGTTCTATCTCTGGCGGCGCAGCAAACCGGTTTTATTTGCCGCGATGCCGATGTTGCTGATGCTGTTGATGCCGGCGATTGCGCTGCTGTGGCAGATGTTCAATGGCGAGACTGGCTGGCTGTGGCACGGCAAGTACTTGCTGTTTACCTTTGCTTTGGGAATTCTCGGCCTCCAGGTCTGGATGGTCATTGAGGCGGCGATTCTGTTTCCTCGCGTGCGGGGGGTGATGGAGGAAACGCTGCCGCCCCTGCCCGCCAAACCGATCGCGTCCGGTGGCAGGTCCTGTTGAGCCACGCATGTGCACGGGACTGGTTTTTGGTTGAAAAAGCAGGTCCGTCGGGCCGTATGGATTCGGATCCGCCCTGTCAGTATGGCTGGTAGTGTGAGACCGGCCAGTGCCAAGCTTGGCAGCGCCCCATGGTCCGATGGCCAAAGCGCGATGCACATGTTCTGGAGAGCAGGCAGCTCGGCAGAAAACCAGGTGCATGCCAGAAAACGTAGTGCTTCGAGAGTAGCCTGTTTGCGCACGTTGGTGCGCAAAAAGTTGGCAGATGCGTTTGGGCTCAGGAGTTCGGTCGGGCAACTAGCCGACGCCAGCACCTGCACCGCTGATCAGCTTGATGAATTCGGCGTTGGTGTCGAAACGTCCCAATTGCTTGGTGAGCTGCTCCATGGCGTCGACGTGATGCATGGAAGTTAACGTGCGTCGCAACATGGTTACGGCGTGCAGCGTTTCTTCGTCGTGCAACAATTCTTCACGTCGCGTACCTGACTGGGAAATATCGATTGCCGGCCAGACGCGGCGGTCGGCCAGTTTGCGATCGAGGACCAATTCCATGTTGCCGGTGCCTTTGAACTCTTGGAAGATCAGCTCGTCCATACGGCTACCGGTGTCAATCAAAGCGGTACCGACGACGGTCAGCGACCCACCTTCTTCGAAAGCGCGGGCGGTGGCAAACAGCTTTTTGGGAATATCCATCGCTTTGATGTCCACACCACCGCTCATGGTGCGACCCGTATTGCCAACCCATTTGTTGAAGGCGCGGGCCAAGCGGGTGATCGAGTCCATCAACAGGAAGACGTCTTGTCCCATTTCGGCCAACCGCCGACAGCGATCGATGACGAGCTGAGACAGTCGGACGTGACTTTCAATATCCTGATCCAAGCTGCTGGCAACCACTTCGCCATTCACATTCCGACGCATGTCGGTCACTTCTTCGGGCCGCTCATCGATCAGCAACACGATCAGTTTCAATTCGGGGAAATTCTTGGCAATGCCCTGGCTGACATGTTGCAGCATGACCGTCTTACCCGTGCGTGGCGGCGCGACGATCAAAGCTCGCTGACCTTTGCCCAGCGGCGTCAGCAGGTCCATCACCCGCGTGGTGAGCGGCTCTTTGCCGGTCTCCAAGTGCAGCCATTCCTCGGGGTTGATGGGGGTGAGTTGGTCAAACCCTTTGACGTTGGCATATTCCTCAGGAGCCATCCCATCGACGTCAATGATCTCGCGGATTCGCGGACCTTGTTGCTTGCGAGCCTGTTGCACGAGTCCCCGGAGCATCAATCCGGCGCGCAATCCAAAGCGTTCAATCATCGTCCCGGGGACGAACGGATCGGAGCGTTCACGTGAGTAGTTGTTGTGGGGGCTGCGCAGGAAGCCATAGCCGTTGGGATGCAATTCCAGCATGCCGTAGCCAGCTGTCATTGCGCCATCTGCTGGCTCGAAGTGGTCCTGACCACCGCCACCACCACGTCTTCCGTCGTTACGTCGGCGTCGACGTTGTCTCCCGTTTTGGCCACCGCCTCGAGAACGCCCACCGCGTCCTTTCTTTTTAGCCATAATACCGGCCTCTGTTAACCTATCGCGTGAACTCGATGCATGGATGATCGCTTCACTTGCAATCATCTCGTTTAACTAGGAGTGTGGGCGGGCTCGCCCAAATGTTTTCAATCCAGCGGCTGGTCGGCCAAAGGTCGTCGACACAGGGAGTGGTGACTGCGCGATGCAGCACGTTCCACATGATCGAGATGCCTTTCCAAAGACATCACAGCCAAAGTTGCTTCCGTGAATTCTGGTTTGTGTGGTGATCCACCAAATAACCGGATCTCGATTGCTCGACTTTGCGGGGGCCGAACAACGCATTTTCCTTCAGACCTCTTGTCACGACCACCAAGCGGTACCAAACCGTCAGCGGGTGTGACCACTTCACTTAGTGAAGATCCTGACTACCTCAGGGTTTGCTCATTCTGTCACAGCCTCACGAGGAGACTCACGACGTTGTATCTGAGAAGCGCCTTATTTGCCGTACCCAGTTCAAGCAAACTGATACGAAACGTCCCCACAGCACTCAATAAGGAACTCGGAGGCCACAGCTCTCCGATGCAGACAGAGGTCCTGCAATACGGGCATCTTACTGATCTTTTCGGCCATGTCAAGCTATCAACTATAGAATTACAACGGCCGTTTTGCCTGCAAAACAGGTTTTTTTTGAGGTTTGGCTGTTGTCTTCAATTGAGTGAATACAACGGGATTTCGCGCAAAAAACGGTGTAAACCCATGGATGCTTGCACCCGGAAAGTTTGCCTAATCAGTATCTTTTGATTCATTCGCTGCAGAACGAAGCCGATAAACAGACCGATCCTAGCGCCCCCAATCCGGTCACAAGGACGGTCGACCAATGAAATTCGCGTACCTGGCGGTAGCTCTTCCCTTCGTCTTATTCGCAAGCATCTGCTCTGCTGACAGCATTCCTTGGATGTCTGATTTGCAGCAGGCCCAGCAAGTGGCAGGGGCACAGCAGCGTTTGGTGATGGTGCACTTTACGGCGCAGAGCTGTGGGCCTTGTCGGATGTTGGAACGAGGGGTGTACTCGCGTCCGGAGTTCCAGCGTGCATTGCTGGCGAATTATATTCCGGTGAAAGTGGACGTGCCTTCCAATCCGGAGCTGGTCCAGCGATTTCAAGTCCGGAGCTGGCCGACGGATGTCTTTCTCACCGCCGAAGGTCAGGTGCTGTTTCGAGACGTCAGTCCGCAAGATTTGAACCGATACATCAGTCGCGTCGACCAGATTGCGGCGCATGCACGTGTGGGGATGAAGCCCGCTGTGGCAGCCGCGCATACGCAACTTCCGGATCGCCGCTCGGGGATCCCGACGGGTCCGCAGAATCTGGCCCCAGTGACCCAGCCTCGCCGACCGGTGGAGCGAGCTTCGCAGTTTGTCCCTCCGAATCAACGTCCCCCGTTTGCCAACCCGGCGCCTGGCAACGTTGCCGCGCGCCCTCCAGTTAGCAATCAATACATCCCCTCTCAACCTGCTACGGCTCAGCCGCCTCAAGTTGAGCAGCCACAGGTTGCACCGATTCAGAACCCTTACATGCCCGCGCAGCCAGAGCAGCCAATTCAGCCAGAGCAGCCAATTCAGCCAGAGCAGCCAGAGCAGCCAGCCATGGCAGCGGCGGTTCCTGCTGATCAGATGGATCAGCTTCCGGCGAATCCAGGCACAGCAGCGGCTCAAGAGCAGCAACCCGTAGCCAAGTTCCAGCCAGGTGTGACAGGCGAGGCCAAGCAACCGCAACTGGCGCTCGAAGGCTTCTGCCCTGTGGCGTTATTGGAAAACAAAAGCTGGACGTTAGGTTTTGCCAAATGGGGACACATTCACCGAGGTCAGCTGTACCTGTTTTCCAGTGAAGAGGCCCAAGCCAAGTTTTGGGGTGATCCGGATCGCTTTAGCCCAGTCATGAGCGGCTACGATATTGTGCAATATCTTGACGACCAACGTCTGCAACTCGGAACGCGGCAGTTTGGCAGTTACTATCGCAACAAATACTACCTGTTTGCCAGCGAAACGACGCTGCTGAAATTTGAGAGTGCCCCCGATTACTACGCGGACAAGGCGAACCTGGCAATTGCCGAACATGATCGTGCGGTCATGCGACGCTAAATGCAGCGAATCACCTAACGCAGCGAATCACGTAACGCAGCGAATCACCTAACGTTGTGAATCACAACGCGGTGTGGACGACC
>NZVR01000192.1 GCA_002701545.1 Blastopirellula sp. | reverse complement strand
CGTTGTCTTCGCGCACAGCCCATACGGTGCCGCAGTGTGCGACTGTTGGGCCGTGAAATACGCAAGCAGGAATACGGACGGACGATCAGTATTGCGTTCCCGCGCCGCTGGCGTCCAACGTTCCGGCACGTATCTCGTCGATCGTGTTCACAATGATCTCGGCACCACGCATGATCTGTTCACGCGTCACATCCAAGTGCGTGACGAGTCGCACCAGATCTTTGCCAACCGACAAACAATCGACTCCGCGATCTTTCAGCGCAGCGGTGAAGCCGACGGCGGTCACCAGTGCCGGATCCACGCGGAAAATCACAATGTTCGTATCCACTTCTTCGGGTCGTAGTTCCAGTCCATCCGCCGTCCGAATGGCATTTGCCAGGATCTGCGCATGTTCGTGGTCTTCCGCTAGCCGCTCGACATGATGCTCCAAACCATAGAGTGCTCCAGCGGCAATGATGCCAGCCTGACGCATCCCGCCGCCAAACGCTTTGCGGTGCCGTCGCGCTTCGCGAATCAATTCTGCGGGGCCCGCCAGTGCCGAACCGACGGGCGCTCCGAGCCCTTTGCTGAAACAGACACTCACCGTGTCAAAGTGTTGAGCCCAATCGGACAATGACACGCCGCTGGCCACAGCCGCATTGAACAGTCGCGCACCGTCCAAGTGGGTGGCCAGTCCCTGGCTCCGTGCCCAGTCGCACAGCGCGACCAGATTGTCATACGGCTGGATCCGACCAGAAGCGCGATTGTGAGTATTCTCTAAAGTCAATAAGCGGGTTCGCACGCAATGCTCGTTGTCCGGTCGGACCAGATCCTCGACATCCGCTGGCTGAAACACGCCAAACTCACCTTGGACCGTGCGTACGGCCACACCGCTCAAACTGGCGTACGCCGCTTGCTCATAATTGTAGATGTGACAGCCCGCGTCACAGATGAACTCGTCCCCGGGTTTGCAGTGCACGCGGACTGCAATCTGATTCGTCATCGACCCGGAGGGCATGTAGACCGCCGCCTCCTTGCCCAACATTTCGGCGATCCGTTCTTGCAGTCTGGCAACCGTTGGATCGACGCCTATCACGTCGTCTCCGACTTCGGCTTCGGCCATCGCCCGCCGCATCGCTGCGGTCGGCTTCGTCACGGTATCGCTGCGCAGGTCAATCATCGATGTACTCATTTGCAAAGCTCCTCCTGGTTGGCCGCATTATACGTCCGTTTGCGACAGGTGCAGAGGGTAGCAACCGATCCCAGCCCACGCGGAGGCGCCCCGGGGCCCTCGCGGTGCCATTCCAGTCTCGTCACCCACGCGCCTGCCGATTGCTGAGCCGGTGAGTCCTGAACTCATGTCGCTCAGCAAGCCCGTCCGGAGAAAAACAGGGCTTCTGCATTCGCCGTCGTTAACGCCGCCAGTTCGCCTAGGGAAATTCCCCGCACGTCCGCCAGGCAAGCGGCCGTGTGGACCACCAATGCCGGTTCGTTCGGACGTTGGCCGCGGTGTGGATGCGGAGACAAATAGGGACTGTCTGTTTCAATCAGTAACCGCTCGGCCGGTATGCCTCGAGCCACGGCCCGCAGCTCCTCTGATTTCTTGTAGGTCACCATCCCGGCAAAACTGATGTACAGTCCAAGTTCCACACACCGCTGCGCCAGATCGGCATCCCCGGTGAACGAATGCATCACACCATGTAACGGGCCACGGGCCCGCGCGTCGACCAACATCGCATACACGTCTTCACCACAATCCCGCATGTGCACAACGAACGGGAGTCCGCTAGACTTAGACAGCCGGAGGTGTCTGTCGAAATAGTCCTGCTGCATCTCGAACGGGGTGTGGTCCCAATACCGATCCAAACCGGTTTCGCCCAACGCCACCACCTGCGGATTCCCCGCCAGCGTTACCACTTGGTCCCAGTCCCCGTCCACTGCCTCAGCACAGTAATTGGGCTGGATTCCCACAGCGGCGTGGACTGACGCGTATTGTTCAGCCAACTCGACGCATTTCACGCTCGCTGCCGCGGTCGTGCCAATGCAAATCACTTTGGAAACACCGGCCAGGCTCGCGCGTTCGACAACCTGGTCACGGATCGAATCGAACTGCTCGTCGTCCAGATGCGCGTGCGTGTCGATGAAAGAGGGTGTCACGACGTGGTCGCAGTCCCGAGTTCCCGCAACGTGTCGAGATGCCCTTTGGCCGCTCCCAGTGCCTCTTCTGCCATAGCCCGCGCCAACGGATGGAGTCGCAATGCCTCGGCGCTCTCCTCGATGTGCGGCAGAGCCGCTTCCTGCTCACGAATCAGAATGGGCAGCAGGAAGTCAATCGACAAATCATGATACGCGGTGTACACCATGGGAAATTCCCCCATGCTCAACTGCCCATTACTCTCCAGAATCAGCTCGCCGAACCGGTCAACGTACTCTTGTTGGTCTTCAGCAATGCTCCGCAGCGTCGCACCCGCCTCGTCACTGGCGTCCCTGACCCATGGTACCGCATAACGCAGGTACATCGGCAGCGAGCGGTGATGTAACACCGAAAGTCGATTCAAATGGTGGTTGCTATCCGACATCGCGATCAACTGCACAAGGAAACGGTTTTAAAGCAAAGTCCGAGCTACCAATTCGGCCAAGTCCGTCAAGTAGCCCGCCCCCACGAACAGCAGCAACGTTGGCACCGTGATCAACACGATGAACAGGCCGGCCATCGAAACGATTGAAAACTCGAACGGTACGCGATCTTCTGGCTCGGGCGACATGGTCATCGTGGCCGCCACTCGCAAGTAATAGAACAAGCTGATTGCTGTGTTGATGCCACCCATGACCAACACGAGCATCAAATAATTTTCACCCGTCGCGCTGTACGCGTCCGTCAAGGCTGCAAACACGGCGAACTTGCCGAGGAAACCGGCCAGCGGCGGCAGCCCCACCAAGGAAAACAGCATCAACGCGAAACAGATGACCACGATCGGCGACCGTCGAATCAATCCCGCGTAGTCGGCGATCTCTTCGCTCTTCATCGCATTTCGCAGGAACGCCACCACGGCGAACGCCCCAAGATTCATGAACAGGTAAACCGCGATGTAAATCATCAATGCACCCACGGCATCCTGGGCACCGGCGGTATCTCCGGCCGACATCAGGGCCAAGACGGGCGGAACCGCCATCATCATGTAACCCGCGTGAGCGATCGTCGAATACGCCAACAGACGCTTGATGTTGGTCTGGCCATATGCGGCTAAGTTACCAAAGGTACATGTCACCACGGCCAGGAACGCAATCAACTTGGCCATAAAACTGCGGACATGACCCAAACCGTCGTCCATCGCCGCCACGTGAGTACTATCGGCGTGTGCTTCGTGCGAATGTCCATCGGCTGCATGTTCATCAGCTGCATGTGTATCGGCTGCGTGTTCGTCTTCTGCATGCCCGACTGCAGCATCGTCTTCCTTCACCGGCGTTTCGGCCGGTGCCTTCGCTTCAGCCGTCGCCTGTGGTTCCGGTGGCACTTCATCGCCTGCGGTAACGCTGGCTGCTCCATCGACAGGGGCGTCAGGCACACTAAACAGCCCGCCCTCGCTGGGATCCGCCATTGCGACGACCGGCGCGGACTCATTTGAGGTCAGCGGGATCTGGCCATCGTCGGCTGGCATCGCTCCAAACCCAATGGCCACTCGGACCAACAGTCCCAGAGCACCTGCTTTGGATGCCACACTCAGAAAACCGGCCACCTCAGCACTTGCACCCTCAAACACGTCAGGGCACCAGAAATGGAAGGGCACGGCGGACAGTTTGAAGGCCAGGCCGACGGCGATCATCAATCCACCCGGAGCCAATACCATCAATTCTTCGCCACCCATCGCGGGCATCTGATAGGACAGCAACACGGCCATGGTCGGCAGGTGTGCCGAGTTCACGATACCAGCAATCAGACTGATTCCGTACAGCATCACGCCAGCCGCTCCCGCACCGTACACGGAATATTTCAAGGCGGCTTCGCTACTCTGTCGTTTGCCTTTCAACAGCCCTGCCAGCACGTATGACGGCACACTTGCCATCTCGACGGCCAGGAAAATCGTCAGGAGATGATTCGCGGAAACCATCAGGCACATGCCCAACGTCGCGCCCAAAACCAACGTGTAAATATCGGGACCGTCCTCATGATCCGGGATCCCGCTCAGACAGGTCATGCAGACAAATAGCACCGCGAAACCGATCAGAATGGTCCGCATGAAGATGGTGAAACCGCCATACACCAGCATCCCGGTAAAAATCTCGGTCGCCTCGACGTTCTCCACATTGTACAAAGCCACTGCGGCCAATCCGAACGCTACCAAGGTGCCAGCCAAAGCCACACCCTTGACCAACCACCCGACGATCCACATCGGAAGCTGATCTTCCAGCTTCGGCAGGCGGATCAACAACATGACGACCATCGTCACGCAGAGGATCACCTCCGGCAAAAACAGGTTCACGTCACTCTTGGTGCCGCTGAACAGATCGTTGACCAGTTGATTGAAATTCACGGTGATATTCTTGGGTTATTCGAGTTCCGTTGGATCGTTTGTCCGCTCAGTCTTGCGTGGCATTCACCGCGACCACGTCACTGCCGTGTGCCTTCGCGGCGGTTGCCGTATCTTCGTCCGCGTTCAACACGCTGTCATGTGCTTGGGTCCAGTCCGCCAGACTCTGCACTTGGGCGTCCACGGTCTTGTCCATGTACTTGAGCATCGTCTGATGGGGAAACACGCCCAGAATGATCGCCAGGACAGCCAACGTCGTGGCAATCAGCCCCTCGCGGATGTTAATCGGTTTCAATTCCTCTTCGTGAGGCCCTTTGTACTCGGCACCCAGGTACACCCGTTGGACGCACCACAGAATGTACCCCGCCGTCAACACCACGACGGAGGCAGAAATGACAGCCAACACAATGCTGAATTTGTAGACCGACAAGACCACGAAGACTTCGCCGATGAATCCGCATAAGCCAGGCAATCCCAGGCCAGCGAAGAAGACAATCATTGCCAACGCGGTATAGACCGGCATCTTGCCGTAGAGCCCACCAAATTCGTCCAGGCGACGGTGGTGCACGCGGTCATACACGATGCCCACGGCAAAGAACATACCGGCCGAACTGATGCCGTGACCAATCATCTGGAACATGGCGCCTTTGACACCCATGTTCCAGTAATCCGGGTTCCAGCCGTTCACGGCCGTTGCCGACCAGACGCCCAGTCCGAGTACGACGTAACCCATGTGACTGACCGAACTGTAGGCCACCAGCCGTTTGAAATCTTTTTGCGCCATCGCGGCAAACGCACCGTAGACCATACTGATCACGCCCAGCGTGCAGACAAACCACATCAGGTCGTAGCCGCCAAACGGACAGATCGGGTAACAAATACGGATGATCCCATAGCCGCCCATCTTCAGCAGAACGCCAGCCAGGATCATCGAAATAGGCGTCGGGGCCTGCACGTGCGCATCCGGTAACCAAGTGTGCACCGGAACGGACGGTACTTTGATGATGAACCCAATGAACAACAGCAAGAAACACCACCACTGCAGATTCCGACTGAAGCAGTCGGTGTGCTGACCGATCGCAGCCAACGCCAACATGTTGAACGTGTGGACCGGTTGCATGTGCGTCGGATCCGCCGCACGTTCGGCTAGTTCATCCTCGAGGTCCGTCTCAGTTACACCTTCAATATGCAGAGCTTCCCAATTCAGACTGCTCGGAGCACCATCCGATTGCGCCACTTCATACAACTTGACCACATCGCTGTTGAAATACAGCAGCAGGATGGCGATCAGCATCAGGACACTACCGACCAGGGTGTACAGGAAAAATTTGATCGCGGCATACTCGCGTCGCTCGCCACCCCAGACACCGATCAGGAAGTACATTGGCAGCAACATCACTTCCCAGAAGACGTAGAACAAGAAGAAGTCCAACGCCAAAAATACGCCCAGCATGCCGGTCTCTAACAGCAAGAACAGGATGCAGTACGATTTGACGTTCTTCTTGATCGACCAACTCGCGCCCATCGCCAACATGCTGACAACTCCCGTCAGCAGAATCAGCGGAAAACTGATCCCGTCAATGCCCATGTAGTAATGGATGTCAAAAGACGGAATCCACGGCTGGTTAAAAACCTGCTGCATTGACTCTCGACTAGCTTCAAACTTCGTGCTGTCCTGTGCGAAAAATACATATAGGGTCGCAACTAACACGGCACCCGTGAAAAACAGCGTTGTCCAACGTATCCCATCCTCCGCCCCTTTAGGGAAAAAGGAGATCACGATCGCCCCGAGCACGGGGAGAAAGACGATCAAGCTGAGAGCGATAATCGGCGTGTCCATTGGAGTTAAACCTTAACCAGTGGTATCTCTTGATTTGTACTGTGTTCTCTTGTGTGAGCGATTCGCCCCGAATTCGCGTTATTCACCAACGCGGGACACATCCGAAGCGTCGACCGTCACCGACCCCGAAAAAAAGCTCATGATGACAAAAATTGCGATCGCACCGACCACAATAAACACCACGTATTGCCGTAGCCGTCCCGTCTGGACCTGCCGCAACTTGACACCCAAAGCGTAAGTCCAGCTTGCCAAGCCATCGACGGCGCCATCGACAATCGTCTGATCCGAAATCCATGTCCACCAACGTGAAATGATCACGACGCAGTTCGCCGATCCATCAATCAACTTGTCAATCACGCGTTGATCGAACAGCGCAATCACATTGGAACACCAATGTGTGGGCTTGAAGAAAATGTAGTGATACAGTTCGTCAAACCACCATTTATTCAGCAGGAAGTCATATACCTTCGAGAATTGCTTGCGAACTTCGGCCGGATTGAGCCAATTCAAGCAGTACATCGCCGTCGCCAACCCGATTCCACCCAGTCCAGTCAACGTCGCCAACAGAGTCACCGGCACGACGATGGCATAGTATTGGGCATCCTCATGGGCGAAATGTTCGTAAGGCCACGTCATGTCCATCCAGATAGCCGACGGACTGCTATGGCCCGTACCCACAGGCCGCGCGTATTCGAGCAGGTCGTGTAAATTCACATGCGACCATCCAGAAGCCAACAACACACTGCTTACGCCCAGAGCCACCGCGCCCAGCACCATCGGCAGGAGCAAAATGGCTTTATCCTGATGCTCGTCGTGGCCATGACCATGATGATCGTCGCCCTCGTCATGGTGCCCACTCGTCGACGCATTACGTCTTTGCCACCAGTCCCGGAAAACAATCGCGGCACCAAAACCTACGACCACGAGTGATCCCAAAATCGGCGTCGGAATCAAACCATGCAGTAACGCATGATCGCCCTTTCGCCAAGCGACACTGACGGCAAACACCGCGCAGATCACCAAGGGGATCCACATGCTCGGTGGAGATTCGTGTGCGTGGTCATATCGGTGTTGATCTCGTGGTTTTCCGGCAAAAGTCAAATACCACATGCGGAACATGTAAAACGCGGTGATGGCGGCACCACCGGCGGCAGCGGCGAAAAACAACCCGCCCCAGAAATCCATGTTCATCTGCATGAACGAGAACGCTTGTTCCAGAATCATGTCTTTCGAGTAATAGCCGCTGAAGCCGACCACAAACGGCACACTTACTCCGGCAATGGCCAGACACCCAATCAACATCGTGTAGGCGGTGATCGGCATCTTTTTGCGGAGACCACCCATTTCGGTCATTTCGTTGGTGTGCACCGCGTGAATGACTGACCCCGAGCACATGAACAGCAGGCTCTTGAAGAACGCGTGCGTCACCAGGTGCATCATCCCGGCGACCCAACCGCCGACGCCAAGCGCCAACATCATGTAGCCGAGTTGACTGACCGTCGAGTAGGCCAGCACCCGTTTGATATCCGTTGCGGTGATGGCAATCGTGGCCGCCATGAACAGCGTGATCACACCGGTAATGGCAATCACGAACAGCACTTCCGGCGCAAATACGGGGAAGAACCGACCGACCAGATAAACGCCTGCGGCGACCATCGTCGCCGAGTGCACCAGGGCCGAAACCGGGGTCGGGCCTTCCATCGCGTCCGGCAACCAAACATGTAGCGGGAACTGAGCACTCTTGCCCACACAACCGCAGAAGATGCCAATACCCGCAACGATCAACAGACCGTAGCCCAAATTTTCTTTACGCCATTCACCAATGTAATTCGCGTCGATTTCCGATTGTGCGTTTTCAATCCCGCCGTCAGCCTGTGCAGCATGGTCACGAAAAATTCGTTCGGCACGTGCTCCGGCACCCATTTGCACCATTCCGGCCGGAATGGTCAGTTGGTGATGGTGACCATGTTCGTCCGCTTCGTCGGGTCGTACCAGGCTGAAGATGCCTCGCTCAACGACATGCCCGTCTTCGTCGACGGTGTCACCAAAGGCAAATGTACCCAGCCCGGCCCACAGGGCCATCAGTCCGATGATCATCCCAAAGTCGCCAACGCGGTTGACGATAAACGCCTTGTTCGCCGCATTCGAAGCGCTTTTTCGTTCGATGTAAAATCCGATCAGGAAGTAAGAACAGATACCGACCAGTTCCCAGAACACAAACACCATCGCGATGTTACCAGCCAGCACCAAACCCAACATGCTGAAACAGAACAGCGACAAAGCTTGAAAGAAACGGTGATAGCGCCCGGGTCGTTTGACGTGCGAACCATCGGCGTATTCCGCCTCGTGGTCCGTGTACTCGTCGACCAATTCGTCACTCATGTACCCCGAAGCGTACAGATGAATGGCCGACGCAATCAGCGTGACCATACAGAACATGACCATCGTCAGGGCGTCGATATAGTAGCTAATCGACATCTTGAGCTTGCCAAACTGGCCCAGCAAATAGTAGTCGCCGGAGGTATACGTTGGCGGACTATCATGCCCATGGTCGTGTTCAGCGTCTGCTTGCTCTGCGTGTTCGTGATGCTCGGCATGTGCGTGGTCATGGTCACCATCATGAGATTCACCGTGCTCGTGCGCGGCATCATGATCGCCATCGCCCGCGTGGTGTTCCTGTTGATCGTGACCATCCGCGTGTTTTGCGTCAGCGGCGGCATTCTCATCGGCGGCGGCTGGTTCCTCGGCGGCAAACGCGGTCAGTTGCATGGTCGCTGCCGTCGTGGTATTGCGGTGCGCGGCGTGCCCTCCGTCACCATCCTCCACCTGCAATTGGTCCGTCTCGCCATGATCGCCATGCCCTGCGCCCAGGTGAGTTGCATGCACCGGCAGCCAAACGAAGAACAGCCCCACGAACGACAAACCTGCGGCACCGACAATGGCTGCCGTGGCAACATACCCAGCCGCTTTTCCCATCCACTTGCCACCGATCAAGATGACAAAGAAGGACAGCAGCGGCAACAACGTGGCCATTCCCAGCAACGTCGGCAGCGTATTGTTAAGCGTTTCCAGTTGAGGATCCATTAGCCTTTTAGCTCGTCTGCCTGGTCAACGTCAATCGTTGTGTAGTTGTTATAGAAGTTCAGCGCGATCGCCAGGGCCACCGCCGCTTCACCTGCCGCCAGGACAATCACGAACAGAGCAATCAGTTGCCCGTCGAGGCCCAGCGTATCTTCCCGAAGGAACTTGCTGCCAAAAGCGATGAAGTTCAGATTGGCGCCGTTCAGCACCAACTCGATCCCCATGAGCACGCCCAGAGCGTTGCGTTTCGTGGCCATGCAGACGACGCCGGTCACGAACAGGACCGCGCCGACGATCAGGTAATGTTGAACGGTGATGTGGGGCCCGAACAGATTCATCTCAACTCACCGCCTCCGTCGCCCGTCGCTTGGTGCGTGCCATGTAAGCCGCGCCAATCAGAACCACGAGTAGATGCACCGAGATGATCACGAAGGGCAGCAGGTATCCTGACATCCCTTCCCGTCTGGTCTCGTGCAGTAGCTTTTCTTCTTCGCTGGCACCCTTCGGGGCGGGGTTCAGTTTATCGACCCGAACTCCGGCCAGTGCCAACCCGATGGGGGTTTCCGCGCGGGCTTCGGCCGCCGCAATGTCTCGTAGATGTGGATTCGACTCACCCCACGACGGTACCGAGATCGCCGCGTACACCAGCAGCACAAACAATGCGCCCCCGACGCCCGCCGCCAAGACCCAATCCGCCGCGCTGGTCTTCATCGACACAAACCGCTGTTGCGCGGTCAGCATGACGCCGAAAATCAACAAGACCAACGTGCCGCCGACGTAGATCATGAACTGCATCGCACCCACAAACTGAGCACCCGCAACCATGAACAGGCCGGCGGTGGCACCCAGTGATAACGTCAGATAAAAAGCCATGCGAACGATGTTGCTGGTAAACAGCACCGCCACGGCAAACACACAGGTCAACGTTGCGAACAAGTAGAACAGCGCGTTCGGAACGAATGGGTAGATGAAATCTCCCTCAGCTAGTAGGGTCATGATCTACCTCCCGTCTCACCACGCACCACCGTGTCTGTATCAGGCGTAGTACTGGCCTGAGCCGGCACTTCCGCTGGCTCGGCGGCAGCTTGCTTCGGAGCACCGCCGTCCTGGTCGTCAGCACCCTCTGTTTCAGCACCCTCTGTTTCGGCGTCTGCCTCGTTGGAACCGCTGTCAGTCACTTCAGAGGACACCGAACTGACCCACGTTTCACGCACGCCAACTCGGCTGGTCGCAGGAGCCAGATCATTCGGGGATGGCAATGCTTTGCCTAACACACCAAACATGCCCGTCTGCCAACCGATGACTCCAATGAAGAAGAAGGCCGCCAGCGGGACGCAATATTTCAGACAGGTGGTCATGACCTGGTCGATACGCAGTCGCGGTAACGTCCAGCGTACCCAAATCATGACGATCACACCGAGCGTCGCTTTGAAAAGCAGATTGGCACACCCCACCAGATCGGCGAGATAAATCCACAACGGATGGCCCAGGTTCCAGATGCCATTGGCTTCGTAACTAAAGGCGCTTGAGGCCTCGGCCAGCGACGCCACGATGTGGGTCACAGGCACCGGGCCATTCCAGCCGCCCAGGAACAGGATCGCTGCCAACGCCGAGACGAGGAACATGGATCCGTACTCAGCCATGAAGAAGAAACTCCATCGCAGACCGGAGTATTCCGTATGGAAACCAGCGACCAGCTCACTTTCCGCTTCGGCCAAGTCAAACGGTGCCCGGTTCACACTTGCCACAGAACAAGTAACGTAGACCCAGAAAACGGCAAAGCTGAAGGGGTCGTGAAAAATTAACCAGTTCGATCCCCAGCCGGCTTGCCATTCGCCGATCTTGACCAAGTCCATGCTTCCGACCAGCATCACAGGAATCACGACGCACATGCCCAGCGGCACTTCGTAACTGACCACCTGAGCGGCCTCGCGCATGGCGCCGAAAAGTGACCATTTCGAGCCGGATGCGTAACCTGCCAGGATCACGCCAAAGACTTCAAGGCCGAGAATCGCCAACACCAGAAACACACCGCAGTTGACGTTGCTTGCAACCCAATGGGCTGAGAATGGCAAGGCGACAAAGGCCGCGAAGCTGGCGGCAAAGCTGACATAGGGAGCCAACTTGAACAGCATCCGGTCGGCATCGCCCGGGGTAATATCTTCTTTACTGATCAGCTTGAGGCCGTCAGCCAGAGTTTGCAGCCAGCCAAACGCACCGCCCACTCGAGTCGGACCGAGTCGGTCTTGGATGCGCCCCGATACCTTGCGTTCCAACCAGATGAACACCAAAGCACCGACGGCGACCACATGGATCACCAACACACAGGCAACGACCGCCGCAACCAAATGGGCAACGGAGGGCCAAATTCCGAAACTGTCGATTAGAAAACGAGCCACTTTGGGCAATCCTCGAGCCGCATCATGCGGGTCATGGGGCGAAGATCGATCTTAAATACAGGCTCAAGCAGACTCGTCAAACTACTGCTACGGCAACAGTTGCGAACCGCTCAAGATCGTGAAATATTGCACGAACGACGCCATATCCACAAGCCCCTGGAATCCAATTTTTTGCCGAAAACCACGGAGGTGCGACGATTTGTCGCAGACGGACTGTCAGAATGTTGACTTTCGTGCGCCAGCCGAGCACAACAGCGCTCGTCCCAATCCACCTGACCACGCATCCGCTCGGCCCGAAGTTGACAGGCCGCAGTGCCGATGTCCTTCATTTGCCTCCCGCAAGCTATCGCTCGCGTTGGGTTGCCGATGTTAGGTTATGGAGAAGAACTACGGTTCTTTCTACAGAGGCTTACGATCGCCCTCGCCTTGGCTTCGACGGAGTTTCCTGGCCGGACTCGTGGCGATCGTGACTGACCGAGTACGCAATCCTGTACGGCTGACCGACCATGCCTGACTCAACGCTCCTTGCTCAGATCGCTGTCGCTGAGAATTTACTGCCAGCACGGATGCAAATGGCATTCACCCTGGGGTTTCACATCACGCTCGCCTGCCTGGGAGTGGGCTTGCCCGTGTTGATGCTGGCTGCCGAGTGGCAATTTCTGCGAACGGGCGACACGTTATGGCGGACGCTTGCTCGCCGCTGGTCCAAAGCGTTCGCAGTCCTGTTTGCGGTCGGGGCGGTTTCCGGCACGGTGCTCTCGTTCGAACTGGGGCTTCTGTGGCCGAAGTTCATGGGCATTTACGGCTCGGTGATCGGTCTGCCGTTTACCATGGAGGGTTTCGCCTTTTTCTTTGAAGCGATTTTTGCCGGTATCTACCTTTATGGCTGGGATCGACTGCCGCCGCGGGTGCATTGGTACACTGGGATTCCGGTGGCGATTTCTGGAGCGTTTTCCGCCTTCTTTGTGATCACCGCAAACGCCTTCATGAACTGCCCGGACGGTTTTCGCATGGAGGACGGCACACCGGTCGAGATTCGCCCTCTCACTGCCATGTTCAACGCAGCCAGTGGTGCCATGATCTCGCACATGCTCGTCGCCGCCTACCTGGTCACCGGCTTTGTCGTCGCCAGCTATTACGCGTCGCGGATGCTGCGTGGCCAGAATACCCAGTATCACCGCCGAGCGCTCACTTTGGCCCTACTGCTCGCTTTGCCCCTGGTTCCAGTTCAAATGATGATCGGGGACTGGTCAGCCAAAGTCGTGGCCAAAACCCAGCCGGTCAAGCTGGCCGCCATGGAAGGTCAATTCAAAACGGAACGCGGTGCCCCGTTACGGATCGGCGGGATCCCCAACGAGCGCACTCGTTCGACAGACTATGCCATTGAGATCCCCAAATTCCTGTCGTTCCTGGCTTATTCCGACTTCAATGCGGAGGTGCGTGGACTCGATGATTTCCCACCCGAAGACCTGCCGCCTGTACCCATTGTTCACTTCGCGTTTCAGGCGATGGTCGGTATTGGCAGCCTGATGATGCTGATCGCTGCCTGGACTGCCTGGCACGGCTTCCGTTATCGCCAATGGCCGGCAAGCCGTTGGTTCCTGCTGGCCCTGGTGGCTATGGGGCCGCTCTCAGTCGTGGCCATGCAAGCGGGTTGGGTCGTCACCGAAGTGGGTCGCCAGCCGTGGATTATTCACGGTTATTTACGGACCGCCGACGCGGTGACCGACGCCCCGGGGGTATGGACAGTCTTTGCCGTCACGATGCTCGTCTACGCGACGATTGGTGTCGGGACCGTGACCGTTTTACGACAGCTCGCCAGACTGCCCATCGAGCCGTCCACCGACTAGTCCGTCAGCGTGCCGCCTGCGGCTTGGCCAATTCTGACATGCGGAAGAACAGCATCTCCAACGCGTGTCGTGCGCGCTCAGCTGACGAGTGACTGCCTTTGAGCGAGAGATCCAGTTCCAGCAACCAGCGATACAGCGCCGCGGCGCGCGTTCGCCCGAGTTGTTTCAATTGCTTTTCCGCGTCTAACAACGCCTCGCGTGGCCATTTCCGAAAGCCTGCCTGTTCCAAGGCTTGCTGTAACGGCATTCGGTTCCCGTCCCGTTGCGCCTGCTCATAAATCCGCGTGGCGGCTGCAAACCGCCGCAGCGACCACGAGATCTGTCCAAACAGCGCGTTGGCGTGCTCGCCTGCCTGCAGCAACCGCTCCAATTGCTCGACCGCCGCAGCGGCATTTCCTCCGGCAGCAGCCTCGATCAGATCCCACGTCGTCCTGGCTCGCCAGCCCCCCACAATTTCCTGCACCATGGTCGCGGTGATACTGCCTTTGGCCTCAACAAACAGCGCCAGCTTCGCCAGTGCCTGCTCGAGCAATCCAAACTCCACCCCCACCAATGCCACCAACTCGCTCGCTGCCTCCTTCTCCAAGGCAACCTGATGCGCTCGTTTGGCACGCGACACGAGCCACTTCGCCAACGCGGGTTCATCGACGCCTTTACTGCGGCCACCCTTCTGCGGAGCACGGCATTCAATCTGCAACGCCTGTTGATCCGTCATCTTGTAGAGCCGGGTGTTGCTGGCCCACTTCGTCACGTCCAGGATCAACACTCCGGGCACGGAATCGCGGGCGACCAAATCTTCCAGCTGGGTCCGACAGCGGGTGACAAACTCGTCGCCATCTTCGACCACGACCAGTCGCGGACCCGAACTGAACAGCGAGACCGTGAACAGTTCATCAGCCACATCTCGCCATTCGCAAGTCTTACCCGAGAACGTCGCAAACGGCGCGTCATCGTCGTCGGCCAAGATGCTGGACGTCAATTGATCTCGCACCAACCGCTTGAGAAACGGCTCGTCACCGAACAGCACACAGA
Organism: Blastopirellula sp.; assembly: GCA_002701545.1. Lineage (GTDB taxonomy): Bacteria > Planctomycetota > Planctomycetia > Pirellulales > Pirellulaceae. Next base: position 14,885 of record NZVR01000192.1, on the reverse strand, counting down.
CGCCCGTGATTTCCGTCGGCGTTTTGGCTAACGTTTCAAACGCGTGGTGAGTCGCCACAATACTGCCTTGTACGAGCGGAATACGAACAGCACTCAGTCACACGCTGGGGCGTGAACCGGCTGAACTGTCTATTTGATCCACGCGGGCTCAGGACCTCCCATGCACCGCGCCAACCCAATCCTGGCCAACCCAATCAGCTCTTCTTTTTCTTCTTCGTGGCCTTGTTTTTCTTGGCAGTCGTTTTCTTGGCGCTTTTCGCCTTCGCCTTCTTCTTGGGCTTTCCGCCAAACACGGAATCCCAATTATCCGAGTAATCCTTGGTGGGTCCTGAACGTACAATCGGTCCTGACATGCCAGCTGCACTCCCGTCGGTGGTGTCTGAAATTAAAGATGGATCCATGACCACATTCGTTGACCGCCACACAATTCTGGGCCAAGGCGAATCGTCACACCGTCAGATTATAAGATCCCGACCTTTACCCGCAACGGTGTTGCGACGGACATTTGGCCACTCAACCGCTGTTTATTCCGGAGAGACGGCAACCAATTCGTCCGTAACCGCAGCAATCTGGTCGGGACCCAAGGTGCGCAACTCCTCGGCAAAGCCGACCAGCAACGCCAGGTCGCAGAGTCGGTTGATATGACGGGGGTTTCCGTGGGTGAGATGGTGCACGGCTTCCAACGCCTCATCCGTGAAAACGCTCCGTCTGGCTCCGGCTACCTTCATGCGGTGCGTCATGTAGGCCACCGACTCGTCCACCGCAAACCTCCGCAACAGGCATTTCACGTTCAGGCGGTCATCCAACTCGGGCAACCGATCGAGTGTCGGCAATAGCGCCGGTTGGCCCACCAGGATCAACGTCAACCCCGCGGGGGAATCATACCCCAGATTCAGCAGCAGCCGGACCGTCTCCAGTGAGGCATGGTCCAGCAAATGGGCCTCATCAATCACCACCACCGGTTGCTTGCGATGCTGGTCCGCCCGTTGGATTGCCTTTTCGATCCGTCGCACATGTTGATGCGTCGGAATATCCGCTGGAGCTACCTCATTCCACAGCTCATCCGCCAAATACGCCACCAGCTGGTCCGCAGGCAATTGCGGGAACACCACCTTGGCGAAGGGGCTACATGACTCCCGCATCTGTCTTGCCAGGCATTCGATGAGATGGGTTTTCCCTAACCCCCCTGCACCGGACAGCACGGCAGCGCCGCGGCCGTTCTCGAGCACGTAGCGCAACTTCAACATCGCACTTTGATGCGAGTCGCTGGGGTAATAGAAGCGCGGGTCGAAGTCATTCTCAAACGGTCGGCAGTCCAGCTGCCAATACGTTTCGTACATCGTTACTCACAGTAATACGCCCCTATGCCGATGCTTTTAGTGATTCACTACCCCAGTCGCCGAAATTCTCTACGATCCCAACCGCTTCGATCCCGGTGGCGTGCACGCGTCGCACCACACCTTCGATCTCCGCGTCCGTCGTCCTGCGCATATCGCGAACCACCGTCACCGCGTCGATCGCTTCGGCCGTATTCACGGCCAGCAGCTGGTGCGCGTTCGATGTCTGCACGCCTGCATCCAAAATAATCATGTCAAAGTATTGTTTGACTTCCTGGATCCAGTCCGCGATCTGTTTCAATTGTGTCACTCCCTTTTGCGTCGCGGACGGTGTCAAGGGAAACGCGGTGATCCCGTCGCGCAGGGCATACACTCCCGCTTCCTCTATCGGCACCCGACCCTGCATGGCGCACATCCACGTTGCATGCGCAGCAACCCCCAACTGCTCTGCCAAGTTCGGTTGTTCGAAGTCGGCGTCCACCAACCCGACTCGCAATCCGGACAGCGCGGCACATTGCGCCAGACACAGCGCCAAGGTCGTGCCTCCCTCGCCTTGACGTTTGCCTGTTACGGCCATCACGCGAAGCCCATCGCGATTCGCATTCGCCAATTGGCTGCCTAACCCGGCCAACAAATCATGTTCACGCAGATCATCACACACTTTAGGCCAGCGAAACTGATCCACCTCCCAGGCAGCATGGAATTCGTTCAAACCGACAGAATCCCGTGACTCCTCGACCGGTCGTTCGGCTGACCGCAACGCCTCAGCCGCTTCCCCATCACCTTCGCCACGGAGATCATTGCTGTGACGCACCTCCTTGCTGCTACTCGACGCCAGATGCGGTCGTACGGCGTCGACATTGCCCAGGTCGACTCGTACGTCGTCGCCCAGGTGCATACTCTGGAACCGGGCAATCTTTTGCGCCGCCTCGGTGAACTCAGCATCCAGACTCTCCCCGGCTGGTTCCCCGCAGTTCGCCGCATCCGTCGTGCCACTGGACGTCACCAGAATTGCCTCCGGCGCATAGTCCCGATGGCTGCTATCGTCTGAGGCCAACTCGTTTCGTGTCCCAGCGTTCCCCGGTACCGCCTCCGCACCGCCCGGCCTTAACTGATCCGCAACGGCGCGCTGCATCGCTACTGCATCAATTCGGGTATGCATTCCGATTTCGGAAACGTCGATAGCATACGTTCGCGAAGCGTCCGTCGACTGCAGGCCACGAATCACGATGGACGGATGCACCTGTTTGTCGAAAGCTCTAATAAAGGCTTGATCCAGATCTTTCATGACGTTGCATTTCGCTGTTGCGACTACCGATGCGTCCTCCGGTAGTACCGCGCGTTGGTTGACGAGATGCGGACCGCGAGTCGCGTTGACTCTGCGTGGCTGGCGGCGCAAATTCCGGGAAGCCCGTGTCTCGATAAAGTACGTCTTTCTGCTGCGAACCCGCCGCGTCTTGCTGTGTTTCTGGAGCGCGCCTGGTTGGTGCTGGCTCCTGGGGACGTCGGGCGGTTTGCGGCACGGAAAACTCGCGGGGTGGCACCGATTCAACAGGCGGCGTCACCACAGGAAGGTGAGATCGCAATGTGTCATTTGGTGGCATGACGTCCGCGGGCGGCAATGGGGCGTTGTCAAACGTGGCGACACCCTGCTGAAGTTCGCCAAAATCAAGTGTCTCTGCTGACGGAAGTCGATGACCGGCTGGAGGCAGCGGCAATTGCGACTGACCCGCCGGTGGAGTCACGTCGTCTTCAGCTGCCACCGCACCAGTGTGTTTCTGTAACAGGCCGGGTGAAAAATCCTCGCCCGCAACGGCATTGAGGTTAGATGACTCACCGCCTTGAATCCATCCGCCGTGATTCGTCGCTTCCGCTGGTTCTTCACCACCAAAGACGATGCTTGGGCCGTCACTCGCCGGAGCCTCCACCGTTTGCCCCCATTCCACCGGCAATTCAGGTGTTTCAGGCGCGGCCGGCTGCGGCTTATTCCAGGGCAGCACGGCAAACAGCAAGGCGACCACCAGGACTACGAACGCCAGGACCAACAGCTTCCCCGATCCGGAAGTCATCCCGCTGAAGCGTTGAATGGCAGCCGACAACAGCGCCTGCATTCGCATCGACAAAGTCGGCGGCACAGGCACTTGGGTCGTCAACGCCGGAGTATCCATCCCAGTCTCGGGTTCGTTCGGCACATCCGGGATGCGACCAATCGACGCACGCATCTCGGGCAACCGCAGCAGCACGGGAGCCGGCGGATGTTCTGCAGAGGAACGTTCCGGAATCGAGCGATGCCCAGTCGTGTTCACGGTGTCTGCTGACATGGTCATCACCCCAGGGTGCGATGGAGGTCGCTCGACCGGAAAACCAGGTCGACAAAAACGTACCTTCTCCCCTTTTTTATCGGTATCGACTTTATGGATCTTGACGATGGATTCGATGGTAGCGACCTTTGCCAGCACGCCTGCTATCACCCGCCGCAACCCGCCGGATTGCGGAAAATTCGGCAATTTGGGATATTCAAATCCAAGGGACGCACCGCCTGCCGCGTTGGCAAGGCGGCTATGCTGCCAACAAACGCACGGGAAGTTTGATTTACGTGCGTAACGACAGAAACTCCAGGCGGAACTTTCTGCTCTCCCCCGATTCCCCCAAGTGGTCTTATGTCCATCGTGCAAAGTACGCCTCACACCGATCTCGACTCGATACTCGCGGACCGTATCTTGGTGCTCGACGGCGCCATGGGCACGATGGTGCAAGCACTGCATCTGGATGAGTCGTCTGTGCGAGGCGAGCGGTTTGCGGAGCACAGCAAAGATCTGGTCCGCTTCACCGATATTCTCAATCTCACACACCCGCAGAGGATCACCGAGATCCATCGCGCGTATTTCGAAGCGGGTGCGGACATCGTCGAGACGAACACCTTTGGTGCTAGCGAAATCGGCATGGTGGAATTTGATCTGCCGACCGAGCTAGTGCGGGAGATTAACTTTGCCGCCGTCCGCTGTGCCCGTGAAGCGGCGGAGGAGTTCACGGAACGCACCCCCGACAGGCCACGTTTCGTCGCCGGATCGATCGGTCCAACCACCAAGCAGATGGCCATTTCGACGGAGGTCGAATCGGCAGCCACTCGCGATGTCACTTTTGACGCGATGGTAGCCTCCTATTACGGTCAAGTCGCTGCGCTGGTCGAAGCCGGAGTCGACCTGCTGATGCCTGAGACGGTGATCGACACACTGAATCTGAAATCGTGCCTGTTTGCCATCAGCAAGTACTTCAATGACACCGGAAACCGAGTTCCGGTTGTCGTGTCCGGTACCTTCAATCCGGCCGGTGTCACCTTTGTATCGAGCCAGTCGGTCGAAGCGTTCTGGAATTCGATCTCGCATTTCCCATTGCTGGGCGTGGGGATGAACTGCGCCTTGGGCCCGGAATCCATGCGGCCTCACATCGAGGAATTGTCACACGTCTCTTCTTCCTACATCAGCTGCCACCCCAACGCCGGCTTGCCCAACGAAATGGGCCAGTACGACATGACGCCACCTCAGATGGCGGAATTGGTCGGTGACTACGCCGACAACGGCTGGGTGAATATCATCGGCGGCTGTTGCGGAACGACACCGGACCACATCCGAGCCATTGCCGACCGTGTCCGTGCCGTACGGCCACACCAGAAAACGGGGCTTGAGCCCTTCACGCGGTTAAGCGGCACACTGCCACTGACGCTGCGACCCGAGAGCAATTTCTTGATGATCGGCGAGCGGACCAACGTCACCGGCTCGCGCAAATTCGCCCGCCTGATCAACGAAGAAAAGTTCGACGAGGCGATCGAAGTCGCACGCAGCCAGGTGGAAGGAGGCGCCAGTGTCATTGACATTAACATGGACGCCGATCTGCTCGATGGCGTCGAGGCCATGCGGCACTTCCTGTACCTCATTGCCGGCGAGTCGGGGATTTGTGATGTCCCCGTCATGTTGGACAGCTCGAAATGGGAGATTATCGAAGAGGGGCTGAAGTGCGTGCAGGGCAAAGCGATTGTCAACTCGATCAGCATTAAAGATGACGAAGCACGCTTCCGACGCCAGGCTGAGTTGATTCGCCGTTACGGAGCCGCCGTGGTCGTGATGGCCTTCGACGAGTCCGGACAGGCGGTCGAGGTCGACCATAAAGTCGCGGTTTGCAAACGCGCTTATCGGATCCTGACCGAAGAGATCGGCTTCCCTCCGGAAGACATCATTTTTGACCCCAACATTCTGACCGTCGCCACCGGCATCGAAGAACACAACAACTACGCAGTTAACTTCATCGAGGCTACTCGCCTGATCAAGCAAGAGTGTCCCGGCGCCAAGGTTTCGGGAGGTGTCAGTAACATTTCGTTCTCGTTCCGCGGCAATGATGTGGTCCGCGAGGCGATGCATTCGGCGTTTCTGTATCATGCCGTCCAAGCGGGACTCGACATGGGGATCGTGAACGCCGGACAGTTGGAGGTCTACGAAGAGATCCCCCCGGAACTCCTGGAACGCGTCGAAGATGTCCTCTTCAACCGCCGACCCGATGCTACGGACCGGCTGGTTGAATTCGCCGAAACGGTCAAAGGGACCGGCAAGAAAGCTGCCACCGAAGATATCGCCTGGCGTGATGCACCCGTCGAACAGCGTTTAACCCACGCGCTGGTCAAGGGACTCGACAAATACATCACCGAAGACACCGAAGAAGCGCGGCAAAAATACGACCGCTGCCTGAAAATCATCGAAGGCCCACTCATGGACGGCATGAATGTCGTCGGCGATCTGTTTGGTGCCGGCAAAATGTTCTTACCGCAGGTGGTCAAATCGGCGCGCGTGATGAAGAAGGCGGTGGCTTACCTGTTGCCGTACATGGACGAAGAAAAACGCGCCGCCGGACTGGCTGACGATTCGTCTCGCGGCAAAGTCTTGATGGCAACCGTCAAAGGCGATGTCCACGACATCGGCAAGAACATCGTCGGTGTGGTGCTGGGATGCAACAGCTACGACGTCATCGACATGGGGGTCATGGTGCCCGCCGAGAAAATCCTCGAAACCGCGCGCGAGGAACAGGTGGACCTGATCGGACTGTCCGGACTGATTACGCCCAGCCTCGACGAAATGGTGCACGTGGCACGCGAGATGAAGCGACTCGATTTCGATATCCCCGTCCTGATTGGCGGCGCTACGACCAGTGCAAAACACACCGCCGTACGCATCGCCCCCCAATACGAATCCGGAGTGGTTCATGTCCTCGACGCCTCACGCTGCGTGGGAGTCGTGGATCAACTCATGAGCCAAGAGACCCGCGGTCGCTTCCTGGCAGACAACGCCGAGCAACACGAAAAGTTGGTCGCCTCCTACGAGCAACGGCAACTGAAACTGGTGCCCTACGCCGAAGCGAAACAACGCCCCTTCACCACCGACTGGTCGGACGTCCGCATCGACACGCCTCAGTTCCTGGGCACCCGAGTGCTGGAGAACTACCCGCTGGAGGAGATCGCCAAGTACATCGACTGGTCACCTTTCTTCCTGACCTGGGAATTGAAAGGGAAGTACCCCAAGATCCTGGAGGACGCCAAGCTCGGTGCCGCCGCACGCGAACTGTTCGACCACGCCACCACCCTGCTGGAAGACATCATCACCAATCAACGCCTCACCGCCAAAGCCGTGTATGGATTTTGGCCAGCCGCCAGCGTGGGCGATGACATTGTGCTCTACACCGACGAGTCGCGTGACCAGGAATTAACGCGACTCCACACCCTCCGGCAGCAATGGGAGCGGAAAGGGCAACGCGACTTCCGCGCGTTGTCCGACTACATCGCGCCTGCGGATTCGGGCCGACCGGATTACCTCGGTGCATTCGCCGTCACCACAGGGATCGGCTGTGACGCGCTGTGCGCCAAATTCGATGCGGACCACGATGACTACAACTCGATCATGGCCAAAGCGCTGGCCGATCGACTGGCCGAGGCGTTCGCCGAATTACTCCATCAGCAAGCTCGCCGCGACTGGAGTTACGGCAGTGACGAAACGTTGACGAACGACGAATTGATCGCTGAACAATATCGCGGCATCCGCCCTGCCCACGGCTATCCTGCACAGCCGGACCACACCGAAAAGCGCATTCTCTTTGATCTCTTGTCAGCTGAGTCGCAAGCTGGAATTGAGTTGACCGAATCGTTTGCCATGTTGCCCGCGGCCAGCGTCAGCGGTCTGTATTTCGCCCATCCAGAAGCGCGCTATTTCGCCGTCGATCGGTTAACCCGAGATCAGGTCGAGGACTATGCCCGCCGCAAAGGCATCTCGCTGTCCGAAGCGGAACGTTGGCTGAGCCCCAATCTCGGCTACGACCCCTGATGCGCTCACTCGCCGTTCGCCCCCTCAAAAAGGCGCAAGCGGCACGCCCAGTGGACCACCAGGCCCGGCAACACCGCCGTCGCATCCAAGTTCCGCTGGAATCGCAGAGAACTTTTTCTGCCGCTCGGTTGCGTGGCTCCGGGCGTCAAGGATAATGTCGGGGTTCGAATCCATCTTCTTACACCGCACATTCCCGAGGGAGTTTTTCATGAGACGAATCATCGCGAGCCTCAGCCTTCTGGCGTTGACTTTGACCACCTTCCACGCACACGCCGCTGAGTGGGGCCTGAAACCGGGTACTCCCAAGTTGCAATCGGCCGGGCCGCTCGCCTTCGGCCCTGACGGCATCTTACTTGTCGGCGACAACACCGCGGCCACGATCTTCGCGATCGCCACCGACGACGAAGCGCAACCGGTTGCCAAAGTGCATTATCAGATCGACGATGTCGCCGGACAGATCAGCAAAGCGCTGAAAAGTTCCGGCAGCACGACCATCAAAGACATGGCGGTCAATCCGGACAGCGGCAACGTCTATTTCTCCGTCGTCAGCGACGGCGAGCCCTCCATCGTTCGACTCACCACGGCAGGCAAGTTTCAGGCGATGGACCTGGCAAATGTCAAGTTCCTGAAAGCCGAATTGCGTGACGCCCCCTCACCCGACGCCGCCGGTCGCCGAGGTCGCAAACCACGCGACTCGTCCATTACCGATATCGCTTATGTCGACGGCCGTGTCATCGTTTCCGGCCTGAGCAGCGGCAAAGCACCTTCGGCGATTCGTGAGTTGGTGTTTCCTTTCCAAGCGAAAGACCACGGCGCGAGTGTCGAAATCTATCACGGTGCCCACGGCAAATTCGAGGATTACTCACCCGTTCAGACGTTTGTCCCGTTCAACATCGGCGGCAAACCCAGCTTGCTGGCCGGTTACATCTGCACTCCCCTGGTCCGGTTCCCTTTGGATCAATTACAGGCCTCCGAAAAAGTCCGCGGCACCACGGTCGCCGAACTTGGTAACCGCAACCGACCGCTGGACATGATTGTCTACAAGCAAGACGGAAAGGACTACCTGCTGCTGAGCAACAGTGCCCGTGGCGTGATGAAAATCAGCACGGAAAACATCGCCCAAAACAAAGGCATCACCTCGCGCGTCTCCGGTGGCGGCACGGCCGGCCAAGAGTATGAAACGATCAAGCGCATGGAAGGCGTCGTGCAACTCGACAAACTGGATGATTCACGCGCGGTTGTGGTCACGCAAACCGACGGTGGACTCGCGCTCGAATCGGTCGCCCTACCCTAACTTGGTGCGCCGCAAGCATTCGCTGGCCCTCCAACCGGCATCCTTCACGCCCGCGTCCGGGACTCCCTGACGCGGGCTTTCTATTTGCCTCTGAACCGGGAAATCGCCGGCCGCAGCACCCCATACCGTGCAGCCGGCCTGGTCACCAATTCGAGACTTGATAGTCCTTTAAGAATTTCCCCCACACGTGCTCGCCGGTCAGCAATCCAGAAAAGAACGGGTCACAGATCCGCGCGGCTGCATCGACATGATCCAAGGGGGGATGGAAGTCATGTTCTTGCCGTTTGCGCCGCGCAATTTCGATCGGATCTTCATCCGTAATCCAGCCGGTATCGACGCTGTTCATGTGGATCCCATCTTGGACGTAATCGGCAGCGGACGTCCGGGTCAACATATTCAAAGCCGCTTTGGCCATATTGGTGTGCGGGTGCGTGTCCCGTTTGAACGCACGATAAAACACCCCTTCCATCGCGGAGACATTCACGATGTGCTTGTCCATCGTCGGAACGCGTCGCATCAACGGTTTCAGGCGGGCGTTCAGCACAAACGGAGCAATGGCGTTGACCAACTGCACTTCCAACAATTCGACCGTCGGTACATCCGCCAGTTTCAGTCGCCAGCTATTGATGGTGCGCAAGTCCACTTGCTGCGCGTCCTCGTCCATTTTGCCCGTGGGAAAGGTCTCTGTCCGAAACGTTGCGTCATCCGGCGCAAGTGCAATCTGGGATAACTCGGCAGCCCGTTGCAAACCGGCCAAACTGCTGGCCACTTCAGCCGGCAGACGCTCTTGCGTTGTGCTGTCACACAGCATGTCATCCCCGCGCAAGGCTTCATGCTCGGCAAGCGGGTTTTGGAGGGCCAGGGGCAATTCCCTAAGCGACTGTCGTTCCTCGGCCATCAGGTGTGCGTAAAAACCCGGTGGGCGGCGGACCGTTTGGCACGCATTGTTGAGAATGCAATCGAGTCGCGGTAACCGCTCACTGAGAAAATCGGCAAAGACTTCCACACTGCGAATATGCCGCAGGTCCAACCCGTGCAACTGCAAACGGTCGAGCCATTGGGCGCTGTCGGCTTCGGCCGCGAATCGCTGCACGGCGTTCCGAGGGAATCGCGAGGTAACCACCACGTGGGCCCCAGCCCGCAACATCTTGAGCGCCGCGTGATAACCAATTTTGACGCGGCCACCGGTGACCAACACGTACCGACCACTCAGGTCGGCCGTCTGCTGCCGTTTGGCCCAATTGAATTCGGCACACTCGGGACACAGGGCATCGTAAAACAAATGCACCTCCCGATAGTTACCTTTGCAGATGTAGCAATTGCGAGGTTGCTTGAGTGTTCCCAGAGACGTTTCGCCCGACGTTTCTGGCACCGCGGTGCCGGGGGTACTGCCCAGCGGCATCGGCTCCGGCGGGGCCGCTAACTTGATCCGCCGCGTGCTCAGGGGTTGCCTCATGCCGGTCTGAGCCAACAGCAGCTCGTCCGCCTGCTTCTCCGTATCACTCTGCTGCTTTTGCTGCCGACGCTGAGCCTGCGCCAGTTGACGCCGAGCTGCGCGACCGGGATTGGCCACCCGCCCGGCAGCGCGCATCAAGCGATCCCGTTCCGCCTTGGGCACCTCCAACATGACGCCTCGATCCTGCGCAATCCGTTCCAGGATCTGAATTGCCTGCGCAAGTTCCTCTGGCGACACAGCGTTCGGATCTTCGGATGTCAACCCACGGCTCCCATCGAAATTCAATTGAGCGCGGCAACCGCCGTGGCCACATCGTCGCCCAATTCGAACGGGGCAAAATCAATGCCAGAACTCTCAATCAGCCGACACGTCGTCAGCAACTTCACCACCTGCTCGGAGGCATTGACGATCATGATCCGGGCATCAGGTGCCTCACGGCGCACCGTCAACAGTGCCAGCACACCGAGGCTTCCCAGAAACCGCACCTGATGAATGTCCAACACGATACTCCAGGGACTCTCTTGCGTGACGATATCCACTAACTGCTTCCGCAACTGGGACGTGATGTCGTGTCCACGCAACTCTTTTGCAACGATTTCGATAACGACCACGTTGCCTTCGCGACGAGGTCTGGCGTAATGGATGATCGGTTCCATGTCTCTGAGGCGCGTCTCTAATACTGCCTTTGAAAGTGATTGGATCGTGTTCGGTCATGCGCAGGCTATTCAGTCATGCGCAGGCTATTCAGTAAAGCGCAACCTATTCGGTTCGCTTACCGCGTCATCAGCCATGCCTCAGTGTACCCGCTGTCCTGGAACCGCACCGGAATCAATACCCAGCAAGAATACGTCTTCGCCACCCGGTCCGGCGGCAACCACCATACCCTCGCTGAGCCCAAATTTCATCTTCCGAGCGGCCAGATTGGCAACCATGACGACTAATCGGCCGACCAACGCCTCTGGTTCGTATGCTGCTTTGATACCCGCAAACACTTGACGACGTTCTTCGCCGCCCAGACTCAGGGTCAATTTCAGCAGCTTCCTGGCGTCCGGCACATGCTCGGCAGCCACAACACGGGCCACCCGCAAATCGACTTTCATGAAGTCGTCATAGGTACACTCTTCAGCCAATGGCTCGTCCAACAGCGGTTGGGCGCTATCATCAAACGCGACTTCTGGCGTCGCTGCCGTGTCTTCGACTTTGCTCTCGTCCACCATCTTCTCCACATCCTTTGCTTCGATACGTTTCATTAAATGTTTAAACTTCGCCACCGGCGTACCGGTCAAGGGCGTTTTTGACTCGTCCCAACGCTCAATCGGTTTGCCGAGCAGTTCGCCGACTTGCTGTGACAATTGCGGCAAGACGGGCGACAAGTAGATCACCAGCTGCCGGAACAAGTTCAGCGCGATCGTACAGACGTCTTGCAGTTCGGCAGTCCGCGTTTCGTCTTTGCGCAACTCCCACGGCTTGGCATTTTCGACAAACGGGTTGGCCTGATCGGCCAACTCCATGATCAGCCGCATTGCCTTGGAGTATTCGCACGCTTCATAAGCGGCGGCAATCTCGTCACCCACAGCGGCAGCCCGAGCGAACAAGCCGCCATCCTCCGGGTACTCCGCTGACAGACCGAGCTGTTCTACAAATTTGGCGGAACGCGACGCTAAATTGACCACTTTGCCAACCAAGTCCGCATTCACTTTGTTGATGAACTCGTCGACATTCAAATCGATGTCATCCAGCCGCGACCCCAGTTTGGATGCGTAGTAGTAGCGCAAATAAGCGCAATCGAGATGCTTGAGATACGTCTCCGCCATCACGAAGGTGCCCTTGCTCTTCGACATTTTCTCACCGCCGACGGTCAAGAACCCATGAATGTGAACTTTCGTGGGCAGTGTGTACCCTGCCGTCTTCAGCATGCCGGGCCAGAACAAGGTGTGAAAGTAGGTAATGTCTTTGCCNATGAAATGGTGCACTTCCGTCGCATCGTTACACCACCAATCGTCGAACGTTTCACCGTGGNGATCGCACCATTGCCTGGTCGAAGCCATGTAGCCGATGGGCGCGTCGAACCAAACGTACCAATAGTTGCCCGGACTGTCCGGGATTTCGAACCCGAAGTAGGGCGCCGGTCGCGANATGTCCCAGTCTCGCAACGGTTCGTGCAGGAAGTGCCCCTTCAAGTAGTTGGCCACTTCGGCTTGCAAATGCTCGCCCGATTGTGTCCATTCTTCGAGAAATGGATGCAACTGCTCCAGTTCAATGAACAAATGCTCGGCACTCCGCAACTCAGGTGTGGCACCCGACAGCGTGCTTTTGGGGTCAATCAAATCGATCGGCGAGTACGTGTGCCCGCATTCACAATTGTCGCCNGGCTGATCGGTCTTGCCACATTTGGGACAGGTGCCGCGGACAAAACGATCTGCTAGAAACGTCTCCGCTTCGGGATCGTACAGTTGCTCGATCTCTTTTTCTTTGACCAATCCAGCATCGCGAATGCGCTGCCAAAAATCGTGACATAGCGCGCGGTTTTCTTCGCTGTTCGTACTGCCGTAGTTGTCAAATTCAATGTCGAAACCGGCAAAGTCGCGTTCGTGGGCCGCTTGCGTCTCCGCAATCAATTCCACTTCCGACCGACCCTCACTGCGGGCCCGAATCATGATCGCGGTGCCGTGCGTATCATCTGCACACACATAGATGCATTGATGCCCGCGCAGTTTCTGGAAGCGGACCCAGATATCCGTCTGGATGTACTCGACAAGGTGCCCCAGATGGATCGGGCCATTGGCATAGGGCAGCGCAGCGGTCACAAGTATTCTGCGGGGCGTCATTCTANCTCCGTCGAATGGTGCATTTCCTAAGTCTTTGCAGGACCGGACATTGTAACGAATCCCCTGCATTCGCAAATGCCGGGGTGAACNTACCGAATGAGACACCACCGNAGCACCCCACGGTTCGCGAATTTTTNGNCACGAANGCGTTTCGGCACAGCATCTGCAATTCCAGGACTCCGAGTCCTTTGAAAAACGCACCGAAGCCAGCAAGCGAAACGTAAGTCATGGAATGACNAATACTTCTCGCAATCGCTTGGCAACACGCGGCAGATTGCACTTTGTAACATTTGCAATCTGACACCCTTTTTTCAATCGCTCACACCAATCCGCGCACCAACGCATCGAACCAAGGAGGGAACGATGGGAACGTTGACTAGTCTGCTGCTACTGACTGCTATCACTGGCCAAGCAGGCGATACACTGCTCTTGGACTTCTACGGCACCCATTGTGGTCCCTGCAAACTGATGGAGCCGACCGTTGCTCGCTTGCAAGCCTCTGGCTATCCGGTTCGCAAGATCAACGTCAACGAACATCCCGAGCTCGCACAGCAATTCCGAGTCAACAGCGTNCCCTGCTTTGTCCTGATCTCCGGCGGTCGCGAAGTGGGCCGCATCAACAACGCGGTCAGCCACGATGTGCTCGTCTCGCTTTTCCAGCGCGTCGGCTATCGCCCGTCGGCTCCCCCGCGGCTCGCTCAGANCGCGTCTTCCGGACGTTTGCCGCGCGGGTTTCGTTACGGTAACAACGCAACGAACGCGGCCACCGCAGCTGTCCGAGCCACGCGCCATGTTCCGACGAACACCTCCTCGGCGGTTGCTCAGGTGACGCCCACCTCGTTCCCATCCGCTCCCACGGCCGCCGCCCCGAACACCTCAACACCGACTCAGTCGTCGGCGCAAAGTCGCGCCTTCGCGGCGTCCGTTCGCATTAAGGTAGACGACGCCAACGGCCATTCATTCGGTACCGGCACCATCATCGACGTCCACGATCGCGACGCACTGGTGCTGACCTGCGGGCACATCTTTCGCACTTCCCGAGGCCAAGGCAAAATCCACGTCGACGTGTTCGTCGACGGGAAGCCGCAAACATTAACTGGTGAGTTAATCGCTTTTGAAGCGGACCGTCAGGATATCGGTTTGATCAGTATCAAGCCCAGTTTCCCCGTCACAGCCGCACCGATTGCAACTTCGGCAGCCCGCCCCACCGTTGGCGACACGGTCTTCACGATTGGTTGCGACCATGGTGCCGACCCCAGCCTACAGTCGAGTCGCATCACGGCCATCAATCGTTATGTCGGTCCAGCGAACATCGAGGTGGCTGGCCAACCGGTGAACGGTCGCAGCGGAGGGGGCCTATTCGCAGCAGACGGGCGTCTGATTGGTGTTTGTAACGCGGCGGACGATGTGGACAACGAAGGTATCTATGCCGGATTGCAGACCATCCATCAACAATTGGCCAGCGTCGGCCAACAGCGACTCTTCCAACCTCGCGCACCTCAGCCCCCGCTCACCAACCCACTGACACCCATCGCTAAGGCCCCGGCGATGGCCCCGAGCTCGCCCACCGCGGCCCCGCAAGTGGCCGCAGCGACGGGCACTTCAGCG
>NZVR01000191.1 GCA_002701545.1 Blastopirellula sp. | reverse complement strand
GTCGTTTCGGGCTCTGTCGTTTCGGGCTCTGTCGTTTCGGGCTCTGTCGTTTCGGGCTCTGTCGTTTCAGGCTCCGTCGTTTCAGGCTCTGTCGTTTCAGGCTTGGCCTTTTGGGGCGTTCCATTGCAACCTGCGCTGGCAGCGATGAACAAGACAAGTAGTGCGGTTCGCATGGCGGTTCCTTTGTTTCGGGATACCGCCAGTTTATAACGCCCGGTAATTATCCGTAAAGCGAAAGGGACGGGGGGCAATGGTGAAAGGAACGCGTCCCCTGTGATTTCCTCGGCCTCGAAACTGTTGTCTGTTGGGACTGCGTGATTCGGGTGCCTTGGTTTCCACAACTCGCTGGTTCCAAATGAGAAATAGCTCGCCGCAAACCCCTGCGACGAGCTGTTGTTGTAACGAGTCGGGATGATGGTTCCCGGGTAGAACTTTGGGTGGCAGGCGTGGCGGCCCTAATCCCGAACTCAAGGAGTCGCTTCGGGCGGCTTGGTCCCTCGACGATGGAGTCAGAGCCCGGTAAGCTTGGCCCCATGCGAGCCAAGGTCCGACGATTCTGCCATATCGCCACGTCAGCACACGATGTGTGCCTGTTAGCGACCATGTATGTGTTGGTTGTGGCTAACAATGCGTCTGGGGAGAATGGTCTTGAGTCCCACGCAATCGAAGTGATTATTCGTGGTACGGAGGCGTCCGAGTCCGCTCCCCATGGGGAGGGAAACGTCTACGCACCGGATATTCTTATCGAGAACGGCAGGTATCGGATGTGGTACGGCGGATTGGGAGACGACGGTCACGACCGCATTCACTACGCCGAGTCATTGGACGGCTTGCGATGGAAAAAGAAGGGTGTCGTTCTGGAGGACAAGGCAGCCAATCATGTCAATGACCCATCCGTGGTGCGGATAAGAGACCGGTACTTCATGTACTACACGGTCGCTGGTGCTGGCGTAACCGACCGCATAGACGTTGCCACGTCAAAGGACGGCATCAGGTGGCAACGCCAGGGAACAGCACTCAGAGCGGGCGAGCCCGGCGAGTGGGATGGGCTTCTTGTTGGACGGCCATCCGTTCTTTTCGAAAACGGCCAGTTCAAGATGTGGTACGACGGTCGCAAAGACCTTCCACCGGACGCCGCTGATCCCAAGGCCCCAAAATCACCGACATCAAAACGGAGTGTGGGGTATGCCACCTCCAAGGACGGCCTCAATTGGACGAAGCACGACAAGAATCCTGTTTGCGGCAACGACGCAGGCGGCGTTCATGTGGTGAGGTACGATGACTGTTACCTCATGTTTTTCGAATCACATGCCGGGACGATGATCGCTGTGAGCCGGACTGGGCTCTCGTGGAAGAACGCCGATCTGCTCGTGAGACCAACAGGGAAACGTTTCGATCAGCATGGACACGTTACACCCTTCTTGCTGGTGCGGCGGCGTGGCTTGCCCCCGCAGTTATTCATTGGAGCAGCTCGGGCGGCTACATGGGATCGAAACAGTATCGCTCGAATCCGTCTCGACGGCGATGTGCTCAAGCAGCGGATTGCGTGTCAAACGGGCTCGACAGTGAAGAGTGCCCCTCGCGCGAACCCAGGGGTGACAGAAGACGATTGAACTGTTTTCTTCTCATTTGTTGCCATGGCCACGCTATTCTGCTGAGACACTGTTTTTTTCGTGCGCTGATTCGTCGTTGCCGAGGCGTTTGTCGTGGCTCCTGTTCGTCAACATCGGTGAACGAATGGCGACTCCCTACTTCTCATTCGATAACCGTAGGAACTCGGCCGCATAAAGCTGCCCGTGTCGATTCTGAGTATCCGCATCGAAGTGCACCATGTCGCCGATGGACTTGGCAAACTCGCGGCTGTCAATGCAGGCGCTGTTGGGAACGCGATTGGGGAGGTCGAGCAGGATGGCGTTGATGGCCTTGCGGTCGTTCACATTGGATTGCTTCAATTCGCCGATGGTGCAGGCGATGAACGGGAGCTTTGGGCTGCTCAGGTCTGAACGAAGTGCTCCGATCAAGGTATCGATCCGGTTTTGATAGGCCGCGAGCTTCTCGGGTGACGTCGAATCAGATTCACCCTGCAGCCAGAGCGCCGCGGCGATTCGCGCTTTGCCCTGTGGAGACTGCTTCAATGCAAGCCTGGCTTTGCGAACGGTTTCCTCGTAGAGCCTCTGACCCTTCTGCCAGGCAGCGACCTGGGTGCCACCGACGGCACAGGGAATCAGGAGAATACGCGAATCCGGTCGAGCCTTTGCAATGGCCTGGGCGAAAGCAAGCCCTGGGCCGACGCCGGCATTGTCCGCTCCAGAAAAATCCTTCGGATCACCGGTGAGATGCAGTGGATGCCGCGCGAGGAAGTATCCGTCACTCGGCTTGTGCATCATCACAATTTGCGGATCGTTCAGCGGCCGCGCGGGCATCCGGCCACGGCCTTTCATATTGGACTGACCCATGAGCAGGAAGATTTCGAGTCGCTCGGTGTCGCCGGGAAACTTTGAAAGATCAGCTGGAACGAGCGGCGTTTTGACGAGATCGGGTGGCGCCGGCTTGGGAGTTCTTTTTCTGGGAGCCACGGATGACTTCACGGCAGCGAACTCGGTGACGAAGGGAGAGGCCGGCAGGTCGGCGGAATTGACAAGGTTGTGTTCCGGTTTGTTTCCCCAGGCGTACCGAACGGCATTGAAAGTCACGCCCTCTGGAGGCTGAACGACGACGCAGTTGTTGCGGATGCGCGCCGGTGCGGTTGTCCAATCGCCATCGCCGCTGCGGTACTCGAATCCGATTGGCGGTTCCTTGAGTGCCTTCAGCCCATCTGAGTGTTCGAAGCGGATGAGGACGCCTTTCTCGCCAGCGCGAGCACTCTTGAACAAAGGCCCGGACCAGGTGATGTTTTCGCCATACACATCCGCTCGAGCCCACAAGGCCAGGCGATGAGCGAAGGCCTGTTTGTTCTTCGGATGCAGCAGGTTTTCCTCTCCGAGATCAAGGGTAACCGCCATGCCTGTGTTGGGAACGGACAAACTGCGCCGCATGGATTCCCGGATGCGATCCCAGGCAACTTGCCTGGCCGAAGTGAACGGCAATTGGACCCAGGCGAATGGAAAGTCGCCCTGCCCCCAGCGATTCCGCCAATCCCGAATCAACAATGGCAACTGTTGTTCGTAGAGCATGCTCTGCTGTTCGGTGAAGGCATTGGATTCTCCCTGATACCAGATGACACCCCGGATGGCGTAGGGAATCAGTGGATGAATCATGCCCTTGAACAATGTGGCCGGATGATGGTGATGGTCGGCAGGATGGATTGGCGTGCGCGCGGCCTCGGGCTTTCGGGGACGCGGCTGACCGGCTTTCGCGGCTGCCTGCGCTGCTGCTTTCCACTTGGGAAACTCCCTTTCGAAGGCCGCCTTCGCCGCCGCCTCAATCTCAGGGGTGTAAGCCTTGACCTTTCGTTCCCATGACGCCAGCAGCGCCTTCAGTTCAGGGGTGTCTTCCTGCACCTCGCGGCTGGTCCAGGTGGTAATGTCCGCGCCGCCACGCGCCGCCACGATCAGGCCGACAGGCACGTTGAGCTCTCGGTGCAATTCACGACCGAAGAAAAAAGCGGTTGCTGAAAACTTTCCTGCGGTATCAGATCCCGCCTTTACCCACTCGCCGGAACTTTGGGACAACGGTGCGCGTGCCGGTGCGTAGGCAACGGTGTGCACACGAATCAACGGCAGATCGGACCTCGCCTTGTCAGCTTCCGCATGATGGGCAAGATCGACTCGCATGGCCATATTCGATTGCCCACAGCAAAGCCAGACTTCACCCACCAGGACGTCCTGGATCCGCAGTGTGCTGTCGGCATCCGAGACAATGAGCGTTTGCGGCGACGACGAGGCGGTCAACTCGGTTAGGGTGACTCGCCATCGCCCATCATCATTCACCGTTGCCGTCGGTGTCTGACCGGCAAAGCTGACCCGAATCTGAGATCCCGGTTTGCCCGTTCCCCACACCGGAATCGTCATCCCGCGTTGCAGCACCGCTCCGTTGGAAAACAGGTTGGCCACTTGCAGTTCCGCCGCCGGCAGTGAGGCCGTGGAGACGACAATCAGCAGTGGGATCAATACAGAGAGTCTGGTGCGCAAAGGAAAACCTGGTGGGGCTGTGCTAGGAAAGAACGCGGGATCATTCCATGGGGTTACATTCTAATCGAGAATGCTCCTCTTCGTCGTCCGAATTGGAGCCACGGTTGGAACTGACAGGCATGAGCTTCGCGGATCGCGTAACTCGTTGTCGACAAGCAAACAAAAAAGCTCGCCGCAAACTGCTGCGACGAGCTGTTTTGATTTTGAGGCAAGGCGACTGCACACCAATGGAACTTTTGTCTGCCCAGTTTCACATTGGCCCGCTCAACTGGCGAAGCCACCCGAGCGCCCCCGGTCGTCTGACGCGGCTACCAACATCCGTATTCAATCCAGCATCTCGTCTAGTTCATCGCTGGCGTCGATGACGGCAAGCCGATGCCCGCAGGTGGTGCCCGCTCTCCGTAGTCGCTCGCATTCGGTGCAAATCAGATGTCCTGGGTGCCCCTCACTGTCCCTCTATTGAATCTATCGCGATTCAGGTGGAACAACGGACATGCTTTTGACGCCGTTTTTGTTTGTTAGCGTTAATTTGGTCAAACTGTTGCGTTGCTCGTTTCTGGGCTTCTGCAAGTTGATCGGGGCTGAGATGGGCCTTTACTTTGGGCAAAATTTCTTTTGCCATTCCGTTGCCGTGGGCAGCTGCGATTGAAGCGGTCAGACCTCTTTCCAGAATCCCCAGTGGTGGGATTCGTGCCTTCAACGTTCTTTGACTGATGTCATGAATTGTGCGAACTGACTGGAACGCATTAAGATAGTTTACCCAGCGCACACCGACACCGGAATGAAAGTTAAAGATGTCGAGTAACCTAGACCGTCGTCAAGCGATTCAACTTGGCAGCCTTGGGTTGTTTGGGCTGACAATGGGGGATGTCGCGACGCTGTGCGCTCAAGACAAAGGTCGTGACTCCGGCAAGCAAAACAAATCCGTGCTGTTGATCTACTTGCCCGGTGGCTTGTCGCATATTGATACTTTCGATCCCAAACCACAAGCTCCCGATAACACACGCGGCGAGTTCACGACAATCGCCACGCGGACGGCAGGCGTGCGAATCTGTGAGCATCTTCCGCGACTGGCCGCTCGTAGCAATAAGTGGTCGCTGGTGCGATCGCTGGGACACCCGACGAACGATCACACTCAAGCACATCACTACATGCTTTGCGGCAAGATGGAATTGCCACAACCGTTCGATCGTGCCAAGCCGGTTCGCTCGGATTTTCCTTCGATGGCTGCGGTCGCGGGGTCACAGGTGAAAAGTGAATCGCCGTTGCCGCCTGCGGTGATGTTGCCTCGACTGATGATTAATGTTGCGCGTCAAGTTCGCGGCGGACAGACGGCTGGTCGCATGGGCGAGCGGCATGATCCGTGGTTGCTGCAAGCCGCTTCGATGTGCAATCAATACGGTTCGTGTCCCGATTGCTTCATGTTTTCGAATTTCGAAACGAAGCCGCATTCCATTAACCCTGTCTTCCACCCACCCAATCCAAAGTTGCCTGCAGGACTCACACTCGAACGGCTCGGACACCGCCAGCATTTACTCAGGATGTTGCAGGCAGATGCGACCAGATTGGATGGCGTCACGCTCGTGCGCGACTGGAGTCGATCGCGGGATGATGCATTGTCGCTGCTGACTTCGCCCAAAGTCCGCGACGCGTTTGACGTGAACATGGTCGATGCGAAAACGCAAGATCGATACGGTCGCGATTTGTTCGGCTCGACGTTGCTACTCTCGAAGCGGCTGATCGAAAACGGAGTGCGTATGGTACAGGCTCACCTTGGTCGCGGAGTCTCTTGGGACACCCATGGTGATAATTTCCCCGTGCTGAAGAACAAGCTGCTGCCACCTTTTGACCGTGCGCTGGCGGCGTTGTTGGATGATTTAGAAGAAAGTGGGTTGTTGGAATCTACTCTCGTTGTCGTATGCAGCGAGTTTGGCCGCACGCCGAAGATCTTTCGTCTGGAGAAGCACTACAAACTTCCCGGACGCGACCATTGGGGTGCGGCGCAATCGGTTCTGTTAGCAGGTGGCGGAGTTCAGGGCGGGCGCGTTGTGGGGAAGACCGATCGCATGGGAGCCTATCCAACCGACGACCCGCTCACTCCGCAGAATCTCGCGGCAACGATTTACGATACGCTGGCAATCCCGCGCGACGCACATTGGACCGACACAGGCGACCGGCCTTACCGAGTGTACGAACGACCGCCGATTCTCGGCTTGACTTCATGATGGTCGTGGCATCGCACGGGCCGCCAGGTAGTGCGCTCGATCTCTCTCTTCAGGACGGCTTGGGCCGTTCCGCTAACTCAGGTAGGAACTCATCTGCCGCTACAACAACTCGCACCGTGCTCTCGATCCTCGTTCTCATTGTGGGTTCTTGTCGCTTGCCCTTCGAAACTCGAATGAGTACAGCTTGGGAGAATCGCGTCCTTGGGTGAGATGGAAGCGAAGTTGGAATTTTGCATTTCGGACGTCGGCGAGGCTCCGCTTGGTCCAGACGACTTGGTGCGCAAGAGAATCGGTTGTAATCGGAACGCATTCTTCTCGAGAAAATCCAGGTAGTGTTTGGCCAGATTCGGGGTTGATTAACTCAACCTCAATCCGACTGCCGTCAGCACAGGATGCGTTGACTTGCAGTTCGGCGGCGTCTCCTCGGTCGATGGGAATAGTCGTGACGCTTCCAACATCGCGGCTGTCTTCCAGTGTCAGGTGCGTGAACCCATCGAGACGCAATGTCGCTAGACCGCAGGAGTGTTCTCCTTCTATCAGCTTTGTCTTACTGAATCGGTAGCCGGTGTAGTAGACTTTGATGTCGTGCTCGTCCATCAGTGGCACAGACGGTGCGATCGCGTCGCAGTCCCATTGTTCGGCAGCACCTCGGCGTACAATCTCGGAGCCGGGTTGGATATAGGAAAAATTCTCGCCGTCGCGGCTCATCGCCAGCTCGATGGTCATCTCTTCGCCGTTCGTCTGGTACTGATACAAAGCCAGATAGTATTGGCGATACTTCCACACGACGGCGTCGTGAATCTGATGGACCTTGCCATTTCTCACGACGGGAGTGGCTCGCGCCCACGCATCGAAAACCGGATTGCGTGGGTCGGCCGTCCACTCCACGGCGTCCGCACTATAGCCGTAGCCCGCACCTCGCCGGTCATTGTTGAGGCCGAGGAAACCGTACGCTTTGTACTTCTTGGCGGGGTTGGGTTCGTCGGCATCATGAAACAGCGACTGTGGCGAGAACGATGATGGCAACCCGCCGGGGTACCGGATGCCGCCGCGGCTTGTCTGTTTCCAGCGAAGTCCGTCGGGAGACGTCCAGAGCGTCCAGGTTTGCTCTTCGACGCCGTCGGGGTTTGCCAACTTTCGAGCAGGTCGGCTACCGGACCATGTCAGGAATTTGTAGCGACGACTCGGATCCGGATCGGCGGAATCGATGTGCATGCCCGTCGGTACGATCGGACGGAAGATTGCGGTTGCGGGCAAGCCAGCGACGATATTCGTGTCGTTGTTGTTTCCAAAGGGCTTCAGACCAAGCGGCTTCTTCTTGAAATGAATGCCGTCGGAACTTTCCGCGTATCCCACTCGAACTTGCGGATACATGCCGCTCTTTGGCCACTCGGAACCAGGCTCGCGATACATTCCCGTATACCAAGCTCGGTAAACACCGTTCTGCTTGATGACCGCGAGTTTCCCGGCACCCTGAGAATCAAAGTCGCTGCGACGTCCGGCGGTGATCACTGGATCGGGGTGCTTTTGTGCTGTGTTGACGCTTAAGTCGAGGCCATCCAGGTGTTGTATTTCTTTCAAGTCCAGGAACAAGACTTTGGTACCGGCGTCGGCCTTGAGCGATGGGACGCGTAGCGCGTGAAACTTGGTGTCTGGATGCAAGCTGTTATGTCCGATTGCGAGCCCGATCGAGGACTTGTCCGCACCGAGTCCGTGTCCAACGCCAAGCCAATCGATCGACAGATGGCTGTCTTCAAATCGCGCTGTGTTCCGCGTCAACCAAAAGCTATTCAGGATCGGGCTCCACCGCGTTCCCAACCAGCGCGAGTAAAAGACGTGTTGCCGCGTCGAGTCAATGAAGAACATCCAGGCCACGCCATGCTGATCAACGACAAGTCGCGGTGAGTGAACTGTGTCCCAAACCAACCGGCTGTCCAGGTCCGTCAGTGGGAAGGACTGCTTGGGCTTCTTCTCTCCTTCCAGGAAGGTGTACTTCAAGGAGTCTCCCGATTCGTGAACGGCAAGGACTCGGCCGTTTATCTCGGCCAAAGCCGGCCGGAGTCCCGAATGACTCCGCTCGACCTTCCAATCTTTTTCTGAAGCCAACTCGGAGACTTTACCAGTCGAATGGTACGCCAAGCCGATCATGTCACTGGTGACAAGATGAAAGGTTCCGTCTCGTGTCACAAGCAATGAAGGCGGATAGAGCTTCTTGCCGCCACCGACTTCGAAGGGTTGCCATTTTCCGTCACGGGCTGTCCCAAGATGCATCGTCACGTGCGAGTCAGCACCATCGACTGACCACGCAAGCCAGACGCGACCATCAGGTGCTCGACAGATATCCCCTGCCCACGACCGGGCTGTGGCAACAACCAACACGCCGTCTTGCCCCGTCGCAGGGTTCAACCATTTTGGCTTACCCTTTCCGCTTCGCAGTGATGCGGTCTCGACCACGCTGTAAGCGGTTAGCCCGTCCTCCGTCGTCCAGGTCAAATGGAGTCGGTCGTGTGAATCAACGGTGATACCTGCGGAGAACAGTGGCGTATCGGCCCCCTCTTTCAGGACTGGTAACGCAACTGTTGCCGAGAAGTCAGGAATTGATTCCGGATGCGGTTTCCGCGAGAACTTCAGTTCGAATGCTCGCGTGGTTACCGACCGAGGCGACGGGACAAGCAGATAACAGAACCCTTGACTGTCGCAAGCCACATGTCGACTGATCCCGCCCCGGTACACACGTTGGAGCATCTGGTTGTGATCAGCTTGGGCTACGGTTGCGGTCGTGAGGATCAGGAAGACCAACTTAACCAAACGCTGCATCACTGCATTTCGTAAACTTAGTGTGTCGTTCATTGTTTCCTCGTGGCTACGCTCGACAGCGCGTGGATCCGATCATTGTTTTCGCTTCATCGTCACAATTGCCCGTGCCATACGGTCCCGCAAGTCGAGATACCACGCATCGTTCTGAGACCAATGTGTGTTGCTGGCGAAGAACCGTTGAATGTCCTGCAGAACAGCTTCGCCCTCGGAAACATTGCGTCCAGCTTGGCGACCAGCAGCGACGAGGTCTTCAAGGATGCGGGCATACTCGTAGTCATCAATCGCTTCTCGATAAGCTTCCAGTCGGAGTGACGGAGTGATTGTCAGTTCTGGTTTGGACGGTAGGCCGTTGCCTTTCGGCGGGTAGAAGTAGGCCAGTGAGCCGTTGGCGTGTCGCGTGTAGGGATCTTGCCAGGGATTGCGTGAGTCACCATAAAGATGATCCCAACCTGTCGTCTCCCAAATCAATAAGCCACTGCCGCCCCGATTGAAAATGTCCAGGCCGACAATCCGGTTGTTGATGCCGGGTGTGTCGATCGCCAACCGGGATGACGTGACGAGGTATGGCCAGAGTTTCTCACGGCTGCGTGGGAGTTTGTGATCCGTCCAGAGGTAATCCATCCAACGGTCGTAGTTCTCGTCCATTTCCGGCACATAGATGTCGATTAATCCGCGAAAGTCCCACTCCTTTCCCCCGAAGATGTGCGAGTCCTTATGGACCAGTCCGAGCCCCTGAATGCAGGCGGCCGTTCGGATTTGCGCTGTTAGCGGGTCCGACTTGAGCAACTTCAAAAAGTGCATCAGTCGTGCGTTATTCTCCGTCTCGTCGATCAAGATATGAGTCTTGTCGAGCCAGTCGTGCTCATCCAGGTTCTGCGCCATGCGCCGATAGTACTTCAGAACCAAATCGTCCCATTGCTTCTGCGTGACTTCGATGGACGTGTCTTGATAGCCGTCGTGTTTCGTCTTACCCCATACGACGCGCGTGATCTCCCGGAAGGTTTGCCAACCCATCGTATGATGAGGTGCGTACGCGGGGCTGTTCAGCCGTTTGCCGGGCAGTTGTTGGAATAGGTTGCAACTGCTTGGGTCTGTGTGGGTCAGACAGATGTTGTTGCACTTTTTTTTGTCGATGAAGTAACGCAAGGTTGCGTTGAACTCGGTGAAGTCCCAGTCGTGCAGTTCGAAGAAGTTGTCTGGCTCATCGACGTTGTAGCCCTTGGGTGGCGGCGTCCAGTTCATGTCGATTTCCGCGAACAGTGCGACATTCTTCGGCGTGAATTTGTTGTCGACCATCACGTCGTAATAGGCACGGGCGAGTTTCTTCATCGCCGGCTTGTCTTTGGGCCATGCTTTGCCGATCCCGTGGTAATCTAGCATGCTGCGAGCATCTTCACGGTTGCTGAGAAGTTTGCTGACGTATTGTTGCCCCAGGTTGGAGCGGAACGTCGAGAACTCGGGCAGTTCAAAGTCGTAAACTTCAAGCGAAAGCGGGATCGAAATCGGTTCGCTGTCTGCCATTCGCAACGTGATGTCGCCCAAGTATGTTCCCGCTGGAGTCTTGGCGGGCACGGTCACCGTTAGCCACAAGGCGGTTGTTCCGACTTGAGGCGAGAGTTTTCTCTTGGCAACGGGGACAAGGGGATCGCCGATCTCTCCGAGGTACTTCCCTGGCGTGATGTAAGATGTCTTATTGATCGGGACGTATTCAACGCGATGCACGGAGATCGCGTCACTTAAGCGAGTCTGTCCGTGGCTCGCTGCCCGTCTCGGAGAGTCGGGCCTACGTGTGAGGTCCGCAACCTCGACTCCGGTCAGCACGACGTCGTCGACCTTTGCACTCAGCAGCAATTGAAACGACTGCCGCTCGTTAGCGGCCGAGCGAACGGTGACTCGATCACGTCGCATTGACGGCAGTTTCATCTTTCGAGTCACTTTGACGGTCGTGTCGGCAAATGCGACATCGAGCGAGTCTGAACCACTCAGTCGATAAGTTGTCTCGCCGAAGTTTCGCTGGGCGGCTCCAAGCTTTTCAACGGCTACAGAGACGTCGGGCAAAGTATCCTTCTCGCGACTGGGTGTTTGCAGGTGATGACTACACATCGGCTGGTAGTAGAGCATCCACCGTTTACGACCGGGCTTGTCGAGTTTCACTTGCAGCGTAATGTTGACCTCACGCACGGAGACTTCATGCACCTTTCCAGGAGCCCAGATACCGCCTACCACAAGTTGCATGTCTTCGCGGTCGGGAACGAACAAGGTCTTGCGTCGCGTTTTGCCTCGCGGTAGGAGCGGCGGGAAAAACGACGTGCGATAATCTGTTCGACGCATTGAGCTCCCGGGTGGAAAAATCGTCTCGTACCTGTAGGCGGGGTTCTTGCCGAAGTCCGACGACACAAACTCCAGCAAATGCGGTTTGTCCTTCACGACCTGGATGGCGTGCACCTCGCCCGCGGCTTGTCGCCAGCCTTCGGCTAGTTCACTTCCAACTCGAGTCATATAAAATCCAGCCTCGGGATGAGCATGCACCACTTTTCCGGCCTCATCGACTTCCACAAGCGCGACCGCATTGAACGCAAAGAAATTCGCATCCAGCTGGAAGCGACTGACCTGGTTGATCGCATCCGTAATCTGCGCCGGAGAAAGTGACATTCGCACCCAGCCGTCGTGCTCGGGATTCGTCTCGAAAGGAATGCGGTACTGATAGAACGAATCGAACCAGTCATCCGCCGCGACGCGATTCGTAGAGAGCAGCAAGGCTAAACAGCACAGAAAGAGAGTCGTGAATGATCGGATCATGGTTGGTCTTTCNCGCTAAATGGAAACGACTCGCGGTGATCAGAAAGGTAGAATGTCGGCTTGGTCGTGTTCAAGTGTCGTTTGTACAGGATGATAATCCATGAAATCTATCGCACCAAATTTGCTCGCCGTTGTCTTCGCGTTTTTGCCGTTGGCTGGTTACGCGCAGTCGGTCGACGTCAAAACCACACCGCTTTATTTACGCATTAAAACGTCGCTCGATAACGTGCGAGCGATTGACACGCATGACCATTTGCGGCCGTTCAATCAAATTCCAAATCGCGTGGAAACCAAGCAAGGTCGCGGGATGACGTTGCAAAGTCTGTGGGCACATAGTTACATTGCGCGAACCACCCGCATCACGCCGTGGCCCGCCGATCGTTCTTTTGACACCTGGTGGAAATCTGCTCACGATGATTTCGACGACGCGCGGGCGACGAGCTTTTATCGATACATGCTCCCCGCCTTTCGGGATTTGTACGGTGTCGACTTCGATACGATCACTGACGATCAAGCTCGCGCGCTGAATCAGAAAATCTTCGACAACTACCAGACCGACGAATGGCTAAACAAGGTGGTGACCGAGCGGGCGAACATCGAGTTGATGTTGATCGACCTGTATTGGAACCGAATGCAGTTTGCTCGCGAGTATCGATTCTCCGTGCCTGTGTTTAACGTGACATTTTTGATCGAGTCTGTGCATCCCGATCGCTTGAAGTCCGACACCGACAGTTTGTTCGTGTATGCGGAACGGAAGAAAATGAGCACAAAGTCGTTCGACGATTTTCTCAAAGTCCTGGACGCCTTGTTTGCCGAAGCCGTCGCATCCGATGCGATTTGCCTAAAGTTAACGCAAGCCTACCAGCGTTCGCTGACCTACGACCGTGTTACGAAGGAACAAGCCGCTGCAATTTATGGGAAACCTAAAACGGAAACGAGCGACGAGCAGCAAAAGCTGTTCGAGGATTTCATGTTCTGGCATATTTGCAAGCTGAGCGCGAAATACGAGTTGCCATTCCAAGTCCNCACCGGCGACGCGCGGATTCAAGGTTCGAACCCCATGCTGCTGGTGAACGTGATCGAGGCCAACCCAAACACGAAATTCATTTTGTTCCACGGCGGCTATCCGTGGGTTAGCGAGGCCGGAGCGATCGCTATGAAGCACAAAAACGTTTGGATCGATTCTTGTTGGCTGCCGACGCTCAGTTACACGATGGCCAAACGGGCCTATCAAGAGTGGCTGGAAGCCGCGCCATCGGATCGCATTATGTGGGGAGCGGACACCTTGGACGCCGAGGGGATTTATGCGGCGACGGAATTCACTCGCCAATGTTTGGCCGAAGCGTTGACGGAAAAAGTTCAACGCGGCGAGTTACTTGAAAAACACGCCAATCGCATTGGTCGCCAGGTCATGCGCGAAAACGCCTTAAAGCTGTTTCCCAAACTAAATCGCATGCTGTGGCGCAAGGAAAACGCAAAGCAGCAAAGCCAAGTGGAAAAATAACAGAAACTCAAAGGGCAGCTGGCGGACACCTCACAGGTGACCGCTTCAACCCACTCATCACATCCACTCGATCAAGGCGGTGTCAAGCAATTGCGTTGCATATCGGATTCGTGCCCGATGGAGGTTTGATTACGCGAAGATCTCGTTGACAACCCGGCCGTGGACGTCGGTGAAACGCTCGATCGATTTGCACAGCAACAAGAGCGTGCAATCTGGAAGTGTTTCCGCATTGCCGAAACGGCAGCAAAGCCAGACGAACGGCGGGATTACAGGATGCGCAGGAAGTGGCTGACCTAACAGCCAAGCTACGAATGACATAAGCTACTACCGGAAAATGAGATTGAATGATAGAAAAAACTATCCGTACGGGTGAATCAGTGGCACACTGTGGTGTACCAGCCTGCCTGATTCGCTCTTTCCTATGCTTCAACGAAGGTGTTAGCCATGCGATCCTCAATAGTACTCGGCTTGGTGTTGGCTTGGCTTGCGATGCCTGGCTCCGGTATGGCCGATCCTGCAGGCCAGGCCAAGTCGAATCCCATCGAGGTCTGGAACGTGTGGGGGCCGTCCTGGGGGAAGAGCGGGTTGTCGGCGCTGAGCCCTGGAATCGAGACGCGCATCCGGCCGACCCCCGGGGACGTCTCGTTCTCCTGGGGGACAGATCGCACGCGTTGCCTAGTCTGGAGAGCGTATTCCGCACCCGACGGGTTCATGAACTTCTACTCGGAAGACGTCCTGCCGGGCGTGACGAAGATGGTGGTCGAGGATGCCGCTGGACGCTGGGCCGGCGCCGCGGCGTATGCCCACACGTACCTGCACGTGGCGAAATCCAGAGACGTCGCCTTCGTGCTTGAGACTGGTCAGCCCGTGGTCGTGTGGCTGAATGGCACGCGGGTCCCAGAACAAGGCGACGGCCAGTTTCCGCTGCGGCTGGATGCTGGTTGGAACCGGCTTCTGGTCAAAGTTCTCAGTCCGTCGAGCGTCCGCGGCGTGCAGCCTGTGTATCCCACGGTGGAGCAGCCGGGCAATTGGACGCTGCGTGCCGGCATATCGCTGCCGGGCGGGGGGCCGGTCCCGAAGCTTCGCGTGCAATGCGAGGACCCCGAGCGAAACTCCGGCGCCGGCGAGTCGGCAGTTCCCCTGCGTTATCTAACCGTGCTGCGTGGTCCCGGGGACAGACGCCCGCTGTTCGTGAAGGGAGAACCGACTGACCTGACCTTGAGGATCCGCGCGACAGCCGGTGCGTACGAACACTTCCCCGACAACCCCCATGACGCGTATGAGGGCGAGGCGTGGACGTACGCCGCGCCTCCGGGCCCGGCTACGACTTCGGCAGACCGCAGCGTTTCCCTCGACGAACTTCAGAAGGCCGCAGCGCGGAAGGTTGCGGTCACCCTCTACGACTTCGACGGCAACCAAGTGTTGGCCGAACGCTTTCCGCTCGCCTTCCGTGAGTCCGCCAAAGGCGACCTTGTCTGCACCGTCTCCGTGTACCGCGGTTCGTTGCCGGTGGGGCATTACAGCCTGACGACGGATTTCATCGACGCGGACGGCCGGGTTCAGGCGCGGGACCACGAGCACATGGCCGCCGTGGTTCGGGGACCGGTGGATGTGTCCCGGGACGCAACAAGCCGGCGGCTTTCCTGCGTGGGGCACTGGCTGGCTACCAGGCCGAATGCCGTTGAGAAGCTCGAGTGGCTGCACCGCGTTGGCGTCACCCAGCATCAGAAGCTGTGCCAGGGCTGGAGTGTATGGGGGGTGAAGCACGATGGCGAGGGCAATGTGACGATCGGCGAGGCCCCGGTCATTGACGGCCTGCTCGACAAGGCCGGAGAACTTGGTATCCGTGTCGTCGGCGACCTCAACTTCGGCTACGTTCGTCCGGACCTCAAACCTGGGGGCGGGCAGGCGGCGTTGACGGCGGAAGAACAGGAGACCAACGCGCAGCAGGCCCGGGTTGAGGATCTGGCTCGCGGCATTCGCCTCGTGCCGTACGGCGCCCGGCCCCTACCGCCATACGGTACACCGGAGTTCGAAAAGACCCTCCACGACTACGCCCATGCTGTGGTCTCGCGATACAAAGACAGGGTGAAGTTGTGGTGCGGGGACAACGAGGTGGACAACGTCAGCGCACCCGCAGTCGCAGCCGTTTACGCCCATGCTTCCCGGGTCATCTACAAGGCGGTGAAGGAGGCCGACCCGAAGGCCGAGTTCATCACGGCGTCTCTCGTGCGGCGAAGCGGTTTTACGGACGAGCTCTTGCGGCTGGGGTACGCGAAGTTCTCGGACCACGTGGACGTGCACGCCCACCCCTACCGGGCGCCACGGCTCACGGACCCCGTGATCGGCAACACGCTTCAGGAGGGGCACGGGGTCTTGCTGCCGTACCTGGCGGAGGGTACGAAAAACGCCTGTTCGGTGTATTACGGCGAAGTGTCCTCGCCCCTGGCTCATTCCGTGAACGGCGCGACCGGCCAGGCCGAGGGCGTGCTGAAACAGCTAGCCTGGACCTTGAAGCATCCCATCGTCAAGTCACAGGCCTATCTGGCCCTGTATGACAACGCGGCCTGCCTGGGGTTCTGCAACCTGTTCGGCGACCCGCTCCCGGCCAATAACGCCATCAACGCGGCCAGCCATTTCCTTGATGGTCGTCCGTTGCTCGATGACCTTCCCGGACTGCCTGAAAACGTCGAGCAGATCTGTGTCGCAGGAGACGGCGAACTGCAGACCCTCATGCTCTGGAGCGACCAGTCTCAAACTGTACATATTCCCTGTCAAGGGACAGAAGTTCATCTGATCGATCTGCTGGGCCGACCGCGCATCGCGTCGGTCGCCGACGGCAAAGTCGCAGTGCACGTGACGCCCACTCCCCAGCTCGTTCGGGCTCGATTCAGGGGCGTGGGGTCAACTACGGAACCGAGCCGAAAACGCTGAGAAATGAAGGCTGCAATGACGCAATGCCTGGTCCAAAGTCGTCCGAGATCGTGCTCACAACGACGCGGCCTAGTCGTGAAATCTCCTGCGAACGGACCACAGAACGCGCACCGAGAGACTTCCTGGCGGCAGATCAGTTGACGGCGCAAGGACGCATCACGATCGTGAAGGTTTGGGAAACTTCACGGCCATGTCCTTCGTACTTCATCCTTGGCAGTTCTACCTGGTGATTCTCTCCGGTTGGATGAATCAGCAGCAACAGGAGGTGCTCGCCGACGGCGACATTTCACATCGGGGCGACCCGACTCACCAATGATGACGCGGCACGCTTGGCCGAGATTCGGTCGTCGCAGCGCGCTTTTAACCGAGTCAGCAAAGAACAAAATCGTCGCTTCAGTATTTTGACCCCACGCGGTAAGGCGTGTGCAGGTGGGTCTCATGGTGTGATTTCGGACTCCAATGCAATCCGGAAACCAATGGAGATGTTTCTCTGAAAAGGTGGTAGCCCAGCTCGGCTTGAACTGGTGGCGTGCAGTTCTCTCGTTCGCCAGCCGCCGCCGCGCACGACTTTGAAGAACGAGCCTTTGGCTAACGGGTCTTCGCACAGTTCCTGAACGTTGCCCGCCAGGCCGTAGAGACCGAACAGGTTGGCGGATGTCGCGGTGACGGGCGACGTGTGCGGGTAGTCGTCTTGGAACTGGTGGAACTCCCGCAAGTTCTCGGAATTGACCTGCGGCGGAAAATGAGTTCCCCAGACGTAATGGTGAACTCCGCCAGACTTTTCACCCGGAGAGAGCGCCGAGTCCTCCGCCGCTGCGATGCCTGCCGCGCAGCTCCATTCGTGATCGGTGAGCAGCCGGTAAGTGCGGCCCTCTTTCTTTGAGAGCCACCGGCAAAACGCGTGGGCGTCCTCCCAGCTCACGTTGACGACGGGGTCATCCAGCTTCTGTTTGGCGTAGACGTCTTCGACGAGAGGTTCTTTATTGAGATCACCTCGATCCGGATTCTTCGACGGGATGCGCCAGGTTTGAAAAACCCTACTCCATTCTTCCCAGATGAAGGTATTCCAGGAGTTGTCGATCTCCGGGTTCTCTTGGGCGAAGGCGGCGTAGTCCTTCACCCGAACCTCGGTGGTAGCAACGAGCGATTTTGAGCCGGGAACCTTCTCAAAGGTCAGCCCCAGGGAATTCACAATCGGCTCAAACGGCTTTTGATCAATCGGAGTGAGCAGCACGGAGATTGCGGCGAGTCCCATGTTTCCGTTTCTCGTCTCCCACTGAAAGCGGAGTCCCTTCGTCGAGGTGGAAGCGGGGGCCAACGCGAAAGGGGATCGCTCCGCGATTTTGATGGCTCGGTCTTCCAGCACCTTGCCTCCTTCTTCAAGGAGCCGAATCTTCAGATCGTGACTGCCCGAGAAGGTGGCAACTCGCAAGCGACGCAGTGTGACCTGAAATCCTTCCTGCGGGATGAGGGCAATCTCCGCAATCGAATCCTGACCGGGTGCACTGGCCCAGCGGTGTGAGAGGTTAGAGACGCTGTATCGATACGGGCGATCGGCGAACGACACTTCCGTTTCGACAGGCTTCCCTTCCTTGTCGAGCACGCGGTAGCTCACGTCGAGTTTGTGCGGAACGTCTCCGAAGCTCTGTGGGATCGCCTGGTTATTCTCCAGCTTCAAAAGCTCGAATTGAATGGCGTGGGCCTCAGACTGAGCATGCACCGTCTTCAGTGATGCCAGGGAGATAAGGAGAAGAGAGAGATAGACCTTCATCGAATTATTTCTCCTGGAAAGCTCGGCTCTGAATGACACCCAGAATCAGCGAACGAAGCGTTTTCTTTCCAGATTGTGCCGCCATGATCTGATCGACATCCCGCCGGTCGGCGTATTGAACGTTCTCACCGGTGGCGAAGGCCATCAACATGGATGTGAGGTGTCTGGCAAAGTGCTCCTCGTCTTGCCGCAAAATCCGCTTCAGGTCGGCGACATCCTCGAACGACTTGCCGTTGTGGGTTTCCCCGGCTGTTTCGACTCTCTCATCGGAGAGCCATTGCCGATGAGAGCCGGCTCCATAAATCAGACTCACGCGAACTTCTTTCCCCTTGTTTTTCTCTTTGTTGGGGTAGAACTCGCGTGCCTGGCCTTTCGGGCCGAATTCTTCCAGCGCGAAGCCGACCGTATCAAACTTACTGTGGCAGTCGCGACAGGACTGCACGGTGCGGTGTCTGGCGATCTCCTCGCGCAGAGTCTTGGGACGTTCCTCCTCTGGGACCTCCTCCTGCGGCGGCAGAGGCGGCGGGGGCGGAATGTGAACGCCCATGATCTTCCGAACGACCCAGGCGCCGCGAAGGATGGGATTCGTCTTGCTGTCCTCGGAAGTGACATCCAGCACGCTGGCCTGCGTCATCAGTCCGCCGCGTCTGCTTCCCTCCGGTAACTTGACGAGTCGGAATTCCGGCCCGGTAACTCCTTCGATTCCGTAGTAATGGGCCATCTTGTCGTCGACCACCACAAAGTCGCTGTCGATCAGGTTGCGGACATCGTGGTCACTCCGGAGCATCTCTCCGAGGAAACGGTAAGTCTCCTGCTTCATCGAACCGGCCAGCCAGGCGTTCTGCGTGCCTGGCATCGCTTGCACCTGATCGACCTGAAGCCAGTCGTTGGCGAAACTCTCAATGAATCGCTCCGCGCGCTCATCATGAAGCATCCGGTCGACTTGAGTTTCTAATACAGCGGGCTCATGGAGTTTGCCACTTTTCGCGATCTCAAAGAGGGCTTCATCGGGCATGGAACGCCAGAGGAAGTAAGACAGCCGATTCGCCAGCGCAAAGTCGTTTAGTTTGCCGGGCTGCTCATCGAGGAAGAGGAAGTCGGAAGAAGACAACACTGCGAGGTAAGCAGGCTTGATCGCGTCCTGGAAAGGGATGTTCTCCTCGATCCCCGGCTGTGCGAGTTCATAATAAGAATCGACTTCTGCCGGCTTCACGGGGCGACGGAAGGCTCGGGTCATGAAGGTTGTCAGCAATCGTCGGGCATCCTTTTCCGGCGTCTGGGAGACGACGACGTAATTGGCCATCCTCTGGTCGTTGTGGCGGGCGTGTTCCAATCGCAGGTCGCCACGAGGATGCCATCGTTTTTCCGGCATCTTGCTCGGCCCGGCATTCCACTTTTTCTTCGCGTCCCAGAAGTTGCAATTGGGCAGATCGCCATAGAGAGAGCGGTAGCTTGCGGGCGGCCACTCGTCGATGATCGGCCCCTCCAGCCAACTCTCCTTCTCGTCGAACAGCACCCCCGGTCCCCATCTTTTGTGACCGGTGTCATTTTGAGAAAGGAATGACATCATGAGGTTGCCCCTGCCGATATACATCAGCCCGTCCTGTGCGGTCATGCCATGCGGCTGAGAGATGAGCACCGCAGTGTTCACTTTCTGGTCATCGACAGTCCTCGTGCTGAGCTGCGAATAGATCGGATGATTAAATGGCTCGAAGACGTGGGCGTGTTCGTTGAATCGGATGGACTGCGTTTTCAGATGGAAGCGATACCAGCCGGAATAGCCACCATTGCTAAGTTCTCCCGGCGCCAGTTTCATGCCGAGCCACCGGTTCGCCGTGTTCCCTACGTAGCTGGCATGCTCACCGACCGGGATTTTGAAGTGAGAAAAACCCCCGTGCGACAGGACGAACCGGTTTCGCGTGGGCTTCTCACCGAACACGCCAGCCATATTGATCGCATGGTCGGCGACTTTGACGTACTCGTGGATGCCCGCGGGTGAGACGGTTTGAGCGGCTGCTCGATTCGAGAAGCTCTGGTCGAAGAACCCGCGCGTCGGCTGGTCGGGCAGGTTTTGTTTGACGTAAAGATGCTCCAGATGGAGCAGGTCGCGCAGTGTGTATTCATACTCCTCCGGAGTCAGCCGCCGTAGCGGCACTCGCCCCACTGTGCGGCGTCGCGTTTCCCCTGCCTCGATCAAGGCAGCATCGAGGCCACCAAGTAAATCCGCCCGATGTTTGTCAGTAAGTTCGCTCTTTTCCGGCGGCATTTCCCCGGAGCGAACTTTGTCTACCGCAGTGGCCCAGACCTGCTGATTATCCCAGAGATCTGCAGTGAGAAGCTGCTCGAAATTGACACCGCCTTCCTGCGAGTCGGCATGATGGCATTCAAAGCAGTGTTTCTTGAGGAGTTGTGTTGCGAGGCCGGATTTCAGTTCCGCCTGAACTGAGGCTGGCAGTAAAACGCCGATGACGACCAGCCGTACGATTGGAAGTCCACTTCTCATCTGCTACGCCTCCAATCCGCGCATCGTTCCGGTGCTCGTTGAAAAGCGATCCGTCTCGATTCCCAGCTTATGGAGTATCGACAGGTAAAGATTGGTCAGCGGATAGCGACCGTCTCCTTCGAATTGAATGAGTCCTTTGTGCCTGAAGCCGCCGCCGGCCAGAATCGTTGGCAGATTGGTCTGGCTGTGGCTGTGACCGTTTAGCAGATGGCTGCCAAACAACACCGTGGTGCGATCGAGCAGCGGTTGTCCGTTTTCCTGAACTTCGTCCAGCGAGTGGAGCAGAGCATTGAGAATGCCCATGACGGACTCTTCGTAGTGTGCCAGCGCCTCGATTTTTTCGGGATCGCCGGCGTGGTGCGACAAAGCGTGGACCTGCCACTCTTTCCCGTCGTGACGGAAAGTCGTCCCGAATGCGCCGGAGACCAGCATCGTCGCGATGCGTGTTTGATCCGTCTGGATCGCCAGGCTGATTAACTTCTGGAAAGCCGAGCTGATCAGCAGCGTGTCGCCCTTGTAGGCATCGCGATTGGGAGCCGTTACGTCAGTTTCGGGCTTCGGAACCGTCGACCATTTGATGGCCCGCACCAGCTCCTGCTCTGCATCACGGACGGACGTGAAATACTGATCCAGCCGTTCCCTGTCAGTCGCCGAGACCTTCCGCTGCAGAGCACGCGAAGGCTCCAGCACCTTGTCGAGAATGCTCTTTTTTGTCTTCAGCTTCGCGATCTGTTCTTTCGCCTGAGCCGCGTTCTCAACAAAGAGCTTGTTGTAAAGAGCGACAGGATCGTTCAGCGGCGGCACTTTGCTGCCCGATCGGTTGAAGGTCATCGACCGCCCGCCGTTGTTGCAGGTATTGATCAGGCTGTATCGAGTTTCGTTGCCAATGTGACCCGCCGCGAAGACATCGAGCGATTCGCCATTACGAAAGCTCGGGCTCTGAGGTCGAGGCGTACCAGTCAGATAACAGATATCCGCATCGTGCTGCCCATCAACACCGGGAAGGGCGCTCCCCGTCACAATCGTCATCCGTTTCCGAAACGACGACACGACTCGGGAGTAACGGCTGTCGTCATATTCAAAGCCCGTGCCTTTGGGAAACCAGTACTGCGGCAACATCCCCAGATCAGACATCAGCACCACCATCCGGTTGGCACTGTGAACCTGCTCCGCTCCGCAACACGTCATCGCCTCCAGAAGAGGCAGCGAAAGAGACGCCCCCAGTCCACGGAGAACAGTCCGGCGCGAAATAGCGGCAGGACGAACCCAGGCAGCGTGAATGTGGTTAGATTCAGTTTCATTCTTCATGACGATTGCTACCTCTTTCGA
>NZVR01000190.1 GCA_002701545.1 Blastopirellula sp. | reverse complement strand
TTCCCTGGTGTCTTTCAGTTCTGGCGAATCGCTTACCGACTGAGCCATGGCGAACTCGCCGGCTTGCAGTGGAGTTATCTGGCAGTGTTGATCACCAACGCGGCTCTGATTGGTGGCATCCTCTGGAGCCTGACCAAGCGTCTGGAACTGGCCACCCTGGGAACGGTCTGGTACGTGGTGCTTTTAAGTCGTTTCGAAGGTTTCTACGGCGTCACCGAACCGATTGCCACATTACCGTTGCTGGCTGGCTTGTTAGCCTGGCAGGGGAAACCGCTGGTCACCGCATCCGGTTGGTGGCGAGTTGTATTGCTGGGTATTGCCATTGGCATCTCGGTCGTGACCAAGCAACAAGCAGGCCTGCTATCGATCGCTGCCGCGTCGCTACTCCTGCAACAATGGCTTGGCAAAACGCCCCGCCATCAGTGGCGTTGGCTGTTCGCTTTGCCCGCCATCGCCGGCGTGACCTTCCTTGGTCTGATCCTNCTGGAAGGCCGGGGGTTCGAACCGTTACGCGCCGGACTGGAAATGGTCTCCACGTACGAATCACAAGAGGCGTTGCTGCAGAATGCTTGGAAGCTGATACGCAACGACGAATCACTCGCGCTGTTCNCTGGGATCGCCCTGCTGACGTGGTTGGCGGTCTTAGGCATACNGACACTTCGTCGCACGTATGGCGACAGCGACTGGTTCGCGGTCACTTCCTTCTGCCTGCTGGCGACGTTGCTATCTCTGGTCCAATTACGAACGCGTGGTTACTACCATTACGCGTTGCTGGGGGCACCTTTTCTGGTCATCTCTTGCCTGCTGTTGACCGCCAAACTGGCCATTCCGAAGTTGCGTGACTCCCAAGCCAGTGCGGTGACCTGGTTAGGTTGCGGTTGCCTGCTCACGTTTCCTTTGTTCTACACCGGCGGGAACCCCCAGAGTTTGTCCATCTGGCGGCTAAACCTCAACAGCATCCCCGCGCCTGAACTCTGGCACGAATCGCCGGAAATTACCGCAGCACTGCCACAGCTGAAACAAACCATCGCCCCAGGGGAGCGAATCCTTCTGTTCCCACCCCGTTATAACGCGGTCCATTTTCTGCTCGGGTCGCGATCGGCAAATCCCCGAGGTTACGGATTTTTGGGTACGAAGACCGAAACGATCGATTGGTCAACCATCACGCACGTGATTATGGTGGATGAAGCGGACCCGGACCCGAATCACCGTCAAGCGCGGGAACGCTGGCAACGGGAACTCGCCTCGGCCCCATGGCACGCCACCTTGGAAACCGCTCCATTCACGGTCTACTCCCGGTAATACCACACATTGTCACCCATGGCGTTCATTCATTAAGATGGATGGCTTAAGGCCAACTCATGAACGTGCCTGACCCACCGCGACTTCACCACCGCGCCCTCAACATTCGCAACCCCGAAGATCTACTGCAGGACAGGTAATGGCAATCGTGAAGTCTCAAGTGGCGCGTTTGCTGCTGGGTGGTGTTCTCTTCCCGATCTGCTTCGCCCTGTCCCTCCACGCCGACCCGCCGGCTGCCCAACCCACAAGCCAGGCTCCACCAGAACCCTGGGAACCCAAAGTCGTGCTGAGCAAAGCACATGCCAGCACATGCCGCAAAAAGGTGGGCGACCTCTTCCCGAAAATGACGCTACAGGATTTGGCAGGCCAACAGACGCCCTTAGCAAAATGGCTTGGAAAACGTCTGACACTGGTTGTTTTTTGGGATGCCGATCACGTCTATTCCAACGAACAATTTCGCCGACTCGCAACTGAGGTGGAGGTGCCGTTTGCAAAAAACGGCGTGAGCATTGTCGCCATTCACGTCGGCTCGCAGGCAACGCAACTCGCTGATTTACAAAAACAATATGGCGGTTCGTTTACTTGTCTCGTCGACCCTGATGGCAAACAGTTTGCTCAAGTTGCGGATGGCAAACCGCCTCGCTCGTATCTGCTGAATGCCCAGCAGCAGATCGTCTGGATGGACGTCGAATACTCGCTGAGTACACAGCGTGAACTAACGAACGCGATCCAGTTTTATCTGCAGAAGAAATCTCCGGCCAGCGCGTCTCTGCCCTCGCCAAACCCCTAAGGGCGAGNTGCCTAGCGAGCCAACATCAGGGACGCGGTACGCGGGGGTTGCTGCGATCCACCGTGTCAAACAATTTGGCTCTCTGCAGCCGCTCGCCATCCTCGGTGGTTCCCACCGCGTAAACGCGCCACAACTGGCACATGGCCGCCTTATCCTGAGGACTCAAAAAGTCACTATCCACCACGCCGTCGGGGATGTAGGCAAACATCAACTCCGCATCCACATGCGGTTCTCCATCAATCGTACTCGTGGCGGTCACCATGGCGCCATCGTCGCCAACATCCACCAGTTCCACATGGAACTGCATCGTGTCACCGCCACCGGCAATCCGGTGGTACGTTGCTTTACCGATTTTGGCAAGCATCACGCGTTTCANGAACCCACTACTTTCCGACGCCAGGATACCACCTGCCTGTGCGAACCCTTCAATGATCAGCGAGGGCGGATAGATACCAAAATACGGTGCGTAGAGATCGACCGCTTCATTTCCCAGGCAGACAGTTTTCCGCGCCTTACAATACTTGCCGCTGACAAATTCATCAAAACGATCGATCCAGACCCAGCGATAGTAAGTCGTTGGTGCAGGGTAGTGTCCGGGGCGTTCCGGGTCCAAGGCTTCGAATTGACGCAGACGCATGGCGCCCATCCATTCGTCAGCGTCGACACGTTCCGGGAAGCGTTCAGCGCAATGGAATCGTTCGAGCGTCATGCGGGCCGCCGCCACGGCCTCTCCATCGGCCAGCGCCTTGGTGACAAACGTCGCGGTGGCATCCCCCCATTTTTTGATTTCCGAGATCACGGATAACGTTTGCCCCGGTCGGACCATGCCATTGAACTTGACGTTCTTCAACTCGGTAAGCCAAACCCCGGCATGCTCAAAATCATCGGTTTTCCGCATCAGCCACTCGCTGGCCTGGACCATCGCTTCCGTGGTCAATGCCCCTGGCAAAACGGGGAACTTCGGGAAATGGTCCCGAAAATACATATCTTCGCCTGTCAGCAGCCGCTGTCCCTCGAGACGTTTACCAGGCTCAAGCTGGGTGATGGAATCAAGTTGCCGAAACCGCATAAAAATCGCTCCCTGGCGAAAGGAGAACTGAGTTCCCAGTGCCTCACGCACATGTTTCTCGAATCAGCAGACTATACTAGCGATCAAGCTTCAGATCGCCAATGTCCCTCCCGAGACCGTTTCTTCGATGTCATTGATCAATCTCCGGAAGACCGGCTGGATGGTGCTGTTCCTACTGCTCAGCCTGACGGGAGCCCGCGCCGAGCAGGCCGAGCGNCCCTTCATACGCTTTGCCACCTTCAACAGNTCCCTCAATCGATCGAAAGCGGGGGCTTTGCTGGCCGAACTAAAGCGTCCTGACAGCCGACAAGCCCAGAAGGTCGCAGCCATCATCCAGCACTTGCGGCCCGACGTGCTACTGCTCAACGAGTTCGACTACACCCCAGAGGGGGAAGCTGTCTCCGCTTGGCAAACAAACTATCTCGGTCGTGGCCAGGCAGGCCAACAGCCAATCCTTTACCAGTATATCTACACCGCACCGGTCAATACGGGCGTTCCGTCGGGTGTTGACTTGAACCGCGATGACCAGGCGGACGGCCCGCAAGATGCTTTCGGGTTCGGCCGTTTCCCCGGCCAATATGGCATGGTCGTGCTCTCCCGCTTTCCGATCCTACAGCAAAAAATCCGCACGTTTCGCAAGCTGAAATGGCGGGACATGCCCCAAGCTCACTTACCGCTCGACCCCCAAACCGGCGCGGCTTGGCTCACACCTCAGGCCCAAGAACTCTTTCGCCTCTCTTCGAAAAGCCACTGGGACGTCCCCATTCAACTGCCCGGTCGCACCGTACATTTTCTGGCAAGTCACCCGACGCCTCCTGTCTTTGACGGACCAGAAGATCGCAACGGAAAACGCAATCACGATGAGATCCGATTGTGGGCTGATTACATCCGCAGCAAGTCAACTCCCTACCTCAGGGATGACCAAGNNNTCTCCGGAGGACTCGCCGCGACTGCGGACTTTGTGATCGCCGGAGATTTGAATGCGGATCCACACGATGGCGACAGTTTCGGTCGAGCCATCTGGCAGCTACTCAATCACCCCCGCGTGAACGCCACGTTCACGCCAAGTAGTGAAGGAGCCAAAGAAGCGAGTAAGCTTCAAGGGCGAGCGAACCAAACACAAACCGGCAAGCCTGAGCACGACACGGCGGATTTCAACGACCGGTCGACCGGCAATCTGAGAATCGATTACGTGCTTCCGTCTACCTCACTACCGATCGTGTCGTCCGGTGTCTTTTGGCCGGCCCAAGGCGAGCCGGGACACGACTGGATCGACGCGTCAGATCACCGTTTGGTATGGATTGACATCCGTCGCTGAGACGAACGGTGAACTGAGGCGAACGGTGACTCATGTGACCGTTTGTTCATCGGAAGGCGAGTCGCCTTCCGACCGAACAGACCACCGCCAGTTCACCAACGTGATCCCGGCGGCAACGCTGACGGCTGCCACCCCCAATTGCCAGGTCGCCGGTTCATCCAACAACAGCACTGCAGCAGCCACGCCAAACAGTGGTGTCGAAAAACTGAAGATGGCGATTTGCGTTGCGCTATGCTTGCGCAGCAACACGGCTTGCAGGCCAAAACAGAGACCGGCCACCAATAACCCTTGGTACAGCAACCCCAGCCACGTCACCGTGGTAAAGTCGGACCACGACACTTGCTCCCAGCCTAAACTCACCACCGCGAACAGGACCACCCCGACGACGTCGTGCCAAAAGATAAGTGTTCCAGGGGGCACGGTCTTGACCGCATGCTTGACGTAAATGAACTTGAAAGCCAACATCACCGCGCTGAACAACAGAATCAGATCCCCCAACAACTGCCGCCGACTCTCGTGTTCCAGGTCAATGCCCTCGTTGCGGCTAAGCAGCAACACGGAAACTCCTGCCGCCGCAATCAGCATACCGACCAATTTTGGCGCGGTGATGCGATCCGCGCGCGTAAAAAAATGTTCGAGCAGAAGCACCCAAAACACAAAGGTATTGAGCAACATCGAAGTGTGTGATGCATTGGACAACCAC
This sequence comes from Blastopirellula sp., assembly GCA_002701545.1. Classification (GTDB taxonomy): domain Bacteria; phylum Planctomycetota; class Planctomycetia; order Pirellulales; family Pirellulaceae. The sequence continues at coordinate 4,585 of NZVR01000190.1, read as the reverse complement.
ACACCCAAATTGAAGGTTGCGATCTGAACAAACAGCAGCAGACCCGCGATCAGCACAGGCAGCACCTGACGGCGATGTAGCAAGATCGGATCCCGGGCTACCACACACCAGAAAAACATCACGACCGTCGCCATTGCAAACCGTATGCCTGCAATTGCAATCGGTGGCAACGTCTCCAAGGTAAAACTGGCCGCCGTCGGATTACCACCCCACAAAGCGCAGGTCAGCAGCGTCAATGCAACAGCAACGCCCCCCATGGGAGCAGGCGAGGTGCGCTGACTCATACGGCAGCGTCGGGAGCACGAGCCGTTGACGTTTCCAGCATCCAGGCGTGCCACCCAAGTGCTGGAGTTCCAGCACGATGCAGGTGTAAAGCGGTTGCACCTGGCTGGCGCTCCTCTCTGGCGTTTCCGGAAACGTTCCCGCCGTGGCGTGCCGCGGGTTCGTCGCTTTCGAGCGCCTCTTGCGCGGGTGCAACATAATCCCGGACCTTCTTAGGCAGGTCGTAGAATGCCGTCTTGCCGGCCATGAGAAGCAACATCACCAAACCAATGGACGCAAAGATGTTCACGGGGAGGCTATTCGCATGTGGCCCCATCACATCCTTGGAACTGGTCAGCCACAGCAGCACTCCGGCAACCAGAGGAGCTGCGACCACCGTCACCGCCTGTGCCGCAATAATCGTAGGCGTTCGGTCAAAGTCCAACAGCAAGACCGCTAAGCCGACGACCATCCCCGTGAGCAGAGCAACGGTGGTCAACACCCGCGGGCCGAAATCGGTCGGCTTGTTCCCCCAACCGAGTCCATCCGCCGCCATGAACCCACCAATCATTGAATTCACGAGAAATGAAGAATAGGCAGCAGAGAAGAGTCCCAAACAAAAAATCACTTTGGCACTTGTTCCAAAGGTTGACTCGAGCGCCTCAGCAACCGCCACCGGGTTCGCCAACGTCACCTTCTGTCCCGTGTACAATCCCGCAGCCGCCGTAGACATCAACATGATGGTAATCAGTGCCATGATCACCGAACCGACACGGGCGTCCACTAAACCGCTCTTCAGATCTTTCACATTCCAACCTTTTTGTCGGACGAGATACGCCTGATAAAAGGCTGCGGTGATGACAAACGTCGTTCCCACCAGACCTAATAACGACAACGTATCTCCCGACTTCCCACGCGACGGCACAAACCCCTTCAGCATGGCTACCAAGTCTGGCTTGAGCACGATCAGATTGATCGCAAAACTGATCAACATCAAGGCGACAAAGCCCATCATCAAACGCTCAAGCATTTTGTACATGTCGCGAAAGACAAACAGGAACAAGATTGCCATCCCATTAAAGCCGACCACCAGGGCAGCCACGATGTACTTGGATTCGACGAATGCCTCAAAAGCAGCCGCGACGCCGATATTGTTTCCCGATTGAAAAGCCGCCGATATGAAGAACACACCGATACCGACTAACATCGACAAAGGGGCTCCAGCTTTTTCGCGAATCAGGTCACAAGGCGCGGCCTTGGCCACTGCGCCAAGCTTGGCTCCCAGTTGCATGTAAATCAGCATGAACACGACGGACACAACCACGATCCACAGCATCGCGTAGCCGTCATTTGCGCCCACTTTCGAACTGGTCATGATGCTGCCAGGACCGATCACGACGCAGGCGGTTATCAACCCAGGACCGATTCGATGATACCAGCGTCGAGGAGGAAGTGTTTCCATGGTGTGTTCTCGCGAGGGTGAAGGGAGGGATGACTATTGTGACACCCAACCAGACGCTTGTTAAGCTAGGAACCCGCAGAAGTCCGCAAGAAACTGCGGTCACACCATGAAAACGAATGGACCGGAGCCAGCAGGCACTCTGCGTCAGACGATTTGCCCCATCTGCTGGCGATCGAGCCTGCGGATCGCCGCCTCTGCAGGCACGAATTGAGTCGCTTGATCGGTCCGACGGCGTGCGGGACCTGATTGAGGCAGCGCAAAGAAAACGGGCCGACATCCAGTTGCATGCCGACCCGTTCCATCGAGGAACAATCTTGTGGTTGCCCTGAGGCAACGTGTCTTATCCAGCGTCCATATTCCCAACCATGTGGAAGTGGTTGTGGTCAATGTAGATGACTTCGCGAGCGTCTTCGTCTTCCAGGCGGTGAGGAATCGGCCAGCCTACGTTGGTCGTCTCTGAGAAGTAGATCGTGCATTTGTAGTGAGCGTGGTGCAGTTGAGCTGGCCCAATCAATGGCACGAAACGTGGCGGATCAACGTAATCCGCGATCTTTTCTTTCACGATGCGGATATTATTGCGATTCTTCTCATACAAGAACGGCAAGCCACCTTCGAGTGGACGAGCTCGCTCGAGCGCGCGGATCACTTCATCATCGCTCGGTGCGTCCAATGCGACCGCCGGGCCACCAGCTGTCAACGGCCCCAGGACAGGCACACGGTCATACCGCTCGTGATCCCAGAATTTGTCTTCCAGCCGCTTCTGGTAGTAAGGACTTACTGGAATGGGATAACTGAAAATACCCAAGTTCGGGCCGAGTGGAATGTTTAAGGACATGCAGCCCGTGGTGCCCAGTGCACCCACTGCCGTCACTAAACAGAGGGCTTTGATCATTGTTTTCTGCAACATGAGATTTTCCTCGATGGTCTCAATAGTTCCTGGTTCTCTTATCGTGATAAGCTGCGGGGAACTTGCGGGTAATTCCGAAAATCCTGAAAATTCCGATTAAGCCGTCTCAAGGCCGTCTCAAGTTCAAGAAACAAAAAACCCCTGCAAGCATCGCTTGCAGGGGCGCGGGAAATGTGACCCTCAAGTGCTGGCACTACTTCGATTTGAAGTCCAGGAACCACCAGCCGTCATCCCATTGCAGTTGGACCTTACGCCATCCCAGTGGGACCTGTGGGTAGGGATAGAACGGTCCAATGTAGGGCCAAGCACCTGCTGAGTGCTGCTTCGGATAGCTGACAGCACCGTAGTTCGGGTAGGCTGCATAGCTAGGCCAAGCGTAGCCGGGCAGCTGCGGGTGCTCGTACTGAGCTGGGTGGACATTCGCTCCGCCGCCACGATGCATCGGGACGGGACCGCCTGCCATCGCACCACCGACGGGTGTGTAAGCTGCAGTCGGGCTCACCGTACGTGCAGTTCCCACGGCCAAAGGCACTTGTGGCAACTGCTGACGCGGTTGGTAACCCAGAGGATAAGAAGGCGCGACAGGTACGAGCATGTAACCTGCGGGCACCTGAGTCTTCTCGGGTTTGGCTTCGACCGCCGTGGTCTTGGCAATCTTTGCTTCCGCCTTTGGACGAGCGATCTCTTGAGCGACCAGGCGAGCGATTTCTTTCGCCTCTTGCCGTGCGATGGCTGCTGCCTCTTCTCGCGTAATCAGCTTTTCCGTACGAGCGGTAGCGGCTGGCTCGGGTGTAATTGGACGAGCGACGGTTGCGGGAAGCTCGGCCGTCTTGGCCGGTGCCGGCGTTTCAACAATCTTTTCGGGTGCCGGTGCGGGCGTTGCGGGTGCCGCGACGGCTGGCTGCTGAGCGATCGGCTCGATGGCAACCGGTTCCTGCACCACGGGGTGCACGATCGGCTGCTGAACGATCGGCTTGCTAGCGGCGGGCTTCGGCTGCGCTGCGACAGCGGTGCCGACAGGTGGCTGCTGGCGTTTCGCCACCAGTGGTGTGGTCTCCACGCGGCGTGTTGCCGGTCGCACTGCAATGTCATTCACGACTTGCTTGACGCCTGCAACACGACGAGCTGATTCCAAAATCAAAGAGCGTTGGCTGGCCGAAGCGACATCGCCGCGGATCCAAACCGATGCGTCGTTGACATCGACATCAATGTGGAAGCCTTTGAGCTGTCCAGAGTCTTTCAGCTGACGCAAACCGCCGATGACGCGTTGAGCGAGTTCTTGGTCGGTCAAAGGCTGAATGGCAGCGGGGGCCGCTGGCGCTTGCTTCTTCGCCGGAGCTGCTGCTTTTGGCTCAGGCTTTGCCGTCGGCTTGACAGGCTTAAGCCGCGAACTGGCTTGCTTAAATACGTTCTTCGCAGCCTCGTTCATGACATTCGGAAAGACCGGCTTGCGAGCAGTATTTGCTTGCTTGAGCTCCAGGTCATCAACGACCTGGGTGACACCCTTAACGCGTTGGGCGATCCCCAATGCGTGGGCCTTATGTTCGGCTGACGAAAAATGGCCCTTCATCCAGACCGCTCCTTCGTCCACTTCGAGATCCACAGAGAAGCCCTTGATTGCTCCGCTGTCCTGTGCCTGGCGAAGCTTGCTAACAATTTCTTTGGCAATCGCCTCGTCATCAGCCTGTGCTAGACACGGCATGACAGCGACAAGGGCGAGAAACGCCAATCCAGCAATCAGATGTCGCATGGTCCCCTCCTAAGGTCTCATCTATGTGCAACGACTGTTCACAAATCTGGCTTCCGCGAGGCGGGTCACTAGCCTGGGAATAGTGCAAAGGCCAAATTTGATGAAGATGTGCGAACAAAACCGCGTGACTCGCGGTGGGCTATGCCACTTGGCGCACAGGAAGGGATGTGGAAACGCACGTTCCACCTAGTAAGAATCCCCCCTT
>NZVR01000189.1 GCA_002701545.1 Blastopirellula sp. | reverse complement strand
GTTCTGCCTATCCGCGTTCTGCCTATCCGCGTTCTGCCTATCCGCGTTCTGCCTATCCGCGTTCTGCCTATCCGCGTTCTGTTATCGGCACAAAATCGCGTTGCTGTTCCCCAACGTAAACCTGACGAGGACGACTGATACGGAAACTGGGGTTCCGGTGCATCTCTTTCCAGTGAGCAATCCATCCCGGCAGACGCCCCATAGCAAAGAGAACGGTGAACATGGGGACGGGAATTCCGATCGCGCGATACACCACGCCGGAATAGAAATCGACGTTCGGATAGAGTTTGCGTTCAATAAAGTACTCGTCCTGCAGCGCGACCTCTTCCAGTTCCTGCGCCACTTGGAACAGGGGATCGTTGATCTCCATTTTTGCCAAGAGTCGATCGCAAGCTGATTTGATGATCCGGGCGCGAGGATCGTAATTTTTGTAGACGCGGTGACCAAATCCCATCAAGCGACGGTTACTGGTCTTGTCTTTGACCAGCTCCACAAACTTCTTGACGTCTCCGCCGTCTGCAATGATCTCATGCAGCATATTCACCACGGCTTCATTCGCACCACCATGTAACGGCCCCCACAGTGCGGAGATCCCTGCCGAGATCGAAGCGAATAGGTTGGCATTCGACGAGCCGACCATCCGCACGGTCGAAGTGCTGCAATTCTGCTCGTGATCGGCATGTACGATGAACAACAAATTCAACGCGTCGACAAAATCAGCATCAAATTCGTAAGGTTCACTCGGCACGGCAAACATCATCTGCAGAAAATTCTCACAGTACGTCAGATCATTTTGCGGATAGATGAAAGGCTGCCCAACCGATTTCTTGTAGCTGTAAGCTGCGATCGTCGGCAATTTGCCCATCAGCCGCAACATACACTCTTCCACCTGGTCGTCTTCTGTCGGATCAAGTGAGTCCTGATAAAACGTCGACAATGCACTCACGACGGAGCTCAAGATGGCCATTGGGTGCGCGTCGCGAGGGAAGCCGTTGTAAAACGAACGCATGTCCTCGTGGATCATCGTGTGGCGACGAATCGCCATCCGAAAATCATCCAATTGCTGAGCGGTCGGCAGCTCGCCGTAGATCATCAAGTAGCTGGTTTCAACGAAATCGCAGTTCTGTGCCAGTACCTCAATCGGGTAACCGCGATAACGCAAAACCCCGCGCTCGCCGTCCAGGTACGTGATCGCACTACGGGCCGAGCCGGTATTGACGTAACCTTCATCTAAAGTGATGCAGCCCGTTTGCGCTCGCAACTTCGAAATATCGACGCCACACTCTGACTCCGTTCCGGTAATTAAGGGTAAATCAATTTCCTGATCCCTCAGTCGAAGTTTGGCGACATCTGACATACGGTGTATTCCTTTGGTAGCAAATCATTCACAATGAAGGCCGAGGAGCAACTTCCTGGCGACCTCGCCCTACGGCAAAGGAAGGGGCACTGGACCACGAACGCCAGCTCTGCCAAGGGCATCTGACGGCTCCTCTGCTTGGAGCAGTTTACCGGTACAAGAGCCGGTCCGCAATTCGCCGACCGAGCACAACGTGACCAGAAAAAAACGGAGCTATCCGTAAGGGTTAACGGATAGCGAAAGAATGCCTCGTAGGCAGCCCCCAGCCGCCACCCTTGATTACCGACAGTTTTACCGGCACAATCAGCGAGTTCCCTCCTCTGGCAAAATCTAAAATCGGTAAGGATTCTCGGAATGACTCAAAAGGTTCGCTGGGGTATCGTCAGCACAGCCAAAATCGGCACGGAAAAAGTCATCCCCGCCATGCAGCAGGCGGAACTTTGCGACATCGTCGCCATCGCCTCGCGTGATGCAGCACGTGCCAAATCAGCGGCGGATGCCCTGGGAATCCCCCAATCTTTCGGGTCCTACGAGGAGTTACTGGCAGCTCCGGATATCGATGCCATCTACAACCCACTCCCCAACCACCTGCATGTGTCCGTTTCGATCCAGGCACTGCAAGCTGGGAAACACGTGCTCTGCGAAAAGCCGATCGGGCTCTCTAGCGAAGAAGGGCAACAGCTGGTCGACGCCGGACAGCAGCACCCGCAGCTCAAATTGATGGAAGCGTTCATGTATCGCCACCATCCGCAGTGGCAAAAAGCACGCAGTCTGGTGCAAGCTGGTCAAATTGGGGAGTTACGTACCATCCAGTCGTTTTTCTCCTACTTCAACAACGATGGCGGCAATATCCGCAATCAGGCCGAAATTGGCGGTGGAGCACTTATGGATATCGGCTGCTACCCGATTTCCCTGTCACGCTTCATCTTTGACGCGGAACCTGATTTTGTCACCGGCATTGTCGAGTACGATCCGACCTTCGATACCGACCGCCTGTCCTCGGCCGTCCTTGACTTTGGCAACGGCACGTCGACCTTTACCTGCTCGACCCAACTCACGTCGTATCAACGCGTCAACATCTACGGCACGGAGGGTCGCGTCGAAATCGAAATCCCCTTCAATGCGCCTCCGGACAAGCCCTGCAAAATGTGGCACCAGCACGGGGACAACTGTGAAGAGATTACCTTCGACATCTGTGATCAATACGGCATCCAAGGGGACCTGTTTTCGCAGGCCATCCTGAATGACACCCCGGTCCCCACGCCCATCGAAGACGCGGTTTCCAACATGAAGGTGATCGAAGCGATCGTTCGCAGCGGAAAAACCAAGAACTGGGAGCAACCCTAACTCCCCGGGCACAGGCCCAACTCTCCAACTTACGCTCCAAGCTCCTGGTAATTCATCCTGGGCTTGTATTTCCGCACCAAGCAGCTCTGCCAGGCTAACGACTGCGTCCCCAGCCCTTCGACGCAAAACGTTTGCAGCTTAATGCTCGCGGCAATACCGCGCCACACTTCCAGCTGCTGCGGGTCACCAAATTGCTGCTGCAATCGGCGCCGCAAATTACAGGTTTCCCCGGCATACAGGCGTGTATCTTTTTTCTCGGTCAGCAAATAGACACCACCCCGGTCAGGCACACCGTCGAAATCAATCGCGTCCAACGACAACTTGGGTCCCAATCGGCTCGGTGGAACCAACACCGCGCCGCGACTCCGAGCCACCTTGGCCTGTTTCCGCAACTTGAGAGCGGCCCAGCGGTACTCTAACGAGGTATGACCTGGTGCGAATTCGGACGCCACCGTGTCAAACTGAGCAGCCAATTGTGGACAGCAGAGCACTTCATCCAGGCTGTCTGCGAGATCTTGGTCAAGCATCCACTGCAACGCGATTTCACTGGCGTACCAATAGCTGTCACAATCGGACCAGGAGATCTTTGTCGCCTCATGCGTCACCATCTCACTCAATCGACCAGACTTGCGCAAACGAAAGAGCAGCGTGTTCCACACACGTTCATTGCCAACGACCCCTAATCGCCGACAGGCCTCGGCAAACGCTTGATTCAGATCGGCATCCGCCACAACACGATCCACGGAATGGCCTGCGTGGGCAATACGATAAGCCTCCATAATGCCACGCATGGTCAACTCGCGTTGCGCCGCATCAAACTCACGTTCACGCTCGGCTTGGCTTCTCGTCGCTGCCGAAACGCGTCTTCCATCTGCCAGCGTCTTACCGCGTGTCGTCTGTGTCGTCGGCGCGGACAGGGTGGGCTCAGGAGACCCATCCAGCCGATCGCCAACACAGGTCTCCTGCAAACGCTGAAGCCCGTGTGCGACGTACGACTCGGACAGTTCAAAGGCAAGAAAGCGGCGTCCCAACTTTTTGGCAACCGTAGGTGTCGTGGCACTGCCCGAGAACGGATCCAGCACCAGGTCACCCTCGTGAGAGCAACTCCTGATGATACGGCCCAGCAACTGCTCAGGCATTTGGCAACCGTGAAATCCAGCGCGTTCCTTGAACGTCCCGGCCACGCGAGGAAAATGCCACGTCGATTCGTCCGGTTGAAAACAGTCGGCCAACTCCTGAGGTCGCAAGGTCCAGGTGCGGTCATGGTCTTGAGGCGACTCAAGATCTAACAGCCATGCGTCTTCAGGCGTCAACTCACCAACGCAATCGGCTGGCCGCATGATCCAAGTGTCATCCGGTAAACGCCCTTTCGGGTTGGCTCGCTTGTCGTTGTAAACCAACTGACGCGCCGAAGGGATGCGCGTACCGTCTTCCACGCCGTCACGAAACGTAAAGTTTTTTGGGTCTTTGACAAAATAAAACAGGTGGGCATGCGAACGCGTGAATTTCTTCGCGCAATTGACGCCGAAGGTGTAGTACCAAATCACCCAACTCCGGGTGTGAAAACCCACTTCTTCGCTCAGCAGCTTCAACTCCGCCGCGTACTCATCGCCAATCGCCAGCCAAAACGTGCCATCCGGGGCCAACGCATGATGCACGGCAGCGATCCACTCGCGGGACCAAGCTAGATAGTCCGCCTTCTCCTTGACATCGTCATACACATCGTACTCGTAGCCGATGTTGAACGGCGGGTCAGCAAACGCCAGGTTCACGCTACCACTGGCGAGCCGCTGCATCTCGCTGATACAGTCGCCGTGAATGATGGTGTTGAATGGAGTTCCCATCGAAGTGCCGTCTTCTTCGTCTCGTCTTCCTGATGCACTCGCAATCTCGCGTCTGCTTGCCACAGATGGTCTGCTTGCCACAGATGATAACCCATTCCAACGGAAATGATAAGCAGCTCCTCACCGCCGCTCGCCCGGGACAACACGGTGAAACCGAGGTGACGCCCGTCTCCTGCCCACCCGCGTCTCCCGCGTTCACCGGCAAAACGGCAACACAAACGGCGGACGCGCACAAAAAAACTCGGCGCTCCTGTGAGAGCGCCGAGTCGTCAATTCGGAGTTCATCTGCCAGTGGAACTAGCTGATCAATGGTTTGACAAGCTTACCACCGTCGACGATTTCGATCGGACGATCGCCAGGAGCCATCAATTCCTTGTCAGCCACGATTCCCAGCTGGTGATACATGGTCGTCGCCAGGTCGCCAGGGCCAACCGGATCCAGATCGGGCTCAGAAGCGGTCGCATTCGAGGTACCGTGAATCAGGCCACCCTTCACGCCGCCACCCGCAAGCATCACGCTGAACACCTTCGGCCAGTGATCACGACCGGCATTGCGATTGATCTTAGGAGTACGACCAAATTCACTGCTCACCATGATCATGGTGCTGTCCAACAAACCACGTTGGTCGAGGTCGTTGATCAGCATTGCCAGGCCCTGATCGAGAGCCGGCATGGTACCTTTCATCGAGCGGGTAATCTGATTGTGCATGTCCCAGCCACCGTACGTGAGCGAGACCATGCGGACACCCGCTTCGACAAGTCGGCGAGCCATCAGCAGACGTTGGCCAGCGGTGTTGCGTCCATACGCATCACGCAGCTTCGCGTCTTCCTTGGAAATATCGAAAGCCTCACGAGCCTTCGGAGCACTGATCATGCTATAGGCTCGCTCGTAGAACGTATTCATCGCTCCAACGTTGTCGGACTTGTCCTTTTGAGCAAAGTAGTAGTTCACAGCTTCCAAGGCAGAACGACGGCGAGCAAAGCGACCTTCATCCACACCACTTGGCAAGCTCAAGTCGCGAACCTTGAAACCACTCGAGGCTGGGTCACTACCAAGCGAGAACGGCGCGAACGACGAACTCAAGTAACCGTTGCCAGCGAACTCGTTGGGCTGGTTGGGAATGCACACATAGGGTGGCAAGTTATTGCGTGGGCCATACTCGTGGCTGATCACACTGCCGAAGCTGGGGAAAATCAACGCCGGGCTGGGACGATAACCGGTGAACATGTTGTGCGTGCCACGCTCGTGAGCCGCTTCACCGTGAGTCATCGACCGGACAATCGCAAACTTGTCGGCGATCTTGGCCAAGTTGGGAATCGTCTCGCTGACCACTTCACCCGTGTTCGTCTTGACCGTGCCCATTTCACCCCGGTACTCGATCGGAGAGAACGGCTTCGGATCAAACGACTCTTGATGTGCCATACCACCAGGCAGATAAACGTGAATCACGCTTTGTGCCTTGGCTTCAATGAAATCATAGTGCTTCTGCGCCGCACGAGCCTTCTCAACCTGCAGCAGCTGAGCAAGCGTGAGTCCGCCCGCTGCACCAACCGTCAGGAATCCGCGACGACTTAAAGGGTTTCCCTTGCACTTCATAAGAGTCTCTCCATGTTGCTTGCAAAACTGCAATCTGATCTCAGATTACGTCGGTTGTAGTTTTGAACAGAGGGTGTTGATGGCCACTCACATCGAAGTAGATGGATCTTGGTAGGTACTATAGTTCTCGGGAAGCAACCAAGGTGGGATCAAGTCGTCTTCCTCGAACTCGGTAGGATTTGTACGGATAATACCCAGCCTGCTCGCCGTTGTCAAAGATGCAACGGGAAAAACAGCCCAAAACCATACTAATGGGCTAATCGCCGCCCTCCTGCCATCTGCAGCTACTCAGGCGCCGGTGACTCCCCTTCGGCGGGCGAGTCCCCCTCTTTGGGTGGATCCACTTCGGCAACCACCTTCAGTTTCAAGGCAATCTGATTGCTGCGGACAACGCGATCCGCGACTTTCGGGTCAGGTTGTGCGACAGCGACCAGCTGAACGTTCTTCAGTTCGGCAGCAGCAGCAGCCTTCGGAAATCTCACTTCGAGCTCGAATTCACTCTGACCGCTTTCGAGCGTTACCTGCGGACTGGGATACTCTTTTGGCAAACCCTCCAGTCGCACGGTGATGGGGAAGGGATAGTCTCCGTTGCGGACAATCTTGCCTCGCAGCGTCTGCGTGGGGCCCTCACCTGCACGTGCCTCGATCGCCGGCTCACTCTCCAACGCGAGCGTATAGGGGATACTCGTTTGGAACCGGAACGGCGCGGAACAGCTCGTCTCCAACACCTGTTTTTTATCCGCAGACAGCAACTCGGCGAGCACAATTCCCTCCCAATCCTGGGCTGGCAGATCGACAGGGATCACCAGTTCAGCCGTGAACTCTTCGACCTCGGAACCGACTTCCGAATTTTCCCGTAGACGGAGCATTTTTTCGGGCGCATCTTTTTGCACATCCTTGTTCTTTTCTTTCACCGTTTTTTTGGCGGGCGGTTGGTTCGAGACAAACCGCAAACGGACCAATTCTTTCGCTCCCTGTCCGCGTTGCATTTTCAGTTTCAGCGGCACGCGGGCCCCTTGGGGAAACGGCCCTTCCACCGCCTCCATCTCCAATGCGATACGGCTTGCAGGTCCTGCGGCATACGCGAGTTCGCTGCGCAGCCAGGGCTGTTGAGTGCTGACAGCATCTGCCGGTGCCTGAGCCATCCGCACCAATCCATTCTCGCCGGTCCCCACAATGGAAATGAACGCGTGGGTGCTGGCAGGCCCCTGGAGTGTCAAAAACCCTTCCGTCTTGTTCGCCGCAATCCCCTCACCCGTCACGGTCACTCCCTCAGGCAAGCCGTGTACCTGGCATTGAATCGCTCCGTTGTAGCCACGTCGCACTGCGGAGACCCGCAGCAACTGCCGACCGCCGACCGGGATGTTCACTTCACTGGCAGCCACATTCAGATCGAAATCGGGGGCATTGATCTCGGAGACCAAAATCCGATAAGCAAAATCTTGTCCGCCGCGTCCTTGCAAGTCGCGCAGCGCCACTTCGATCTGATCAACATTGGCGGGCACGTTGAAATCCAGTCCCGGATCCGATGTCGCTGGGCGATCGTCATTTTGTGCCAACTGAGCATTCTGGAGATTGCGCAGAGTGAGCACACCGTCCAAGGGCGAGCCGGCTCGATTGGCTAACACGTCAAACCGCAACTTACTGCCTGGCTTGACTGCTAACACGTATGTATCGGTCTCTTTGTGCTCAGCGATCACACCATTGATTCCAATGGGAGGATGGTTCACAGGCTGGCGTTTCGCCTGCTCCGCCTCCAGCACCTCCGCATGATCCGACACGATGACATGAGGTCGCACACCCGTAAGCAACTGTGGTGGTTGCAACGTACCGACTCCCACACCACTGGCAGGTAGCGTTTCCATGACTACCGACAACGGAGCTGCCGCTGCATCCCCGTTCAACAAGCGAATCGGCGTGGCAGCATCACGTGCAATGGCAAAGGGAAAAGCCAAATCGGCAAAGGTCAAGTTCCCGATCTTGACGCGAAAGAAACCGGGAGCGGCACCACGATACAATTTGTCGTGTAACTGCAGGGTGTAAGTTCCCTTCACGGGAATGGTATATTCAATCCGCGCATCATTCCCGATGCGTTTGCTACTGCTATTCCAGTCCAGTTGCGTACCACGATCGTCCAGCAAACGCACCACCGGACGCAATTTCGAACCCAACCGCAACGCCTCGACGTCGATGGCGACCCGTTCACCGGCGTTCCCCACAAAAGATGTTTCAAGCATCCCGTTCCCCGTCAGGTTGCCGGACAGTGCGACCGGAAGCGAGGTAATGGGTGTTCCGAATTCCTGCTGCGGGATCGCATCCACTCCAATCGCCATGGCGTTGGAAATCCCCTGACCATTGGCCACTCGCAAAAGATGAATCCCGGGAGCAATCCCGGCATCCAACGTGATATCGAGTTGCAGACTTTGCGGCGTCGCATTCCCCACAAGTTTCTGACTCACTCCCGCGAAAGGCAGCACTACTTGAGTATCCGCCGTCAAGCCAGATCCACCAACGGTCATCCGCGTGGTCCCACCAATCTGCAGGCCACGTAACGACAGCGTGGTAATTCGAGGAGCCGCGTGCAAACAGCTGGTAGCCGCTTGCACCACCAGTAACATCAAGGCGATTCGAGTCGCAACGATCATGTCGCTCACTTTCATCTAGATCAATAAAAACACCGTTACTTTTACGAAGCAACGGTGTCATGAGTTTTCAGTTATCGGGACGCCAGCAACAAGTCAAGCCATCCCGGGCTTCCTCGGCTGGTTACTCGAACGGATTAGGAGCATCGTCGTTACCGAACAGATCACTCCCGGCGTCGTCTGAGCCTTTCCCTTTATCGTCGTCCATCGCTTTATCATCACCACCCCCGAAGATATCTGTGCCATCATCTCCGGCAGCAGGTTGGGGACTACTGGTGTCCAGGGCCGTGCCCCCCGAAGTGCGTTCAGGCGCTGCGACTGCCGTGCCTTCGGCAAGACCATTGTCATCCTTGAACGGGTTGCTCTCTGTATCACCTGGCTGTGGCAGCGAGTCTGCCGACGGCGTCACACCGGCGCGCAAGACACCTTCTTCGTTGCGGCGCAACTGTTCGTACCGGGCACGCTCTCGAACTTTGCGTTGGGCACGCAAAGCCAAACGCGCTTTCTGACGATAGGCCTCCAAGGCAAGACGCTGCGTGCCTTGGATACGTGACAAGGATCGCCCCACGGGAAACACGGCGTTGGACGTCACTTCGAGTTGCGCGCCTCGCTGAAAATCAGCACTGGCGTCTTCACTGCGACCCAAGCGTGTCAGCGCCAAGCCACGAAAGTAGAACGCTCGCGGATCCAAAGACCCTTGCGCAATCGCATCATTGAACATGGTCCATGCGTTGCGGTAATCCTGCGCGTTGTACGCATGGACTCCACGCCCGTACAGATCGTCCAGCAGATCATCCTGTGCATTCGCCCTGACCGCGCCCAAAAACACGAGCGTCACAATCAGCCCGAGCCTCCATTTCCTGTCCATTGCGTCAAACTCCTGGTTGGTGTTGGCAAGGGGGCGCACCTGCATCCGACAGAGCACTCCCGCTGAATCTCCATCGTAGTTTAGCACTCTCGAGCCTGCAAGCATTTCTAAGTACCGCAGTCACTTGGGCTTAGCCCGCAAATACCGCTCAAAAAAACCACCTAACCGGGAATTCCCGTAAAATCACGAAACTTATTCGACTCACCCTCGTCTCATTCTCTGAACGCATGAACGCTACCCAATCATCCGCGACCGACGCCAATCGCGTACCCCGCTGCGCCGAGCGGATTTTGCAGGACGCCTTTGCCGAACACCAGCGTGAACTGATGGGAACGCTGTACTGCATGGTGGGCAACGTCGAAGACGCTCACGATGCGTTACAGGAAACGTTCCTGAAGTGCTGGAAGCATCAGGGGCAAGTTCATGAAATCAAGAATGTGAGAGCCTGGATCTTTCGTATTGCAGTCAACACAGCGCGGGATGTACGGCAGACCGCCTGGCGACGCAAACGCAAGTCGATGCCTAGCGAGGACATGATGGTTGCTACCACTCAAGCATCCCCGGATGCTCACTCCGAACAAACAGAACAACTTGGCCAGCTTCGTACCGCCTTACGGTCGCTACGCGAAGAAGAACAAGTTGTCTTTCTGCTGCGGCAAAACGGCGACATGACGTACGACGAGATTGCCTCCGCAATCGGCGTACCGACAGGCACCGTGAAAACACGAATGCGACTTGCCATCACCAAGCTACGCGAAGTCCTGGCGGAAGCCTGATCGCAAGCCAGCCGAACTCACGCACCCCATGCGACAGCCAACTTGACCACGATGTGGAGCCGAATATGAGTAACCAACTGACAACGCAACTGTGGGATCTGGTTTACGGATTGCTCGACGAGTCCGATGCGACAGAGCTGCAAGAACGGATCACTTCAGAACCCGAGGTGGCTCGCGAATATGCACGCGTGCAATTGCAAGCCGAGTTGGTAGGGCGCGCCGCCAAACTGGAAGGCCCCTCGGTCACACTGCAAGTTCCGGACAAGTCGGAGTCGCGGGAGTCGCGGGAGTCGCGGGAGTCGCGGGAGTCGCGGGACGCAGCCACGCCAGCCGACACGCATTCCCCCACTCCGGCTTCGCAGACCGGTGCGACCCCCGACCTGAGACATCGCCCACGCCCCGCCTCCAGGGCNGTCAAGGCGTTTCGGTCGATCCTTGCAGTGTCAGCCGCAGCCATACTCTGTGTCGCAGCCTACGCTTACTTCCAACCCAATTCGCCCTTCACGCTCTCCAGCACCAACGCGCGCCGCGACACGCTGGCAGCCGACTTCGTGCGCCTGGTTGTGACCGGCCCCAATCAACTCGAAGCNGAGGTGANGAATACGTTCCAAGTCCGCACGACCAACGTCGACGACCAGCCGGTGTCGACATCCGTCGAGTATCGCCTGTACGACAGGCAGGGCGAAATCTGTTTGCAGGACACCGTGCAGACCGANACNTCCGGGCTGTACAACGTCACCTTGCCGGCCGGCGTGACGACCGACCAGTCGCGACTTGAGATGGAAGCAGTGGCAACCAAATCGCGCAACATCATGAAAACGCATATCCNCGTCAAAGACCCCACTTTCGTCACCTACCTGTCCACCGACAAGCCTCTCTACCGACCTGGCGAAGTGGTTTACTTTCGCTCGCTGACTTTGTCGCGCTTCGGCTGGAAAGACACACGTGATCAGCCTGTCATCTTCGAACTGCTCGGCCCTGCCGGCAATGCGATCCCCAACCTTCTGCCTTCAGGTGTGACCAAGCGGGGTGTGGGGAACGGGAGTTTCCAGATTCTCCCCGGGATGCCAGGAGGTACGTACACCATTGTGGTCAAAAGCCCCAGCCAAGAGTTCGAAGAACAGAAACGTCAATTCGTCCTGCGTGACTACCGTCCGCCAAGACTCCAGAAAGAACTCGAATTCGTTCGTGACAGCTATGGCCCGGGCGATGAAGTCGTGGCTGATTTCGCTTCCCAGAGGACCGAAGGCGGAAGTGTCTCTGAACGCCCCCTGGTGATCACGGCCACCGTAGATGGCGAGACGGTCTATACCAATCACCAATTAAAGACCACGCACGATGGGACACGCCAGATTCGCTTTCGACTGCCTGAAAAGATCGCCGTAGGGGATGCAACGCTGGCCGTGGTGGTCGACGATGGCGGCACACGTGAAACCATTGCCAAGACCATCCCTCTCAATCTCGGCAAAGTCGATGTCCAATTCTTTCCAGAGGGTGGCGAATTGGTCACCGGGGTTACCAGTCGCGTGTACTTTTTCGCCAGCGACCCGCTCGGAAAACCGGTTCACATCGAAGGCCAAATCGTGGATGCGCAAGGCCGAGCGGTCACCGACATCACCACCGCACACGAAGGTCGCGGCGTTTTTGAAATCACCGGTGGCGACGCAAGCTACCGCTTGAAAATCACAAGCCCCCCGGGGGTCACCACACANCCCNCCTTACCCGCCGTGAATCCGAACACCCAGGTGGTCATGCAGAGCACAGGCGTGATCGCAGCAAACCAACCTGTCACGGTCGCAGTCCGCTCCACGAAGCCCGGCCAACCGCTCGTCCTGACCGCAGTTTGCCGGGGGGCCTCCGTGGGCCAAACCTCGATCGTCACCCAGCCGATGCCGGATACGAGCACGGGCAAGGCAGCGGTAACCCAAACCACCCTTCCGCTGCCGCCAACCGTCGATGGAGTCATTCGCCTGACACTCTACGACCACTCGCAGCAACCGATCCGCCCCATCGCCGAACGTCTTGTCTATCGCAAACCGACCCGTCAATTGCAACTCTCGCTAGGTGAACATGAGTCGGAGCATAGCCCTGGTGAATCAGTCAAACTCATCATCCAAGCCAACGACGAACAAGGCCGCCCTCGACCAGCCGTGATGGGAGTCACCGTGGTAGATAGCGGTGTCCTGAACCTGGCCGATGAAAAACGAGCAAGTTTGACCACCCAATTTCGACTCGCCGCCGAAATTGAACACCCCGAGGACCTGGAGGACATCGAATTCTTTGTCGGTGACGATGCCGAGTCTCACGCAGCACTCGACCTGCTGCTGGGCACTCAGGGGTGGCGACGCTTTGTCGACGAAGCACAAGTTGCTCAGACCGAGACTCCCGCCGCGACCGCTATCCTGGCAAGTAACGCTGGGGAACCAAGTGCCGCGCAAGAACTTGAGACAACGGCCGTCAGTGCTGCTGAGATGCCGCTGGTCTACGACAATTACCAGCCGACGCATCGCGCCTTCCAAAGCGAGTTACTCGCCATGCAGCAACTTCAAGAAGTGGATATCCGGTGGACGGGCACCGTGGTCTTTTTCGGCGGTGCGGCCATCCTCGTCACGCTGATGCTGCTGGCCCTTCTGCGACTCAACGGTGGGGTTGGCTATTGGCTGCCCATGCTGGGCACCGCCACCGCCTGCCTGATCGTCGGTGGGCTTTGGCTCGGTGCCGAAGTGCATTCCAACGGCAGCATCGTTCTCACGCCTTTTACAGAACATGGAATACGCCCTGTGGTAGCAACGGCGAGCATTGCAGAGCCACAAGACCCCATGGCCGAAGCAGAATTCCTCGGCTATGAACTCATGGGCGCCATAGACGCGGAGGTGGACGTGGTCGAGGAGGCGGACATGGCACTGGGGATGGNGCTAGATGCAAAAGCGCTTCCNAACGACCTGCTGGCCCCCGCAGCGGCTGAATTCCCGCAGCTGCGAGATAATGGATGGATGAATCGCAATCTGCAAGCGTTCGCCAAGAATGACAATCGCAGACGGGCACAGCAAAATCGCTTTTTCTTCGATGACGGACAACTCGCAGCAGACGCGCTGAAGCGCAAGATACGTGCACCACTCGAGGCATGGCGAGCGAAAGCATTCCAAGAAGCGGGGATGGCCGGTGGATTCGGTGGGATGGGAGAGTACTACGCCTTGCCCAACGTACAGAGCTTGTATCGCCAGTTGGCATTCGCCGCTGCAGCCAAGGATCTGAACGCCGTGAACAGGATCTCGTCCCAGATCGAAACATCTCTTGAACCGCTGCGTTTTCCAGTCAGGCAATATGCCCATGTCCATCAACCGACGACGCAGGATGCTGTGCGGCAAGACTTCACTGAAACCATCTACTGGCATCCGTTGTTGATCGCAGACGAAAACGGTCGGGCCGAAATCGAATTCGCTCTGTCTGATTCGGTGACCACATTCGACGTCCTGCTCGACGGCCACCAAAGTGGTCGGATCGGTACCGGGCAAGGCGAGATCACCGCGAGGATCCCGTTTCACTTAGAACCCAAGGTTCCGTTTGAAGTGACTGCGGGAGACAAGATCGACCTGCCTTTGGGAATCAACAATGATACCGACAAACCGGTTTCGGTAACCACGCAACTCGACTACAACGAGTTGCTGGAACTGACTGGCGATCAGGAACAGCAGTTGCAACTGAATTCAGGAGAACGAACCCGCGAGTATTTCCCGCTGACCGTAGTCGGAAACTCGGGAGAAGCCACCGTTGAGGTCTCCGGCACTGCAGGCAGTTTGCAAGATCGCGTCCGCAAAACCATCCGCGTCGTCCCGCCCGGCTTCCCTTTCCAACAGGCCATTGCCGGACAGCTTGACGCACAACAAGAAGTCACGCTGACGCTTCCCGAGACATGGGTCCCGGGGAGCCTGAAAGTTTCGCTGACCGCGTACCCTTCGGCCTTGGCGGATATCCGTGACGGAATCGAAGGCATCATTCGTGAACCGCACGGCTGTTTCGAGCAAGCCTCCTCGTCGAATTACCCTAACATTTGGGCGTTGCGGTTCATGCAAGATCATGACATCGCTGACCCTGAATTCACGCGACGCGCCAAAGGGTTCTTGAAAAACGGCTATGCCAAACTCGTTGGCTATGAATGCTCGAAAAAAGGCTATGAATGGTTTGGTGGAGACCCCGGCCACGAAGCACTGACCGCTTACGGTTTGATGGAGTTTCGTGACATGCAAGGCGTGTGGGACGTCGACCAGGAGATGGTCACGCGCACGGCGAACTGGCTCATGGCTCGCCGCGACGGAAAAGGCGGTTTCTTACGCAACTCCAAAGCGCTCGACAGCTTTGGAAGCGCACCCAAGGACATTACGAATGCGTATATCGTGTGGGCCTTAACCGAAGCCAAGCAGGGCGACCTGAACAAGGAACTCGCGCACGTCGTGACACTCGCCCTCAAATCGGACGACCCCTATCTGATCGGCTTGGCTGCTTGTGCCGCCGTGAATACCAGTCGCCCTGAAACCAACACGTTGCTGGAAAAGCTGGCCAAGCTGCAACAGGCAGACGGTCACCTGCAAGGTACTCAAGGATCCATCACCCGCAGTGGCGGCGTATCACTCCAAATGGAAACTACGTCGCTCGCCGCAATCNCCTGGCTAAAAGCTGCCCTCCAGCAGGGTGATGATGCGCCGGCGATCTGGTCTGCCAGTGCACACCGGGCAACGCAATGGATCGCGGCCAATCGTTCGGGCGGCGGCGGCTTCGGATCAACACAAGCCACGGTCCTGGCGCTCAAAGCTCTGGTCCTGAATGCGGAAATGAACAAGCATCAGATCCAGGACGGAGCACTCGTCGTGCAAGTTGCCGATGGGGAAGTGGGACGTACCGAATTCAGTGCAGACCAAGTGCAACCCATTCGACTGCAAGGGATTGGGGGATCGCTCAAACCAGGGAAAAACCAACTGACCCTCAGTTTGACCGGTGAAAACAAAATGCCCTTCTCACTCGACATCGACTACCGAACCCGTAAGCCACGCAATCAAGACGCGTGTCCCGTTCGCTTGGCCACCCAACTGGCAGAAACTTCCGTTAAGGCCGGTGCAACAATCGGCTTACAGGTGCAAGTCGAAAACACGTCAGGTCAGGGACAACCAATGACGACGGCCATCGTCGGACTGCCCGCCGGCTTAGAAGCACGTCAGGAAAAACTGGATGAACTGCAAGAGGCAGGTGCGTTTGACTACTACGAGCAGAACGGACGTGAACTGGTCTTCTACTGGCGCTCCTTGGCTCCCGACGTGCGTGGCGATAACAAGATCGACTTCACGCTCGANGTGGTCGCAGAAATTCCAGGTGAGTTCGAAGGCCCCGCCTCCCGCGTGTATCTGTACTACACGGCGGAAGAAAAACATTGGAATGACCCTCTGCAGGTCGTGATCGAGCGTGAGTGACCCGCGTTGACGCCGGGGAGCGTAAACGTCGAGTGTCGCCCGCGACTCGCGTTGCCCCCACTCAACAGCGCAAAACCGGACACGTCGTGCCCGCCACGGCGCGTTCGAGTCGCATCCGATTTACCCAGCCTACCAACCGTAACTTATCGCTCAAGTCGCCAAAAACGGAGTCCGATGACGGAAGATAGAGTGAATCCTGCAATGCTTGCGCGGCCCAACGCAGCTAGCACTCGCAGCAAACAGGCACATTCATCCCCACCGTCTCGACGACATGCGAATCGGCGCTTTTCTCACCCTGGTCATGATGCTCGTCGCTGCGAGCGATCTCGCAGCGCAAGCGCAACCTCCGCAGGCAGCGCCCACCCCCACGCGATTCTTCTTTCGAGAAAGCTCATTCGAAATCCCGTTTGCCGCACAAGCGGGAGTCGCCGAAGTACGTCTGTATGTCTCTGCCGATCGCGGGAACAGTTGGCAACTTCATAGTCGGCAAGCTCCCACGGCCGGTAAATTCATCTTCCAAACCGTACGTGACGGTGAATACCTGTTCGCCTCGCAATCCGTTCCGGACGCAAGTCTACCGGTACTTGTCAAGCCGGAACGTGTCGAACAAGTGATCGTGATTGACACCACCAAACCCCGTCTCGACTTTCGTTCAGAAGTCACTCCCGACGGAACCGTCACCACGACGTTTCAAGCGATTGACGCCAACTTGATTCCGCAGTCACTCCGTTTCGAGCACACCGACGCAAGTGGTGAGACGTTTGCTGCCATCGATGCACAGCCAGTCATCAAAGAGCAGGAGGGCGGCGGCCTGTTGGGCACCATCACCTGGCGTCCCACAACTTCTGCCCGAGCCATCAACGTACGCATTTCTGCAGCAGATGCCGCCAAGAACCAAATCGTCGTTAACCGACGGATCTTCCTACCGCGGTCATCGCTGCAACGCCTGCCGGCAAGTGTCGCCAGTGCACCGCCCAGCATCCCGACCGATCCATTCAATCAATATCAAGCGACTCCCAGTGCGGAATTCAAGCCTGTTTCGAATGGAACAACGGCCCCCAACGCCAACGCAGGCACCGAGAACATTCCCACCGAAAACAGTCCCAACGTCTCCCAACTGCCAGCTGTTGGCGAAGGGACACCAGCGGTCAATGAAGGGACGCCGGGGGTGACGGAGAATCTCGCATCCCGAGACCAGCAAGCTGCCAGTGGCAACAGTTGGACCGCGCCCCAACAATACGCCCCTGTCGCCAACGAGTATCGCCCCACCATTCCAGAGGCGAGTTCCCCTGGCTCGCAACCGCAAGGGTTCAATCCGGGAATGCTCCCAGCGGGCGAAGAGATCAACATGACCAAGTCCGTACGTTTTTCTCTTGACTACGACCTGGATACCGTCGGTCCTGCGGGGGTTGCCAGTGTCGAACTGTGGACTACCACCGATGGCGGCAAGTCGTGGCAAAATTGGGGCCGCGATCCCGACAACCAAAGTCCGTTCTATGTCGAAGTTGATAAAGAGGGAGTCTACGGCTTCCGCATGGTCATCCACGGCAACAACCTGCTCGCCAGCGCACCGCCGAAGTCGGGCGATTTGGCCGACATCTGGATCGGCGTCGATACGACGACGCCACAAGCGCGTATCACCAGCGCACAATACGGTGAAGGCCAGCAGACCGGCAGTCTGGTCATTCGCTGGGAAGCGTTCGACGCAGCCCTTGGTGAACTGCCGATCAAGCTGAAGTATTCGGCCAGCCCGGACGGCCCATGGAACACCATCGCGGCTGCCTTGGCCAATACGGGTGAGTTCGTCTGGAAAGCCGACCCAAACTTGCCAGCTGAGATCTTTCTTCGTTTGGAAGCCCTCGATCGCGCCGGGAATGTAGCGATCTATCAGCCGGCGGAACCGATCAGTGTCCGTGGCCTGACTCCGCAAGGGCGGATCCGCGGCTTCCGAGCTGTCGACGACCCCGCACCTTAAGACGCTCGCCCATCTCGACGCTCGCCAGATTGTCTGCGAAAATACCCCTCGTCAGGACCTTTTCGTCGAGCCGAGGCAATTACCGTGGCGTTAACCATTCCAACGATTGACGACGTGCGGACTGCGGTACCGGTGATCCGCAGTCACTTTTCTCCAGCACCGCTCATTCGCTCCTATCCCCTCGAAAAAGCGTTGGGGTTGAAGGGGGACCGCCGTGTGTGGATTAAGGACTACGGTTGGACACCGGTCGGTTCTTTTAAACTGATGGGGGCGCTGAACTGGATGGCGCGCCATTCGGAAGCCATCGGCACCCGCCCTGTCGCCGCACATTCGTCAGGAAACTTTGCCTCGGGTATCGCCTACGCCGGACATCGTTACGGCAAGCGTGTCATTGTCGTCATGCCGAATACGGCACCACAAATCAAGTTCGACAGAACGCGATCCTGGGGAGCCGAAGTTCGCACTTACGATATCGCTCGAGATCACGAAACGGGAGAACGCGAGCAACTGACCCGAACGATCACGCAAGAGGAAAACGGCATTCAAGCCTCCCCTTATGATGACCATGCGGTCATCGCGGGCAACGGTGTCGGTGGTCTGGAAATCGTCGAAATGCTCAAACGCGAGCAGCGCGGACTCAGTACGTTTCTGTGTGCCGTGAGCGGAGGAGGCTTAATGGCGGGGCACGCACTCGCCATTGCCGACGGTTTCCCTCAAGCGCACATCATCGGAGTCGAACCGGCCGAAGCCAACGACTTTCAACAATCGTTGCTGGCTGGCGAACGCGTGCGTATCGAACGCCCGACCAGCATCTGTGACGGCCTTTGCTCCTATGACGTGGGAGAACATAACTGGCCCATTTTGCGCAACATTCCCACCGCACTTGCCATCCCCGACACCGATACGCAAGCTGCCATGAAGTGGATGTACCAGCAACACGGCCTGAAGATCGAACCATCGGGCGCGATCACGATTGCGGCAGCGTTGAGCGGTCAAGCCAAGCTCGACGGAGATGCCGACATCGTCTTCGTAGTCAGCGGTCGCAACGTCGACGAAGACCGTTTCCGTGACTGGATCTCATCGTAGCCGGAAAGCGACCGCACACCCGTCGGCGTGCAAACCGCGGACCCAACCTACCTCGTCATCGGAACCATTGCCCCAGCTGACGAATCGTTGAGGGCCTGGATGGTGTTGACCACCGTCGCTGAATCGGATTCGGTGTGCCACTTCAATTGATTGCGGCCACCTTGTTTTGCCTGGTACAGTGCTCTGTCCGCCCGCTCGATCAAATCGGTCGCACTGTCATCCGCACGAGACGTCGCCAGCCCCAAACTGAAGGTCACCGCAAGATGCGCATCGTACGGGCCGCATTGGAAATTGGTCCGCTCTCCTTGCAAGCGAATCTGTTCGGCGATGCGAGCCGCCGTCACCATATCCACATCAGAAATGAGAACCACAAATTCATCCCCGCCATAACGGGCAACATAATCCGTATCGCGCAGTCGCTCGCGAAAGAACTTACCCACTCCAGCAACGACTCGGTCGCCCGCCGCATGGCCGTGCGTGTCATTGATCCACTTGAAATGATCGACGTCAATCAGCAACAACGCAAACTCCTTGCTGCGCCGCTTGGCTTGTGATAGCCAATATTTAAGAGTCGCGTCAAAATCTTTCCGGTTGGCTACTCCGGACAAGCCGTCCATGCGAGCTTCACGACGCGTTCGATCCAGTTCCTGAGCCTGATGCTCAAGTGTATAGCGAGCGCACACCAGATCGTCTTCCAGCTTCTGGTTGGATTTGATCACGTCCGAGATCTTCATCAACAATGTCTTCTGAATCTGCGTTGTCTCGGCCGAAGGCGAAATGTTACTGACCGAGCGGCCAACACTCGCCAAGTCACTGTTGTGTGAATCAACTTCATTGCTCAACGTTTCGGCGCTCTCCAACATCTTCACCAGGGCCTGAAGCGTAATCCGGCGCTCACGATTACCGAAAGCACGGCCAACAACAAATCCCAACAAAAGGGAGAGGATGGCGCTGGGTAACGCCCATAACACAACTAAAGTCAACGTTGTCACTTGTCGCTTCCTTTCATATCCCGTCGCTTGGAACCCAAGTCCGTTCCGACAGCCACCACCTCAGCGTCGCTGTCGCTTACCCCAAACTCCGCCGCATGGACGGCACGAGATGGCACCTGGACCTCAGGTTGAGGCGGTACCGCTGCTGGCTTGGCAAAAAAGTATCCCTGGGCATAATCTGCCCCATGGTGAACCACCCACTGCCACTCACCTGCCGTCTCAACGCCCTCGGCGACCGTTTTCACTTGCAGCTCTTTGGCAAGCTCCAGGAGTTTTCCTGCGACCCGCCCCTTGTAGGCGTCCTGATCCACATCCCGAATCAGGTCCATATCCAATTTGACAAAGTCAGGTTTCATGACGGCTAACAGATTCAACGAGTTGTATCCGGCTCCCAAATCATCAAGAGCCACGCGGCACCCCGCCTCTCGACAGAAATCGAGAATCTGCAACAGATTGTCAAAGTCCGTCACCTGATCACTTTCCACCAGCTCAAAAACAAAACGTTCGGGGGCCAAACCCGACGCCAAAATCGCTTGCACGGCGGCATGCAAATTGCGGCAAGGGTCATCCAAAGAACGTGGATTCACGTTGATAAAAACATTTGTTTCCGCCGGGGCATGACTGCTTTGAAAACACGCAATCGCCGTCAAACGCGCGGCTGCATCCAAGGACTTCAATAACCCCGTGTCACGCGCTGCAGTGAACAAACGATAAGGCGAGATCACCCCTCCCTCGCGCGTCTGCCCTCGCAACAAGCATTCATAGGCAAACACTTGATTCGGATCGCTAGCGGACACGATCGGCTGAAAATAGGTCATCAGACGGTTACTACGGAGAACATCAAGCAACCATTGACCATTCATCCAGGCCAATAAGCTGCTCAACCGTTGACTCTGCATCAACCGAGCCACGGTGGGCACTTCGCGTTGGTCCGACAGGAGGCAGCGAATCGACTCCAACTCCCGACGATCCAGCACGCTCCACCAAGCAGACGCTTTACGCAGTGATTCCGGAGTGAGCTCGAAGCAGAGTACCGCTGAGAAAGGCTCGTGAAATGGCACATCTGCAGCCTGCAAAGCAGCCCGCAATGCGTCCGTGTCATGCTCTTGCGCGGCAGCGAGGCACAAAGACCGGGAACCTGGCTCGCAGGCGGGGAATCCATCGAATTGGACTTCCACGTCTATTCCTCAAAATAGCGCCCCAACCGTAAAAACGAGTGTCTTGTTTGGTCAACTTTGCCCCGACCTACTGGAGCATAGCTTCAGGTTGAGAAGCCAACTGAAGCGAGCAAATGTTTGCTGACGATATCCAATCCGCACATTTCACCTGTAGCGATTATGTCGGCATCAACCACAACAATAGGGGGCGCACCTCGCGCTACCCGCACCCGCTCGCCATGTAGTCCGCCTCCAACCTGGCCTTCGGCACGCGGACAAGAAACAAAAAGACCTCGGTGACTCTTCAAGCCCCCGAGGTCATCTTGCGTATAGCCGATACCAGCTTAGTCAACAAATGGGTTCCTGGCCGGAGGTCGGCCGCCTTCGGGGCGTCGATCACCTTCGCGTGGTCGGTCACCTTCTGGACGTCGGTCGCCTTCGCGTGGGCGGTCGCCTTCGGGGCGTCGATCACCTTCGGGGCGTCGGTCACCTTCGCGTGGGCGATCACCTTCTGGGCGTCGATCACCTTCGGGACGTCGATCACCTTCGCGTGGGCGGTCACCTTCGGGACGTCGGTCACCGTGGAATCGCTGCGGAGGTCCGCCAAGGCGCGACTTCAATTCGTTCACTTCCCGTCGCAGAGACTGTACCTCGCGAAACAGCATCTCCAACGCCCGCATCATCCGTTCTTCGCGCGATGCGTCTGGACCCGGCCCACCTCGCCCTTCCGGACGTGGTGGACGACTTCCCTCTGGACCCCGCGGTCGATCACCTTCGGGGCGCCGGTCGCCTTCTGGACGTCGGTCGCCTTCGCGTGGGCGATCACCTCCAGGGCGTCGGTCGCCTTCCGGACGTCGGTCACCTTCACGTGGGCGATCACCTTCGGGGCGTCGGTCGCCTTCACGTGGGCGATCACCATCGCGGAATCGTCGCTCCTCACCCTCGCGATTCTGTCTCTCGTCATCAGCTTGCGCTACGGACATTCCCAACATGGGGCTGACCATACCAGTGCTGATGCACATAACAACGAGTGGTACCACCAGTGCCAACGCTCCCAGTGGTAACCAACTCCCATGGGCTTGTGCGGGTTCCGCTCGCATACCCAGCACATACCGAACGCGCGTCAGAAGCTTCATCTTTTGTCCTCCACCTATCGAAGTTGCCAAAATTAAATTGCGGGATGCTACCCGCGCAACAGACTCTAATGATCGTGCATAGACCGCCCGATCCCCGATCGCAGCAGCTGACTCGTCGCAACACAACTCTCGTTCCATACGAATCTGCCGCGAAAGCCACCACACTGCGGGATGATAAAACAGCAGGGCCTCCAGTGCGCGTTGCACCAAGTTGACCCACAAATCCCAACGTTGAATGTGCGCTAATTCATGTGCAATCACCGCCTCTAACACCTCAGGCGTTAACTCACTTAACCACGTCAACGGCACCAGGACGACAGGTCTCACAAATCCTACCGCCACCGCTTGTCCTATCCGCGCACAAACGAACACGCGGCGCCGCGAGTTGATCCCAATCCGACGCCCTAACCGCTGCACCCGAGCTTCCCATTCTGGACCGATCGGCCTGGCAATCGCCCGCAGCCACAGTGTCGTGACATAGCCAAATACCATGCGCGCCGCGAACACAGCGACGCCTACCAGCCAACCCACAACGAGCCAGCGGTTAACCAAACCTCCAGCACCCATGCCAGCCGTCGCACCCTCGGTGCCTTCGAAATGTTCCGTCATATCGCCAACGATGACATGTGCTGGGAAACTCTCTGCCGTTGCGCCACCATGCGTTTGCCACAACAATGCTAACGTCCCCAGAGGCACCAAGGCCATCAAGCAGAATGTCCCCACCGACAGCAGATAGCGCGTCCGCGCAGCCACCGGTCGAAACCAACGCACTCCCAGGTACAACGCAACCGCCAACAGGGTGCATTGCCAAAGCGAATGCAACAGCGTGTTGGCCACGATCTGAGAAATGAATGCGAACGTCGCAGCATGCATCACGGAGCCTCCCCTCGCTCGTACGCGTCAATTGCCCGGCGAATTTCAGCAAGTTCATCCGATGTCGGTTTCGATTGGTCGAGCAACTGGGAAACCAAAGACGACGCCGAGCCGTCAAAAGCACGCCCCAACAGGTGACTCACCATCTTGCCCAACGTCTTTTCTCGCGGACGTTTGGCTGTATAAGCAAATGCTCGTCCACGAGGCGTCCGCGTCACTAACCCCTTTTCCGCCATGATGTTCATCAAACTCATGACGGATGTATAAGCACGCGGTCGCCGTCTGTTGAGCACATCCAACACGTCACGCACGGTGGACGGCCCACGCTCCCAGAGCACTTTCAGGATCTCCANCTCGCCCTCGGTTGGCGTATCTTGCTTTGGTCGCGCCATGCCACCCCCAAGTCCACGTCGAAACTCACGTCGGGCATTCTACCGAACCTCGAGCCCCTGTCAACGAATTAATTAGTAGATATACCAATTCGTAGAGATACGCGTGAATATGCCGATGTCGCCCACGCTTTCCACTTGGAGCTGACATTCCCAGGCCGCGCCGGCAGAGGAAGCGCGCCAGACACAGGCCAATGGTCGACCGATTCGCGGCACATCGATTCGCTTCGACATCGCGCACGTTCACGCGCAGCGTTACGTCAATCGCAACAAGAATACCCGCGCCAGATGGTGGGCCTTATTTGCCACCATATGCTTCATTGAACAACTTCTTACCCGCCTCAGCGTCTTCTGCTTTGACGCGGGCATCATCCAGCGCGGTGGTGGCTTGATCAAGCGCTTGTTTTTTGGCCGCAAGTGTATCCGCGGCGGCTTTTTGTGCAGCTTGTTCTTTTTTCAACTGGGCTTGCAGTGCCGCGAGCTTCTCGGCGGTTGCTTTGGCCAAGGCTTCAGCCTTCTTGACTTGCTCAGTCATCGCCACGTGCTGTTGTTCCAGTTGCTTCATCGAAGCCGTTGCATCGGCAACCACTTTGCTGGCCGCGTCGGCGGCAGCCTGGAACTGCGTTGCAGCTTGCTCAAACGCCGCCTTGTCATCCACGGCTTCCTTGGCGGTTGCGGCGGAAGCCCCTGCTTTGGCGGCAGCGGCATCGGATGCTGCTTTCGCATCAGCCAATTGCTTGTCCATATCCGCTTTTTGCTTTTGGAGGTTTTCCACGGCGGTTTTGGCTGGTGCGACTTTCGCGGCTGCTTCCTTGGCAGCGGCGGCAAGCGTTACGACTTGTTTGTCAGCAGCAGCTTTCGCAGCCGTCACTTTGGTAAGATTCTCTTCCGCCGTTTTGAGCGCGGCCATGGCAGCTTGGAGCGCGGCCGCTTTCTCTTTCGCAACCGCTTCCGCTTTGGCTTTTTCCTCTGCCGTCTTCTTCGCCGCGTTCTGTTTTTCACTCAGGTCCTTGGCGGTGGCATCCTTAGCAGACATTTTGGCCACGCGCGTTTGGCTTGCGGTATTGGCCAGTTGGGTCTTGGCAGCAGCGGCTTCGGCAAGTGGTTTCACTTTCTGAGCGGCCTCGGTTGCGGCAGCTTTTTTGAACGCTGCGGCCGCTTGGGCGGTCGCCTTGGCAACGCTATCTTTGGCCGCAGCAACTGCTTTTTCGGCCGCTTCATAATCAGCCTGTAACCGTGCGGCGATCTCCGTAGCAGCTTGAGCAGCACCGGACGCACCCGCGGACACTTCGGTCGCTTTCACGAGCGCTTGATCTGCGGCCTGATATTCCTGTAGTGCCGTGGTTGCCGGCGTCTGGGCCTGCGTCGCAGCTTTGGTGGCTGCTGCTGCGGCGGCTGTTTTTTCGGTAACCGCCGCATCGGCCTGTTTCTTTTCCGCTTGAGCTTTGTCCTGCACNGACTTGGCTGCATTACGGCCAGCGGTCGCGTCCTTCAGTTTGGCGGCTAGATCCGTCGCAGCCTTGACCATCGCTTGGTGTGCCGCTTCCGCTTTCGTGGCAGCGGCCATGACGGTCGTGACATTCACTTCCGCGGCTTTGACTTTGTTCAGGTAATCGGTCACAGCCGCTTGCTTGGCCTGATAGGCGGCCAGGGCAGTCGCCGCAGCCGCTTGATCCGCTTTGGCTTGTGTCGCCGCGGCATCGACGCGCATCGCGAGGGTTGGCGGGTTGGGTTTCAAGGTCGCCACTNGGGCGCCATCGGCAGCTTCCCACAACCTGACATCCCCGTTCCAATCACCACCGATGACACGTTTGCCATCGTGGGAGAAAACGGCTCGCAAGGCGAGCTCTCCAAATGCGGGGAAGGTNCGTTTAGCGGCTCCGTTTCCGTCCCACATTTTGACNGTCTTGTCATTACCACTGGTNACAATGTGACCATCATGNGTAAAGGCAACGCTATTGGTTCCACCNCCGTGGGCNTTCCAACTTTTGACCTGTTTGCCTTCGTTCATTTCCCACAATTTCACGGACGAGTCCTCACTGGCGCTGGCCAGCACGTTGGAGTCGGGGCGCCAGGCAACGGAGTGGATGGGCCCTGAATGGCCACGCAAATCAAGGTATTGGCGTGCCGTATCGGCTTCCCAAACAAACAAACCGTTGGAGCGGTCTGAAGAAGCCAGCAACACACCGTCCGGACTGAACGCGATTGAGTAAACCCAATCGGTATGCTTCTTGATTTCATGCACCAGTTCCCCGGTGGCCGTATCGTAAATACGAATCAGCCGTTTGGGTCCCGCCAGCGCGATACGTGTGTGGTCGTTATTAATATCGGCAGCAAAAACACAATCGTATTCATCACCGACTTTCAGGACGCGTTTTCCGGTCCTGACGCTGTACACGGAAACCGAGCCGGACTGNCCACCGCGGCCGCCGCCTGCCAGCAACAACTCGCCGTTGCGACTGAATTTCAAAACGTAAGGAATTCCTTCGGGGAACGGCAACACTCCCAGGCACTTGGCGGTATTGGAATCGTACAGCACGATCTGCTTTTGACCGGCGATTGCCACCACGGGAGCCCAAGGGCTACTGGCCACAGCCGTCACAGCAGCGGCTCGGTCGCTATACACGACGGGTTGCTTCAGGACACCGGCAGGNNCCGCAGCCGGTCCTTCCGGTTTTCCTTCACCGCCACCCGCAAACGAGAACGACTTCTTCTTTTTGGCAACGAACTTCGAGCCCTTGTTTTCCAAGGCCCCGAGATTGATCCACTTTTCTACCACTGCGAGTTGCTCTGCGGGAAGCTTGTCTTGCTCCGGGGGCATCTTGGGAGTGTCTTCGTGATTGATCAACTTCCACAAACGCGACTCGCCCGATTCGCCAGCGACAATGACTTTGCCACTACTACCACCTTCCATCGCCTTACCGAAGCTATCCAAAGCTAAACCACCTTCGGCATCGTTGGCGTTATGGCAGGTATTGCAGTGCTGACGAAAAATCGCTTGCACATGGTCATCGTAGGTGATCTTTTCCACGTTTTCCTTCGGCTTGTCGTCCGCACAAAGCACGCTCACCGAAGCGAGAACCCAGCTACCAATCAGACACATTTGCAGGCAACGGCTCATTTGTCTTTATCCTTACACCTGAAATCTTAATGCGTTTTGCCCATCACAAACGAGGGTCGCATCACGCAGATCGATCCTCGTAAAACAACGCAATCTGTTTCGCGTTCTTACTTATCTAATTCTCGAATGTTTAGTGGTTAAACAGGAATTCACGCGAATTGAGCACAGCCCAAAACACATCTTCTAATCCCTGCTGCATGTTCTCACCTTCGTTGGCCAGGGCCAGCAATCGTTGTCGTTCGTCATCCGTGGGCATTCTCGAAAGCGCCCGCAGGTAAAGTGACTCGATCACTTCTTCCGGCTTTTTCTCAGCAGAGATCAACTCAGGAACAACTTTCCCCTGAGTGATCTTGGAGTTGGTCGTGCTGCCGTTGAGCATATGCAGCGACTGAGACAGCGACGGATCGGTTGTCGATTCGCACGCGCAAACCGTCTCGCGAGTGGCCCGCCCAAAAGCATTAAGGAAGTAGGTGCTGGTACGACCGTCAGCGATTTGCGTCGCCCGAGCCCCCAAGGGGAGACCGGCGAACTTATCCTTGGTATTCGTGACTTGACTGAGACAGTCAAGCAACGTTTCTGCAGGAACTCGNCGCACATTGGCGTGAGCAAAGTTGCGATCATCCTTCTCGTTACTCGCGTTTCGCACCGTCGTCCGCTGGTACGCTTGAGAATTACAGATATCTCGCACCAACTGCTTGAAGTCGTATTTATATTCCACCAATCGACGTCCCAGTTCGTGCAACAGTTCCGGGTTACTCGCGGGGTTACTAACCCGAATATCGTCTACGGGCTCGACAATGCCGATGCCGAAGAAGTGTGCCCAGACACGGTTGGCGACGTTCTTGGAGAAATACGGGTTATCAGGAGCGGTCAGCCATTCGGCCAGCACTTGACGACGATCGCGGCCCTTGGTCTCGGGCACGACGCCACCGAGGAATTTCGGTGCCATGACGCGATTCCCCACCAGGTGGCGGACGTCGCCACTGGCCCGGTTGTAGACGATCTGCTCGCGATAGTCTTCGCCCGTCTTCCGCCCCACTTGGGCAAAGAACGCAGCAAAACTGTAGTAGTCATCCATCGTCCAGCGATCGAACGGGTGATTGTGACACTGTGCACATTGCGTCCGAATGCCCATGAATACCTGCGCGACATTCTCCGCTGTCTTCAGCGTATCTCGCTCCAGCTGATAGTAATTGGTCGCCGGGCTGGTGAACGTACCACCGGTGGCTCCGAGCAGGTTCCGTACCATCTGATCCAGAGGCACTTCGTTGGCAATCTGATCGGTCAACCAACTGTTATAGAGGAACGCACTTTTTTTACTCACTTGATTCGACGACTTGATCATGAGCAGTTCAGCCCACTTCATCGTCCAGATTTCAGAGAATTCTTTACGATCGAGCAAGTCGTCAATCTTTTTAGCGCGTTTATCGGCCGCCGTATCCGCCATGAACTCGCGGTATTCGGCTTCCGTCGGGAGCATCCCGGCGATGTCGATCGTGGCCCGCCGCAAGAACTCTTCATCCGAACAGAGACCACTCGGCAAAACGCGAACCCGCTTGAGCTTGGCNCCCACCAGTTCGTCGACATAGTTACCAACAACTTCGGGAGCTTCGTACTGCAAATCCTTGGGCAACACCAACACTTGACTGCCGACGGTCTTGGTTTCAAACCGCGCCATCACGAACGCTTCGCCACGTGCTTTAGCGGTCACCAGGCCATCCTCAGACATGGGCGCCGAATTGTCGTTGTTGGTCAAAAACACAGCCAGCTTCGTTACATCCCGGCTCGTTCCGTCACTATAAAGAGCGCGTGCGATGAACTGCTGCGTGGAATTCTCTCCCTCGATGACTGCCTTGGGGGGATAGATCTCTAATGCGGTCACATTGGGTGGCGTTTCCGGATCCCGAGGGGCGCCAGCCGCCAACCACTCGAGCATGGTCTGCGAATATTCGCTGTCCAACTCAAAACGTTTTCCACCGGTGTGCGGCACCGAACCGACGGCCTTGGTTACCATCAGGCTTTCTTCAGGCACCGCCAGGTTAATCCGCCGGGTACCGATTTCCCGGGTGATGTTGTGGTAGTCAAAATTGGGGTCGAAACCAAACAGCGACAGGCGGAACCCGTCCTTACCGCTCTTCGCACCGTGACAACTTCCGGTGTTGCAACCGGCACGCATGAGAATCGGCATCACATCCAAATGGAAACTGATCACTCGATCGACGGAAGAATCCGCAACGGCAANTTTCGCCTGAGATTTGTGACCAAGATATTCCACCTCGAGCGTGGTCTCTCCGTCCTTAACAGGAAACACCTGACTGCCATCAATCCGAGCGACACCGTCCTGGGCAAACTTGGCCGTCACCTGCTTGGTGACATCCAACGTCACACCATCGTCCCGGGTAGCCACCACGACGAAATTCTGAAAGTCCGCATTGGTCTGCAATCCAATGTCATTGGGATAAATTTCAATCCCAGTGACTTCAGCCGCTCGCGCCGAGGGGGCAAGCATCAGAATCAATGCCAACGAAGCAAACACCAACGAGGTAAAACTGCGGATCTTCACGTTCTTCTCCTTCGTGAAGGAATTGGGGCGATCTATTCTCTCTAGCCACTTGCAGTACGGGAGACAGCATGGACTCAGCAAGACGCTCTCCAGCAAGGCATTCACTGGCGCGTCCCGAGCCGAGCGGTCTTACTCACCGCCTCCACCTGCTGCGGCCTCTTTTGCTTTTTTCTTGTCCAAACGTAACTGTTCGAGTCGCGTCAACCGTTTCGGAGGTGCCGCGGCAACCACGGGGGCGGCTGGCTTGGCAGCAGCTTTCGGAGCCGGCTTGGCCGCTACCTTCGGCGGCAACGGCTTGTCGACTCGCAATTCACCACCACCCTGCGTGTAGGTGATCGGCTCACTGTTCTGCACCAAGATCGCCTGACAGGTGAGCGACTTATAGGTCGCCGGCTTGGCTGCCTCGGCAATCGTCACAGGGAACTCGATTTCCGTCATCTCACTGGTGACTTCCAATTCAGGAGTTTTCGTCGAGGTATTGGCAGGCAAGCCCAACAGCTTGACCTTGGCGGCCCCTTCGAAATCCCGCTTCTTGACAATCTTCACCAAAAAGCTCGTATCCGTCTTTTGCTCTCCCGCTGCCTTATCGTAGGTAAACGTGAAGAACGGCTCGGTGATCGTCAGCTCGGCAACTTGCGAGGAGACTTCAACACTACCGCCCGCATGGGCAGCGATGCCTTGAACCACAATCGGCCACGGGCGGCTGATATCGGCACCGCCGTTGGCAGTGACCGGGATGATCGCTTCGTTTTTCTCTGCCGGAATCGAGATCGAACCAGAGGAAGCAATTCCTGGCGGGTTATACAGCATGCGTACTGCAATCGCTGCCTTGAANCCTTCCTTGCGTTTCGCAATCACTTTGAGCCCCATNGAACCNCTACGCACGATCGGCACTTGAGGCTGAACAATNTCAATGGTGAAGGGAACTTCTTCTGCCAGGCAGGCAGCCATGCGTTTGGCGTCGTGCCCCCACACATCGCGGTTATTCTGGCCCCTCACCAGCATCGTGCGCTGACGCAGATCACCAACAATTTTCAGATTTTCGTCTACCGGACGTCCCAGCACGTTTGCCAAGGACCCGCCAGTCGCGGCAGAGGCATCGCCCGTGAACATCACGAGCGTGTCACCTCGGTTTGCTTTCATGACTTGCGCCTGGTAACCGACGCCGGGCGGCAGATTTTCGAAATCAACACTCAAATCGCCACCAAAGTTCTGCCGTGATGCGTTCACCAAGAGTGCCATCCGGTTCCCTTTGTGAACCACCATCCGCGTGGACACATACCGCTGCTTCTCTGGCAAGGTCATGACCAACTGCTGTTTGATCGGCGTCAATTCGATGCGATAGACATAATCCGCTCCACCTGCGTTCAAATGATCACGGATCAACACGGTGTACTCGCCGTCTTCAGGCGGGTTAATACGCAGGTAACTATCCGGCCCACCGGAATCGTCGTTACTTCCCAAAGCAGCTCCATTGGGGCGATAGACCGCGATGACAGAATCGAGTGGCGAGCGCAACGTTTTGCGGGCATAGACGCGTACGTCCAGTTGCTGCCCTTTTTTCAAATTGAATTTAAAGTAGTCCACGTCCCCGGGCTCTTGAATGACGCCATTGAAGGCACCGGGCGCCACGCCGGCGGTTGCCATGGCGCGGTCGTTATTCGGCTCGGCTTCCATGGCATTCTCCAAATCGACCACACGAATCACGTTTGGCGATGCGGCAATGCCTTTGTCGTCTTCAGCGAACAGACCGTACTTTTCATCTTCGCTCGCAGGCAACTTGACTTTCTGTGTCCAGTCACCGGCCGGGTCACCAATCCAACGCACTTCGATTTCTTCACCCGGACGCCCACCGGCGGGCAACACGGCCGTGGGCCGCGGAAAGCTACCGATGTGAAGGCGATATTTACAGGAACCGTTACCACCGTAAGCCGTCTCGCGGATTTGTACGACATACTTTCCGTCCTCGGGAGCAACCACCGAACAGAGGCAATCCTGACGCAGCAAAGCAGCATCGTCAGAACGTGCCAACTCGAATCGCTTGGAGTCGAGAATCGCCAGGTAGGGATCAAAGAACGTGTAACCCAAGCGAATTCCTTCTAGCTCGGCGACAATCCGTTCCCCCTTCTTGGCTTCCACCACAAAGAAGTCCTGATCTTCGCTTTGCACGACCCCATGAACGCTGACGTTCATGGCCACGGGCTGAGGCGTAGCAAAATCACTGTTGGGTTCTTCTTCATTGACCGTGGGCAGAGCCCCGACGGTGAAGGTCTTCAGATTACTCATCCCCGTTTTGGTCTGAATACGAATCGCGTGAATGCCAATCCGACAATCCGCAGAGACCGCGATTGTCGCCTTGATCGAGTTCGCGTTCACCGGCTCGATCTTTTTGACCTCAAAACCGGGGGAGTAAAACAGCAGCTTTTCGGCATCTTCGAGTCGGGCGCCCGAAAAAGTCGCTTCGACATCGGCACCTCGCTGGAAGCCAAACGGCGTCACAGCAGAGAGTGATGGCTGAACTGCACTTAACGATCCACAACAGGCCAAGATCACGGCACATGAAATCAGTGCGCTACGATGAGTACGCATAGCAACCTCTATTATTGTTCGAAAATCCAGTTTCGAAGACTAGATGACAGGCCACGCAGGCCTTTTGCAACACATTTGGCGGGGAGGGATGAGTTGACCGATGCCTCAACAAGAGGCGGGGGGGGNGNCGACTCGGTACAGCCGTTTATCGTAACAACCCCAAATCTCATTGTCAAAGTACCGGAGCGGACAAAACGGCCCGACCAGCATGACCTTACCACCCCAACGAGTGGCCTGTTGCGATCGTTGCTCCGCGCCGCTCCACGTCAGTCCCCCAAGTTAGCGGTCGAGAATCTCTGCGCCGCGCAACGTCGCAAGCTTCCCAACGTCAGATGCCATCATGGAGCCTCACTGTTCGGCGGCGAACTTTGGCAAGCCTTCGATGAACTCGATCCAGTTGCCCTCCGGATCTTGCCCATACACAACGCCCACTTCACGGCCATCGACCAGCGAGAACTTGGGTTCCGTCAGAAACCGTACTCCCGCATCCTGCAAACGCTCGAATTCGCCTCTCAAATCATCCACCACGAAACAAATGTGCATCGCGTTCAGCTGGTGACTGCCAGTGCCCCCCGGCGCAGCTGGAGGGTCCAAGTAATGCACGAGCTCGATTTGATGATCCCCGGCGATTCCCAAAAACACCAATTTACGGCGCGCATTTGGGATGCCGGTATGATTGCCCTCCGGAGGTGCCACCGAATCGATCTCCCCCAACAGCTCTAAACCGATCACGTCCTGATAAAAAGCGGTCATTGCCGGCAGATCGTGCACGACAACACCCGTATGGTGAAAACCTGTAATCATCGGAAGACGCACTCCTTCAGGTCAAGCTACCGCGAGCATGAACGGCGGCGGGAGCAACATGTGGTGGGTTAAGTTCTCCGCTACGGCGATTAGTACGCCTTGATTAGTACGCCTTTCCAAAGACAGCCCGCCGCGATGTCGGCTTCCCGGTGAAAATGCACTTCCCAGGGACTTCTTCATCGGCCAGCGGCATGCAGCGAATCGTAACTTTCATCTCCTTCAGCAACTGTTCCACTTCAGCATCCTCGGTGAAGTGACAGTGAGCAAAGCCGCCATGGATCTCCGGCTTGTCGGCATTCTGCGGCGTGAAGTATTGCTTAAACTCATCCAGATTGTCGATCACACAGGAGTGGTCTTCTCGCAATTGGTGCGCACGCTGGTACATCCGTTGTTGCATCTCATCCAATTGAGTTCCGACTTCGGCCACGAAGGCAGCGCGATCCTGGCCTTGTTTGCCACCGTCACGAACACTCACAAACGCTTTGTTGTCGGCGATATCACGAGGCCCCACTTCGACAGCCAGCGGCACACCCCGCTTAATATGTTGCCACTTTTTATCCTGGCTTCTCAGATCGCGTTCATCGAGCCAGACCTT
>NZVR01000188.1 GCA_002701545.1 Blastopirellula sp. | reverse complement strand
CCAGAATCACTCGCCGGCACCCCAACATCTCGGCGGCTCGTTGGGCCTCTTTCTCGCGGACCTCCGGACTCGGGCTGAGCGGCGTTGGCTCGCCGTTCGTCAAATCCACAATCCCCACTTGGTATCCCTGTTGCACCAACTTGGCCAGCGTCCCGCCACAGGCGATCTCGACATCGTCCGGGTGCGCTCCAACTGCGATCACGTCCAACTTGGGAAACGCTTGCTCCGGTTCAATCACGTGCCGCTTCCTCTGGCTTGACGGCGCCAATCAAAAAGGTGGGATTCAACGATTCAAAACGCACGCGTTCCAACTGATACACACCCCGCGAAACATTGATCATCCAGGTATTCGCATCACCTGCTTGCCGATGTAACAACTCGCGGATCGACGCCAGATTCTCGACGCTACCGACGTTGGCCAGCAACCGGCCACCGGGGCGCAGTTGCTGAAACGCCTGTTCGACAATGCAGCTGATCTGCCTGCCCGTTCCGCCGACAAAGATCGCGTCCGGTACTTCGAGTTCCGCCCACGCTTCGGGTGCTTTGCCTAAGACGGCGACCAGATTCTGGACTCCAAACTGGGCTGCATTTTCCTTGATCAACTCACAATCTTCGGGATCCATTTCAATCGCGTACACGCGCCCCTCGCTGGCGATTTGTGCGGCTTCAATCGCGACCGCGCCGCTACCCGCCCCCACGTCCCACACCAAACTGCTGGGCCCCAGGTCGAGTTCCGCAAGTGCAATCGAGCGAACTTCCGCCGGAGTTAACAACCCGCGTTTCGGCTTGGACTGCAGGAACATTTCGTCTGGATTTCCGAAGAGGCGCCGGCCCTGCATCCGCAGAGGACGATCCGGCACCTCCGGTTTCCTTACCAACACCACCACGTTCAAGCCGGAAAACGT
Source organism: Blastopirellula sp. (assembly GCA_002701545.1). Lineage (GTDB taxonomy): Bacteria > Planctomycetota > Planctomycetia > Pirellulales > Pirellulaceae. Next base: position 15,432 of record NZVR01000188.1, on the reverse strand, counting down.
GCCCCGGACAATGTCGCTCAACTCCCCGTGAGTCACTTTCTCGTCAGGTGCCCCCAGGTTCTCACAGACATAGGCGGTGAACCCATCGATACGGCGGTCCAGCAACGCCTCGGCGAGAACGTTCGGAGTGATCTCGTCCGTCGTGAACAGACCCACCTTTTCCGCCACATGGATTTTCTCAATCACTCGACTCAGATCTTGGTTGGCCAGATTCGTCAGATAGGCCTCGTCCCAACTTTCCTTCACGCGGGCGAACGCCAACTGCATGGTGCTGACATGCGGCAAGACGTCGAAACGCTCTTTCCCAAGTTGCTCGCACAAATACCGAGCGGTGCCATAAAACAACGGATCCCCCAGTGCCAACAACACCATCCGTTGGCCATCACGCGCCTGGATCTGATCGACGATTGCGCCCAGGTCTCCAGAACACTCGACTCGATCCGCAGCCGACTCGGGCACGGAACTCAACGCCTTCGCGGAGCCAATCAGTACTTGCGCCTGTTGAATCAGCTCTCGCGCCCGCGAAGTCAGCCCCTCGAGACCGTCGTCACTGATGCCAATAATGTGTATCTGCTGAGGGTCCGCCACAGACCAACCTTTCAAGGAAAACTTGCAACCATCCACCGAGCGGTATTGTATTCCACAACCAGTCCGCTCAACAGGCGAGCATACTCACAACCATCCGTGCAAAAAAAAAACAACGGATACCCGGTGGATACCCGTTGTCATATTTCATGAAGTCGCGACTATGCCTGGAACGAGTGGCCGCATCCGCAGGACTTCGTGGCGTTCGGGTTCTCGAACGTGAATCCGCGTCGCTCTAAGCCTTCGTAGAAGTCGACTGTCGTACCGTCCAGGTACAAGTCACTCTTCTTGTCGACCACGACTTTGACACCGTGAAATTCGTATTCGCTGTCCGCTTTCTCATCGAATTCTTTGTCGAATCCAAGTGAGTAATTGAAGCCACTGCAGCCACCGGCGGTGATCCCGACGCGAAGGAACATCTCCGGCTCGAATTTCTGCTCTTCGCGAACTTTTTGGATTTCGGCTGCTGCCTTTTCGGTGAGTAAGACTGCCATCAGGCACCTCTTGTGTGGATTATCAATTTCGGCAAATAGGTGACGTAACACCTATAGATTATACCATTCGGCTTTTTAGGTGAAGCACGTTCGGCCACTCTGAGCATGATAGCCAAAGAAACTGGGAAAAACACCACCGTTTCCCGCTGGATTCGGCACCAGCGAAAGGGACATTTCCACGCCAATCGACCATTTTCGGGCTTACGGAGCAATTGCCCATACCCCCCAGCTTGACCCGACCCCGGGGCAGCCGGCGCCCCTCCCCGCATCACGGTTCAACAATCAACTCGCCATTCATAATCAACCAGTGACCGGGAAAAGTACACAAATAGGGGTATCTCCCCGGCTGTTCCGGCGCCCGAAAGTAGATCGTGAATTCCTCTTTTGGAAACACCACGTCGGTGTAAGCCAGCACATCGGTTGTCTCCGGAACGTAGTGTCGCAGGGCAGCCTCCGGGTCCGCGATGAACTGATTCGCCAATTTCCCCACACGCGCGAGGGACCCCGGTTTGACCAGCGCCCAGTTATGCGGCACCACATCCGGATTGACCAACGTCAACGCGATCGCTTCTCCCGGCTTTGCGCGCACCGAGCGCGTCTGATACGACAGATTGGTCCCCGTCTCCATCCGCACCGCGCGGGCTCCGGCAATCTTCTTTTGGTGCGGGTTGGCAACCGCATTTTGTGCCCACGCCAGATCCGCCTCAATGGGATGCGGCAACACCTCTTTCGTAGACTCACGGTACCCTTCATATTTCGTATACGGTTCTCCGAGCGCATGGACGGTGGCGAACAATTCATGCTCCTGACCCTGGTCCGTGGTCAACAGCAGGTGCAGTTGATTCACGGGTTGCAGGTCGGGAATTTCCAGAAACAGTGTCTTGCCGTCGCCGCTCACGACTGCGCGGCGGATCGCTAATCGATCATGCCCTCGCAACCCGAAATGGCGTGCGGAATACTCGGGAGAGCCGTAGGCAGCACTGTAGCGATAGTTCCAGCATTGCGCGAACTGGCGCTTCACATCTTCCGCTACCTGACGGTTCACAGGAGCGGCAAAGGTCACTGCGACTCCATTCCGATGCGCTCGCCAACCCACAGGTAACTGCACGGGCGCGCCGGTGTAGCGCACTCGTTGCAGACAACCGTCATCCGGTGTGTAGCTACCCCAGCCCTGCATTCCCCCAACATAGAGCTGGCCATCAACGGGGTTAAATCGACCGCGATGGGCGCCGGAGCGAAATTCGCCCGGCAACGGCACGACGGCACCTTGTAATTGGCCTGCCACCTCGTCGCGCAGCAGCAACATGTGCGACCCGGTACCGAAGGAAAAATGCAACTGCTGGCCGCGCAACGGCCCCCACCGGTCGCTCGTCACCAGCGTCTGGCCGCCGGCTGAATTGTCGACCCCGCGCGGCAAGTAAACCAACGGCAATTGCAACGCGACACCATCCCGAGGTCCGCCCATCCCGTGAAACGAGGGAGCCTTGGCCGGCCGTGCGGCGCAGACCATCGACGCCGGAGTCCAAGTCCCCTCGGAACAGGGCACGGTGACCGTCCCATCCGGCAACAGCCCCAAGCCGTCGGGGTTACGAAATCCAGTGGCAACGACCGCGGCTTGTGACCCATCGGGTGAAATCTTGACGATGCCCTGGTTCCCGGACGCCAGGTAAAAATAGCCGTCGGAGTCACGTTCCAGACCACAGATAAAATCGTGTCCCGCAGGCGAGGTCACATACGCGTTACTGAAACATTCATAGAAATCCGCGACGCCATCTTCGTTTTCGTCATGCAGACGCGTAATTTGATCCCGCCCCAGGACGAAAATCCCGTCCTCATCAATCACGATCCCCAGACAATGGTGCAATCCGGATGCGAACCGGTGCCACGTGGCTTGTTTGGACGGATAGGCGATGTCCGTCACCTGCCAGACATCGCCCTGCATCGTACAGACCAGCGCCGAACCATCAGGCAGGAAAGCGACTCCTCCCACAAATAGCTGCGCCTTCCACGGGTTGCTGGTCGGCAATTCGAAGGTGTCGATCGCATAGGGCGTTCCGGCACCGTGGTGAATCGGAGTCACAAAGCGGAGCGGTTTCTCCTCTTTGGTGTGCGGCGGTGCCGTCGGCTTTGGCGCCGTCACAATCTGGCGCTGCAACCGCCCTTCCCGCCACTCGGGTGTCTCTAAAACATGCTGCCCACCGTGTTCATAAGCGAAGCTCACCTGATTCCCGCGGCGATAGTACCCGCGATAGCGAAACGGCTTGTCAAGCTGCGCTGCTTCCGGTCGCGGCAACGCGGTTCCATCCAAGAGCACGCCATTCAAGAAGCCGTGTCGAAAACTCGAGAACTTCAAAAAACCATCTTTCCACAACGCATCGAACGTCAGTGTGTCCGGATTGAAACAGGTCGCCACATCGTCTTTCAGTCGAACACAAACACCTCGCGGAACGGTCACGTCGGCACCGCGAAAGATTCCCGCCTGGACCGTATCGAGTTGTGTCGCATTCCAACGGTCGCTGGCCCACACATCATCGTTTTGGTTCCCCCAATGTCCGAGCGTGCCGCCATCCAATCCCGGATATTCGGCGAGCAGCGTCGCCTGGGGCGCTTGATCGCGAAAATACCTCGCTTCTTTGCGATAAAAATCATACACTCGGTCGCGATTCACCGGCTCGTTCCAGGCAGGCCAATGCGCCGTTTCCAGCGGCTTACGATCATGCGGAAAACTGGCCGGCCCCTGCAGATGCCCGTTCGCATGTCCCAGCAATGCATCCATTTCCGCCTGCGGTACACTGCGATCGGTCCCTAACCCCAGCAGGAATTGCAGCAGATCATTGACCTGCTGCGAATCCAGTGTTGCCAGCAGATTATCGGGCATCAACGTTCCCACATCCTGCTCTGCCTCGATGGACTCCACCTGCAAGATGCGCGGTACGTCTGGCTGGGTTGGATCGCGCAGCGTCACCTGCTGTGCGTTGCGTTTCAAGACGTACCCCCGATGAGACCGTCCGTCATCGGTCAGAAACAGTCGTGCCGCGTACTCCGGTTTGACGTCCATTCGAGGCCACAAGACACTGGAGACAATTTCCAGTGGTTTGCGTTCCGCTCCCAGTTTGGCCAAACTCGGCCCCACCTGGCCACCGTGCTCGCCCACGCGATGGCATGACAAACAAGCTAGTTTCGCCGACGCGAACACCGCCAAACCCCGCTGAGGATCTCCGCTTGCCGTCGCCTGCCGCAACAAACGTGCAGCAAACTCGGAAGAAGGTTCCTGCGGCCAGTTCCGTACGGACGCCGCACCCGACGTCTGTTCGCTCGCCGGTTGCGCTCGCCACAGCAACAACGTGCGATCGTCCTTGGCGCCAGCCTCCTTGGCCCCAACGCCTGCCTTGTCGACCCCGCGTGTGATGCGTACCCAGTCGATACGCCCCCGACTGCGAATGTCGCCACTCACCAGTCGCCCGATACCCAGACCACCCGCCACCACGGGCCGGCCACCTGATGCCACTCGTTGATCGGCTACCTGCCGACCGTCTACAAACAGACGCACACGGTCGGTCTCGTAAATCATGCCCACGGTGTGCGGCCGACCATCACAAATCATCGCCGATGACCGCACATGATCGGGCTCGTATCCCGGCAAATAGCAAGTCAACAACCCACTGCCGTTCATGGAGAACAGTTCCCAATGCGCGGCGGATGCTTTCGTATCGCTGGCAACCAAAATGTTGTAATTCGAGCGATCGGACAGGGTTACCCGAGATGCGACCGTCAGCGGTGCTTTCCGATAGGCCGCATTTCCTTTGAGCAGTGTCCCCGCATTCACTGCCGTGGCTTTTTTCTTGGCCGCATCCCACGTCCGCAATTTCGCTTTGGGACCAGCAGGTTTGCCGGCCAACTGAGGCACAATCCAATCTAAGCCGTCCAGATTGTCGCGGAGACGTAGCTCCACATCATCCTGGGTATGCCCGATAATGCCAATCGGACCAGCGTATCCAGAGTCACGAATGACTTTCAGCAGGTGCACGTCCCACTCACCTTCTCCCAACGGCAGGATTTTCTGGCCACGCCGATCGCCCTCGCGGGTCATCCCATTCAGGTTGAGGCACAACAGATAAGGCTTCATCAGTGCCAGGATCTCGGCGAAGTCATCGAGATGATCATGAGCGTGATGCTGGTTGTAGACAATCCCGACATGCGTGGCATCGTGATGCTCATGCAAATATTTACAAACCGCCACGAGATTCGCTGGCTCGCCGGACCAGCCGCCATGATTGTAGAGCCCCAGCTTTGATTTCATGGCGCGGGTCTGTTCCACGACCGGCAACAAACGTTTCGCGGCCTCGGCCACGCGTTCCTCTGCCGGCGTCGCCGCGGGAACACTCATCATCTGCCAGATCTGGGGGTGGAGATCGTATTTCTGAAACAATCTCATCGCCTCCGGGTGAGTTCCCCAAAAAGCAAAATATTCCAGCCCGTGTTTCTTGTATTCCAAGATCTCCTGCTCAAATGTCGGGATGTGCTCATCACGCCAGTCGTAAGCCACCCGCTGAAGTCCAATGCGTTTCAGCATCTCGGCTCGTGCTGCGGGACCACGCTTCTTGCCGTCAAACGGCACAATGCACCAGGCGACGAGATTCTCTCGCGCGTAAATCCCAGGTGTTCCCGCTTCGTCCCCCCAGGTGTTGCATGGCAATGTCAGCAGGGCCACCAGCGTGCTCGCCAGAGTGAATCCAATACGCATCATCTGAGTCCTCATCGAGGATAGGAGCTAAAAGTTTCTGTAACGCATCACAACTCGGCCCACACACGACGCGACCAATGCGTCACACTGCGGTCTCGGACCTCCGTGGCAACCCACGGATCCATCAGGCCAGCAGATCGTGAATGACGTGTCCGTGTACATCTGTCAAACGGTGATCGCGTCCCTGATAGCGGAACGTCAACCGTCGATGATCGATCCCCAGCAAATGCAAGATCGTCGCATTCAAATCATGGATGTGCATGGTGCCGGGCGTCCACGTCTCTTTCCCGGGTTGCGGATTCAGAGGAACGCCATCTGCGTCGGCAATGTTGTAACCAAAGTCATCGGTCTGACCATATGTGATACCCGGTTTCACGCCCCCGCCAGCTAACCAGGTCGTAAAGCAACGCGGATGATGGTCGCGACCATAGTTCTCACGCGTCAGTCCTCCCTGACANTAGACCGTTCGACCGAACTCACCACCCCACACGACCAGTGTCTCGTCGAGCATCCCACGTCGCTTCAGATCGAGAATCAAAGCGGCACAACCTTGGTCAATGTCGCCGCACTGCGAACCGTGTTCCCGTGGTAGTCCGCCGTGAGCGTCCCAGCCGCGATGGAAAATCTGGATATTCCGGACTCCCCGCTCCGCCAGTCGGCGGGCATTCAGACAGCAGGCAGCGAACGTGCCCGGCACCTTCGCTTCCTCACCATACAATTCAAACGTTCCCTCGCCTTCGTCAGAAAGGTCCATCAGTTCGGGCACGGAAGCTTGCATCCGATAGGCCATTTCGTGCTGGCGAATGCGGGCTAGTACTTCGGGATCGGCAAATGCTGCGTGCTGCGCTTGATTGATGGCCGCCAACGCGTCCAACTGCGCGCGACGATCTTTGCGCGACACCCCGGGCGGGTTACTGAGATACAGGACGGGATCTCCCTGACTGCGCATCAGCATGCCCTGGTGATCCGAGGGCATGAAACCCGTACCCCACAGTCGATTAAAGAGACTCTGTTCCGCAAAGCTCGTCTTGGCGTGCATCACCACATAGCTCGGCAAGTTCTCATTCATACTGCCGAGGCCATAACTCAACCAGGCTCCCAGGCTGGGGCGTCCTGGGATCTGACTTCCCGTCTGAATGTAGGTGATGGCCGGATCGTGATTGATCGCTTCGGTGAAGGTCGTATGGACCACGCACAGTTCCTTCGCCACCTGTGCGGTATGGGGCAACAGTTCACTGACCCAAACGCCTCGGTCATTGTTCTCTTGTTGCGTGAATTTGTACTTCGACGGACAGATGGGCAACCCATTGCTTTGATTTGCGGTCATTCCAGTGACACGCTGGCCGTCGCGGACGTGCGCCGGCAACTGCTGATTGAACATATCCTTCAGCTTGGGTTTGTAATCCCACAAGTCCAAGTGACTGGGCCCGCCACTCATGAACAGGTAAATCACCCGCTTGGCTTTGGGAGCATGATGCAGACCGCCGTCCGGGCGACGCTTGACCGCGCCCTCGGACTCGTGTCCCCACAAGTTTGCCATGGCAGCGGTACCGAGCCCTAAGGCAGCTCGGCCAAAAAGTTGCCGCCGCGTGAGCATCAAGTCACGTTCACGCAATGGATGGACCATGATTGTACTGTCTCCGTTTTCTGGCCTTATTTAGTAGAGCATCAAGGCCACATCGCTGGCCAACACGGTAATTGCCACTTGCGTCCAGGCGGCCAATTCATCCTCCGCCAGNTGTTCATCGCGCGGTGCGTCACCAATCGCCACCAATGCCGCCGCATCCTTCGGTGCTTGCCGATAGCGTTCACGCAGTTGCTCTAAAAGCTGCATACATGCTTGCCGTTCAACCTCACTGGCCGGTCGACAGGCGAGCAGGGTAAAGAGCAGGTCCAACCGCACCTGGTCCTGATCCGCTTGCGTCAGCAGGCGTTGGGCAAACACCCTCGCCATTTCAACGCGTTGCGTTTCATTCAGCAGACCGAGCGACTGCAGTGAGGTATTCGTTCGGGATCTCCGCACACAACTGGACTCGCGACTAGGAGCGTCAAACAACGTCATCATCGGATGCGGACTGGTTCGCTTCCAATAGACGTAGAGGCTACGCCGGTACAGTCGGGCGCCGTTGTCGCGTTCGTACTTTTTGGTATTACTACCGGGGTGTGCCAGCGCCAACCACATACCGGGTGGTTGATACGGCTTGACGCCTTCCCCCCCCATGGCTTCTGCCAAAAGACCACTGCTCCACAAGGCCAAGTCACGAATCACCTCGGCATCCAAGCGGTGCCGCGGCCCACGGGCGAACAAGCGATTCTCGGGGTCATCCAGATCCGCGCGCCAGACCGAGGATTGCTGAAACGTCCGGCTATTCACCATCAGGCGCAGCAAGTGCTTCAAGTCCCAACCACTCTCGTGCAGTTCCACTGCCAGCCAATCTAAAAGTTCCGGGTGCGTGGGCTGTTCACCTTGCAAGCCAAAATCTTCCGGAGTCCTCACCAACCCATAGCCGAATACGCGTTGCCAAATGCGATTGACCAATACCCGCGCAACCAGTGGATGCTCGGCCGACGTCAACCATTGGGCCAGTCCAAGCCGATTCCTGGGGGCTTCAGCGGGCAGCGCGCCCATCACATCAATCACCCCTGGCTGCAACGGATCTCCCACAGGCAAATGATACTCGCCACGTCTCAGTAATCGCGTCTCGCGGGGTTTCGGCAACTCGACGGCAACCAACGTGGTCGTGAATGTCTTTTCTGCCGCTTTCATCTCCGCGTCCAGCGTGCTGGCCTGGGTTTGCAACTCCGTGCCCGCGAATGAGCCTGCCGGATCGGCCAACTGCAGCAACTGTTGCTGCGGCCCCGCACCGTCCCACTTGCTGCGTGCCGCGGCGGGGAAATCGTCACCGGCAACGCGATCTGCGGCCGTGCTTAGCAACGCGTCACGGCGTTTCACCTGCTGTTGCCAACGTCCCCATGCCGCCTGATCCGCCGGCGCTTTCATCGTATTCCCGTAGGTGTAGGAGTTGCCGTCCATCGAAGGTTCGGCCGTGCTGTTGAAAAACGCCAGCAGTTCGTAGTACTCCGATTGAGCAATCGGGTCGTATTTATGTGTGTGGCAACGGGCACAGGTCAACGACATGCCCAGGAACACCGTCCCCAACGTCTCCACGCGATCAAAATTATTCTTGGCTTGGAATTCGGCAGGAATGGCTCCCCCCTCTCCGGTCGTTGGATTCATCCGCACAAATCCAGTCGCAACGCGCTGCTCGAGCGTGGCGTTTGGCAACAAGTCACCGGCCAGTTGCCACGTGATGAATTGATCCAAGGGCAGATTCGCATTCAATGCATGGACGACCCAATCGCGATAAGGATAAATGCCTCGCCGATTATCCAGATGCAGGCCATGGGTGTCACCGTACCGCACGGCATCCAGCCAGTAGCGTGCCTGATGTTCCCCATACCGCGGACTTGCCAGCAAGCGATCGACATACCGTTCAAATGCACCCTCCGCCTGATCATTCAACATGGTGCGCAATTGCTCAGGGGTCGGCGGCAATCCCGTCAGGACCATTGCCGCCCGGCGGGCTAACGTCGCTCGATCCGCAACGTCGGCGAACGTCACACCGTGTTGCGTCAATTGCTTTTCAATCAGTGCGTCTATCTCTCGCCCCGCAGCATCCGGCAACGCCGCTTTGGTCGGTTTCACGAACGCCCAATGCTTGGCGTATTCCCCGCCCTCTTTGACCCACCGCGTCAAAATCTCTCGTTCGGCGTCTGTCAGCTGCTTGTCATGATCCGCCGGTGGCATCGGCTCATCCGCAGAGTGAATTCGCACCAGCAGTCGACTCGCGGCAGGTTCCTGCGGATCGATGGCACGATAACCGCCAAGATCGCGTGTTGCCCCCGCGAGCGAGTCCAACCGTAAGGCATCCTGCTCCTTGGCATCCGGACCATGGCAAACGAAACATTTGTTCGACAGAATCGGCAAGACTTGACGGCTGAAGTCGATTGCCCCATCGGCCGCAACCGATCTGGCCATCGCCAGACAACTGATCCAAATGGCACAAACAAACAAGCGGTGGGAAACCATGGCGAGCACTTCGTCGAGGAGGGTCGGTTGAGAGTCCCAATTCTACTCGATTTGTCGCCGAACTTCATCTCCNCNAACNGNCCGCNCNTCCCCCTCCNCTNCCCNGGTGTCACTCGCACATCCTCCTTGTCACACGCAATGTACCGCGGCAATTGAGCCAACAGGTGCCGTCCGTAGCCACTTTTCCCCGATGTCTGTTACAATGGGTGGATCCCCCAGAAGCGACTCCCGCCTGGTACATTTCGTACGCCCTGCAGCGCCCCAACCTCTGGTTTGAAACCCATGACATACGCACCCTTACGCAACGGTTTTCGCAACGGTTTTCTGTTGGCCCTGTTCCTCCTCAGCAGTGGGTTCACCACCTCGACGGCAAAGGGTCCGGTTTCCGCCACCGTTCGCTTCAACCGCGACATTCGCCCCATCCTGGCAGCGCATTGCTTTCAATGTCATGGCCCGGATGAAAACGACCGGCAAGCGGACCTGCGTCTCGACGAAGCGGCAGGAATCCAAGCGATGTTTGGTGGCACGCTGGCGACGAGTGAAGCTTGGAAACGGATCAACAGCCAAGATCCAGAGCTGCAAATGCCGCCAGCCGATGCGCACGCCGAACTGAAGCCGGAGGCGTTCGCCACGCTCCAACGTTGGATCGAACAAGGCGCTCCATTTGAAGGGCACTGGGCCTTCATTCCGCCTGCGAAAGCATCCGTCCCCACGCCGCAAGCCAAACAACGCGTCGCCAATCCTATCGACGCTTTCGTACTTCAAAAATTGGAACAACAGAATCTGACGTTAAGCCCCTCGGCGGATAAAGAGTCACTTCTGCGCCGCATTTACTTTGACCTTACGGGCTTGCCACCGACGCCGGCCGAGATCGACGCGTTCTTGAACGACCAACGCGACGAAGCCTACGAAGCTGCCGTCGACCGGTTGTTGCAGTCCCAACACTTCGGNGAACGCATGGCGTTGCGTTGGATGGACGCCGCACGTTACGGCGACAGCAGCGTTTTCCATGCCGACGGNCCCCGCGACATGTGGGGCTGGCGTGACTGGGTCATCAACGCTTACAACGCCAACAAACCTTTCGATGAGTTCACCATCGANCAACTCGCTGGCGACCTGCTGCCCGAGGCCACGCCGTTGCAAAAAGTGGCGACCGGTTTCTGCCGTAACAATGCCACCACGGACGAAGGCGGCGCCATCGCCGAGGAATTCCGTGTCGAATATGCGGTCGACCGCGTGAAAACCACATCGATGGTCTGGATGGGGCTGAGTCTGGAATGCGCCCAATGCCACAACCATAAATACGACCCGATCACCCAACGCGAATACTACCAGTTCTACGCCTATTTCAATCAAGCTTCGGACCCGGGGATGCAGACACGCGGAGGGAACCAGAAACCCATCGCNGATGTCCCCAACCCTGACCTCGCCGCAAANCGAGAACAATTGCAGCGACAGGTCGCGGATCTGGAAGCAGCCCAAGCGGCACGGGCCGACGCCACTGCGGCAGAATTTACCCGTTGGCTAACCGAGCAAGAAGAATCCGCACCAACCGGACCGGCACTGCCCACCGACGCACTGGTACATCTGCCGCTCAACGAAAACCAAGGGAAAGAGGTAACGAACGCCGCCAATGAAAAGCTGAAAGGGACGCTGCGCGGCCCGGTTGCGTGGGGGACCGGCAAGCAAGGATCCGCGTTCCAATGCAATGGCCAGAACTACGTCGACTTGGGGAATGTCGCCGATTTTGAGGGCACCGAGGCGTTCTCGTATGGCTGCTGGGTCAAACCGGATGGCGATGCCTCTGGCGCGCCGATCGCCAAGATGAATGACGGCCAAGCGTATCGAGGTTATGACCTGCTATGCGCGGGAGGCAATGTCTCCGTGCACATCATCGATACCTGGCCGACCAATGCGATCAAAGTCACCACCAAAGCCAAGTTGAAGAAGTCTGCATGGCAACACGTCTTTGTGACATACGATGGTTCGCGCAAAGCCTCAGGCGTGAAAATCTACTTCGACGGGGTCGAGCAGCCTTGGAATGTTAACGAGGACCGCCTACAAGGCACGATCCGCCACAAGACTCCCCTGCAACTCGGGCGGCGCAATCCCGGTTCCCCGTTCAAGGGCGCGATCGACGAAGTTTACATCTTTCACCGCAAACTGGCCCCTTCCGAAGTCCAGCTTTTGGCCGGTACCGATCCCATTCGTCCGATCCTTGCGGTCGCCGCCGCCGACCGGACCGAGCAACAGCAGCAGGCGTTGCGAACCCATTACCTGACCACCGTCGACAAAACCTATCAGCGTTTGACGCAAGAGCTCACCCAAGCACGCTCCGAAGTGACCCAGTTGGAAAAACCGGTCACTACGGTGATGGTCATGACGGACGTCGCCAAAATGCGCCCGACCTATATCCTCGATCGTGGCAACTACGCGTCGCCACGCAAGGACCAAGAGGTTCAGATGGGCGTGCCCTCGGCACTGCCCCCCCTGCCCTCCGGTGCCGCAGCAAACCGACTTGGCCTGGCCCGCTGGCTGGTCCAGCCTAACCATCCATTGACCGCGCGCGTCACCGTCAATCGTTATTGGCACATGCTGTTTGGGCGCGGCATCGTCAGTACACTCGAAGACTTCGGAGCGCAAGGCGAGTGGCCCAGTCACCCTGATTTGTTGGACTGGCTGGCGGTCGATTTCGCCGAAAACCATTGGGATATTAAACGCATTCTCAAACTGATCGTGATGTCCAACACGTATCGCCAGACCTCACGAACAACGCCGGAACTCTTAGAACGTGACCCGGAGAACCGACTCTTAGCGCGAGGACCTCGCTTCCGACTGTCGGCCGAAATGATTCGCGACAACGCCTTAGCTGCCAGTGGACTGTTGATTGCCAAAATCGGTGGCCCCAGTGTCAAGCCCTATCAACCACCCGGCTTGTGGAACGAAGTGAGCCTGAGCGGGAATGTACGTTTCGTGCAAGACAAGGGCGAGAAGCTCTATCGTCGGGGTCTGTATACCTATTACAAGCGTTCCGCCCCGGCTCCGGCCCTCACCCTGTTCGACGCACCGACTCGAGAAAAATGCGTCATGCGGCGTCTCACGACCAATACCCCGTTACAAGCTCTGGTGACCCTCAACGATGTCCAATTCGTCGAGGCGGCGCGGGCACTGGCACAGCGGGCGCTGCTGGAAGGCGGCGACAGCGTGGTGGATCAGGTCGCCTATGCCTATCGCCTGGCGACAGGACAGCGACCTTCCGCGGCCGTGCGCGACATCCTCCAACAGGCATACCACGAAGAACTCCCCGTCTTCCAAAAAGATTCCGAACGTGCCAAGCAATTACTGGCGGTGGGAGAATCCCCTCGTGACGAAAAACTCGACATGGCGACGCATGCCGCCATGACCATCATCGCCAACATGATCTTGAACCTGGACACCACGGTCACCCGCGGCTAACCAACCCCCTGTCGCCCGACAGTTCAAAGGCCAACCCATGCATCCCATCCGCGAACTGCAAACCCATCTCAACCGTCGCCAATTGCTGGCCAATACCGCGCGACCACTTGGCGGCGCCGCCCTCGCCTCATTGCTAGGGCAACCGCTGACCCACACGGCAAATGCCGCAACTGCTCCGGCCCCGCAAACAGGCTTACCGGGTCTGCCGCATTTTGCTCCCCGCGCCAAACGCGTGATCTACCTGTTCATGTGCGGTGGCCCGTCACACATCGACACCTTCGACTTTCATCCCCGCATGCGAGATCTGCACGGGATCGAGTTACCAAGCGAAATTCGTGGTGACCAACGCATCACCGGCATGACCTCGGGACAAAAGTCGTTTCCCGTCGTGGCGCCCATGTTTCAATTCCAACGCCACGGGGAACATGGCACTTGGGTCAGNGAAATCCTGCCGCACATGTCCAAGATGGTCGATGAAATCACGGTAATCAAATCGATCCATACCGAGGCGATTAATCACGATCCGGCGATCACCTTCATCAACACGGGCGTGCAACAGCCAGGCAAGGCCAGCATGGGCTCCTGGGTCAGTTACGGCCTCGGCAGCCCCAATGAGAACCTGCCGTCCTACATCGTCATGATCTCTCGAGGGCCTGGCCAAAAGCAAGCACTTTACTCGCGACTGTGGGGCAGTGGTTTCCTGCCATCCAAGCACCAAGGCGTGGCCTTACGATCCGCGAATGATCCGGTCCTGTACCTACAAAATCCCTCCGGAATCGACCGCGACATGCGGCGACGCATGCTCGACCGCATCGCTGCCATCAACCAGACCCACTACGAGTCGTTCGGCGATCCCGAAACGTTAACCCGGATTGCTCAATACGAGATGGCGTTCCGGATGCAGTCCTCGGTGCCGACCCTGATGGACCTGTCGGACGAATCCTCCTCAACGATGGAATTGTATGGCCCGGACGCAGCCAAACCGGGGACGTTCGCCCGCAATTGCATCATCGCGCGTCGCTTGGCCGAGCGGGGCGTCCCATTTATCCAGCTTTATCATCGCGGCTGGGACCAACACGGCAGCCTTCCGAAACTGTTGCGTGGCCAATGCCAGACCATCGATCAACCTGCCGCCGGCCTGCTCCAAGACCTCAAGCGCCGAGGGATGCTCGATGACACGTTGGTGATTTGGGGTGGAGAATTTGGTCGCACGATTTATTCTCAAGGTAAATTAACCAAAGACAATCATGGCCGGGACCACCACGGGCGGGCCTTTACCATTTGGATGGCAGGAGCCGGAATTAAACGCGGATTTGAGTACGGTAAAACCGATGACTTCAGTTACAACATCGTCCAAGATCCTGTTCATATTCGTGACATGAATGCGACGATCTTGCATCAGTTGGGCATCGACCATAATCGCCTGACATTTAAATATCAGGGGCTCGAACAACGCTTGACCGGTGTCGAGCCCTCCCGCGTGGTTACGGAGGTGTTGGGCTAGTCGAGGATCGCCACTCTGCTGATTCCGTTAGCACAGATCACTATGGTACCGCAGAGTCGACTGCTTGTTACGCTTGCTACGTACAACGAAATAGACAACCTTCCGCAGCTGGTCGAGTGCATCCGCCAGCATGTCGAGCACGCCGACATCCTGGTGATCGATGACAATTCACCCGATGGCACGGGCGAATGGGCCGACCGCCAAGCGACCGAAGACCCGCACCTCCAATGCCTTCATCGGCCACGCAAAATGGGACTCGGCTCCGCCACCCTGATGGGATTTCAACACGCCATCGATCACGACTATGCTCTGGTCCTGAATTTGGACGCCGATTTCAGTCATCACCCCCAACACATCCCCGCATTGGTCGCGGCGGTCACCGCTGATGAACCTGCCGTTGATGTGGCCATTGGATCGCGTTACATCCATGGCGGAGGCATTGAGGGCTGGCCCTGGTACCGCCGTGTCATGAGTGGCTGTGTGAACCTGTACGCCCGCATCCTCCTGGGCCTGCCGGTGAAAGACTGCAGTGGCTCGTTCCGTTGCTATCGTGTCGCGT
>NZVR01000187.1 GCA_002701545.1 Blastopirellula sp. | reverse complement strand
TGAACAGCTTGCGGTCCGATGTGCGAAAGTTGCAGCAGGCGGTTGATATGCAAACACACGGTATCGAGCGGCTGCATCGCAAAATCGACAAGTTGGTTGAGGTGCAGGGAGACGACGGCGGGTGAGAAAGTGGCGGGCGCTGGTCTGGGTGAACGACAAATGGGATCCGTGGCCAGCCCACCGCAGGACTTTACAGATCATGAGAGTTGAGAGACCGAACAGGGTGAACCGTTGTGAATATTGATCATTGGCGTGGATTCTTTGGGTGGTGCACGATGATCAATTTAGGATTGTATTTGATCAGCGCGATCCCACTCTTATTCATGATTCAATGGGCCAGCGAGCTTCACGCCGGTCTGTTGCATGTCGATGCGGAATCGGTCCGGAAAGAATATTTCTCATATTTGGCGAATTATAAGTTGTTATTGATTGTGTTCAATTTGGTACCCTACGCGGCCTTAAGAATCATGTGTCGCCGCCAGAGCGAAAGTTGATGTTGGTGAATGTGACCGGTGGTGCGACGAGATAGGAGGGCCCTGGAATGTGGCGACGAGGTCTGGGCTGAGGGAGAAGCTCCACCCCAACGCCGCAGGAGCGTGGAGGAATGGGCCGCCAATAAAACTTGGGAACTAGACCGGCGTTCCCAGCGTCACTAACATTTGAGGTGGCCGTCGCCTTGGAGTGGCTGCTCCTCGAGCCCTCATAAGTGTCCATGTGACGAGGTCCCGACCGCTAAGAACGTGTCGATGAGGCTTTGGTTGGCGAGGAGACGTCGGCCGATACTCGCACACCAGTTGGAAGAAATGAAGTATCCCGTTACCGCGGAAAGCGGTATTTTAAATTCACAATGACTCCGCCCGGGGCGGTGATCGTGCAAATGAGATAGGTGAAGTATCAGATGAAGACTTGGAATGCATGTTGCAGAGTAGGTTTGGCCACCGTGGTTATCTTGTGCATCACGGTTGCGTCGTCGGTGGCCGAAGGAGCCCGCATCCTGTCAGCTACGATCTCGCTCGAGGGTAAGACACTCCTGGAGGCAATGACCTCGGATGATGGGCGAGTGGATGCGGATGGTGTCTGGGAATATTTGAAAACCATGAAGTTCAAGCCAACGCAACACTTCATCGATTTGCAGGTGCCCCAAGTCGCTACCGAAAAGAAATTGGTAAGCGAGGTCCGCCCGGGACAGATGGGGAAACTTCTGGTGAATATCACCTACGGCGGGATGGCTTTACCGCGTGAGTTGACGATAAAACGCGTAGCACGGGACAAGCAAGGTCGCGAGTGGACTCTTGACCCAAGTGAAATCGACCGGATGTTTGATCGCCGGTACATTCGTCGGTTGCAGGTCCCCCGGCTTGCCAATCCGCGGAAGTCCAAACGCTAAACAGCTTCGGGCACCTGGCGGTTGGTGGGGTTGGTAAGCACACCGAGTGGCTGCGGACGCGGGACGGATGCGGCGGCCGAAATCCGAAGGGGCAGTGAACAAGGTCTGCCCACTTGTTAAATGGCCTTTCTCAACCTAGTTGAGTGGAGACGTTTTCATGGCGGTGGGGCATCAGAAGATCAGCCGAGTGTTGCGGCTGGCTACTGTGTTGCTGTTTCTCCTGGCGTTGCCTCTGCCGGCGATTTTTAAGCATGGTCCGCCTTGGAAGGCGACCGAGTCCTGCGGGTGGGACGTGCCGGGATATTCCATGTGATTGTCGTTCCCCTATGTTCTCCTGCACGTCGCATGGTGGGCGAACCCGGTTTGGTTACTGGGCGTGCTTACGTTGTTCCGGCGAAAGTATGTTTGGGCATGGTGGTGTGGACTGGTCGCGACGGACTTCGCCTTGTTGGTCATGGTGATCGGTCCTTTTCCTCCCGACAGTTTTGATTTCAAGGATCTCTATAGCGGCTATTACGTTTGGCTCGGGAGTATGGGGTGCTTGTGGTTGACTGCAAGTTGGGACCTCATGGCGTCCAGGTGGAAACGGACCATGGATCGGAAGGAAAAGCAGGGGCAGGTCTCTTAAGCGATTCCTGCCGAGACGACTGGGAGAGCGCACCTGCGGTTTTCCAAAAATGTTCCCCTCCCGTTGTCGTTCGTCCTCTGTTCTTTTCCCGTCTTGTTGCTGGTGGGCAGAGCACGTGTCTTGGTTGCATTTCAAGAACGGAACGGTGATACTGCGCAGCCATGGTTAGGTGAACGGCGTCGGCGTTNCNGCCGTCTNGAGATGACGGNNGCNNGAGGTCCATGTTNACGCGACGTCGCGNCGCCTGAACGAGGTCACNTGCACGGNGNCCCTTTCGCTNCCATGGCTGTCCTTGACGTTCTG
Source organism: Blastopirellula sp. (assembly GCA_002701545.1). Classification (GTDB taxonomy): domain Bacteria; phylum Planctomycetota; class Planctomycetia; order Pirellulales; family Pirellulaceae. The sequence goes on along the minus strand of NZVR01000187.1, from coordinate 21,744 downwards.
TAAAAAANNCGTGAGGGAGNTCNCCATGGCGATTNAANTATGTCCCCATTGCCAGACACGCGTTTTCTTAGGTGCGGATCGGATATGTCCGAGCTGCCAGGCGTTTGTTGCGGAACCCGACCCTGCGATGGTGGCAGCAGTGAAGGCAGAGAGTGAGGGGGAGCGGGCTTCCACACCGGGGGCGGGTAATCCATATCAATCCCCGGCGTATGCGAGTGAGAAAAAGGACGTTCCAAATAGCGTCCAAGGAATGGAGGGATTGGCCTGGATTCTGCTTTCATTCGAAGGTCGGATTCCACGGCGTGTTTTCTGGTGTGCGATGTTGGGGAACACAGCAGTTTTTTATGCCTGCTCTTCTTACTGGTGGCTGTCATGGGGGATGTCGAGAGTCCGAACGTCGGTGTTTTGTACCTGGCGCTTTACGCACCCATGCTGTGGGTTTCTTTGGCGGTCTCGGTCAAAAGGTGGCATAATCGCGATATGTCAGGCTGGTGGATATTGATCGGCTTAGTGCCGGTGATTGGTGGTATCGTGGCGATTATCCAGACTGGTTTTTTTGCGTGGGACAGTCGGCGATAACCGATTTGGTCCGGATCCCACATAATCCCCGAATGAGAAAAAGGGGCAGACCGCTTAAACGCTTGAACAGGATGGGAGCGTGGAGGGAACGTGGTGCAACCGGTCTCTGGAATCTTACTGCTGCGGGGTGTCGCAGGGAATTCCGAGGGCTGCCAGGCCCGTGACTACGACACGCTTGGAAGGCAATCCAACGGAAGAACACAGGCCAAGACAAAGGCAGTTGGGATCAAAGTGGCCTCCCCCTGTCTCGACTCCAAAGGACAAGCACTGGCGAACCAGTGCCTTTTTTGATGGAGGCCTGGCGGTTCGATCGACCATACCCACTTTGACAACATCTGTACATGGATGATCAAGAGGGAGCACGACTGCGCGAGCGTTAGAAACGCTGTTATGCTCCAGGCGACTTTCATGAACGGTCGTTGTCGTGTTCCCGGAGGATGCGAGTTGTTGCGAACGACGACTGGCGTCAACGCAGCCACGCAAAACGTGATCAATCATCAAGCGTCACACCCAGCAAGAACGGTGCGCCCGCGGTCATGGTGCTCCGGAAATCGATCGATTCAATCTTGGTTTCTGGTTTGGGGTTCTTCCAAGTCATGGTATAGAGCCCAATGTCTCTGCCGTTCACCTGTGAGCTTGGATGAACCGACGCAAGTTGTCCATCACTTACCTGACGAGTGTGGTTGCGAGTCAAAAACCAATCGCGAACATGCATGCCAGCGCAGATGTCCACGACGCTGGTTTCCCCATCTTCGTAGTGCACAACCACTTGGCCAATGCAGGTTCCATGCGGCTCGATGTCCCCCCATCCTGCTCCTTGCAGTAGATGAACAGCAGACGCCTTGCGACCGACTGCGATTCCTTTTACCTCCGGTTTCAATTCATAAACCCCCGCCGCCAATTCCGTCTCAGCGCCAGCTAAAGCAACGATCCCACGCACGTCAAACGGTATTCCGGCAAATTGTCCAACGCCGGGATTCATGTGAGCGAAAGTTTCCGTCAGGGTACGTGACGATTGCTCCGTTTGATACGAAAACTCACTAAGCAAAACGTTGTAGTGTGCGTTGAGATCGATAAACCTCGAACTGATTCCCTTACCGCGAGCAGGGATACTTGCATCCAAAACAGCGCGACGCACTTGTTGCTGCGTTTCCCGAGCGAGCGAAAACTGCTTCAATGCTGCGAAAATATCTGATTTCAACTCCAGGCATTCCGCTCGATTGGCTTTCGCCAACTTCAGGGCGTTACTCACGGTTTCCAGGGCAAGTTCCTGTTGCTCTAAACGGTAATAGATCTTTGCAAGCAGATACAAAGCTCGTGGATTATCAGCACCCTCGGCTTCAATCTTCTCAGCCAGCTTTTTAACATGACGAAGCACCGAGGGGTTCACGGAATAACGTTGCTTGATCTTGCGGTTCGCGATCTGCGCTACCTGCAGGATATCTTTGGGGTCACGACTTAGTTGCTGGTCAAAAGACTCAACTGTCATCGCNACNAGGAATGGCTGTGCTGAACTACCGCCTATTTTCACATCCACATGGTGGATTGCATGTTCCGGAGTTGGATTATTCCAAGTGGATTGGTGCAACAGCGCATCGCTCTCGCCGGCAAAAGGTGAAATGTTTGGCGTCAACCAGGCGGTACACTCGGGCTTCGGCGCGTCGTGGTTGCGAACCATTTCATGAATGTCTAACCCAAAGCGAACGATATGGTTGTGCACATCGCCATTGGAAAGGTGNATTTGATAATTCACCACGGGAGTACCTGGCCTATCGTTATTAAGCGTCGCATGCAAGAAGTGGACTTGATTACCTTGGATCCCCACCTCAATTGCGTTTACCGCTTCCGGATAGGAATTATGCATTGCGATCTTGGATCGATTGTTAAGCTGGATCACCCCGCGAATGTCATAGGGTGTTCCGTCAAGGGTCTGGACTCCTGGCTGAATCTCATTGAAGAACGGTCCGGAATAATTGGGATAGCCGCGAGGTGTATACCACGACTCTTCGAAACTTGCGTTGTAATGTCCAGACAGGTCCACCAGGTGCTTTGGCAGGCCTGCATCTCGCGGGGGAATCTGCAGCTGGTAGAGCCAATTGCGCCCCTCGACTTCTCCCATTTTTGCGTGAACTTGTTCGGTGAACTGACTCCAGATCAATTGCTGATCCTCATTGAAAGCCAAGCTCATTGGCAACTCTCCTGCTGACCGTTGCAGCTTGCCGGCAGCCGCCTCGGCGCGCCCAAGCTTCCACAAGATGCGGCCCTCGAGTAACCGGTAGACGGAATTCTCAGGATGTTCCTTGCAGAGGTTCTCAATCACCATCAGAGCTGCATCCAGCTGATCCGTCTGAAAGAGGACTTCCGCTCGACGATAGGTAACGTCGGCGTTTTCCGGTGCAAGTTCACACGCCTTTTGGGATAACGCATCAACGGCCTCTTTTGTCAGCTGTGTCTTTCCCTGGGTTAGAAAAGATTGACGGAATGCGTGGATCGACATCTGGTCCGCATCGTCCGCCGGCGAGTCAACCTCTTCCGACTCAATGGAGACAGCGACAAGGAACGGTGCCGCGTGCGTGTTAGTTGACTCAAATGAGATGGATCGAATTTCAACTTCGGGTCGCGGGTTTTCCCAAATGCTATGCGAGAGGGTCTTGTGATTCTGATACAGGCCTTCGGCCCACCCCACACGTGCCTGGGTTGGTTTTGCGAAACGAGTAAACACCCATGGAATGACATCCTGCCCATATCGAATGGGAAAGCGAACTTGCTCTTCATCGACGTAGTGGAGGGTGTAATGGCCAACAACCTCACCGTGGGGAGTTCGGCGTTGTATGTTGGCAACGATGTTATGCAGGAAATGCAGATATTTACCCGTTTGATTTACCGCGATATCCGTGACCTTTGTCGGCACGGGGTCTGCAAACTCGCGGTTGGCAATGAAGCCGCCAGTTAACCGGACAAGCCCACGGACGTCAAAAAGAACGTCATTGATCGACACCAGACCGATGGGCAAGCGATTCCAAGTGTAAGTTGCGTTGTTTCGCTCCGTTCTTCCCCGGTAGGGCATCTGCACCAACGCCTGGTTGTATTTCGAACTCAAGTCGATTTGNGCTGCGGAGGCCTCTTTCGACCTCGCTGGTATTCCCTCACGAAGTACATGCTGGTGAGCTTCATTGAAACGTTTTTGTTTCACCAGTTCATTACAACGTTCGTTCACCAAATGTCCGTATTGTCGCCAATCGACAGATCCATCATCGAGTCGCTGTAGAGATTTAGCGATTGCTCCCTTGAGTTCATCGGCCCGTTCGGCAGACGCCAGGTATTGAGCTCGATTACGCCANACCCGAGCATCCTCTGGCGCCAACTCACAGGCATAGCGTGTTAACCANTNGGCCTCCAGTTGGCGNCGCTCCGCGGTGTCTCCGCTCTGAAACAACCGATTAATACCCGCTTGGGCGAGAACGTGAGGAGCGAGTGTTTTCTGCGCTAATATTGTCCTCAGCGTTCCCACCANGAACGGCTTCTCATNTTCCCAATCAAGGACATGCCGGTTCGGAGGCAGCAAACGGATCGACTNNGTGAAAGCCTTGTAAGCCTCCTCTGCATGTCCTTGNTGCTGCAACTCGTGGGCATTCACATACCAGGCAATGGGAGCTTCCGAGTCGAACTCCAACGCTTTGGCAATGGATTGACTTGCGGGCCGGCCCAAGACCTGCTCAACCGCGGCCTTTAACGACCAGGCTTCACCGTCATCCGGAGAAAGCTCGACACCTTGGTCGCAGTACCAGATCGCACATTCGTCCCATTGCGATTGAGCATGGGGTTCCAGGGCAGCACGCTTCGGCAACACGGCGAGCAAATAGCCGATGCGGCACGCGATCAACCCATTGCCCGGATCCAATAAAAATGCTTCATATTGCTGGCCCAGCGATGAGCTTCGAGACTTGATGTCAACGTATTCTTGTGTCGAAAGAGGCGCCGTCGCATCTGTCGGACGCTGTAGCGGGTCAGCGAAGAACCACTTTGCCCATTGTGTATACCCGTCCTTTGCATCCGACGACTCGATCGTTGACTTCAGCTCAGCTAATCCTTCGGAAACGACTTCAACAGCGCCACTTTCATTGATGCGTTTTTTTGCGACACGCTCTGCAAGCTCGGGTAACCATTCTGGAATGGGATCATGGCCTGGCGGTAACTCATAGATCTTGACTGCCCCGTCACCTCCGCAGGTAAGCAACCTTTTACTGTCTGCACTGAATGAAACCTTCCAAATCCGCTTGAAATGCTGCCTCGCGCCGAAAAGCCGCTTGCCGGTGGAAACCTCCCAGACATTCAAACGGCCATTGACTGTGCCAGCGGCGATGAAACGTCCATCGGGGCTAAATTCGAGGGCGCCGGAATAGACTTGCCCTTCACATGCGAGAGCCTCCACCGGCCTTTCACCAGTGCGCCAATTCCAGAGGTCGATGTCTCCGATCACCCAGTCGGAATTTCCGGCGTTACAAACTGCCACGATGTCACCGTCTGGGTGAAACGCCGTTGCCAGATTGGTTGCACGGCTGGGAGCAGTCCATTCGACGGCACCCGTCTCTAGATTCAACACCCGAAGGAAGTCGCCAAACGATGTATAACCCGCATGGACACCATCGGGACTCAAACTAAAGCTAATACCCGTATTGGCTCTCTCTCCCACCTCCTTGATTTCACCGGTTCCACTGTCAATCAGGCGAAGAATACCGTCAACACCTCCAAAGACAACTTGCTCACCGTTCACCGAGAACTTCCCGTTGCCTTGGAGGCTGATGGGTTCAAACACGGGGAATCCGGAATCGGTATCCCAAACACCGGTGCTCCCCTGTTGGGTGGTGATCAGCAGGCGTTTCCCCGAATGATCAAATTCGATGTACTCCGGATTACCTCCGGGCACGATCTCATGCTCTAAGGCATCCGCTGCATTTAAGTCCCATATGCGAACGACACCGTCGGACGAGGCGGTGGCGATTCGATCGCCGCTTGGATTAAAGATCGCACTATTAATCCCTTGACCATGACGTAACGTCTTTACGGTCTTGCCGGTATCGACCGTCCATATCTTGGCTTTTGTATTTCTGGCTTCTGCTCCAGCCACCACGCGCATGCCATCAGGACTAAAACTGGCTCCGTATACCGCGCCGTTGAACTGCTGCGCCAAGCGACGCTCCTGCCGAGGCTGAGCCGACCAACGGTACAGTAGTCCTCGATCTAATTTCGAGACGCCCTGGGCAAGCACCATGGCAGTTTCAGCTGAGACAAACTGTGTTCGATCCTTCAACTGGGTGAAATTGCTGGCAATGCCTTTCGATACAGATGGAAGAGGAAGCAACAACTGCTTGCCCGTCCGTGTACCGAAGACCCGCATCGACATATCTGCAACGTTGAAAGTGACCACCCTTTGTCCATCTGGTGTAATTTCAAAAGAGGGTGCGAACGGATGTTCGATTGGGGGAGTAACCTGCCGGCCGTCAAAAACGTCCCAGATGCGAAGCGTGCGATCCATGTGTGACGTGATCAGGCGACTACCATCGGGAGTAAAGTCTGCCACCTTGATAGCCGAGTCATCAAAATCAAAACGGTGGATCTCTTGGCCGCTTTCCAGATCACAAACTCGAAGTTGACGTCCGCGATGACTTGCAATTCCGATGATCCAGCGTGCGAGGATGTGTTCCTCTTCGTCTAGCCCAAGGAAACGCATTCCCGCCAACGATTGTTGCGACTGGGGGTCGAATTTATCTTCCGTGATTTCACAGACGAATTCTCCGGACTCCAGATCAAGAACACGGATCATTCCCTGTTCCAGCGTACGGCCGGCAATCAGTAATAGCGGTTTTTTGGGATGGAAAGCAACCTTGCGTACGGGAAACTCAAACGTCTTGGTTCTAAAAGTTGGGAGCGTCCCCGATTCATTCAATGCGTTCCCCAAGTCAGCCCATTTCACCGTCTGTCCGACGACGGAGGAAACAAACAGCCATCGAGAATCGGGGCTCATACCGCATTGATTCATTCCCATTCCGTGTTTCAAACCAAGCACGACGGATTGGCCGTCGGAAGCTCGCCAAACGCTGATGGTCTGATCCGCATAGGCGGCGAAGACGTGCCGGTGATCGGGACTAGGGCCGATGGTGCCAACTTCCACAGGCGACTGTCCAGCGAGTGGCACCTGAGGATTCCCCTCCAGAGGAATCGGCTCGCCGGTTTTACCGTTCCATAACAGCGCTTGTCGGGTTTGGGTATCGTCGAAAAAAATACGGATCTCATTCGGTACCCGCGACAGCACGCAATAGGGCTTATTGGATCGAGCACTCACGGGGATCACGGGGGTTACCGCTTCGCCCGTTTCGGTAGTCAATCCGACAAGGTCGCCCCCTTCATCGGGCAGTGCAACGAAAAGATGATCGCCGGATTCTGTGAACACCGGCCAAGTGACTCGTTTGCCGCCATTCAGGGTTGCAATTTTTTCACCTGAGCTCGCATTCCAGAGGGCGCCGACCTGGTCATCACTGAGTGACCAAATAAAACGCTTGGTCTCATCGACCCAGTGATAGCGGAACGGCTGCTCCTGCCTGAGAGTCTTATTCTCTTCGATGGGGAAATTGTTATTCGAGAGCAAAGAAACGATTTGCACAGCGGATTGCCAGTAGGTGGGCTTGGTTCTTAATGACCGGGCAAAGTAGGCCAAAGCCAGACTTTTTTTCTCGCTGTCGAGTTGCTCATGTGCTGTGACAAACTGTGAGTGGACNAGTGTGTCATTCAATTGCGACGCAGCATCCTCGGCTTGACGCTGTGANTGTTCGGCGAGGTTCTGTGCTGCCACCGCATTGGCCGCATTCTCCTCAGCATTCATTTTTGCATTTTCGGCCGCTGCCGCGTTTTGCTCTGCAATCCCTCGCTGACGAATCGACTCACGCTGCGCACTCAGTGCAAAGAGAAATGCAATTAAGGCGACCGCCGCCACAGCAGCAACACCTGTCGACAGAATCCGAAGACGTTTTGCAGCGCGTTGCTGGCTCTCAGCCCGCTCTGCCTCGGCAGCGGCTAATGCCTGGGCCTGTTCCAGTTCACGTTGCCGGGCCGCCTCCCGTTCGCGTTCTGCCTCCAGGGCCGATTGCTCACTTTGCTCCAGGAACTGCATCGCCTGCTTAAATCCAGGAGCATAACGGACTGCCCAGTTTGCGGTGGGGTTTGTGGCGTCACGCCAAGACAGTGCGATTTGAAGGTCGGGGTCCCGGTACAATCCGGCTTTATCCTGCCGATGCAGTTCGGCCGTCTCAGATAATCTGCGATAGATTCGGGCAGACTGTGCTTCGGCATCCACCCAAGCTTCCAGACGCCGCCACACCCGCATCAGACTTTCATGCGAAATGTCAATCACGGTTTCCGGTGATAGCGGTACATCACTGGGGGGCATCAGGAACGTGACACCGGGATGACGATAGGCCTCGACCACCGTGATCACTTGGTCGAGTTCCGCGCCAGCGATCTGAGTCAGCAGGTCAAGCCGAGTGGGTCTGCGGATTCCTCGGTTATCAACTCCCCGTTCGGTAATTGCTTTGAAGACGGCTTCGGCGACGTGCTGATGGGTTGCGTCCAGACTTGCGAACACTTCATCTGCATGCCTTGATAATGCTTCTTCCATGCCGCCANCATCAAGGTAGTGCTGTAACTCCAACGCATCACCGGCATTGTCGGCCTCCTGCCAATAATCAAACGTCCTCATCAACGCGTGCTGCAGCACCGGCAACTGATCCTGCTCACTCCCCAGACTGTTCAACAGCTCCTGAACCAACGAGAAGGAAATCTGTCCCCCTCCCACCTTGATCGGTCCCTCAATGCAGGAGCGGATCTGATCGCGTGTTAAACGCGGGATCAGGTATTCCCCTTCGTTGACAGCCTCCGTGAGNCCCCGGAATTCAGTGCAATCACCAAGGTAATCCGAACGCATCGTGATGATCACGAAAATGGGGACATCCCGCTGCGCGCCAGCTTCCAACAGGAGATTGACAAAGCTTACCGCCTGTTCTTCATTTGTCGCGCCACTGCGTTGAAACCGAAAGATTTCCTCGAACTGATCGATCACAATCAGGACATTGGTTCCCGGCTCGATCTCCGACTGACGAATCGCTTCGACAAGTCCAAGCCCACTGTGACTCAGAGTGGCTAGAAGTTCTGCGATGACCTTGGGGTCATTGGGATCTTCCAACGATGCCTCGGCAATTGCCTCAGCCAGGTGCTGCAGGGGTGCGCCGCCGGGCCGCAAAACCAGCGTTTCCCAGTCGGAGCCCACCTCTTTCATCATGCCGCCTTGCAACTCGGGCAACAGCCCGGCGCGCACGAGCGAGGACTTACCACTACCCGAAGTACCTGTGACAGCCAGGAACCGTTTTTTGCGCAGCAGGGTGACGAGTTCCGCGACCTGCTGTTCGCGTCCAAAAAACAGGTAGTCCTCTTCCTGACTGAAGGGTCGCAGGCCTGGAAATGGATTAAAAATGTTTGACTTCGGATCAGTCACGAATTCACATCCGCTGGCGTTTTGGCCAACGTCCATGGGGCTGGCGGTTTACGATGGCCGATTGGCCTTAATGGCAGTCACAAATGCTTCCAACACGGCTCCATCAAACGGTTCAGATCCCTGGATTACCTGCGCAGTATGACTGCGGAACCGTTCTTTTCTTCGATCAATCGGCGGCGCGACGTAGACGGCCTGCAGCGAAATGTCGCTGGTTCGACCATACCCCCGCGCCTTCATCAGATTACGCACTTTGATATCCACCCAAGAGTGTCGTGCCGCGCCGTAGTAAATCAGCACGGCATCGGCATCGACCAGATTCTCGCGATGTGTTTCTGCGGCTTCCTCTTCCTCAGCTCCGAATGCCGGCAACGAGATTTCCAACCCCTGGTCAAACAGGAAGTCTTCCAGTACCTCAACAGCTTCCTCATCCCGCTCGTCACAAATCAGGTAGACACGCAAAGGCTGTTCACCCGCATCACTTGATGCACCTTGATCCGCCTTGGGAGCTTTGGGTTTCAAGCGGTCGAGTACATACTCCTTNAGGCCNGTGAGTTGTCCCTGAATAATCTCGGCNCCAGCGTACATATTGGGAGTTGTCTTGAGCCCTTGCAGAAAGTCCTGCTGCCTTTCGTCTGCAACCTCCATATCTCGCGGTATCCAGACAACACGATCAAGATTGCCGGCTTGCGTTGACTCTGCGGCGAGGCGATTTTGGATTGCAACCAACGACTCACTTTCACCCTCTGGCACAATTCCGTAGGACTTACCGATCGGATGAATGGAAAGCGAACTCTCGCTGAGATAGTCGTTTACCTGAGGTAACAGTTCGTCACCAACCATCGACAGCGGCTGTGTGGGCAAAACTTTGTGCCCCCGACCAATCAGCTCTCGTCGAATCTTTTCTGCTTCATCGGCCAAGTCTGAAGTTGTTTGAGCGAGATAGACGGTTTTTGTGTCTCCGTGCGTGATCGCAGACTGCGTCAAAACACCAGCTCGCTGCTTGAGTGCTTTGATGACTGGCCACAACTCCTGACAAACGTCATACACTCTGGAATAATATTTCTGGTTGGCTTCAGCACCAAAGCGTTCATCAAACTCTCGGATACGGCTTGAATCGGGATCCTCTTCAAAAAATGCATAATCCAACAAACCGCTGAGGCGTGACCTGAGGGTCGCTGGCATCTCGGATTCCGCCACTGGCGTCTTGACGACCTTCACGAATCGACTTCGCGAATCGATCGTGGGTCCTCCAGTAGAGATCGTCTGAGAGGCAAAGTGCTCCATGAATCGATGAGCCGGAATGGTTTGGAGAAATGCCGGTGATAGGACGCAGATCACCGCGTCCAATGTCGCCAGCCCTGACAGAATCGCTTCCCAGCCATCATCACTGGCCGGGAAACTGGTGACCTTTCCTACCCGCAGATTCTGGCCGGAGAGTTGCTGCAAACGAACCTGCATATGCTCCGTCAGCTTGGTGACCCAACCAGCAGTTCCCGGCGTCATGGGATAGTCATCCACTTCCGCCGCAAGGATCACCACATCACTGTTACGAATCACATCAGCCACATTCGCGATCGCAGTACCGTCGCCGACGCCTGCCATCGTCTGCTCCAGGCCGGAAGCCGTCGGCGGTGGATTTTGCCTAACTGCTCCGCCCGGGATAAATCCCATCTCAGCTTGCAATTGCTGCAAATCTGTCAAGAGCGCCGACGGATCAGCGTAACGATCGTCAGGATCCTTGGCGAGGCATTTGTCAAGAAGAGTGTCGATCGACGAGGCGTCGTCAATGCCTTGCTCCGAGAGCGGTGGCACTTCCTGATTCAAAATCCTGTCAAAAACATCGCCGAGTGAACTACCAGAGAACGGCACGGACCCAGTAAGCATCTCGTACAACACAATTCCAAGGCTGAAGAGATCCGAGCGATGATCAACGACTCTGCCACGGACTTGCTCGGGGCTCATGTACTTGGGTGTCCCCAGCACAGAACCTGCTGCCGTCATCGATGTATCTGCGGCAATGGGCTTGGCGAGACCAAAGTCGGTTAACTTTGGTACGCCGTCGTGGGTCAGTAAGACATTCGCTGGCTTGATGTCACGGTGAATGATGCTCGCCGCATGCGCCGCAACCAGCGCTGCACACAATTGACTGGCCAGTGAAAGTGCCTCTGCTTTGGGCAAACGCCCCGCCGCACAGTGATCCGCCAACGAGCCACCGTCGACATATTCCATGATCAGGTAGGGGCCGTCTTTGGTTTGACCGTAGTCATAAATCTGCACGATGCTGGGATGATTGAGTGCAGCGATGGACTTTGCTTCGGTCAAAAAACGTTGCACCGAAGTTGCATTATTGACCTCCGACCCCAACATTCGCTTCACGGCAACTTGGCGTTCCAGACGCAGATCCGTTGCCAGCAGCACCTCCCCCATGGCTCCCTTGCCAAGCACTTTGCCCAACTTCCAGCGCGCTTCCAGGCCCGCCAATTCCATCGTTTCGTCAAACTGTGGTTCGTCTTCGTTCATTATGGATCGTTGGTTGATTCTCACTCATCGACAGGATCTAGCTTAATAGCCCCGTCGTCGGAGAAAACATGACCACCGTTTTTCGATGGAGTTCGTTTCGAATGTCACTCTCAGTGGTCGGGTGCGGACCAGAGTTTGAAACCTTTGGGGGCACAAAGAACAGGCTTGGATGCAACGGTAGGTGGTCGGCCTATCCTCCGGTATTCGTAAGCGGCGGGTTTCAACGCCAAAAACGGGATGCAAACGCCATTGCTGCTCCTGAAAATGAAAACGCTCTTCCTTCCTTGTTAGCGCGATCTTGTCCGGCTTGACGTCGGGCATACCGTCGTGTGATTTTGCCTTTTCGGTTGTCTGATGAAGAACACCGAGGCGAGTCATTTACGTGCAGTTGGCCGATGGTTACCAAGAGTCCAGATCATTGGACCTCTCCCTAAATTGAAGGCGAAATCACTTCGGAACGCAAGGCATCGGCGGCAAGCCAAAGAACAGGTGCAGATAACGATCTCACGCAGATGCGCCCAGGCAGAAGCGAGGGGGGCTGAGGTGTGTTCGGGAACGCGCCGTTTTTACGCTTGCTTTTAACAAGGTGTTGTTTCAGCGTTCCCCACGAATGGGACAATTCGGCCACCCAATGGGATGCATGCCGGGTGAATCAAATTTTATTCTGTTTTGAGGTGAGATTCATCGACTCACTCATTGGGATGCCAAAGAGTGGGTCTTAATTAGGTAGTGGTGTAAACACTCAAGTCGCGACATCATCACGCAACCAAACAAACGAGCTTGCTGGCCGCACTTCGCTGACAACATGGGGTAGACGGTTATGTCGCTGGTCCGATCGGTAAATTTCAACCGCTGGTACCCTTCTGAGCCGCTTGTTCAAGACCCTGCGGCTACGTCCCACACCCATTGCCGGCCCGTCCCAACTCGCTCACATCAGTCGGGTCCTGTTCCGGCGGAAGGTGACGCCGGCGACAGATCATTCCTGCCCCCGTAGGGTTTCTTTTTCCTCACCCGTGCTGGCACCTTTCAATTGCCCAATCCCTTACTGCGTCCACCGTGACTGCGAGACGTTGAGTAATCTCCGTTCCCTACCGCGCTTCAGGCTACGGCATAAACGTTGCCACCATCACACTCGAAGATCACGTCCGCTTGCATCTGCTTCCTATCTTCCCCGCAGCCTGTCTTGCCGGATTCGTTTTAGGAAGGTTCGAAGAGTCTGCGGATAACGTTTTCCTTCAAGAGTACGGTCTCTTGCCGCGAAAGTGTGCAGTGGTCACCCGGCATGACGCCTCGCGGAATTCCCAGCGGCACGGAGCAGCTTGATACCAGACACTGGGTGGACGTTGTTCCCGCCGCACTCCCTATCCTTTTCAAGCGGTGACGAGTCCTGCCCCATTGCTTGTCCCTTGTCTCTCCTCTTTTCCTCTCGGCGAAAGTTCCGCAGACGGGACCGAGAGATTCGACAGTTGCCCCAACCGAATCTATACTAAGCAGCAGCTTGACGTCGTTTTAAACGGCCGCATATCCGTCCGGGTAGTCCGACGCGCCAGTGAGGAAACGCAACCACTGCTGAAACGCGCACAGCCACTGACTCACGCACACGTTTTACGTTTTGAGGCTGCCTTCACTCTGCGTGATCCATGAGCCGTTTTGACGTTGACGACTGTTTCTGGGCAATACGCAGGCCATCGTGGCCACCGCCAAAATCCCTAACAGGCACGGGTTACCCACCTCCCGGCGCCCAAACGCTTTTGTCAAAAGGAACAGGGGTGATCTGCGAGCGACTGTTGTACTGCCTGCCTCTCGGCTATCTGCACAGCGCGGCAAGAGTCGCTATGCTTGCTATCACGTTGGCAATTGCGAATGGACAACAGGCTTGTGTCGCCCAGCAGAAGCCAGCCGTCACCGCTCGTTTCCAAGTGTTCTGGCAGGACGGTTCAACAACCTCTGCGGAGGAGATTGATGGTTGGTCGCAAGTGGCCACACCTCAAGATGAATCGCTGGATGCGGCCTCGATCAACAGGAAACCGCTATTCAATCTGCAAAATCCGGCGCGATTGGTCCGCAATATCACGCTTTCAAACGAGCTCAAGGGACCGTTTATTCAACTGACCAACGGTGACACGCTGCCGGGACGAATCGTGACCGTGAGTCCAGCGACGGCCCCCACGAATGAAGACAGCCTACATGTATCCATTATCGATCCTTTGTCGACGCTGGATGCTCGCAGTAACCTGATTCAAGTACGTCGAGATGCCATTGCTCGGATCGCAACAGGTGATCGGCAACCCGATTCATTCACTCCTGGTCTTGTTGTGTTTCGCGGCGGCGGCAGGACACAAGCCAGAGCGATCCGCTGGACGCCAAGCGGGATTCGTCTGCTGTCGGAGCGCGCCGTGAAGAGCGCGGCCTGGTCAGACCTGGTGGACGTGCACATGCCGCAAGTCGATCGAATGCAGGCCGTGCTGCGAGACACGGCGGTGGAGTTGCCGCAAGCCTCCGACTTTCTCGGACGTATGGTGACGACAAACGGCGCCGTCTTCACATACCACCGGGGGCGAATTCGCACCGGAGTGCATCGTGGAAAGCTCTGTCACATCGTACAACCGTCCTGGGCGGTGAATGCGATCTACGTGCCGGTCGATTCCATCGTCTCCACCAGCTATCGGCGGATCGACGAGATCGCGTTGCCTCAGCTACCCGCAACCGAACTGGCGCGGCGCAGCGTGTTCGGACAATCCTGGCAATGGAGACGCAATCGTAACGTCCAGGGGCAACCTCTTTCCAGCGGTGAACGGCAGGCGGATTTTGGCATCGGGATGTGGTCACATAGTGAGATCGCCTTCGAACTCCCTCCGCACAGCGTGGCATTTTCAGCTTGGGTAGGAATTGATCGCCGAGCTCGAGACGGCGGTTGTGTGCGTTGCAAACTCTATCGTGATGACGTAGCAAACGACCCTATTTGGACGAGCGAACTGCTGCGCAGCGGGCAAGCGCCGGTCCGAGCGGAAGTGAACAACTTAAATGGTGCTCGACGTTTGGTCCTGGTGGCAGAATTCGCGCATGAAAATCGTCAGCCGGGCGACCTGCCATTCGACATGTGTGACATGGTGTCCTGGTTGTCACCTGTGGTCCGCATCGATCGCGAACCGTTGCAAGGCGTCCCACTAGACCTTGAGCAGCCGTTTCCGGAATTGGCTGGTTGGTCGATATCCGAGGAAACTCGCCAGAGAATATCCATTCGGTCGTTTCACGATGGCAAGCGTGGTAAATGGACTCCCGTGATGGTGCTCGACAAGGATCGAGATCCTCAGGCGACGGTCGCTCCGCTGGTCCTTTTCCAAGAAGTTGACGTCACTTTGGCGAACGCCTGGCTTGTCGGTGCAACCGGGCGGGATGACATGGGTAAGTTTGGCTACCGTGTGATTGTGAAAGCCGACGGCAAACATATCCGGGGAACCGAAGGCTACGACAGTAACACCACGGGGTACGCTCCCGGGGATTGGGACACCGTGGCCTACAGCCTCGGAGAATATGTCGGGAAGAAGGTGCAGCTTACCGTCACCGTCCATCCGGTCGGGGATGAACACGCACAGCTTTGCGGACTACTTTGGGGAGAGCTGAGTCTGAGCCCGTTCATTCAGAATCTGCCGGACGATGGCAAGCCGCTGCAACCCGATTTGGTACTCACGACACTGGCTTCGCTCTCGGTGGAATCGGAACGTGAGGACGCATTAAAATCGCTGCTGGCTGAACCGTCGGCCAAATTGCGGTGGTTTGCCATGGATGACAGCGTCGCCATGCCGGCCGACGTCCAAGCCATCAGCTGTGATTTGGACCCGCGTTCGAAACGCTTCGTCGCCTGCATTGGGCCGTCTGGTTTTTCCAGCGAGGTGGGCCCTTTTGAAGTTTGGGTCGACGACAAACTGGTCTGGCAAAGTGGTCGCATTACCAGGCTCATCAAAGCTCAGCAGATCGACATTCGCTTGCCACCCAAGCCAGGAAAACGCTTGACCTTACGTGTGAAGAACCAAGCGAATCACCCGGCCACATGGGGCAAGGCGGGCTTCCTGTTCCAATAGGCTCGCCCCTTTTTTCTTCCCCTTTACGATGAAAGATCCATGGCATGCTGGGGTGGGGCGATTTTCCGGGAGATCCAATATGCCATCGCTGACGGATCGATCCGAGAAGGGGAATTGGTGTCCGTGAGCGGGAATTGGCTCGCGAACTTGCCATCAACCCCAACGCCGTGGCGCGTGCCTACCAGCAACTGCGGGCAAACAACGTGCTGGAAGGCGAGCGTGGCACTGAGTTGGCCGTCAGGAGTTCAGCCGTTGCCGTTGAATTGTTCTTTTGCATATGCCAGGAAACGCTATGACGGATACCCAATTGTCCAATCCGTGCCTGTCCCATGACTCGAGATGGTTGCCAAGGACGCTCTTCTGGAAAGAGTTTCGTCAGCTCGGCCCTCGCGATGTTCAGGAGGAACACGCGTGCGGACTACTCATAATGCGGAATCTTTGCATCTTTCTCGATGCGTTCATTCTGCCAGTAGACGTGGCCGTCCTCTCTGAGTTCAACCAGACGCGCGTTGCTGCCGGGCGCAGGCTTGGCCGGGTTCTTCGGCAGATGGGCGGCCAGCGATTTTTTGAGCGCTGCATGTTGGGGTTGGTCGGCGAGGTTTGTGTATTCATGCGGGTCGGCCAGCATGTCGTAGAGTTCTTCGGAACCGTCGGCGTAACGGATGTAGCGGTGGGTTTCGGTGCGGACCGCGTCGTTTCCGGGGCCGTGTGAAGTGACAGCAGGCCGCGCGCGCGGTGCATCGGCATCCTTAAGCAGCGGCGCGAGGCTCAGGCCTTCGAGTCGATCAGGCGTCGACTGCAAGTTGCAGAGTTCGGCCAGAGTCGGATAGATATCGAGAAGTTCGACCGGACGCCCGCAGCGGGCACCTGCGGCAATTCCCGGTCCGGCAAAGATCAGCGGGACACGGGTGGATGGATCCCAGAGAGTGTTCTTACCGGTGATCTCTTTCTCGCCGAGATGATAGCCGTGGTCGGACCAGCCCACGACGATGGTGTTGTCCTGTTGGCCACTGGCCTCGAGCGCATCCAGGATGCGCCCAACTTGGGCATCCATGAAGCTGACACAGGCGAGGTAGGCTCGCACTTTGCTCTTGAGAAGCCCATGCGCCTCGATGCTTTTCAGCCGTGGCTCCGGGAGAGCCCAGTGGATGTACCAGGAAAAACGGGGCGTGTCGTTACGGTCGTCGCGTCGAATGGGCGGTAGCACGATCGACTGTTCGGGATAGAGATCAAACCACTTCGGGGAGGCATACAAGGGCACATGTGGCCGAAAAAAGCCGACCGCCATAAAGAAGGGCTCTTGGGGCTTGTCCTGGAGTTTTTGAATCGCCCACTCGGCCGTCTGATAGTCACGCTGCTGGGCATCTTGGGGCGGCCACGGGCCCCAGTCGAGCCGGCTGGCCTTCGGCGACACAAAGCGTTCTTTCGGTCGCCTCCTCCCGATGCTCTGGGGAGTGCCGACGGTCTCAAACTCACCCTTGCCGGCAGCGCCATGATACACCTTGCCGCAACTCGAGGTGGCGTAGCCGTTCGCGGCGAAAGCTCGGGGCATCGAGACGTAGTCCTTCCAAGCCGGAACCGTGCGGAAGGCTGGCTGCAGGCTGTAGATGCCGGTGGTCGACGGCCGTAGTCCGGTCATGACTGAAGTGCGTGAAGGATTGCACAGCGGCGACTGGCAGTGGGCGTTGGTGAACAGCGTGCCCCGCGCGGCAAGCCGATCGAGGTTGGGCGTTTTGACCTGCGGGTGCCCGCCCAAGCAGCCAATCCAGTCGTTCAGGTCGTCGATGGCGATGAACAGGACGTTGGGTTTTTCCTGAGCAACAGCACAGGACGCCGACAACAGGAGCAGCAGAGAGAGCAGGCTGACGATCCTACGTATTTTTTTCATGTCATGGGTCCAATGTGATCGTATTCAGCTCGAGCTGCTGATTTCCGCAAGGTTGGTCGGGCGATTCCCTGACGTCGACCGCAGCGAGTTCTGGCGAAACCCACTACGGCGCTCGCTCTACTTTCGAAAGTACTCGTGCCCGGAATCTCCGCCGCTGATCAGGTAGGCGAGCAGATCCAGAATCTCTTCCTTGGTCATCCGATTGAACAGGCCGGCGGGCATGGGTGACACTTTGGAAACAATCAGCTCTTCGATCGAATCGCGTTCGATCGCAATGCGTTGATTGGGATCCGTGAGATCGGTATTCAACGTCATCCGGCCTCCGCCCAGGTTGACGATCACACCGTTATGAACGACCCCGTCGTCGGTAACGACCATCACGGCAGAGAACTGATCGTTGATGACTTTGCTGGGATGGATGACCTGATCGAGCAGATCCCGAGCCGAATAGCGGCGTCCAGCTGTCGTCAGATCCGGACCGACCATGCCGCCCTGATTTTTGAAGCGATGGCAGGCGAAGCACCCCGCCGCCGCAAACATTTTTCGACCGTTGGCAAAGTCGCGTTGCTTGAGATTCGAGCGAGCTGCCTGAGTCAGTTCCTCGAGCGTCCATTCCGTTTCCGTTCGGCCTGCAAAGATCGCGCCCAGGTTTTCCAGCGCAGACTTCTTGACCGGCTTCTTCGCGAGAATCTCTTTGAGCGAGTTCTTCTGCGCTTCGCTGAGCGAGGCGACCGCGTCCTCCCGGATGAACTGAATGAATTTTGCAAAGCTGGCTCCGCCTCGGTAGTTCGCAGCCTTCAAGAACCACTCGAAGTAAGCCGTGTGCAATTCGTCGGTCCAGCCGGTTTTTTGAAAGCGAATCGAGCGGGCGTACTGCATCTGCTCTTCCTGAGTCGGCGCGGACTCGAGCAGTGCCATGGCTTTCGCCACGACCGTCGGCGATTCCAGCCATGCCAGCGTTTCACAC
This sequence comes from Blastopirellula sp., assembly GCA_002701545.1. GTDB lineage: Bacteria > Planctomycetota > Planctomycetia > Pirellulales > Pirellulaceae. The sequence goes on along the minus strand of NZVR01000187.1, from coordinate 3,163 downwards.
ATCAACCAGTTCAGCTCGGCGGATTCTGACGGGAACAGTGCATCGACCGAAGCGATCAGTTTCTGAACGGTCGATTCGTCGGGGCGACCAAAGCGGTTCAGGATGATTTGCAATGTGCGTTGCCAAGTCAGCTGGCTGGTCGCGTCCAGCTTGGCTGAATCAATGGCCATGACGGCGGTCAGCAGTTTGTCGCGCATGGCGGTGTCGACTGGTGCAGTCGAGTCCGTGCGATGCTGCGGACAGACACCAGCCGAACGTGCCAGCGCCAAGAGCGCTTCCACTTGGATCGTCGGATCCGATTCACTGAAGGCTTTTTCGGCCCATGTTTCGACAGGCTGATGCTCAATCGCGGTGCGCGCGGCAAAACGGATGAAGCGGTCGTCATGTGAGAGGTCGTGCCACGATGCTGGGACAGCTTTGGGGTCCTGATGACCGTGGAATGACTCCAGCGAGCGACGACGTTCCATCAAATCTGTCGTCATTGAGGTTGCTGCAGCCGGCTCCGTCGATTCTTCGCCGACATAGGTCACTCGGTACAGCCCGGACTGCACTCGACGTCCGCCGATCGTGAAGTACATCGCTCCGTCACCTGGATGGATGACGGCGTCGGTCATGGGCAGTGGTGCGCCCGTCAGGAACTCTTCTTTCGTGGCTGTGTAACTCGAACTGTTCGGATCCAGCTTCAAGTGCACGGCGTAGAGTTTGCCCCAGCTCCAGTCGAGTGCAAACAACGCATTCTGATATTTCGCGGGAAACTTCGCGCCGTAACCGAATGTCATTCCTGTCGGCGACCCGGGGCCGATATCGAGAATGCCCGGCAGGTTGTCGGCGTAAAAGGTCGGTCGTTTCCCGGATCCGTTGCGCCATCCAAATTCCGCTCCGCTGATCACGTGGCAGATTCGAGTCGGACGATACCACGAGGTGTTGAAGTCGTATTCCATGTCTGCGTCGTAGGTGAAGAGCTCGCCATCACGATTGACGGCCGCATCGAAGATATTTCGAAACCCTGACGCGTACGCTTCAAACGATTTGCCATCGGGATCGACTCGGTAAATGACTCCACCGGGGGCGAGCACACCACGATTGTGGCCGCGTCCGTCCGGCATGCTGGGCAACAAATGATCTTCACCCCAGACCTGTCGTACCGGCGAAGTGTCCGCCAGTTCGGGCCGGGTCGTGTTGTTTCCCGTTATCAGAAACAGTCCCTTGCCGTCGGGGGTCGGGACCACGGCGTGAATTCCGTGGCCGCCCTTCGCTTGGATCGCGCGGAGCAGTTCCACCTTATCCAATTCGTCGTCGCCGTCGCTATCAGTCACGCGATACAGGCCGGACTGCATCTTCCTTTCGAAATCATTGACCACGACGTACAGAGCCCCAAAAGCCCAGACCATCCCGTTCGCCGCTCGAATGTCGGCAGGTATGGGTTGGACATCGTCGACACGCAACGTCTCGCCAGCAGCAGGCGGGGTCATGCGATACAGCCCACCGTATTGATCGCTGGCTATCAATCGTCCTTTGTTGTCCGTGCAGAGATTGATCCAGGATCCCTGGGAGTCGCCGGGCACCGAATAAAGAAGTTCGACTTGGAACCCCTTGGCAACTTTAATGCGTTCAACGGGAGTCGCCTGGTTACCCGCTTTCTTCGACACGGCGTTGATCGCCTCTTTGGCGCGTTTGCCTTTGAGATGCTGCAAACGAATGTCTTTGAACTCGACGGTCATCGGTGTTCCTCGGTGGAGCTGTAACGCGAGAATCCCCTTCCGTTTGGCTTCAGGGTGATTGTCCGTGAGATCCATCGTGGTGACGCCGTTGACTTGATGTATCTGCCGGTTGCCGACCGCGATAATGGTCAGTTCGTTCCAATCGGTGGCAACGAGCTTCTGAGCTTTGTCGCCAACTTCACCAACCACCTGCGGTTTTCCATCGGCACCGACCACGACGCGTTGGAAACGCTGCGCGACAATCCCCCGCCACTTCTCGGCATAGAGCATCCCAAAGTACTCGGGCTTGGGATGCAAATCCGCCTGATATCCTTTGACGGCAAACTCCTCAGGCTCCCCGAATAACTCGCTACGGTATTGAACTCCCGAGTTATTGCCGGCAAAGCGGACCTTCGCCTTGAACACAAAGTCGGCGATCTCACCACCCTGCCAGACGAGGAACGTGTTGCCATTGATCGGTTTGTCCTTCGTCGTCTGACCGAAGATCGCGCCGTCCTTCACGGACCAGAACTCCGTCTTCCCAGCCCAACCGGAGAGATCTTTGCCATTAAATAGGGATTGGAACTCCTGTGCGTTGACAGTCGCGGCAAAAGGAAGCAGCAGCAGTGTGGAGAAGAGTTTCAGTAATTGAGTCACGTTGGCTCCCTTGAGGATGGCCCGCTTTTGGAAGTTGTGTTTATGGGCGATGCGTTCGCATGTATCCGCTACCGATCCTGGCCGAATTTAACGTTGAAATCTTACCATTTCAGGGAATTCATTTCTCACGCTTAGTTTAACCTCCACCATCCCAGAGTTGGGCAAGGGCAAAGACGCTTCGGCATCTCGGAGGAAGCAAGTCGGTCAGGCCCAAACCTGTTCGGCACGACATGGGCGCACACGGAGTTCGGAAACCGCGATGGAGTCGTTCGACTTGTCTTGAAGGTTCCTGTAACAACCCCGAATCGATATGACGGGTGCCAATCCCAAAGGCAATGCCGACGAATGCGCGGTATTGGGGCAAGTTGTAGCGGGACTCTTCTCATCGCCTCGACCCGATGCGGCCTACTCGCAGAATGGATCGGCGAGATCGATGGCGTTTGCTGGTCGATCGAACGGTTCTTACAGATGTTCAAGCCACTGCTGCGCTGAAGTCAGACCAAGTGACCAAGCGGACAACAGAAGGCACCGGCACGGATGAAGAACCACAAGGAACACAGCTGGCGATAACAGCAATCAAATATTGTGCCGAACGGGATCGGGTCTGCCCGCTTTGTCGACGAGGGGACCTATTTTGTTTTTTTCGTGAGAAAAACGTGAAAATCTGCGGGGCTGCGCGAGATGTCTGTTGGCGGAGCATGAAATACCCGTCAACAAGTGGGAAGGTAAAGACACTCCGACAAGGGTCGTGCTGCTGGTTTTGATTCAAGAAAGGAATACGAGAGGAACCGTCAACGTGGCGGAAA
>NZVR01000186.1 GCA_002701545.1 Blastopirellula sp. | reverse complement strand
CCACTGACACCCATCGCTAAGGCCCCGGCGATGGCCCCGGCGATGGCCCCGGCGATGGCCCCGAGCTCGCCCACCGCGCCCCCGCAAGTGGCCGCAGCGACGGGCACTTCAGCGACGGGCACTTCAGCGATGGCAACGATCCAACAAGTCGTGGCATCAGAAAACTGGGAGGCCGAAGCCACTCGGGCCATCGGAAACGTGTCTCCCGAAGCACGCCAAAGACTGCGTGGCATCGTGTCCGCCGCGTCGCAATCTCCGCAAGTGATCTGTGTTGTCCCGGGCAGTGCGGGCAATGGCGGAAAACCGGAATTCGTCATCGTCAGCCAACCCTCACCGGAACTCGTCCGCCAGATTGCCAGCGAATCGCTCCAGCAGCCGTCTCAAAACGTTGTCACGCGTGAGCCACGCTGGCCCAGTGGCCGGACTGCATCTCGGATGCGAGCTCAATCGCAACGGTAGTGCGACGCCACGTTCCAACCGTTACGCCTCACTCCCAGTCGGTGGAGTTTGCATGCCCCGTTCGCTTGTCACTCACCTCGTCTGTTTGCTGCTACCTCTCGTTGTCGGTTGTCAGTCGGCAGTCGACCAGGCGATCGTCATCGTGGAGTCGATTGGCGGCGAAGTCCGGCAGCACGAGGCGTTTGACGGTACGCAGAGCTGGGAAGTCAGTTTTGAGGGCTGCCACGTTCAGCCCCCGCAGGTTGCCGCCTTGGGCAACTTAGAGCCACTGGTGCAGTTGAACTTGCGACAAGCGCACCTCACCCCGGCAGCGTTCGAACAGCTGCGCACATTGGCACATCTTGAACGACTGGATTTGTATGGCAGCAACGTTGCAGACCCCCAGCTCGTCGAACTCAAATCGTTGAACTCCCTGACATGGCTCAGCGTGGCCAACACAGCGGTCACCGACCGGGGCCTGGAGGCGATCGCGCGCATCCCGCAGCTGACCCATTTGGCTGCCCCGCCGGCGACCACCGATCTAGGCGTCAGGCACCTTGCCGACTTACCCGAACTCCGAACGTTGTCACTGATCGACACGCAGGTTTCTGGCAGCACCTTGTCCGTGTTCGCCGCTCACCCCCTGGAAGTGCTTTGGCTGCAGAACACACCGCTCACCAGCGACGGTGTGCAACAGGTCGGAGACTTGCATCAACTGCGCCGACTCAGCGTGGCAAACACCCAAATCACGGACGATGACTTCCATGCCCTGGCAACACTGCTCGAACTGGACTATCTCGACATCAGCGAGACCTCCGTCGGTGATGCCGGCATCCTGCATCTGCTCCCGCTACCTCGGCTATACGTGATTGATGCCTACCAGACCCAAATCACTCCAGCGGCCGTTCACAGCTTCCAGCAGCAGCACCCGGACATCCAGTTTTGTACTGGCATCCGCTCAGGCACTGAGAACTCCCCACCACGCGCGTCAGCATCGCCCCCCGGTCATCCGCGGAAGCCGGCCAAGGTTGTTGATCCTGGCGTCTAACGTCGCCCAACGTCCGCTGCCATACACCTCGGCAACGTCACCCGCTCTTTGCCGTCAGTGATCCCCTTGGCTCCGGCCCGAACTTCGGACGAATCCTGTCACGTTCCAGGGAAAGAACCTCGGAGTCCGGCCTCGGTAAGCCGCATAGTCGGGCCCCAGTGACGCGTTTAAATCCGCTTCCTCCCACCGCACTCCGATCACGATGTAAACCGTCATCCCCAGTGCAAATAAGAGGTGCCCGCANGACATTGTTGGCGTTGCCCAGACNGCCAGTAACACCCCCGTCATCAGCGGGTGGCGAATCCAACGGTACAATCCCCGTTCGACAAACTGCTGCTCGCGGTCCGGTGTGTTGCACAGTGCCCGTGTTACTTGACGCACGCCAAACAGTTCGAAATGGTCAATGAAAAACGAACTGATCAACATCAGCCCCCAGCCACTCAGCGAGACTCCCTGGATGAGAACCCGTAACGATACGANCTTCACATCCCAAATCGAATCTGGGATCGGCCGCCATTGCCAAAACAACAGCAGCAGCACCCCGACCGTCGCCAGCACATAGGTACTGCGCTCGATTGGCTCAGGGACAACTTGACACCACCGTGATTTGAACCACGGACGGGCCATCAAACTATGTTGGAAACCAAATGCCAGCAGCAACGCCAGATTGAAGACGACCGCCGTGGTCAAGGGAGTCGACGGACTGCCAGCAACACCGTGGTCGATCGACTTCGGCACATACGCATCGCTGACAAAGCCCACTAAATACAGACCGGTTGCAGCGGTCAATCCGTACGCCAGGATCCCGTAGATAAAAAAACTGATTCGCCTCAACACCACGCGCACCTCTGGGTCTCACGTCTCGAAACACCGGTAACTCACTGCATTCGCCCCCACTTCCTGGGCCACCCCGTGGACACCGCGCAGCCAGTCGAACACGGAGATTTGCGACTGCGCAGTCGGCGCGCTGAGGAGTTGGTAAGATACCACGATCACGATCCGATGAAACACAACGGACCTCCACTGCCAGTCGCCCTCCNGTCAGGACACTTGGCAGGGACTCGGCTGCGTCTCATTACGATCTGTCCCTCCTACCTGCCACCACAGTGCCCCCGAGCCTGGGAGTCAACGATGCGAATTCATGCCTATCCACTGGTGATCTGTCTGCTTTGCCTTTCACTCATTCCCAATCACCTAGCGGCCGACGCACCGTTGAAGCTCGGCAACCAGGATGTGGTCGTTTTCCTAGGTGGCACCAACATGCTGCGGATCCAGCAGGCCGGCATCCTGGAATCCTTACTAACCCGCGCCGCCGCGCCCGAACGCCCTANGTTTCGTGACCTTGCCTGGGAAGCGGATACGGTATTCCAGCAGGGAACCGTTGTGGAACGCTGGCGTCGGAAAGCCCATTTCGGCGACCTGGGAGGCCTCGGCGACCTCCACGAGCAACTCAGCAATTTAAAGGCCACCGTCGTGGTAGCGCAATTCGGCCAACTGGAATCGCTTGCAACCGCCTCAGACCTGCCACGTTTCACCACCGCGTACCAGGCCTTGGTCGACACACTGCAACAAAACGGGCGGCAGGTCATCCTGGTCACGCCTCACCGTTTTGAGTCACCCCCGACTCCGCTCATCCCCGACCTGACGCAACACAATACGGATCTAGCAAAATACGTCGAGGCCATCGTCGGCATCGCGAACGCGCGGGATCTGAGATGTGTTGATCTGTTCACGTCATTCAAGGGGGGACAGACCGAGAACGGCATGCATCTCCGACCGGCAGCGCACCCGGCCGTTGCCATCGAGGTGGCGGGCCAACTCGGGATCCAACGCCAACCTCCCGCCGCGCTGGAACCGTTACGTCGCGCGGTCGTCGAAAAACACCGCCTGTGGTATGACTACTGGCGCCCTGCCAATTGGAAGCTCATCTACGGCGATGACGCCAAACGTGTTTTCACGCGCGGCGGCGACAACCACATTTCGTTTCAACAAGAATGGCGCCAACTTCTTCCCAAGATCGCCCAAGCAGAACAACGAGTCTGGCAAATCGCGCGGGGAGAGGCCGACCCGGGCGACAACCGACCCGCCCCGGAAAACTTGCACGGCGATCCGTCCGCCGATGTCGAAAAAGAACTGGCATCGTTCACCGTTCCCGAGGGCCTGCAGGTCAACCTGTTTGCCTCCGAGCGGCACGGATTAACCTCGCCGTTGGCCGTTCGTTGGGATCCTGCCGGACGTATGTACGTGACGGTCACCACCACCTACCCCCACGTGTTCCCCGGGGATCTCCCCAACGACAAGATCATCCTGCTGGAAGACACCAACCACGACGGCCGAGCGGACAAATCGACCGTCTTCGCCGATCACCTGAATATCCCCACCGGAATCGAGTGGGGTGACGGTGGAATCTATGTTGGACAAAACACCGAACTTCTATTTTTGAAAGACACCGATGGTGACGGCCGCGCCGACGAGCGGCGGGTGGTACTCAGCGGATTTGGAAATGGCGACTCCCATCAAACGATCAATTCTTTTGCTTGGAGCCCGGATGGCGAACTGCATTTCGGGCACGGCGACGGTTGTGAATCGCGGGTCGAAACACCCTGGGGTGCCAGTAACCTGTTCAATGCGGGCTTTTACCGCTTCAGGCCTAAACGACTTCAATTGATTCCGTATCTGGAAGGTCATATGGGGCCGGGAAACCCCTGGGGAGTCGCCTTCGACAATTGGGGCCAAATCTTCAATGTCGACGGGGCCGGCGGTGTGAACTGGCTATCGGCCGCGTTGGTTTCCACTACCCATCGCCGCCGACTCCCTCGGATTGGTGACCCCGGTGGCTATTGCGGTATCGGTTACCTGGACGGACCACACTTACCCGAGTCGATGCAGGGTGAATTTGCAATCGGCGACTATAAATCCAACCGCGTCAAACGGTTTTCTCTCGAGTCCGCCGGCGCTGGCTTCCGCCTGAAATGGAAAGAACCGCTACTGCAATCCAGCCACCGCAACTTCCGCCCCATCGATGTCCGTGTCGGGCCCGACGGAGCTGTCTACGTCGTCGATTGGTACAACCCGATTACCTGCCACCAGGATGACGCCTACCGCGACCCGACCCGTGACAAAGCACATGGGCGCATTTGGCGGATCACCTCGACTCGCGACACCCCCGCACCGGTCAATCTTGCCACTGCGTCTCCAAGCGAACTTGCCAGCGCACTGGCCTCCGACCAACGTTGGATCCGATACCAGGCAAAACGCGCCATGACGACACGCGATCGCGACGCCGTGAAGACTGCGGTAACCACCTGGGTCCGTTCACTCGACCCCAAACACCCGCGTTACGAGCACCATCTGTTCGAGGCCTTGAGTGCCTGTGCAACCGTCGAAGCGGTACACCCCGGTTTACTCAACCGTTTACTCCAGACTTCCGATCCACGGGCCCGCGCCTTTGCGACGCGGATCGTCGGCCGCTGGTACGATCGCCTGCCTGATCCGCTCGATTTGCTCGCACAGCGGGTCGCCGACGCGCACCCTCGCGTTCGGATGGAAGCCTTGGTCGCCCTCTCCTCCATTCCTCACCCAAATTCCATCACCATCGCCACGCGCGTGCTTGACCACCCTCGTGACTCGTGGATCGATTACGTCTTCGCCCAAACGGTGCACCGGCTGAAACCGTGGTGGTTGCCGGCGTTGCAGCAAGGCCAGTTGTCCTTTCAACGCTCTCATCATCTGGCAGCCGTACTCAACGAAGCGGGCAGTCGCGAGGTCATCGAACCGCTCAAGCAGTTGCTGGCCCGTCCAGAACTCAAACCCGACGCCCGGGTAGCCGCCATCAACACGCTGCTGGCCGTGGGCGATGCAGACGATCTGTACCAATTCGGCCTTCGTCGCGAGACGTTCACTCGCGCCAACGAATACGACCACGCCGCACATGCCACAGTGCTCGCCACCCTGGCCAAGGTCACTCAAGAGCGGCAAACGCGTCCTGCAGGAGAGTTGGCGCCGTCGTTGACGGCATTGCTCGAGGACACCCATCCCGAATTGCGCGCTCGAGCCCTCGAATTAATTGGGCTCTGGAAGGTCGAAAAACTCTCAGGCGACGTGCTGGCTACTTGTCGCGACGCGGAAGCGCCGGATCGGGTGCGCCGGGCCGCCATCCTGGCCTTGTCCACCATGCAACACCCGCAAGCAAAACCCACTTTGGAATCACTCGCCGATGCCCCCCACAAGACGGCCATTCGTAGTGCTGCAATCCAGGGTCTGGCCGCCATCGATAGCAACGATGCCGCGCAACGGGCCGTGGCACTCTGCGCCACCACCGGCACCCAGCCAATCGACTTGCCTTCCCTTCTCGCCGCCCTGCTTAACCAGCAAGGTGGCGCAGCGGCGCTGGCGAACGCGTTGCAACAGCAAACCCTGCCGGCAGAGACGGCCAAGCAGGTGTTATTGACCCTCTTCGCCTCGGGACGGGCCGACCAGGCTTTGCTCGCCGCATTGAACCCCTCGCTCGGAGCCGTGACACAACCGCCGAAATACAGTCCCGCTCACGTGCAGCAACTCGTCACGGCAGCCGCCAAGCAAGGGGATGCACAGCGCGGCGCCGTTGTGTTCCAGAGCATGGCCTGCAGGACGTGCCACAAAATCGGCGGTACAGGCGGCCAGATCGGCCCCGACCTGACCGCGTTGGGCACCACACTTTCTCCTGCCCGAATCACCGAAGAAGTGCTGTGGCCGAGTCGCCAGATCAAGGAAGGCTTTTCGCTGATCACCGTGCTTACCGACGACGGCAAGATTCATCAGGGCTACGAGCGAACCACGCAAGCCAGTGAAGCCGACGCTGAAGTCTGGGTCGAGGATCTCGTCACGCGCAAAGTCGCCAAGATCCCCAAATCGCGCATCGAAGAAAAACGTATCGGAGCCAGCGCCATGCCGACAGGCATCACCAGCTTGCTCTCCGACGCACAACTCGTCGACCTATTACGTTACTTGACCGATCTCGGGAAAGTCCGTTGATGTCACCGAGCCGAATCACCCAGGCCCGGTCTGACTCACCCGCGCGCGCCGCCTACCATGGCTTTCCCCAGCGACCGGAAAAGACAAACTCATCCTGCGGCTTGCGTTCCCGGGTCGCTTGATCACGTGCGGCGAAGGCGGCATCCACCGCGGATGCTGGGTCGCCGGGGTGCCCGATCGCAATTGCCGTGATGGGATCGAACGCTTCAGGGATCTCGTAGGCTGCCCGTGTCCGCTGCCGGTCAAAGCCTCCCATTTGATGCACGGCCAAGCCGAATTCGGTCGCCTGGAAGGCCAGGTGCGCTACGGCCAAACCGACTTCGTAGTAGGCCGAGGGATGCGGCTTTCCGGTGGCTTCGGCGGTCGTTGCCGCCACGGCCACCAACAATGCCCCGGCGTTGCGTGCCCAGTTCTGATTGAATTCCACCAGACACCCCAACATCGTCTCAAAGCACGCTGGGTCAGTGCGACTGGCTACCAGGAATGACCACGGTTGTTCGTTATAGCTTGACGGAGACCACCTTGCCGCTTCGAGACAGGCCCGCAACTGAGCGGTTTCGATCGGTTGCGGATCAAAGACGTATGGGCTCCACCGGGTGGCGATTAACCGATGAACCGGGAATTCCGTCTCTGCGTGCTTGGGGTGTTCCGTTGCCATCGCCCTACCTATCGCGGCACTTGGCGTATCCGGAGCGCAGGCCAAGTGCAGACCGCCGGCAGCACAGCCACGTCCCTAACGCCATCCCTGGTTTACCATTTGAGGCCGAATTGCTCGCCACCCGACTTGCCGCCTGTGCCGCCTTTGAGAGGCCCTTTGCGCGGCTTGACCGCCAACTCGCGCGGCTTCTCGTCTTCCACCGGCTCATCTTTCTTTTCCGGTTCAGGCAGGGTGGCTTTCATGGACAGGCCAATGCGCTGTGCCTCTTTGTCGACCGACAGCACTTTGACTTCTACCTCTTGGCCTTCCCGTAGCACGGCGCCGACGCTGGCGATCCGCTCATGGGAGATCTCGGAGATATGAATCAAGCCTTCAACTCCGGTCCCGAGTTTGACAAAGGCACCAAACTTGGCGATTCGTGTCACCGGCCCTCGCAGCACGGAATTGACCAAGACCTTGTTTTCAACACCTTCCCAGGGATGTTCCATCAGGTCTCGGAAGCCGAGTCCAATCTTACCCGTCTGCGCGTTGATCTTTTCGATCTTCACGCGAACGGTTTCCCCTTCCTTGACGACCTCGCGGGGATCTTTGATGTGGTCCCAACTCAGTTGACTGATGTGGATCAAACCGTCGACGCCACCGAGATCGACAAAGACACCGAAGTCGCGAATGTTACTCACGCGGCCTTCCATGATTTGCCCGACCTCCAATTTGGCCAGGGTCTCTTTCTTTTCCTCTTCGCGTTCACGCTCTTTGATGGCACGGTGACTCAACACCAGATTCTTTTTGCGAGGTTTCGCCTCGGTCACGACACACGCCAGTTTTTTGCCGATGTAGTCGTTGAAATTCTCGACTCGGAAGATCTCGATCTGGCTTGCCGGAATAAAACCGCGGATTCCTCCGACCATGCATTCCAGTCCGCCGGTGTTCGAACCGCTCACCCGAGCTTCCACCACGGCGCCTTCTTCGATGTCGGACCAATCCGCAGCGCTGATCGAGGCGCCGGGAATCCGCAACTCGTAAATGCCTTCGTCGGTGTTGTAACCGGCCACGATGACTTCCATCGGGTCACCCGCGTTGGGTGGTTTCTTGAACTGCCGCAAGGCGGCCGTCCCCTCGTGCGGTCCACCGAGTGAAAAGAAGACATGTTCTCCCTCGACCTTGAGCACAAATGCCCGTCGGCGCGAGTCCACTTCCAATTCGTCAGCCTGATCGGTTCCGCTATCCGAAATCAACTGATCGATCGACGCGCCCCCAAGTGCTGCATCAATCTCGTTCTGGAGATCTGCGGGGAGTTCATCGCGTACCGAAGGCTTCGGAACCGGTTTGCTGGGAACCAGCGTTTCGGTCGTAGGCATGGCCGAATCCATCGCGGCTAAGTCGGCAGCCATTGGCTTTTTTGTGCCCGCAACTTTGGGCTTACTGACCTGCGCCCCCTGCTCATCTTTGTTACGCCGCGATCCGACTTGAATCTTCGCTCGCGCCCCAGCAGCTGGTGCACCTTCCGTCGCCTCGCTGGCAGCACTCGGTGGGTCACCAGCCGGTGCACTTTCCGTCGCCTCGCTGGCAGCACTCGGTGGGTCNNTCANCTCGNTNNACTTTCNGTTGCGGCGGCTTCCTGTTCTGCGGGTGTTACAGCCGAATCACCCGCAGCTGGTGCACCTGTTTCGGGCCCCGCGTCGTTGGTCGCAGGTGTGGTTTCAGGTTCGTCGGCAGACGCCTGAGGGTCTTGAGGTTCGGTGCTCATGAAACAGACAGTTCTCGATAGGTCAAAGGTCAATACGACGGGACGTTCTGCTACTCACGGCAAGCAGCAGGAGTGATCTTACTAGCAAACCTCATATCATAGCGGAAGTCCACCCGATATGTGAATAAGTTATCGTGTTTGGTACGTTAGAGAAACTGGTAAACATCGCAGTTTTGCCCGTTCCACGTTCCCCCCACAACTTCATCGCATCTTCAGGAAAATTGACGTGTTCGAGATTCAGACCGCAAAGTACGGTGAGGCTCTGGCTGAGGTGCTCGATTCGGAAACCATTCCGGCTCTGGGACCGGGAAAACCGGCTCGACAGGAACGCGCGACACTGACCGCTTTGACACTGGAAGATGCGTTTCCAGGCACCCAGATCACGGACGTCGACATGGCCCAATGTTGTCTGTCCGGTATCTGGCTATTTCACAACTACCTGGACGAATCGCACACCATCAGCCAGGATATTTCCACGACGACCGGTAGCTATTGGCACGGAATCATGCATCGACGCGAACCAGACTTTTCGAATGCCAAATATTGGTTCCGGCGCGTAGGCTCCCACCCGGTATTTGATTCCTTATATCACGAAGCCATGGCGATCTCCGCCACGCATTCCCACCCCCTCCCCTTGGGTTCGTTCTGGGATCCGTTCGCTTTCGTCGACGCCTGCCAGGACGCCTTGTCCGTCAATTCGCGGTCACCCGAATTATGTGCTCAAATTGCACATGCCGAATGGTGGCTCCTGTTTGACTATTGCTACGAGCAAGCTACAGCAACATAGGGTCGTCGGTTCCCTTTTTGAACTTTGGTGGATACATAAAGCACGATGACATTTCAGTTCCAATGCCCGCATGGCCATCTGCTGGAAGGCGAACCTCACGACGCGGGGCAACAAGTCAACTGCCCGACCTGCGGCATCTTGTTCATCATCCCGCCACCGCTTGCCCCCGACCCGGCTGCTCAAACCCACGTACAACCGCAAACCCACGTACAACCGCAAACCCACGTACAACCGCAAGCACAGCCCCAGCCGGAAGCGTATCCGCAACCGCAAGCCCAGCCCGATGCCGAGCCACAGCAAGAGAGCATCTCGGTCGTCACCGATCCGTCTCAACCGGCGCCGACCCCACAGACGACTGCCGAACCGGAAGAAGAGAAACTGCTGCACATCCCTTGCCCCAACGGCCACGAGTTGGAGACTCCCTACGACATGCTGGGGCAGGATGTGATGTGCCCACACTGCGAGGTGCAATTTCACCTGCGGGAAAAAGACAGTGTCGAATACAAACTAAAACGCGAACGCAAAGCGCAGATTCGCGAAGAAAAACTCGGCAAAGCCTGGCTTAACTGGGCTATTGCCATTGCGGTCATCGTGGCGCTGGGCTTGCTCTCGCTGATCATCGTTGACACGTGGTTGGACGAAGAGCCACCGCCCGCAGAATCTTATCGCCCCTCCCGGGCAACGCCATCCACCGATTGGCTATAGCCTTAAGTTCCGGCACCGCTTAGGCAATCACAATCGGTTCAAACTCCGGCCGAGCGGTCACTTCGCCAATCACCGCCGCAGGGACGGCCGATTGGTCGGCTAAACGCGCCAGCACCGCATCCACATGCTGCCCCGGAACGGCCAGCAGCATCCCGCCACTGGTTTGCGGGTCAAACAACACGGGGTACGCTGGATGGGCACGACGTGCCTCGGCGATACGCACAGCACCTTCGGCGGCGCGATTGGCGGGTGCTAACGTGCTTTCAATTCCGTGGGTTGTCATGATGCTTTCCACCCCCGGCAACAGCGGCATCGCATCCAACTGCAATCGCGCGCCACAATCACTTGCTTTCAGCATTTCCAACAGATGCCCCGCCAAGCCAAAACCGGTGACGTCGGTCATGGCCCGGATCGCGAACTCGTTGCTCAGCGCCGCTGCCGCCTCATTGCTCAGTAGCATGGTTTCCAACAACACGGTCATGTCTTCGGCCGGACAGAGGGCCTGCATCTGCGCTGCCAGCAACACACCGCTCCCGAGCGGCTTGGTCAACACCAGCTGGTCGCCAGCCGTCAACTTGGCCTTGGTACGTGCCTCGGCCACATCACCTTGGTCCGCCAACATGGCGAATCCAATCGTCTGCTGCGGCCCCTCAATCGTATGCCCTCCAATCAACGTGGCCCCCATGCGCCGAAACTCGTCGAGGCTGCCGGACAACAGTTGATACAACAATTCTTCCTGTTGACGCGGCTTGCCTACAGGAATCGTTGCCAGCGCCAAAGCCGCCAGCGGCTTCGCCCCACACGCGAACAAATCGCTGGCCGAGTTCAACGCGGCCAAACGCCCGGAAAGATACGGATCATCTAACGGCGCCGCAAAAAAATCCGCCGTGACGGTCAACGGACGCCCCCCGGGCGGCTGTACGATCGCCGCATCATCCGGTTGGTCCAGCCCGAGTAGCACGTGCTCATGGTCCGGAATATCGAGTCTTGCCAACACCCGCGACAGCACGCTCCCCCCAACTTTGCCACCACATCCAGCGCACCGCATCTGGCTTGTCGCGCCGGCTTCGACGGCCGCCATTTCCATTGGCGAGTAATCTTGATATTTATCCATGAAGCGTCGGTCAATCTGATCCTTCAGCAACCATGGCCAACGCCCAGCGACAGACCCCCCTTTGTATTCCGCAACCGCTCGTCCATCCCCCAAGTTCAGTAGCTTGAGAAAATCCCTTTGCGGATGATATTCCTGCAATCGCTCTTGCCGCAACGTCCGCTGGATGTTCTCCCACAGGAAGCGGCCTTGGCGGACCGCAAACACCCCGGCTTTGGCAGTTTCTGAATTTTCGATGGTGCCGGAGTCTCCCACGGCGAACACCGGTACATCCGCCACGCTCTGCAGCGTCGGCCGCGTCAGCAGGAATCCTTTGTCGTCTGTCGGCAATCCCAGCTTTCCTAACAGCGGCGGCGCCACAGCGCTGGTCGCCCAGATGACCAGATCGACGTCCTCGACCGTGCCCGCGTTTGTTTCCACCTGGCCAGCCCCCACACGAACGACCCGCTCGCCCTCGAGCACCCGCACCTGCCGTTCAGCCAACTCGTTTCGAATGCACCGCTGCGTCTTGGCCAACAATCCGTTGCCCAACGGTCGGGTCCCGGTCACCAGCAGTTGTTCGAACGGATGGTCTCCCAGCCATTGTCGCAGTCGCCGTGGCAGGCACAACGTAATCTCCAACCCCGCCACTCCACCGCCGACCACGGCCACGCGACAAGGCCGGTCGGGGTCACGTTGCCGGGTCTCCCGTACGCGTTGCTCGAGTCGCGTCAGAAACGTCTGCATCGGTTTGATGGTCACCAGCGTCTGATCAAATTCCAGACCAGCCATCGTCGGCATCGAACCGATACCGACCGACAGCACATCAAAATCGATCGGAGGGCGGTCCGCGAAGTGTAGTTTCCGGGCCTTCAGGTCTAAACCATTCGCCTCGGCCAGGATCAATCGCGCTCCGGCCGCCGCACATGAGCGCACCAGATCAATCTGCATCCGCTCGACCGGATAATCGCCGGCCAACACACCCGGCATCATTCCCGAATAGGTCACGCGGGGAAAATTCGAGACACACGTCAACTGTGCATCGGCCGGCGGCTGCATCTTCCACATGCGCAACACATGCGCGTTGGTGTGACCGACACCCAGTAAGACGACATCATGTTTGGGGAGCGAAGTTTGCATACGACGTCCGCCCAGTGTAACCGGAATCTTGGCGGTTGCGAGATGGCGCAGACCTGGCAACCACCTCTTCCAGCCCTCATTTCCGGCCCGTCAGACGTCAAACTGAATCCCCTGTACCAACGGCAATTCACTCGAGTAATTCACCGTGTTGGTGGCTCGCCGCATGTAGGCTTTCCAGGCGTCGCTCCCAGATTCTCGCCCACCTCCGGTCTCTTTCTCGCCACCAAAAGCACCGCCAATTTCTGCGCCGCTCGTGCCGATATTGACATTCACGATGCCACAGTCCGAGCCACCAGCCGAACAAAACCACTCGGCCTCCTGCACCGAATTGGTCAGGATGGCCGAAGACAAGCCCTGCGGAACCCCGTTATGCCAGTCGATCGCATCGTCGCGCGATTGGTAACGGCAGAAGTACAAAATCGGGGCAAACGTCTCTTGCTGCACAATGGGGGCAGTGGCATCAATTTCGACAATCGCCGGTTGCACGTAAACTCCGCCTTCGGGAACACCGTCACGCAGCCGTTCGCCGCCGTGAACAATCCCTCCCTGCGCGGTCGCGTCTCGTAACGCATCCTGCATCGCCGTCGCAGCCTGCTCGTCAATCAGCGGACCCACCAGAGTCCCGTCGTGTGTCGGATCACCAATCGGCAACTTGCCATACACATCCCGCACCCGCCCGAGTAAGTCATCGGCAATCGACTCATGCGCGAAGCAACGTCGCAACGTCGTGCAGCGCTGCCCACACGTACCTACCGCTGAGAAGACGATCGACCGCACCGCCAAGTCCAAATCTGCCGAAGGCGCCACCAGCATACCGTTGTTACCGCCCAGTTCGAGCAACGATCGGCCCAATCGCGCCGCGACGACTTGAGCCACCGACCGCCCCATCGGAATGGACCCGGTGGCGGAAATCGACGGCAACTCCTCCGCGGCCGCCAGCGCTTGCCCAACCTCCCCACCACCGACGATCAGACTCAATAGCCCCGGCGGAAGGCCATCCATTTCCTGAGCGACGCGAGCGGCAATCGCTTGGCAGGCCATAGCACATAGCGGTGTTTTCTCGGAAGGCTTCCAAACCACCGGGTCACCACAGACCAGTGCGATCATGGCATTCCAAGCCCAGACGGCAACGGGAAAATTGAACGCAGTGATCACTCCGACCGGGCCCAAGGGATGCCATTGTTCGGTCAACCGGTGCAGAGGCCGCTCGCTGGCAATCGTCTTACCATACAACTGCCGACTGAGCCCTACCGCGAAATCACAAATGTCAATCATCTCCTGGACTTCCCCCAAGGCCTCCTGCGTGATCTTACCCGCCTCCGCGGTCACCACCGTCGCCAGGTCTGCTTTCGATTCGCGCAGCGCCTCGCCAATCCGGCGCACATATTCGCCGCGATGCGGCGCCGGGGTGACGCGCCAATCGCGATACGCCGATCGCGACGCTTGCACCAGCGCCGGCAGCTGCTCTACGGTCGCTTGGGAAAACTCCGCTAAGCCCTGGCCGTCTCCAGGCGACCGCACGGCGAGCGAATCACCGCTGCCCGCGGTCCATGCACCGCCGATCGCGATGGCGGACAGCTGCGGCGGAACCCCCAGTCTGCTGAGTGCCGTATTCACATTGACCTGTGTCATCTGATGCCTCCTTCAAGCGTTCACGTCACGGCGGTGACGCCGACACAATGGGCGCCCGGAAACTCGACTCCGGCGGGACCATGCTTAGTCTTCCGAGTCATGGAATCGTGGTTGCGTATTTTCCTCGTAATGTTTTCCGAAACGATTGTCGATGAAGTCTCGGAAATTCACTTGCTCTTGTCGGACAAAACCCTCTGCGGGCAGTTTTCCCGCGACATGCATATCAATCACCGCACAAATCCCGGCGGCGGTGGTGATCTGAATCGCACTCCAGGTCTCGTCGCCAATCGTGCGGCTATAAATCTTGCGAGCATCGCTGCGTTGCACTAACTGGCCTTTCCGCCGGCCCGTCACCGTGCAAAACGTAATGACGACGTCCTGGAACGTCACC
>NZVR01000185.1 GCA_002701545.1 Blastopirellula sp. | reverse complement strand
CCGCCAGCACCACATTGGCGAAAATGGGTCCCCGCACAAACTCCATCTCGCGCCTGCCGCCTTCGACCTCCTGCAGGATCTCCGTTCCGGTAATATCGGCTGGCATCAGGTCGGGGGTGAATTGGATGCGGCGAAAGTCGAGGTGAAAGATCTGGGCAAGAGAGCTGACCAGTAAGGTCTTGGCTAACCCCGGCGCTCCAGTAATCAAGCAATGACCACCGGCAAAGAGGGCAATCAGGAGCTGTTCGATGACATCCTTTTGGCCGACAATCGCCTTGGCCAATTCGGCGTCGATCTGTTCCCGACTGGCTCGAATAAGTTCGACTATGCGTTGTTCGTCTTCGTAAGTTTCAATCTCGGTACTCAAGTCGCTGGATCCTTTTTCTATGGCGTGGAGTGCCGGCCTAGTGCGTCATGGCGTAAGTCACGATGTTGATACCCATGGGGTACGCCTTCTTGACGGAAAACTCGTCAAAGTACCATTGATTTTCCCCTTCTCGTTCCCAGCCATCACCCAAGTCGGTGTTGTGACAGATGAAGACCATGATCCGACCCGCGTCATCTTTGATGGCGTAGTATCCGACTTTACTCGTATCGGAGTCCCACCGTGGCTCCCACGTGATTCCTTGAGATCGCCCCCGCTCTGCGATATTGATCGAGGGGACTTGGGGTTTTTCCTTTAAGTCGTACACGCAGTGAAAAATCTCATGCGATAAGGGGACTTCCTCAGGTTCGCGATCCGGAAAAACGCGGCGGATCTGCTCGTAGAAGTTGGCGTACTCCTCTTGTCCCCAGAAATCATCGACCATCAAAAATCCACCATTGTCCAGATACCGTCGTAGAGCGGTGACTTCCGCGTCGTAAAAGTAAAGTCGTCCCGGTTCGATGAGATAGAGGAACGGATAGTTAAATAGTTTGGGATCCGTGAGGTCCAGAACAACTGGCTGCGGTTGCACTTTTAACGACGTGAGTTGGTGAAGTCGTAGTGAGAAATTGAGGTCGCTGCTGGGATAGTCGGTCGCCCAGCCACCTCCACGTCCGCCACCATGCGACTCATAGCGCACGCGGGCAAACGTAAAGATATCGTCAGCGAATGCTTCGTTCACTTCCCAGTTGGGTACGTCACCACGGCGATTATTGTCGAACCAGCGGTTCCGCGCACGCTGTGCATAAACTCCGCTGGCAATGATGCCAGCCATGACGAGGCAAACGACGAGGCATCGCTTGACGGTCGCACTGCTACTCATCTGTAGCCTCCTGGGGTGCGTCCTGGGGTGGTTCCGGTGGTACTTCGTCTGACTCCACATGACTCTGCGCGTCTGCCACAATCTGCAGCAACAGTTGCTGTGCCGCGCGGTAACGCGGAGCTTCTTCCAATGCTTGCAGCACGTGGCGTTTCGCTTGGGCGAACTGTGCCTCATGCCGCAACGCGCGGGCGAGTCTGAAATGAAGCAAGGCTGGATCGATGGGCTCCATCTCCAGCAGTGAATTCAGAGCGCGAACGGCCTGGTCATGTTGTTGCAGATTCTCTGCAGCCAACGCCGCATATTCCTGTGCCTTGGGTAAGAGGGGATTGACTGCAATGAGTTGGGCGGCAAGACGAGCGACGGCTGGCCACTCCTGACGATTGCTGTGTAATTCGGCAAGTCGCTGGAACACGGGGATCGCGTCACTCGATTGTGTCGCCAGCTCACTCAACATCGTTAATTCGTTTTCCGTCTCTCCCAATTGGCGATGAACCTGAGCGAGCAAAAATGTCGCGTTGCCGGGCGTCGCATCTTGCGGGTAGAGGCGGCGTACCTCCTGCAGCGGTTGTTTGGCAGCTTCCCATTGTTCTTCGCGAATCAACGCACGGGCATATTGCAACAATCCCCAATAATTGCGTGGGTGATCTTGATTCCAAGCGGCCCATTCTTGTGTCGTTGCACGTTCCGGGAGATCGTCCCGTTTCCAATCAACTTCGGTGGCAAGCTCTGCGGCCTTGGTTTTGGCATACGCGGCAAATTCTTCATCGAGTAACTCGAGAGACCCCGCATAGCGTTGCAGCGATTCGTTAATGGGCATGCCAGTGCTGAGATCCACAAGCACGCGGTTCAACACCTCGAAACCGTATTTTTCGATGAGGTATTCCACCACCATGGACGATTGGAAATAGGCGTATTGAAGATGCACTGCGCTCTTGGGCCGCAGGAAGGCTCCGCTGAGTTGGCTGACCGGTACTAGATCCTCGCCGAGGATCATGTCCCGGTATTGCGGTGTCATCCGCTGCCCCCACGTGCCGTTTTTTTGCCGCTCTTCATAAACCGAAAGCCCTTCGCTCAGCCACCTTGGCATGCGATTTTGTGTTTTTTCGAGAGTCACGACGTGACAGAATTCGTGCCATAAAACGGATTGCCAGTTGGCAGGTGCGTTGGCCTGAGATGCCGGACTGTTAGCAGTAATCACGCGCCCGAAACAGACCCCCAGGAAGCCCGCTCCGCCGGGTAAGCCAAAAGTGCGGATCGCAAAGTCTTTCTGTTCCGGAAAGATCTCGACGATGATCGGCTTGGTCGGTGTAATGTCGTATTTGCGGCAGAGTTGTTCCTTGGCGGTTTCCAGCAGATCCAGCACCTGCTCGCCATAGATACGCGCTTCACGTGCGTCCATACGGACCACCAGACCGCTCCGTTCGAGCGTGGTGAACTTCTCCAATTCGTCACGGAGCGTGACCAGGTTCAATGCCACCACATTGTAGTTGTCATCGTCGAAAACCTGTTTCGCCAGACGCCAGCCTTCGTCTTCTTGGCCAAGCCTTAAAAGGTCCTGAGCTAATGCGAACTGTGCCTCGGTATGTTGAGGATCGAATTGCAGAGCGCGCCGTTGGTATTCGGAGCCTTCGGCAAAGCGATATTTCTGCGAAAGCTTCTTGCCAATCAGATGATCCACTTGCGGATTGGAACGCCATTTGGAAAGTGCCGCCATGCGGAGCGCTTGTTCACCAGCAAACTCTCCTTGCAAATGCGCTAATACAGCGTGATATGCCCATGCCTCAGGGTGATAAAGATTGACTGAGAGAACATCAAATAATGCACGCGTTGCTTGCTCGTAGCGTTCGGAGTCAATGAGTGCGTCGATACGGAGGAGCAAGCTGGGGACATGCCGAGGATTGATCTGGAGTGCCTTGGCGAGCGCCGCATCAGCGCGGCGAGGATCGCCGTTCGCCCAGGACCGGGCTTGCAGGTAGAAGACGTGAGGATTGTTGTCGGCGAACTTCGCTGCTTGCTCCAATGACTGTGCGGCGAGTTGATAGTCATGCTTGAGCAGCGCGAGCTCGGCAATGGCAATGTGAATGTCTGCGTCATTGGGAGTCTTGTTGCGAGCAGGGTCATAGAGGACTTCCAGAACCTGCCGCGCATCCTCACCGTTCGCTAAGAAGTAATGCCCCAGAACGACTTGGTCTCGGGCAGAGGTGTAGCGCCACGCCGATCGACGGACGAGCTCGTAGATTTGATCAAATTCTTTTTTGGCGGTCACCAGATCGTGATTGTATCGGTAGATATCCCGAGCAAGCTCTCTCAACTGAATGCTGGATGAGTAGCGTTTGATCGCGGATTCATAAACCGTTTTGGCAGCCTCATACTGTCCCGTTGTCAGCTGACAACGGATCAAGAGGAGTGACCAGTTTTCATTCCATATCCCGCGGTCCACTTCGGCCTGGCACATCGACGTACATGCGACGTACTCACCACGGTAGAACAGTTTTTCGGCGTCGCTGAAACTTGCTGCCTCAGTCAGCGCCGGTCCCGTCAGGATGGCCAGCAACAAGGCGAAACAATGCATGCGGTCCAAAAGGAAACAAGTCCTTCTGGCAGTCTTCCGAAATGCCGTCTGTTTCAAAACAACGTTCAAGAGATTGATACCCGCGTTGATTGCTTTATTGAATCGATTGATCCATGTTTATCAGTGGAACCTTTCCGGCGCTGACAGTCAACGTTGGCCGGTCACTGAGGGGTCCTGATAAGGATGAATCGTTACGGAATCTCCTCTCAGGATGCGGTAACGCCGGTACCGTACCACTTGAATGAGATGTAACAGGATGTATCGATGGTGTTTCAGGAGTCAGAGGAAATGTCATTGGGAGCCAGATGACTTCGGCATGCTGGCAAGCTGCGCGGCTTACACCGGCCATGTGCTCAGCGCTGGCGGACGGGTGAAGTGAAGTGGCGATGTTGTCTTCCCGCAGGTTAAGGGTTGCCCAGCGATTCGAAATACTCCATCCAGGTCTGCCAATAGGCGAACAGCGATGTCGAAAAGAAGTACCAGATGAATCCACTGGCGATGGCGACCGATACGGAGATGGCGGCAGTCAGTTTGCGAGCTTGACGGGAACGTTGCGCGTGGTGGAGGTTTTCGTTGAGCGCAACATCGGCAAAAAAATCGCGTACGGCAATGTCTTCGGCAGGTGCCAGCTGCTTTTCGGCATCTGAGGGAATCGGCAAACGTAACGTGCTCTCTTCTTTCCAGCCATCGGGTGAAGATGCGGTGTAACGGTTGAGCGCGTTGGCTACTTCGGCCGGTGTTTGAAAGCGGCGCTCCCGATCGCGATCGAGCATGCAGGCGATGATGCGAGTCAGTTGATCCGGCACGTCGTCGCGGAAGTCGGCGATGGACGGCGCCGCCCCCGAGATGCGCGCTGTGAGACGTTCGACGGTGGTGTCGCCTTCGTAGGGCACGCGACCTGCCAGCAGTTTGAACAAAGTACAGCCGAGACTGAAAATGTCCGCGCGAATGTCCGCGTCTTTGGTGTTCTGAGCCTGTTCTGGTGCGATGTAGTCGACCGTGCCTACAATCTCGCCCGTCTGCGTTAATTCATCGGAGTCAGCGGCTTGTCCCATCCGCGCCAAGCCCATATCGGTGAGCTTTACCTGAGGTGGTCCGTCCATCGGGTTGTCGAGAACGAGGATATTGGACGGCTTGATGTCGCGATGGACGAGGCCGGATTCGTGTGCATATTGCAACGCATAAGCGACTTGCTGAATGCATTCACAGGCCCATTCGATGGGAAGTTGATGATATTCGTCGAGCCATTCGTTGAGATTGCGGCCATTGACGAACTCCATGACGAGAAAATGCTGCCCTCGAATGTTTCCGGAAGCAATGGCCCGTACGATATTCGGGTGGTCCAAAGCCATTGCCACTTGCACCTCGCGTTGAAATCGCGCGACGATCTCTGGGTTGCCCAGCGACTTTTTGCTCAGGATTTTGATGGCGTATTGGTCGCCGGTTGCGTCGGCTTCGGCAAGGTAAACTTTTCCCATGCCACCCTTGCCGACATGTTGAATGACCCGATAACCGCCCAGCGTGAATTGGCATCTGCCAGCCAGTAGTTGCTCGGCTTGCCATCGCGAGATGACCTTGCGGCGGACTAACGTGGTCGCCAAGCCGAGCGGCGAGTCCTGTCGTTGGGGCACATCATCGCGCAGGGCCAGCAGCTGTGCATCACTCAGCAGCTGGCTTTTCTTGAGCAAGTCCAAGAATGCGTTGACGGTGCGTACAGCCATGCGCGGTGTTAATCGCCCAGGTTGTGAATGGTATTGTGAATGACGCCGCGCACAGGCTTGCCTTGCCGCGATTGCAGACCGAACTTGATTTCCATGCACCAGGTTGGCGCGATGCCGGGGATCTTGAGTTCGACGGTTTTGCCGTCGCTACTCAGATTGGCTGCAGTGATCTTCAGCGGATGCTCGTCGTAGTGTTTGGATCCGTAATTCCGAGTCCGCCGGAGCGACCAGACCTTGATCTGGTAGTTGTCAGGGTTGGTCGCACTTTCGCGGGTGACTTCATCGGTCAACGTCAACCGCATGCCACTTTGCGTGGCCTCAAGCTTGACCGGTAGATGAGCTGGTTGTCCGGTGTACCTGAGGCGATACAGGCCACCACCTTGCTGTTGGTTGCCGGCCCAGGCAAACATGCCACACAAGTACAGCTGGCCATCTTGAGGACGAAAACGCCCGCGCATCGTCCCCGTGGGAAAGCGGGGGATGGGGAAAGCACACATGCCACCCTGCATTTGGCCGTTCACCTCCTCGTGCGGAACGACATACACTTGTCCGTAGCCGTATGAAAGATTCAGCAGTGACCCATTCAGTGGTCCCCATTTATCACTGCGTACCCACAGTAGCTCGCCGGGAGATCGATCAAAGGCATTGGTGATCCAGCAGAGTGGTTGCTGCATGGCCTCATTGGACGAATCGGTGACGTCATGGTAGCCATACATGTTGCCATAGAAGCCTCCCGGTTTGACCCAATTGATACGGTTCTTGGGATTCCAGTGGCCTTCCTGGTCCGTCACGATGAACGAACCGTCTTCATTAAGACAGACGCCGTTCGCTGCCCGGAAACCGGTCGCCAGGATGTCGGTGCGCTCGCCATCCTTGCTTACGCGTAGCAACGTGCCGTGGTGAGGAACGAGTGCCGTCAGTGCATGACGTGCGGACTTGGCATAGTAAAAGTTACCCGCGGCATCGGTTTGAAGGCCCATCGCGAATTCGTGGAAGTGATCGGTCACTTGGTGATCACTGTTAAAGCACTGGTAATAATCTGTTTCGCCATCGTCATTGAGGTCACGCAAAATGCAAATTTGATCGCGACAGGAAACAAAGATCTGATCATCGACTATTTTGAGTCCCAAGGGTTGGAACAATCCCGAAGCAATGCGTTGCCAGGTCAGTTTGACTTCCGATGCGTTGGGCTTGTCTAACTGTGACAATCCGGTGACTAACCATACGTCGCCGTCCCAGGCGCAGACCACCATGCGGTCGCCGTCAGGATAGAAGTCAAAGCCAGTCAGACGCACGCGGGCTAACCAGGGATTGCTGGCAGGGCGGGTGAGTACGTCGACTGCGAAGGGGCCGTCGCTGGGGCGGACCTGAGCGACGGTCTCGATGCGCTCTGGCCATCGAGCTGGGCCACCCTTCTGGTAGTTGACCAGTGATGTGTCCAGATTCGAGACATACTTGGTGACGTGGCGATGGATGTCCGCCGCCTGTTTCGAGTCGGTGATACGACCCGACCACACGACCAACTCTAGATTGTCTTGGCCTGCTGGAATGCGCAGACAAAGACGCTGCCCGACTTGCTCCCAAGTCAGGTCAGGCGCGTCAGCCTGATAGCCTGCCAGAAGTGGATTACCGGTAGCTGTCGACGTCGTCGATCCGCGCACGATGCGCAACTCATGCTTGTTGCCGCTGGCGTCAGCCAGTTGTTGTTTTCCTCGCAGGGGCCAGTGCCCCACCAGTTTCTCTGAACTCGGCTGCTTGGTGGTTTGCTGTGCCAGTTCCGTCTTGGAGAGTCGCCGTTGGTAAAAGCGAACATCCGTTAAGTCGCCTTGGAAGGGTGAGGGTTTGGGGAAGTCCTCGGCTGTGTAACCGATCCGCACCGTATGGGACTTGACGGAGGATTTGGGTTGAATTGGTTTTTCGCCATCAGGTTTACCGTCGACATAGAAGGTGGCTATCGACGTGGTGTGGTCCCAGGTCATAGCCACATGGTGGGGCTTGCCGTCGTTGATCTTCGTGTTCCCTTGAGCAGCGCCTACCCAGCCAATATCGTAGGTGAGGCGTCCACCGCGGAGGAATAATGTTTTGCCGTCGGGAACCCATTTTGCCGACCGCTCTGTTTTGGCAAAAATGGTGCCATCCTTGCGGGTCTTGACGAGTGCTGAAATGGTGAAGTCGGCTGAGGTCATATCAAACGCATCGCCGTCTGCTGATTCAGCAAAGCTTTGACCATCAAAACGGAGGCCAGACTTCGGCTTTGCTTGGGGAGTTGCCGACGTGCCTTCTCCGAAGATGACGTATCCCGCGTGTTCCTGTAGATTCGCCTGCGTGCTGGGCGAGGTTGCGACCTGGAGCAGCATGTCGCGATCGCGTGGTCCAAGGTTCAAAGTGCGCGTAAACACTCGCTGATGGGACGTCTCACGTAATGCTTCGGGTTCAGCTAGACCGTGCATTTCATGGATGCGGGTGGTGCCAACGGTGTAATCAACAATCGTCCGCGGGCCGTGCGAGTAGATGCCCTTGAGTTGCGCCCAGTCGCGCGGTAGCGGACCATATTTGCGACCATCGCGACCGACGAATCGTGGGTCATCAAAGGAGCCGTCGGCCGGATTTGCCCAGCCGGGACCGGTGGGGTTCGCAAATTGCAACTCGCCAGCAATCCGTGGGTGGATCGCATGCCGGCCGTTGAAGTGAATCCCCTGCCAGTCGATGAACGAGGCATTGCCCGTGGCAGGACGGGACCAGGCAGCGGCAACGCGCATGGTGTCGTGGTCGAAGATGGTCCACGCATTGCCACGTGAGACGCCACCAGGGCCTTGGTCGACACGCACGGCGAGCCCTTTGTACGCAAAGTTCGTCGCGTCTTTGCCAACTTCGTACGTATTGATCAGACTTGGGCCGTAGTTCATGTTGACCCACGGTTCGACCAGTGAAGGGGCCGGACCGCGCGAGGTGCCCTGCGGCAGTTTTGCCAGATAGCCATCGTCCGTCGCGAATAGCTGGGATGGGTTGTGGCGTTTCAGATAAGCTTCGCGAATATAGTGAATCACATCGTACTTTTGCTGAGGCACCATCCACGTTTGCGGTAACATCATGCCAAAGCCGTACGTCAACGTGCGGTACATCGTATAAGGATCGTGACCGTTCTTGAATTTGCCTGTGGCAAAACGAAGTGAGGTTGGTAGCGAACCGGGTTTATCAACCGTTCCATGGCAATTGATACACAGTCGGTTATAGATCGCCTCGCCACGCTGAAAGGCTTTGTTGTCCAAGTCGCTGATCATGCCTGCGTGATCGATTTCCTGCTCGTAGGCTGGGATGGGGCGAGCGACCAGCAAGTGCGGCGGTGGTTGCAGTTCACGAGCTTTGGCTATCCCCCCGTCACGAATCTCGTAGAGATAACGGACGATGTCCAGGAATTGCTGGCGACCTGCCAGTTGATTGACCTGCCCTGCAGGCATGATCGAAACCGAGTTCATTTTCTCCACCTCGATGTCGTCGTTCGAGACGGTGATGCGCTTGCCATTTTGGGCGACGTCCCGCAAGGTGGTTGCGGTGCCTTGTTTTTTGGGAGCGAATCCCGTGATCGAGATGCCGTCGGTGGTGATCAATGTGATCGACTCAAATCCTTTGCGAATGCTTTTCGATGGTCGCAAAACCGCATCCACGATTTCTTCGTCCGACGGTGATTTGTCGAACTGAGTCAAGTTGGGGCCGAGTGCATTTTTTTGCGCAGCCCCACTCTGCTGGGATGTGGTGTGGCATTTCGCACAAGCCATATGCGGGAGATGGAAGGCAATGGCCCCGCGGGTGGCGTCGCCATGTTGGCGTGCATCCGCGGCAATGGTTTGCGTGGATTCTGTTAGTAACTGAGCCTCCAGTGTTTGAGACTGGCCGCGTGACGGTAACAGCAGGATCGTGACAACTGCAATCAACAAGTAGTTAGAAGAGTTCATCATCGTTGGCGATTTTGGGATTCAAAGGAATGTGAACGTGTTATTGTAATCGAGGTAGGCCTTGCCTTTCCATTACGCTGATGGCAAGGAGAGCGTTTGCGGCAGGTACGAGATTACCGGTAAATTTGCCCTGGATGCCCGTTTGCTAACAACCAAAGGAGTTTGTCGTGCGACAATTACTCGGGATTTGCCTGACGTTTGCAACTCTGTTGACTGCGATTGACCGGTCCCAGGCGCAACCTGTCCATTCGGAGCGATCGTTTGCTATTGTGATCCATGGTGGGGCAGGTGCGAATCCCCAGCGACTGAGTGCAACTGCCCAGAACGCTTATTTAAAATCGTTGGAGAAAGCACTGCAGGCTGGATACACGTCGCTGGCGGCAGGTCACAGTAGCTTGGAGACCGTGGAATTGGTGGTCCGCCTGATGGAGGATGATCCCATCTTCAATGCTGGTAAGGGGGCCGTGATGAACGCGGCAGGTACCCACGAACTCGATGCGTCCATTATGGACGGCAGTACCAAAGCGTGTGGGGCGGTTGCCGGTGTGAAACGCGTGAAGAATCCAATTGGCCTGGCGCGACTTGTGATGACTCGTACGCCCCATGTGCTGTTGGCAGCCGAAGGCGCGGACCAATTCGCCCAGCAGCAGCAAGTGGAACTGGTGGAAAACAAATACTTCTGGACTCAGAAAGCGCAAGACAGTCTCGACCGTGTGCGACGCAAGGCGAAACCAGGAGCTGAGTTCAAGGGGACGGTGGGTTGTGTGGCGCTGGACCAATCGGGCAACCTAGCAGCTGCCACATCGACCGGTGGGTTGACCAACAAGCGATTTGGACGCGTGGGTGATTCGCCGATCATTGGAGCGGGGACGTATGCAGATAACGCCACCTGCGCTGTTTCGTGCACCGGAACGGGCGAGCACTATATTCGGCATGCCATTGCGCACGATGTTGCTGCGCGGATGGAGTACGGCAAGCAGCCGTTAGTGCAGGCAGCCAAGATCGTCATTCACCAGAAACTGAAGCCGGGTGACGGTGGTTTGATTGCCGTTGGACGTGATGGTGCGATGGCAGTCGAACATAACACCGGAGGGATCGCGTATGGCATGGCCAACGGCAACGGTGTGTTTCGTGTCGGGCTGACTCGCCGAGAATGATTATCATGACGCGTGGCGAGAAAACCATCGCTGTGCAGGCGCGCACGGCTGCTGGAACTCTTACTGGAGACGCGTTGCCGACAGCTTGCAGGCCGCTAGTTGGCAGCCCGTGAGATGCCCTTCTTGTAGGCGTTGAAACGCTCTAGGACCGCCGGGGGAGGACGATGCCGGGTGCCCGTGTCGCGCAAGCCGCGGACGTTGTCCGTCTGCGAGTTACGGGTCGAGGCACGACTGCCCGGAGGTCGCAAGCCAAGGCTTCGCAATGATTCGTTGAGCTCGCGTTCGCCTTTTGCGTCTTGCTGGCTGGCCTGTTTCAGTTTCTTCCAGCGGTCAAGGAAGGCGTTGAGCTCATCTTTTGACCAGCCAAGTTTCTTGAGCAGTTCGGGATCCGGGTTCTCTTTTTGATCTTCGAGTCGATCGAGCACCATATCTGTGGCTTTTTTGGCGTAATCCAGATTTGCGGGGTCGCCATCCGGCACTTCTCCGTTGTCCGCACTCTGGCCGTCATCTTCGTTTCCGGCGATTCCTCCGCCTCCGGACATGGTCGACCTTCCCCGCCCGGCCTCGGGTCCGGGCTGGTTTGCGGAGTCTTCGGTTCGGTTGGCATCGCTGGGTTGGTCTCCGACGTTGCCAGGTGCATCGGCTTGATCACTCGGAGTCTTGCTGCGGGGATTTTGCCGGGATGTCGTTCCAGCGCCGCTCTCGTCACCCGCTTTGCCTGTTCCCTGATCGGATGTCTGCTTGTCGCCCGCACGGTCGCCGGTTTCCCCTTGCCCTGATTCTTCTGATTGACCGGCACCTTGGTCGGCCGAGGAATTACTGCCTGGGCTGTCATTTCCTTCTTGGTTGGCGGCTTGTCCACCGCCCTGGCTTCCGCCGCCACTCTTGTCGCCTGATGTTTCACCTTGCGAGTTGGATTGTTTCTTGCTGTTGCTGGGGGATTGCGCCTCGTCACCTTCTTTGGGTTTTGAGTTGGGATTGTTGGCTTCTTTGGGCGTATCCTGATTCGTCTCTTGTGACTCGGCTGCACCTGCGGGGTCGGTTGCGGCATTGCCGTCTCCGGCGTCACCACTATCACCTTGACCCGGCTTCGGCTTTCCTGCGTCTTGTCCCTCGGGCTTGGTCGCGTTGTCTTCGGGTTGTTCCATAGCACCGTCGGGCTTGCCGCCGTCACCCGCCTCGCTACTGTCGTTGTTTCCAGCGCCTTGTTGCTCACCTGGTTGATCGCTGTTGGCATCAGCTGCTTGGCCATCCTCCGGCGAACCGTCGTTGGAGGGCATGTCTGATGTTTGTGCATTGGAGTCGGTGTCTTCGCTACGGTTTCCGCCGGCTGCGTCTGTGTTCGTGTCGTTGGCCTCCGCACCGTCTGCATCATCCCCCGCGGATTCCGTCTCGCCTTGGTTTGGCTGTTGCCCGGGCGTTGGTTTGTCGTCGCTACCTGCTCCCTGGGATGGTTGCTGGTTGGCGTTGTTGCCGTTTTCCTGCTGCTCTTTTAAGTGCTCCATGATGCGTTCAATGGCTTCGCCTTCATGGAGAGAATCCTCTGAGCCATTTCCTTGCGACTGTCCGTCACTGCGTTGGCTGCCGGCGCTGTTGGATGGATCACCGCTCGCGTCTTGGTTCTCTGTTCCGGCGTTGTTTCCATCAGTCGAAGTACCGGAACCTTGTCCGTTGTTTCCTGACTGCGGATCGCCGTTGTCGCCCTGGGTGCCTCCTTGTTCGCCATCGTTCGCACCATCTGCGGTTTCGTTTTGATTGCTCTCGTTGCCCTGATTGCCTTCCCCACCTTGTCCGTTGTCACCCTGCTCGGTTCCTTCTTCCCCGTCTTCACTTCCTTCTTCACCCTGATCGCCTTCGTCGCCGTTGTCGTTCTGCTGGCTGTCTTCTGGATTGGAACCGTCTTCGGAAGGGTCATCCTGTTCCGCCAGGGCATCTTGTTGGACTTTGTCATCTTGGTTTTCGGGGTCATCCGCATTGGGATTTCCAACGTTTTCTGACGGCAAGATGACAATTTGATAGCGAGATGTTTGGGCGACGTTTGGATCGGGATCCTGGCGGACCGGATGATGGCGATTATCTTCTGCAACTGCCCAGACCTCGATTTCCGTACCAGCATTGATTCCTAATTTTCGCGGCTGAAAGTCAAAGGATTGAACCACCTGTCCTGAACGCCCTGCGGCATCATCGAGCAAGGTAATGTTTAAGACTTCGGTACCCTCCGCGACACCTTGGAGACGCACTTGTCGCAAGCCGTAGTCTGGGTCGATGGCGCGCACTTCGATGGCCCGCGTTTCGTCCTCACGCATGGTGATGCGTCTTTTCTGCGGTGTCAGGATTTGGACCTCGGGCGGTAGATCTCGAGTGACTTCTACTCGGTGGACGGTGGGTTGTTGGTTGGTGTGCTTGGCAGCGGTGCGCAGATGCAGTCGATATGCGGTGTGTTGAGGTGTTTGACGGTCCGCTTCGAGGAGCAGGGCAAAGGCTCGTTTCGCCTCGGTCGCCGCAGTCTCGTATTGCATGGGAAGAGACTTGGTCGCGTCACCATTTTGGAACGACCCGTTGCGACTTAATTCAAGTTCAGCTTTATCGATCGGTTGATTTGCGTGAGCGAAGACCGTGACTTTGGTGCCTTCGATCGCTCGAATGTCAGCCGCATTGTCGACCACTTGTTTGGGCCGCGCGGTGTATGCGGGGAATTCATACTCCAGTCGCTTCACAATCATGGTGGGGGTGGGCATCACCTTGATGTGATAGTCACGCGAACGCGCATCGCCCGCTCGGATGTGATACACCAGGCTTTGTTGGATACCGCGGGTATCGGCAGGCAGCTGACAAGTGTGTCGCAAGGTACTGCGATCAAATGTCATAGGCACCGGTTGCTCGACGATTTGCCCATCCACGCTGGTGAAATAGAGCGTCGCCGTTTCGTCCGTCTGTAATCCGTCAATGGTTGCCGCAACTGGAACGGTTTGCCCGTGAAACGCATCGCTATCACCTGGCTCGATGTCCAGGATCGTGACACGTGTCGGTTGGGCAATATCCGCCCAGGGTGTGAGCATGCGCTGCAGCGATTGAAACGTGTTCTTGGGAGAGAGGATGGTGTACGCTGCGCACAGGGATAATACCGCAATCAACAGGTAGGCGATGCGAAAGACATGGGTGCGGTCCACGGCCATGTCAATTTCGACTCGTTGTATGTCAGCTGCAGCCCTGTGCTCTAGAGCTTGATATACCACCTGATGCACTCGGCTGTGCCCTGATCGCAACATGAGGAAATTGACCAGGCTGTTTTTCAACGACGGCTCACTGTGCTCGATGGCACGGGCCGCGTACACGGGGTTAATTCTCTTCGCAAGCAGCGGAATGATCCGCACGGCGAAAAACCAGGCGCATCCGCCAAGCAGCATGACGAGACATGACAGCCGCCCCCAGAACCCGAGCGGGGCTATCCAATGGTCTACGATGGCAACTAGGAGCACGTAACCGAACGCCACTGCTGCGAGCAGCATGAGGTTGCTCAACAATTCCACCAATTTGAGTGACCGGCTGGTACGATTGAGCTGGTCTTGGATGAATTGTTGACGTGCGATTGTGGGCGTCGAAGTTCCGGTTGCCATGGGCACCTCAAGGCGTAAATTTCCCCTGCTAACGCGATTATACCGCGTTATGACGCAGTTTTCAGTTTTAACCGGTTCAGTTTTTGCGGAAACCCGGAGATACTGTGGGGTAGATTGCCGCGATGTTCTCAACAAGTCAACGGTAAAACCGATTACATGAATCGTATTTATCTCGACAACGCCGCCACCAGTTGGCCCAAGCCGGACGCCGTTTACGCGTCCGTCGACCGCTACCTGCGCCAGAATGGTGCTCCTGCGGGGCGCGGGCAGTCGCATGAGGCGGCGGAAGTGAGCCGGCAGATCGCACAGCTGAGGACGCGGATTGCGGAACTGCTCGGTGCCCCACATGCCGGCCAGATCGTTTTCACATTCAATGGCACGGATTCTCTGAATCTAGCGATCCGCGGGATTGTACGCTCTGGCGATCACGTGATCACCACGCAGGTGGAACATAACTCGACGTTGCGGCCCCTGCGTTCTTTGGAGCAGCAGGGAGAAGTGGAACTAACCATCGTTCGATGTGACGACCAAGGAATGATCGACGTGGACGATGTGCGTGCCCAGATCAAGCCGAACACCGCTCTGATCGCCCTGAACCATGTTTCTAACGTGACCGGTACGATCCAACCTGCCCAGGCGATCGGAAAGCTGGCCCGCGAGCATGATCTTGTATTCCTGTTGGATGCAGCACAATCCTTGGGGCACATGCCTGTGGATCTCCAACAGATCAATTGCGATCTGCTGGCAGCCCCGGGACACAAGGGCCTTTTGGGGCCACTGGGGACAGGGATCCTTTATGTGGCGGAACGGCTTGTCGAGCGTTTGGCACCACTCCGTTTGGGCGGGACTGGCACGAAGAGCGAACTGATGACGCAACCGGAATCAATGCCCGACAAGTTTGAGGCAGGTAACCACAATGTGCCTGGGTTGCTGGGCTTGGGGGCCGGCGTGCAATACCTGAATGAACGCTCGATTGCCGACTTAGAGCGACATGAACGGAGCCTGACCAAGCAATTACTTGATGCGCTGGAGGCGACCGAAGGGGTGCGTGTGCAGGGGCCCAGCCAGCTTGTGGATCGCTTGGGTGTGGTCAGCTTTCAGTTGGGCCAGCACGAACCGGGGGAACTGGCCACCTTGCTGGAGATGAGTGCGGGCGTGCAGGGGCGGCCTGGGCTTCACTGTGCCCCTTTGATCCATCAAGCCTTGGGTACGGCCGACCAAGGAGGTACCATGCGACTCAGCGTTGGCGCCTTTACCACCACCAACGATGTCGTCGCGGCGATCGAAGGGATCCGCCAGTTAGCGACGATGTCACTCGACTTCTGAGAACAACTGCCATGTCTAAGAAACCCTGGTACGCGGACGGTTTACAATTCGAGTGCACGCAGTGTGGCGATTGTTGCACCGGTGCGCCAGGGTACGTCTGGGTGAATAAGTCAGAGATCGAGGCGCTCGCCGCCGAAGCGGGCTACGACGACGTGGCAGCCTTCGAGCAAGAATATGTTCGCAAAGTTGGCATTCGCAAGAGTTTGCGAGAATTCCCCAACGGAGATTGCGTGTTCTTTGATACGAAATCGCGGAAATGCACCGTCTACGGAGCACGGCCGAGACAATGCCGCTCTTGGCCCTTCTGGGATTCGAATGTCCGCACCGAAGA
The DNA here is from genome assembly GCA_002701545.1 of Blastopirellula sp. GTDB lineage: Bacteria > Planctomycetota > Planctomycetia > Pirellulales > Pirellulaceae. The sequence continues at coordinate 83,630 of NZVR01000185.1, read as the reverse complement.
AGCGTGGCGAGAGACCTGCGAGCAGTGTCCCGGTAGTGGCCAGGGGCAACTCTATCAACTCGAACAGATCCAAGAGCGTCTGCAGATCATTCGCATCTGAACGAATCACCCGACTTTGCCGTTCGGGTAAATTTGCCGGATTACTTCAAGTGTGTGGCTTGAGAGTCCGATGATGTCGTTGACCAGTAGGGTATGTATCTCTGCTGTCGCCAAGTGATAGCGGTTAAAGTATTACCGACAATAGGCTTACGACAATAAAACCGCTCTCGATTTGGGACGTATTTCGTAACTATAAGTAATATAGATACTTACAGTATTTCAGCCGTCTTGAGAAAGGGGCCTTCGGAGATAGATTTGTGGTCTGGTTTTACCGACCGCCGATACTCTGATCTTGACTCTAGTCGTTGCTGCATTTACACTTGGGACTCGTGGAGGGATTCTGAATGTCCGTTTCCCAACTCCGCCAGGGAGTCCTACAGTGACAAAAAAAGAAATCGTTAAGACGATCTCCGAAGAAATCGGTTTAACTCAACTGAAGACCAAGGAAATCGTCCAAAAGACGTTTGATGCGATTGTAGAGACGCTTGTCGAAGAGGGTCGAATTGAACTGCGTAATTTCGGCGTGTTTGAGGTGAAGAAACGCGCTGCACGGAAAGCTCGCAACCCGCGCACGGGGGACCGAGTCGATGTGCCCGAGAAGTTCGTTGTGACGTTCAAGCCTGGCAAGGAGATGGAAGAACGCGTGAAGCGGATGGAAGAAGAAGCTGCGGCCAAGGCTGCAGCGGAGCAGGCTCAGGCGAGTGCCGCGGCAGCGGACGAGTCGAGCAGCACCCCTCCAGCGACGCAACCCCATTCAACAGAAGCACTTGGTACCCAACAACAGCCCGGAACCCAGCCGAGCTTTGGTTCGAACCCAGGAAACTTTGGTTAAGACGTGATTGCCCTCCCGCACGGCAAGTCGTTGCAAGACAACACTTTCTAAAATTCTGTCGGCGCTTGCTCGAATGCAAGTGTCGGTGTTTACCTGTCACGGAGGACAGACACATGCGTCGTTTTCTCTACGTTGCCCTCATCTGTGCTGCTCTGAGCACATCGACTGGCTGCATCTTGCCGATTTACTCGGGTGACCCTGCACGGCGGACACGGCAGTTGATTTTCACTGCCGAGAACTTCCGGGCCATGCTGGACACCTGGGAGCGAATTTGGTTCTTGGACATGCCTGATCATATGACGCCGTTTCGCGTCCATGGCGGCGTGATCTAACGCTTCGCCAGAGGTACGCGAACTTTGACACCGCAGTTGGCTTGAACGCTAACGAGCAGTGGATCGATGCGCGAGACTTTGCGCACACGCGCCGAGACGCATGGGCTCGTTGTGGATCGTTTTGCGCGACGTTATAAACAACGGCTTGGGATCTGTTTGTCGGATCGCCGCTGTTTCGTCCTCCATTCTTGCTAGATCTGCGCCTGTGAGTTTGCCAACTGCTGCCGATTTGTCGACTCGCCTCGGCCGTCTGGAACTTGCCAATCCGATTCTCGTCGCCTCGGGCACTTTTGGTTATGCCCGCGAGATGGAGCGAGTGGTTGACTTGTCCAAGTTAGGGGGTGTTGTTCCCAAGACGATCACCGTCGAGCCGCGGATGGGGAATGTACCGTGGCGGACAGTGGAAACGACGGCCGGGATGCTGAATTCAATTGGGTTGGACAACGATGGGCTCGAGTCGTTTCTGACGCACCATCTGCCGTATCTGCGCGCGATGCCGACCAAAGTGATTGTCAGTATTGCGGGGAGAACGGAGCAAGAGTTCGTCGACATGGCAAGTCGACTCGGTGACTGCGAAGGCATCGATGCGTTGGAATTGAATGTGAGTTGTCCCAACGTGTCAGGCGGGGTGGATTTCGGTACGGACGCGGCGATGTGTCGGCAACTGATCGCGGGCGTTCGCGGAGCGTGCGAGTTACCAATTCTGGCCAAGTTGACGCCGAATGTGACCAGCATCGCGACGATGGCGAAAGCTGCCACGGACGGAGGCGCCGATGCGATTTCGTTGATCAACACGTTGTTGGGGATGGCGGTCGATTGGCGCCGCCGTCAGCCCATGTTGGGCAATGTGTTTGGCGGCTTGAGTGGTCCTGCGATCAAACCGGTTGCTTTGCGTTGTGTCTGCCAGGCGGCTCAAGCGGTTGATACACCCATCGTGGGAATTGGCGGCATTGGGACGATCGACGATGTCATGGAGTTTCTGGTTGCAGGAGCTTCGGCGGTTCAGATTGGAACAGCGAACTATTACGATCCACAGGTTTCCGAGAATCTGGTCGATGCGTTGCCTGCCGCACTGGGAACTGCGGGGGTACAGCGGGTTGCCGATTTGGTGGGAACGCTCGATACAACGCGCAAGACGAATCAGACAGCTTGCAAGGCTTAAGCGTAGGCTTCATCGCGCTACGCTCGACCAAACACCTCGATAGGGAACGATACTACGATGCGTGTGCTTTCCGGAATTCAACCCACAGGCCGTCCTCATTGGGGCAATTATTTCGGCGCGATTCAGCAGTACATCGACTTGCAGCATGAAGACGAGTCGTATTATTTCGTTGCCAACTTGCACGCGATGACGACGATTCGTGACAAGGAGGTGATGTGGGCGCATACCTACGATGCGGCGCTTGATCTGTTGGCATTGGGGCTGGATCCCAACAAGGCCACGTTGTTCATTCAGTCGGACGTTCCCGAGGTTTCCGAACTATGTTGGCTGCTATTGAGCGTGACGCCGATGGGTTTGCTCGAGCGGTGTGTCTCCTACAAGGAAAAGGTGAGCAAGGGGTTGTCGTCCAACGCAGGGCTCTTCACGTATCCCGTGTTGCAAGCTGCGGATATTCTCGCGTATGACGCAGATATCGTGCCTGTGGGGGAAGATCAGGTTCAGCACATCGAAGTTTGTCGTGACATCGCGGGGAGCTTCAATCATCTCTTTGGAGAAGTGTTTGTGTTGCCCAAAGCGCGCGTGCTGGATTCGTCTGCCAAGGTACCAGGAACGGACGGCCAGAAGATGTCCAAGAGTTACGGGAACACCATCGAGTTGTTTGAGGACCTCAAGCCACAGCGCAAGAAGATCATGCGCATTCAGACGGATTCTCGACCTATGGAGGAACCGAAAGATCCCGAGGGGGACCATCTGTTTGAGCTCTACAGCCTCTTTGCCAGCGAGCCAGAGATTGCGGAAATGGCGACGACTTACCGACAGGGTGGCTTCGGGTACGGTGCGGTCAAGAAAGCGATCGCTGATGTTTCTGAATCCTACTTTGCTGAGGCCCGAGCGCGTCGTGAAGCGCTGGTAGCGGAGCCCGAGACGGTCCATGAGATCCTGGCGGATGGAGCCCGCCGCGCCCGAAAGAAAGCCGGTGAAGTGTTGTTGCGCGCACAACAAGCGTCGGGGCTGAAGCGATGAATGTCATTGGTGTCGGTACAGATATTGTGGAATGTCTAAGAATTGCCCAAATGATCGAGCGGCATGGCGAGACGTTTCTCACCCGCATCTACACACCGCATGAGATTGAACACTGCAGTTCGCGCAAGGCGGCCACGCAGCATTACGCCGCCCGCTGGGCTGGAAAAGAAGCCGTGTTGAAAGCCATGGGGATTGGCTGGTCGCGAGGGATTCACTGGCACGATATTGAAGTCCGCAGTGAAGCCAGCGGCGGCCCGCGAGTGGCGCTCGGAGGAGGGGCCCGGGAAATGTGTGAGAAGTTGCAGATCGTCGACCTGCAACTGAGCATTGCCCATTGCCGTACACACGCCAGTGGATTTGCGATCGCGACAGGTGGGCAACCAGCTTCAAACGATGGCGAAACACCTTTCTAGTTCATTCGCACGGTCGTTCATTCGCACGGGTAAGCGGAGCCGCGCGGTCAACAGTGATTGCGTGCCAGAGGCCAGCCAGGTAGTTTCCGGAGCCTGGTTTAGCTGGCGATGTTTTGCGTTAACAACGCCTGACAGCCGAGACCGTAAAACGTGTATTCCACGTCGCAAACGGAATCCCAGGCGGCTCCATGAAACCCACCTTCTTCCTGCTCCAGGGAATGCACGTAGTTGGCTACGGCATCGCGTTCGAGTTCATCGAAACCTCCGACATCTTGCAGTGTAAGCAAGCCGGTAAAACTGCTTAGCAAGTCGGCAATTGGGATCCGTGTGTTTGCCCGAAGGCCTCCTTCATCGGTTTGCATGTCGAGCAAAAAGTCGATCGTGTTCTCCCGAATGTCGTCTGTGAGTGCGTTCAGGATCGTCAGTGCACCGATGGCCGCCGCAGTTGGGTTTGTGCCAGCGCGCTTGCTCGCACGAATCTCATGAAATCCACCCTCGGTTGCTTCCTGGGATAATAGAAACTGCACGATGCGATCCGGATCAGGCACCGGGCGATCAATCAATTGCAGGCAGAGGATGACCAGAAAAGTGTGGTACGTGCTGCTGGCGACACCTAGCTCACCCTTGGCGTACCCACCGTCATCGCGTCGCAATCTTTCCAAGGCCGTGGCGATGTTTCCTCGCCAGTCGCTTGTCGTTTCGGCGAAGATATCGATTCCTGCTGAGCTCTCGAGGAGCGCGGAACTGTAGATCAGGGAGAGGAAGTCAACGATGGCTTCTTGGCCCGTCAGTCGCTGGCGTAAGAAATCGGCGGCCCGAGCAGCCAGCGGTCCGTAGAGTTCACCGAGAATCGCAAGTGAGCGTAGTGCGAAGCCGGTGTAATAGAGGTCGCTTTCTCCTTCTCGGCCGGCAAACCCGCCATCAGGTCGCTGAACACTTTTCAAATATTCACCATGCCGTTGCCGAAAAGCTTCCGGCATATTGCCGAGCCCCGTGCCCAGTCGGATGGTGAGTGCTTGCAGGTAAGTGCTCATGACGTGGGGTCAGTCGCTTGGAGCTTGGTCTTGAGCGCCGCGGGAACGGGAGTCGTTTGTGGTGCTTGGCCTGGAACGATGCGGCAACAGACCGAGGTCATCTTGCCGGTGGCAATTTGCTGATCTTCTGCATTCAAAAACTCGAATCGATAGGTCACGCTGGTGGTGCCAACGCGATCGATGAAGACACAAATGCTGAGCACGTCTTCGAACTTAGCGGAGCCGGCAAAGTCGCATGTTGCGGAGACGCGCGGCCAACCCAGCGTGGCGTCGTCGACCGCTTGCATGACACTGGTTCCCAAGTGCCTCAGCAATGCGTGTTCGGCTTCTTCCATGTAGGCAAAGTAGGACGTGAAATGGAGAATACCGGCCGCATCCGTATCACGGAATTCAACTCGCCGTGTGTAAGTGAATGCAGAAGTCATCCGATACATGCCACCGCGCAAAAAAGAACCGGCGAGTCGCAAGGCTCGCCGGAAAGATACTAAGGAGTGACCGCTGGACTAGTCGCCCACGTAGGGCAAAAGAGCCATGAACCGCGCTCGCTTGATCGCTTGAGTAACCGCGTGTTGGCTGACGGCCGAACAGCCCGTTTTGCGGCGCCCTACAATCCGTCCGTGTCGGTTGACGAGCTTTTTGAGCAAATCGATATCTTTATAGTCGACATACATGGGCCGCGGCCGCTTGCCGTCGACCATCAAGGGATCTTTCTTCTTACTGCGCGCTCGTGCTTTCGAACGCTTGCGTGCCTTCTTACTGGGTGCCGGCATGTCTTCTACCTGAGCTTACAAATGAGGGGACTCGAATCCCTGATTGTACGGAAAGCAGGTCCTTACGCAAGGCTCAAATGTCGCTTCATGCTGGTCCCGCCCGCCTCGTCCTTCTGGTAAACTGAAGGTCGATGGATTTCGTGAGATTGTTCCTAACTTGAAACTGTACAGCACGTTACGTTATCTGGGAGTCCCAACTTATGAGCCAAGGTCGACCGCAAGCCCAGCCTGGGGAGATTTCGTTGGAGCCAGAAGAAGGCTGGCATTGCACGCACATTTACTACGAATTCGACCGCGCCGTGCTCGGAGCACTCAGCGATACAGCGGTTGCTGAGGGCAAGCAAGCGTTGACTCGCCTGTTGGATCCCGAAGCGGAAGGCGCCCCGGCGAGGCTGCAGACAAGCTTCGTCAGTGGACACAAAGGTGACTTTGGTTTAATGATCATGGATCCTTGCCCGCTGCGCGTCGAAGGAGTGCATCAGCGGGTGATGGCCAGTCCGTTGGGCATCGCGCTGCGGCCGACCTACTCCTTTGTTTCAGTGACCGAAGTCTCAGAATACGTTCCAACGATGGAACAGTATGGTCAGCGGTTGATACGCGAGGGCGAGGAAGAGGGGAGTCCTGCGTTTGCGGCCAAGATCAAGGCCTACGAGCAACGTTTGCCGATGATGAACAAGCAGCGTTTGACTCCGGATTTTCCCCCTTGGCCGGCGACCTGTTTCTATCCCATGAACAAGAAACGCAAGGTGGGGGAAAACTGGTTTACGTTGTCATTCGAAGAACGTACTCGTATGATGAGCGAACACGCCCGCAGTGGTATGGAGTTTGCTGGCAAGGTGTCCCAGTTGATTACCGTAAGTGTCGGTTTTGATGACTGGGAGTGGGGAGTCACATTGTGGGCTCGTAACCCGGCCTTTCTTAAGGACATTGTCTATCGAATGCGCTTTGACGAAGCCAGCGCACGGTACGCAGAGTTCGGACCGTTTTACACAAGTTACGTAATGAGTCCTGAGGAAATGTTGGAACGTTGTCAGGTCTGATGGTCTGCTGGAATGGCGATGTTCACTTGCCAGGCAGATTCCGCTGAGCGTTGAGAACATTCGCGAGCAGAAGAGAGTTGTCGTGGGTCGCAAGTTTCAAAGGCCGTCTCATCCAAACACGGGGCGCACGAACCCCTTTGTGGATGAAGAGGGAAACAATCCCTTCTCGGGTGAAAACTCAGAGAATGGCGACGACAATCTTTTCAGTGCAACCAACGCAGAGTCGGTTCGTGAGTACCAGGCCAGCGACTTTGAAACGGTCTTGCCGCATCGCGGTAAGCTCATATTCTGGCTTGGCGTGGTGGGGATGATTCTTAGCGGTTTGGGAGTGATCGGGGCCATCGCGACCGTTGGTGCACTGCTGGGCATGTTTGACGGCGGATGGATCGCAATGCTGGGCCCATGCGCTTTTTACGCGTTGTTGCCCAATGGGATTGCTTGGATGCTGGGGTATCAGGACGCGCGCGCGATTCGCGTTGGGGCCATGAGTGATGCGGGTCGTGTATCGACGAGCCGAGGGCTCCTCCTGGGGCAGCTTGGAACGTTGGCCTCAGTGCTGACTTTGTTGGCGATCTTGCTGGTATTCTTGTTGAGCATCGCGCCATGACGCGGCGATGCAATGGGCTCGGGCTACCACAAGATCTTCGTTGCATCGAACACGGGGCCTTCGACGCAGGTTCGTTTGTAATCCCAGTCGTCGCCTTGATCGCGGACTTTGGCCACGCAAGAGAAGCAAATCCCGATACCGCAGGCCATGGGAGTTTCAAGCGATACTTCGCAAGGCACATGGTGTGCGGCGGTTAATGTTGCGACTGCTTCCATCATGGGTTCCGGTCCGCAGCAGACGACCCGTAGTGATGCATCGCCGTTTGCCAAGACGGTCTCCAGTTCGTCGGTGACTCGTCCGTGTCGCCCAGCGGAACCGTCTTCGGTGCAGATGCGCACCTCGACTCCTGCTTGCTCGAAATCCGGAATGCCCGCCAGCAGGTCGGCAGAGCGAGCTCCGTAGCACAAAGTCACGCGTTGGGCACGGGGTACGGATCGTGCCGGGGAACCATAGCGCCGGTGCCCGAGCACTTCGTTCGCCAACGCGACAAATGGGGTTTGGCCGATACCACCGGCAACCATGACGAGATGTTCGGTAGCTTGGGGTTCAAACCCGTTTCCAAGTGGTCCCCAGACTTGCAGCGTCTCCTCAGCACGCACGTGTTGCAGGCGAGTCGTCAGTTTGCCTTTGACGATATAAACCACGTCGATGGCCGCGGCATGACCTGTTTCGTCCTGATGGGTCTGATACATGGCAAGCGGCCGGCCGATCAGCGGGTCCTCAAAACCAGCCAGTTTGATCATCAGGAACTGGCCGGGCAGAATGCGACTGGCCATCTCAGGGCAGTGAAAACGCAGGCGGAATGTGTCGCGGGCAACCTGGACGTTTTCCAGGACAGTGACAGTCGCGTGGATCAGGTTATCCGCATAGTATGCTGCGTGCAGTGGGTTACTCATCGTGATCTGTTTCGCCGCGAGGTCTTCTTTTGGGCAGGCTTGCGTCGGGAAGTTTTCCGTGGTGCTTCTTTTGCAGGAGCCGCTTCATCGATGCTTCCGATGATTGTGCCAGCGCGTGGCGTCTGCACACGTGGCGTCTGCGAAGTGGATGCTTGCTGATTGCGATTCGCCGAGTCTGAGCCGGTTGCTCTTTTTTTGGCGCGACGTCGCTTTTTAGTCGGTTTGGTCGATTGGCTGTGCGTGAGTTCCAACAGTTTTTTTGCTTCGCTCACTGTTAGTTTGCGGTAAGCTCCTGACGGCAGATCACCCAGCTTGTAGGTCCCAACTGCGACGCGCGTCAGTGTCAGGACTTTGTGGCCAACGCGGGCAAGCAACCGTCGAATTTCCCGGTTGCGACCTTCCTTCAAGACGATTTCCAGGTCGGTGCTGCGGCCGTGGCGTTTCTTGATCTTGACGTTCTCAACGCGAGCCACGGCTTCCGCCAGGTGGACACCCCGTTTGAGTACCCGTAGCTCCTCCACACTCGGAGTGCCGGCAACGCGCACCACATAAGTCTTGTGCACGCCATACCGTGGATGGGTCAAGCGATTGGCCCACTCGCCATCGTTGGTCACCAGGATCAGGCCTTCACTGGCGATATCCAGTCTGCCGACAGTAAACAGACGATCTTGGCTGGGAACCAGATCCACGACACGCGGGCGACCTTGAGGATCGCGATTTGTCGAGACAACTCCGGCTGGTTTGTTGATGGCGTAGTAGGTGCGTCTGCGTAGCTTCAGCGGATCGCCGTCAACGCGAACCTCCTGCTGGTCCGGGTTGACCCGTGTCCCCAGTTCGGTGACCAGCGTCCGGTCAACTTCAACGCGTCCTTCGAGAATGAGTGTCTCGCACTCACGACGACTCCCAAAGCCCGCGGCGGCCAGTACTTTCTGAAGTCGTTCCCCCTCAGTGGCAGAACTGCGTTGTTTCGGCATGTTTTCTCTCGCAGACCGCGGCGCCAAGGTACGAACAGGATCGGCCCCCGAGCAGAGGGGATGCTCCAATGTGAATTACCCACTCAACTTAGCAGATTTCGGTGCTTGGTAGGCATCGCCCGCCAAAAGTGAGCGCGCACCAGAAGACGAGTTTGGGCTCCAACGTCCGCCAGGATCCGACCTGGGTGTGCAACGGGAGTACGCGGGTTCTTTGCAGTTGCCGGATTCGTCGCAGTTACTTCTTGCGATGACGAATCTTGGCTCGCATGCGTCGCTTCTTGCGGCCAATTTTTCGACGGCCTTTGCCTGTTTTCTTCGTACCCAACGTATTGTCTCCAGATGGTCTAGAATATGCTGCGCAAACACTGAATATACACCAAGAGAATTGCCGGCCACAAGGCTCAATTGCGAGTTTCCGGGAGCACGCGCGCGGCTTGACGGCGCGTGTTTATGTTGATGTTGCGGTTTGGGTAATCCGCAGACCGGTGTCTTGGTCGAACAGGTGAATGGACTGGGGGTCGAAATCGATGCGCAGGTCACCTGAGAGCTCCGCGACCGATCGGCTTGCTGCCCGGGCGATCAAGTCCAGGGAGCCACATTGCAGGTGTAAGAGTGCATCCGCCCCGGTCCGTTCCACGCGTACCAGAGTGACCGGTAGTCCATTTTGAGGTGAGTTCCCCCCCGCTTTCGTGACATATACGTCTTCGGGGCGGATCCCCAGAGTGACTGACTGGCCCTCCGTGAGCGCTTCCAGATTGCCGTGAACGGTCACTCGCAGCGGTGAGTTGTCCACGGCGACATCGACGGAATTGCTTGCTGCCTGTGTGAGGTGTGCGTTCAGCAAGTTGATGGGGGGCAGGCCCCAGGATTCGGCAACAAGGCGGCTGCCAGGACGGTCATAAATCTCTGCGGGAGTGCCGCACTGCAAAAGCTGTCCGTGGTGGACGATCGCAATCCGGTCCGCCAGACTCATGGCCTCCGAGAGATCGTGGGTCACCAGGATCGTGGTGATGCCCACCTGTTGCCGGAGCCTGGTCAGTTCGTTGCGGAGTGTGTATCGCAAGTTGGTATCGAGATGACTGAACGGTTCGTCAAGCAGCCATACCTGCGGGTCAGCAGCAAGCGTTTTTCCCAGGGCGACGCGTTGCCGTTCGCCGCCCGAAAGCTCCTGAGGAAATCTCTCCAGCAATCCCTCGATCTGTAGCAGGCGAGCCGTTTCGAGGACTTTAGCGTGCACTTCGGCTCGCGAAACTTTCCGCCCGGCGAAACCAAATTCCATATTGGCTTGGACCGTAAGGTGTGGGTAGAACGCGTGGCCTTGAAAGACCATGCCCACCTGTCGTTGTTGAGGAGCTAAGTCATTGACGACCTGCTCGCCGATCGCGACTTGACCTTGCGAGGGTTTTTCGAGACCGGCAATCATGCGGAGAATGGTTGTTTTACCGCATCCGGAGGGTCCGGCGAGCACGACAAACTCACCATCGTGAACCGTCAAAGTCAGGTCGTCGACTGCCTTGATTTCACCATAATGCTTTGTGAGCCCGTTCAGCTGCACACTTGCCATGGCATACTACTTTTCAGTCCATTCGGCCGGTTCTGGTTGCATTGCTTCCGTGGGTAGCTGGCCGCAGTCTTCGCGACCGCTGCCGGCCAAGCGACTGACGATACGAACCGTCATGTCCTGTTCACACACAATCTGGCAACTCAGCCGCGCGTTGTCGACGTTGCGTTCGGCCAGGCAATCTTTTTCCGCTTGCGTGATCTTCTGTGGTTCGCCTTCAAGGAACTCGACTCGACACGTCGTGCAGCGGGCATGACCACCACAAGCGTGCAGTTGATCGACACCTGCTTCTTCGCGCAAGGCTAATACAAGACGTTTTCCATGAGGTATTTCGAATTCACCAATACCGTCGACGGTAAGTTGGGGCATGTTACTTTCCACTGCAACTAGAAGGTTCATAACGGAAGAGATGGCCTTTGCCATTCGCAAGCTTCCAGCCCAACGGCTGAAGGTTTAGATTGTAGCATTCGACACGTATGCGGAACATGAGACCCCGATGAAGGAGCTGGAAAATGAAGCCAAAACACGAACTTGAGTCGCTGATTGAGCAGATTCGGAGTGATAGCAGTCCCGTTGGGATGGACGCCGTTTATGTACATGCATTAATCTTGGACAAGCTGGTCGAGATCGAGCAGCGTTTGGCGAGCCTTGAGAATCAGCTGCCTGCAGAGCGTTGAGGACCTGCAGGCTGAGGTCTCTCGCCATGGCATGCTGTTGACCGAGCGGTTTGTTGGTCATTGGCGTTATGTCGCTGCGTTCAAGCAATCAGCGATTCTTTCCCTTCTGCAATGGAGTTCGTCATGTTCCGGAAAACTCGACCGATTCTACTTATATCTACGGTCTGTTTTGCTTCGCTCGTTTGTTGGTTATCCGCTGCTGAGCCACTCGAGTTTCGATTTTGGGAAACCAAATCCGGACGTCGATCGGACGTGAAGCTGCAACTTGTCCAGCAAACTGATGACCTGGTGACGTTGAAGCGAGAGGATAATGGGAAGATCATTCAGATTCCTCAAGCGAACTTAAGCACTGCCGACCAGCGATACCTGACCTCGGCGCGCCAGCCGCTGGAAGCGGTGGCGGATGTGCAGGTCACCGAAGTCGCCTTTGCCAATGCGGTCTCGGCAGATTGGCCTCGCTGGCGTGGTGTCAATAACGACGGGTTGTCTCCAGAGACAGGCTTATTGTCACAATGGGATGGGGCTCCCCCCGTGTTGTGGTCAACGCGCGGTCTGGGGCAAGGTTATTCGTCGGTGGTGTTTGCCAACGGTCGCATTTATACGATGGGCAAAAAGGAGACGGTCAATTTGATTTGCCTGTCTGCCGAGGACGGTTCACTGGTCTGGGAAACGCCGGTAGGCGGAGGCAGCAACCCGAATTGCACTCCCACAGTCGATATCGAAAGTCAGCTGGTCTACGGTTTGTCCCATGCAGGTGACTTTGTCTGTGCAGATGCCAGGACAGGTCGCGAGGTATGGCGCAAGAATTTTCCGCGTGACTTCGGCGGACGAATGATGTCGGGCTGGGGGTACAGTGAGTCTCCGCTGATTGACGGTGATCGCATTATTTTGACTCCCGGAGGAGACCGCGCGGTCATGGCCGCGCTGAACAAAAGGACGGGAGAAGTGATTTGGACGACTCCCATGCAACAGGCAAGCGCTGGCTACGCTTCGCCGGTTATCAGTCAGGCAGGGGGTATCAAACAGTACATCACCCTGGTCGGCAAAGGGCTGATTGGTGTTGCCGCCGAAAACGGTCGACCTTTGTGGCACTATGACCGGATTGCCAACACCACCGCGAATGTGCCTACACCGATCGTCAAAGGAAACTATGTCTTTGGTTCCAGTGGATACGGAGATGGCGGGAGCGCTTTATTGGAGCTCAGTCGTCAGGGGCGCGGCATTGGAGTGAGGGAAGTGTACTACAAACGCAACAACGAATACCAAAATCACCATGGTGGCATGGTTCTGATCGGCGACCACATCTACATGGGGGAAGGCCACAACAAGGGGTTCCCAATCTGCATCAATATGCGGTCAGGAAGGGTGGCCTGGGGCCCTGAGCGAGGGGCCGGAAGCGGTTCCGCTGCCTTGGTGGCGGCGGATGGGCATTTGTATTTTCGCTATGAGAACGGAGTGATGGCACTCGTGACCGCATCCCCTCGCGGCTACGAACTGAAAGGATCTTTCAGAATCAAATCGAACAACGGTAAAAGCTGGGCTCATCCAGTGATTGTTGACAAGAAACTTTACCTGCGCGACCAGGATGAATTGCACTGTTACGACATCGCTTCCCAGTGAGTCATAAGCTGACGAGGTTTACGACCCGTTGGCCCATTTGTCGATGTACCATTCCAAAAACTCCGTCGATGGTTGCCACTGCCTGCAAACCTCCCCTAAGGGGATGTAGATCGTTTCCAACCCGCTCGCGATCGGTCCGCGACCTTCCAGTCGGGCATGGAGGTAAACAGCGGGGCCGAAACCGACCAGGTACAGGCAGACAAATACCAGTAAACAGAGCAGGACGGATCCAATAATTGACGAGGTTGTCGCGTGTTTCCCTTGGCTGCGTCGTCGCTCGTCGCCCTCAGTCAATTCAAGCTCCTACATTGCGATCTTCCGGCAAGTAAAGCAGGCAGCCGCACGACTTGCAAAAGACGGGCTTTTCCATCAGCAGGTCGTTGTACATTTGTGGTAACAGGGTCGTGTAGCAGCCACCACATGTCTCGCCATCGACCGGTGCGAGTGCTTCCTCGCCGCGTTTGCTGACGATGCGTTGATATTCGGTGCGAAAATCAGCCGGCAGTTTTGCTTCGGCTTGACTCAACTCATCACTCACACGCGCCAGTTCGCTTTCCAGGCCACTTTGTTCTTTACTGACTTTTTGTTGCACCTTTTCGAGTTCGTCTTTGCTCTTGGCGACGACGTCGGCAGCCGTGTTGACATCCGCTTCCAACTCGTCGAGTTTTTCCAGCGCTTCCAGGATTTCATCTGCCAAGACGCTGTTGGCCTGTTCATCTGCTGCAATTTGTTCTTTGATAGCTTGATATTCTTTATTGCTGGCAGCTGTATTCAGTTGGGCTTGGCGATCGGAGATCTTGTCTTCACGCTGTTTCAACTGCAGTTGTTTCTCGTCGGAAGCAACACGGGCACTTGTCAGAATGCCCTTCTTGTTCGCATGTTCTTGTTCCAGACGCTGTAGATTGGCTTCGCCAGCTTGAATCTGTTTGGGACCACGGGCCAAACGGCCGCGCAAGTCCGTCAGCTGCCGGTGAATACGGTGCAACTCGCGAAGTGCATCTGGTGAAATGCTCATGCTCATCCTCTGCTATCTGTCAGGTTGGACATCCGCGAACGGGCGGATTCGAGATCTGCGGGGACCCGCAAGAGATCTCGTTGTGTGCAATAAAAAAAGCCGTTGGCTTGGGGAAGCCAACGGCCTCGGTTGATTCGGCCTGTGATCGCACGCAGACAAGTGCCCGGGGCGACCGGTGGGCGTCGGTTGCGGGCACATCGGCCGCCATATTACAGCTTGCCTTGCTAGCCACCGGATGCCTGCAGTGTGAACGTCATCTGTCATTCTCTTGTTGTCCGCTTTCTTGTGCTGGCTTGCAAGTGCCCCAAGGGCGAATGGCTGGAGCGCGGAGTGGTCGGCATGGCGTAATGCGTTTGCCCACGATGGTTTGCGTCATATTTCCTCAGATAGTGTCGCGTGGTGGAGGAGCGTCGAGGCAAGCACAAACGGGCAAAATCAGGCAGACGCCGAAATTGGGTGTTCCTCCACTGAGATTTGACCGAATTATCTACATGACCGGCAAAGTTTACCCAGAGCGGAGGCTTTGCAGAGTTTCGTGGGGGGATTATGCGTACACCATGCGAGGTTGTCACGGGGCCAGTGCCGAGCCGCTCGGTCATCCTGATCATCACATTTCTGCTACTGCTTGTGGGTGCGTTGGGTGATCCTGCCCAGGCAGAGCAGCCGAGCAAAGGTTCCACGAGTTCGCGAGCACAGGCCGACGCGCTCAGCAAGATCCCTTTTGGGAAATTGCACCGGGACGTGCATCCTAAGCTCAAGGCCGTGTTGCAAGAGCCGAGCATGTTTCGGCGTCTGCCGACACAGGCCCTCGAGTGCGATGCCGATATGTACGTCTTTTTGGTGCGCCACCCGGAAGTCGTCGTCAACATGTGGCAGTTGATGGGTGTCACGGCGCTGTCTGTTCGGCGGACAGGTGATTTTACCTTTGAATGCAACGATGGTGCGGGCACGATCGGAACGGTTGAACTCATTTACGGCACTCGAAATCAGCATATTTTCTATGCGACGGGCGTTTACGAAGGGCCACTTCTAAAACGCAAGTTGCGTGGTAACTGCGTACTCGTGCTCAATACGGTGCATTCTGAACACGAGGGGCGCCCCCGCGTTACCAGCAGTCTGGATGTTTTTGTGCGCATGGAGAACGTTGGCATTGATCTGGTAACGCGCACTCTGCATCCGCTGATGGGCAAGACAGCGGACATCAACTTTCGAGAGACGAACCGGTTTATTGGCGAAGTCTCTCGCGCAGCGGAGACGAAGTATGCGGGCATTCAAAATTTGATGCCCAAGTTGACAAACGTGGAGCCTGAGATTTTGCAGGCGTTCTCTTCGACTGCTGCTGCTGTCAATCGCAGAGCGCGAAATCGTTCCCATGGTCTGCCGTCACAGGGCGTGCAGGTATCGAAACGCCCAGGCGCCACCAAGAGCGAGCGTTAACGCAGCGGATGGTCGCTCAGACCTGCTGCATCAAACGGGTGGCGGATTGTAAGGGTTGCTTGCGTCGCCGGTAAGCACAGGTGCTTCGGTCGCGGCCACCTGCGCCGGTTTGCCTTTGGGAGTGAGCCCTTTCTTGGCGATGAAGAAGGTCAGTGCCGAGTCGATGACGTGCTCGATCGCAATGAAGAACAGGAAGATGCAGGTGGCGACCAGACCTTCAATACCACCTTCTCGAAACCCTGCCATCGCGAATGCTACTAAGAAAAACCACGACGCGACGTAGCCGAGCAATTCGACGCAGGCGAGGACGGTGTGTCCCATCATGAAGTCGCCCCAGGAGGGGAAGATCAAGCTGCGCCCCGCCAGTGAACTTGGTGTGTAGAAGTTTTGGCCACACTCTCCGCACTGATATTGGCCTTTCGGTACAACGGCCAGACAATTCGGGCAAAGGTTTTCCCGCGACTGGGTGACCTGGGGGTTAAACCCCTGTTGCCGATATACCTCGACACATTCTTGGAAGATGGTTGGCATCTGTTTGCGGTCATCGCCTTTGAAGCCAGAGAAGACGAGTTTCAGGCCGTCTTCGAGTTTCAGTTTGACCTGACCTGTCCAGCTACCTTTGAAGGTGGTGATCTGGCTGTAGTAGATCACCCAGTACATATTGTGAGGATTTCCACTTCCATCAACATGGAGCATGATCAGACGAAGGTTCGTAAGGACGAACACCGTTTGGTTGATCAGATTTGCCCAAATACCGAGAAAGTATTGTTCGGAGAATTTAACTTGGATGCCCTTGGCGACGTAAAGAATTTTTTCGTCGCGCAAGACCATTCGTTTGAGCAGCGGCTCAACCTTTTGGAGCACTTTGTGTTTTTGTTTGATGGCGCCTTTAACACCCCAGCCTTGCAGCTTGGGGAACATGCGGTCGACATCGTAGGGCAGTTGAGAATCGAGTTGGATTCCAAGTTCTTCAAGTTTATCCGTTGCGTTGCTCACGCCGAATGCTCTCGCAGGTTAGTTCGCTGCCGGGATAATTTGGACTTGATCAAATTGGTGTATTTCGGCGTGGCCATGGCCGGGTGTGGCGGGTGTGTTCCCGGGCCGGAGTGCAAGTCCTGTTTGAAATCCCGCCTCCCGTGCTGCATCGAGTTCGGCGACGACATCGCTGAGGAAGAGCAGGGCGGAAGGCTCGACTTGATACGCTGCGGCAATGGCTTGATAACTCGCCGCTTCCTTCTTACCGCCCGTCGTCGTATCGTAGTGACCACGAAAATGGTCGAGCAGATTGCCAGCCACGGTGTGGCCAAAAAACAGCTTCTGTGCGGCAATACTTCCGGACGAGTAAATGCGGATATCCAGTCCAGCCGTTTGCCAGGCTGCCAACGCAGCTGGGACGTCGTCATACACGTGAGCTTGCAGTTCTCCGCTGGCGAAACCGGATTTCCAGACGAGTCCCTGGAGCGTTTTCAGGCCGGTCGCTTTGACGTCGTTATCCATCAGACGCGAGACTTCCTGCCGGACTAATACCTGCGCATCAATCTCACCACCCGTCTCTTTCATCCAAACATCAAAAGATGGGTGTCCGGCGTCTGCGGCAATGGTCTCCACCGCTTGCGTCAGGGCAGGGTCGCCCCACTGTTTGGCAAGGTAGTCCTTGAGTTCGCGACGCACGAATGGAAACATGACGTCATAGACGAAGCTGACCGAAGACGTTGTGCCTTCGATATCAAGGAGTATGCCGTGGCCTGTAAACTCAATCACACGTTCACCACCGGATCAATGTCGCCAGCGGGTGGGATGAAGTCCGGTCCCATGCAGACGGGCAAGTACTTTTCGTGCAACGTGCTTCCTTCGATATAGTGAGGTGCCCAGCCTGACTGATCCTGGAACAAACGGATGCACCGAATCGTGCGGTCGCCGCACAGTTCGAACCAATGCTTGGTTCCGGTGGGGACATTGATCAGATCGCCAGATTCCACTTTGACACCAAAAACCGGGCCGTCTTCCGGATGAATACTGAATACACCGCTGCCCTTGACGGTAAAGCGGACTTCATCCTCACTGTGGGTGTGTTCCTTGTTGAACTTGTCCATCATTTCATCAAGGCCAGGAGTCTCGGGAGTGACGTTGATGACGTCAGCCGTTACGAAACCACCTTTCTCTTTCAGACGCTCGATTTCCGGGCCATAAGCTGACAAGATTTCTTCGTTGCTGGAGTCGTCGGAAACGCGTCCTTCGACGTCCCATTTCTCGTACCAGATACCAAACGGTTCGAGGAATTGGTTGATCTCTTGTGGATCGGTGAGCGTTCGGTCTTCGTCGTGAATCGTGAGCAAAGCCATGCGATGTGTCTCCGCAGTAGAGAGGTTGGATTAGCTAAGTGCAATGGAGGGTGTCTGACCCGTCAGGGCAAGCCGGCGGACGACACACTCGAAGAGGAATTCAAAAATTTCGATATGGCGTCTCGCTTCGTTGAGGTCTTTTCCCCAGGTGTAAAGTCCGTGCTTGCGAATCAAGAAACCATGACGCAACGGATGCTTGTCATCGTCCCATTGTGCTCGCACCAGCTTCGCCAGCGACGCGATGTCTTGTGTGTTGTCGAAAATGGTTACCCAGATGGAATGGTCATGGGTGGTGATTCCCGCGAGGCCTTTGAGCATTTCGTAGCCGGCGATTTCAAACCCACCTTGCTCGAAGTAAATGTCGGAAAGCAAGGTGCCCCACACCGAATGTGTGTGCAGTACAGCTCCGACCTCGGGTTGTTGAGCAGTCTCAACGTGGAGCAGCGTTTCGGCCGAGCTCTTGGGCTGGCCGTCGGCGACGGGGGTTCCATCGGCACGGATCCGCACGAAGTCGGCTCGAGTTAAACGCCCCTTGTCTTTGCCGCTGGCAGTGACAATTAACTCTAACGGGTCGCGAGAAGAAATGACGCTATAGTTGCTGCTGGTTCCTACTGACCACCCGCGTTGCCAAAAGATACGACCGGTCTCGCACAGACCGTCAACGTCGTTTTCGTAGCCATTTAAGATGGCGGGTAGTTCAGACACAGCAGTGATTTTCTTGTTGGAAGGCCGGGAGCCAGTGACGCGATGCGCCGAAGCAAGCGCAGAGGAAAAAGTCCAGAGGGAGTTTACCAGATGGTTACGGCACTTTTCAACGACCTACCGACGAAGCCGATGACGTTCGTACATCAACAATCCGGCGATCGTCTTGGCGTCCTCAATCGTGCCATCGTCAATGAGCGTCAGCGCTTCGGTGAACGGCAGTATCACGTTTTCAATGAGTTCTCCCGGCTCGCGGGCTGCAGGGCCCGCAGTCAACCCAGTAGCCAGATACACGTGCATCCGTTCGTCCAGAATGCCAGGAGACAAGTAGAAGCGGTGGAGCAGACGGATTTCGCTGGCCTCGTAGCCGGTTTCCTCGGTGAGTTCACGTCGGGCCGTGACTTCCGGTGGCTCGGGTGGGTCGATCGTCCCGGCCGGGAGTTCCAGCAAGGTTTGCGAGACACTGGCTCGGAAGTTCTTAATCAAGCAGATGTGCGTGTCATCGACCATGGGAATGATCGTGGCTGCACCCGGATGTCGGATGACTTCACGCTGGTGTGGCTCGCCTGCAGCTGTCGTGTATTCGACGCGCTCGACAGAGAAACGGGAGGTTTTCAGTAAAATCGAGTTGGCCATGAGTTGCATCCAACTGGGCCCCAGGGTCGCCGTGGCACCAACGGTGGTACCTTCCTGGCGTTCGTGTTTCGCACTTTGCCTGCCGGGAAACTTGACCGTTCGGCAAGGTGATTTGCTGGGGTGCTTGGGAAACGGAGGTGATGGTTGATGATTTGCGTCAACGTGTTGGATTCTACCAAGTCGATACGATGTCGAAGCGGACATCAACCCGTGGCGAGTTCCGGGTCGGCGTTTCTCAGTCATATTTTGTTGACTCAAGAGGTTCAGGATCGCCGTCGGAGCAATTGCCCTTGTTCCGGTTGCTGCTCGTTCTGATACGATGCAGTCCTGAGGAAGACGTTGTGTGAGGTAGGAACTCACATGCCGTGTCGGTGGTTCCATCGACGCTGCGGCGCAAGGGAAAACAATGGTTGATCGGACTTGGTAAACATCGCATCGCCACGTTCCTGGGCGGCAACGGGTATTTGTTGAGGAGAAACATATGCTTTGGCTTTCACGATGGTGCAACGCTGGCCGCACCCTTGGTAACTCGCCCTGGTGCGTGGCACTGGCGACTGTCATCCTGAGCGGTACTGCAGCCACATCGCGCGCATTCGCTCAAGATGATTCACAGGAGAGTTTGGAGGAAGCGACCACGCAGATGCAGGTGCAGGCCGAGCAGATGGGCAGCCTGTTGTTGCGCGCGATTCAGGGAGATCAGGATGCGTTGTTGGAGCTGGCAACCGGTTTGGCTGCGCCAGCAATTGTCGCTCTGCTAGTGCTGGTGGTCGGCTTCTTGGTGGCATCGTTCTTAGGGCGTGTGGCGGGTGCTGCTGTTTCCAAACGTGTCGATGTGACGCTGGGCAAGTTCTTCGGGAAGATGGTCCGGGCGCTGTTGATGATCACTTTGGCCCTGGGGGTCTTGGGATATTTTGGCATCGACGTGACCAGTTTTGCTGCCATCATGGCGGCCGCTGGCTTTGCCATCGGCATGGCTTTGCAGGGCACGCTATCGAACTTTGCTGCCGGCGTGATGATCCTGGTATTTCGACCGTTTTGTGTGGGCGATTTCATTTCGGCGGGCGGCGTGAGTGGCACGGTGGACGAAGTCGATTTGTTTACAACACGTTTGAACACCACTGACAATCGTTACTTGATTGTGCCGAATAGCGCTATCTTCGGGTCGACCATTGAGAATGTGACGCATCATGAGACGCGACGAGTCGACGTCTCTGTGGGGGTGGATTACAGCGCCGATTTGCAAACGGTTCGCGAGGTCTTACTGCGGGCTGTAGAAGGTCTGGACGGCGTTCTGGGAGATCCATCTCCGGTCGTGGTATTAGCTGAGTTAGGGGATTCGGCCGTGGTATGGCAAATTCGCGTTTGGTGTCAGACTGGGGACTACGGATCCGTCAAGGAACGGGTGAATGAGTCTGTCAAGCTTCAGCTTGATGCGGCAAATATCAACATTCCCTACCCCACCATGGACGTCCGCGTTACCAACTCGTGAGCCACCGAGAGTGATGCATTGTCAATCGTCGAGCGGTGCGTCCTGGATTGTGGGGCGATGGCTGGGACGCTGGTTGCTTGGTGTTACGACGGTTGGCGATAGACCCAGGCGACGAGACCACTGCGCAAAGTGATTTGGACGCGTAGATAAGCATCGGTTTCGTAATCGTCCAGAATTGCCAGTTCATCGGGGCGGATCATGAACACCGTTCCTGCCACAGAGACGTTGGCCCGGGAACTGGGGCGAATCATCGGGTAGGCCTGCCGGCCGAGGCGGACTGAGAATAATTCAAAACCGTCCAATGTGTCTGCCTGGCCAGCCAACGTGCGCGCGAGTAGTTTTTGTTGGATGGCGGGGTCTCGCAGTGTGCCATAAGCGAACAGTGGTTCCATGGTCTGCCTCGCATTCCTGAATCCATGTAATGGCTCTATACTCGTGGAAACTGCCCACGTAATTCAAGTGCCCGAGTTGCAGCGCGTGTCTGAAATTGACCAATACGATTTTGACCTACCTCGCGAGTTAATAGCCCAATTCCCGCTGGCTTGCCGCAGCGATGCGCGGTTGCTGGTCGTCGATCGGGCGAACGGTACGTTGGAGCATGCCCATATTCGTGATCTCCCTGGCTATTTGTCGCCTGCGGATTGCCTGGTCGTCAATGATACGCGGGTGGTTCCCGCGCGACTGCTCGGGCATCGGACCAGCACGGGGGGGCGGTGGACCGGCTTGTATCTTGATCATGATGATCAGGGCGTTTGGCGGATCCTCTCCAAGACGCGAGGCAAATTGCAGGCGGGCGAGTCCATTACGCTGGAGGACCGGCATGCCCGGCCGGGGATCACGCTGACACTGCTGGCACCGTTAGAAGGTGGGATGTGGGCCGCACGGCCGGAAGCGAGTGGGACTGCGGAGGAGATCCTTGAAGATATGGGGCGTGTGCCGATCCCACCGTATATTCGCGGCGGGCAAATGGTCGACGCAGATGTGACTTCTTATCAGACCGTGTATGCCGACCGCGCAGGAGCAGTCGCGGCGCCGACGGCGGGATTGCATTTCACGCCGGAATTACTGCAAACGATTGGGGATGCCGGGACGAGCATCAGCCGCATTACCCTGCACGTTGGCGTAGGGACCTTTCGCCCTGTCACTGCGGATCGGTTGGACGAGCACGATATGCATTTTGAATGGGGGCAAGTGGATCAGCAGACGGTGGCAACCATTAGCGAAAAACAGCAACAGGGTGGCCGTGTGGTCGCCGTTGGGACCACCGTGGTAAGAGTTTTGGAGACCGCGGCCGCCTCGGGAGCATTGCAGCCTTGGGAAGGCGAGACAAATCTGTTTATCAAGCCTGGCTATGCCTTTCGGGCTGTGGACGGATTGCTGACGAATTTTCATTTACCGAAAAGCACGCTGCTGGTGCTGGTTCGCACCTTCGGCGGCGACGAGCTGATCCAACGCGCTTATGCTGTGGCGGTCGAAGAGGGATACCGCTTTTACAGCTATGGAGACGCGATGTTGATCATCTGAACCTGCGGTAAGTTTGACTTTGGGCGCAGCAGAGAAAAAGATGGATGCGTAATTTGTCAGGAAGTATCGATTAATGAATCGCATGGGAAAATCGAGATGAAGAAAGTTGCTACGTTACTGATCGCCGTCACAATCACCTGTTTGCTTAACGCCAGTGGCTTGGCCGAGCAGTCGCAAAAAGGTGAGTGGGTCTCCTTGTTCAATGGCAAAGACCTCGACGGCTGGACACCGAAAATTCGCTACAGCAAGCTGGGCGAGAACTTTGGCAATACATTCCGTGTTGAGGATGGACTGCTGAAGGTGCGTTACGACAAGTACGATGCGTTTGGCTCGCGATTCGGACATCTGTTCTACAAAGATTCGTTTTCACACTACCGGTTGCGAGTCGAGTATCGCTTTGTCGGAGACCAATGTCAGGACGGTCCGAAATGGGCGTTGCGAAATAGTGGCGTCATGTTGCATGGTGAAAAACCAGAGCTGATGGGAAAAGACCAAGACTTTCCAACGTCCATCGAGGTCCAGTTGTTGGGTGGGGATCCCAGAATCCCGCGAACCACAGCCAATCTGTGTACGCCCGGCACACATGTCGTGATGAATGGCGCATTACTCAAACGGCACTGCACGGATTCGAAGTCCAAGAAATACCTCGGCAAGGGAGATTGGGAAACCGTCGAAATCGAGGTGCTAGGTAATCGCGTGATCCGCCACCTGATCAATGAGGAAGTGGTGCTGGAATATGCAAAACCACAGCTGGATGACCGTGATGAGCATGTCAAAATGTTGGCCGAGAAGAATGGTGGCTTGATGCTCAAGAGCGGGACGATTTCACTCCAGTCGGAAAGTCACCCTGTCGACTTCCGAAAAGTTGAAATCATGGTGTTGGATCAATAACCTGCGGGTGATGAGCTGCAGGTAAGCTATCGATCAGGAAACGTAGGTGAATGATGGGAACGCGTGCTTGGATGTTGGTTGCTGCTGTGCTGGGTATGAGCGGAGTGGCACTGGGGGCGTATCAGGCGCACGGTCTGCAAAAGCTCTTGGACGAACAAGCTGAGTTGGATACGGCGACCAAGCAAAAGCGATTGGACAACTGTGCGACGGCAGTTCGTTATCAGCTGATCCATGCTGTGGCGATCTTGGGGTTGTCCGCTTTGTGCGTGCAAGTCCGGTCACGCATGTTCGGTGTCATCGGGAGTCTGTGGCTGCTGGGTACGGTGGCGTTTTCAGGGCCCCTCTACCTGTACTCCATTGGTGGATGGAATGGTCTTGTTCATGCGGTGCCCTTGGGTGGTCTGGCGATGATGATTGGCTGGTTGGTCTTGGGTGTCACCGCGTGTGTGTTGAAGCTCCCTTCGTCGCAGCAAGACACGAATGCGACTGCCGGCTAATTGCCGGTTCTTCCTGGCACAGCTGCCGGTGGCGGGGGGCTTGGTCCATGCTGTTGGCGGACTCTGCAGACGGTAGTTGGTATAAATCTGCCTTTATTGACAGTTATCGGTGGTTCACGGCACTTGGTGTCGAAGTGCAGCAGGTGTGAACGTAATCGCAGTTGCGATCCGTGTTTGCAGGGTTAGAATCTCCTTCTGTTTCGTCTTCCTCAACATCCATACGGGTCTGAAATGTCTGCAGAAACTCCCAGTCACGGTTTGCGGCGCATCGCTATCCTTTTTGCAGGCGGCCCCGCGCCGGCAGCTAACGCAGTGATTTCGACCTGTGCCGCTTCGTTTTTGAATCACGATGTTGAGGTGTTGGGGATCAAGCATGGCTATTCGAGCCTGATTGATTACACGCCTGATAATCCGCTGGAGTCGGGCAAAGACTACATCATCGTCGACGACCAGGTGCTGAAGCGGACTCGGAATCAGCGTGGCATTATCATCGGAACGGCGCGGGCAAATCCCGGCAAGTTTGTTTCGCATCCGGACCACATGGAGGATCCCGAAAAGGTCGCGCCGTTGAAACGCGTCTACGAAGGGTTGTGTTCGCTGGGAGTCGACGCCTTGGTGTCGATCGGAGGTGACGACACACTGAAGACGGCTAACAAATTCAAGCTGTACCAAGACCAATTGCCGGATGATGCGCATCGTATTCCCGTCGTGCATCTGCCCAAGACCATTGACAACGACTACTTCGGTATCGATTTCACGTTTGGCTTCTTTACGGCAGTCGAGTTTCTTGCTGAAGAGATTCGCAACTTGATCCATGATGCGGAGGCAGGTCGCGCATACTTTTTGGCGGAGGCGATGGGCCGAAGTGCTGGTTGGCTGGCTTATTCAGCGGCCATTGCCGGAGAGGCGAGCCTGGTGATGAGCGTGGAAGATATTGTCGACAACTTTGCCGCCGAAGAAGAATACACCAATTCCAAGACGGGAGAGACGACGCTGCGCAAAATCATGAATATTGATGCAGTTGTCNACAAAGTTGTCCGCTTGATGGTGAAGCGAGAGGAGAAGGGGAAAGAGTTTGGGGTGATCGTGTTTGCCGAAGGTCTCGCAGAGTTTCTTCCCATGAAGTACCTCGAAGGTATCGCGCGGGATGATCACGGTCACATTTCCATTTCGGACGTCAATTTGTGCTCGATGATGTCCGGGCTGATCGCAGAGGCATATGAACAGGCCACCGGGAAAAAACGGAAAGTAAACGGTGTCCAGCTTGGTTACGAGTCGCGTTGTGCGGCGCCAACCGCGTTCGACGTGATGCTGGGATCTCAATTGGGCGTCGGTGCCTACGTGGCTTTGGCCGAGAAAGGTCTGAACGGTGTGATGGTTTCCGTTGCGGGACAATTGGAACTGCATTTTGCCAAATTTGAAGACCTGGTTGACCGAGAAACCCTGGTCACCAAAGTGCGTTACATCGAACGTGAAAGTGATTTCTACCGCTTGGCCCGCTTCCTCGAGACGGATGTCAACGAGTAAGGCACTCGGATGGCTGCGCGGCAGCCTGGATGTCTGGCTGTCAGGCTTACCACCAACGGTGGCAGCGCAATCTTCCTTTGGCTAGTTGCGGGACGTGGTGCGCGTTGTGTAAAGTCAGCCTTCCGAAACATACTCAAGGCAACTTTACAGCAAGGTGATGCTATGTCTGACAAGCAATTCAACGTCGCGATGGTGGGACTCGGTTTTGGAGCGGAATTTATCCCCATTTATCAGGCGCATCCCAATGCCAATGTGCATGCAGTTTGTCGCCGTAATGAGGTTGAGTTGAATCACTGCGCCGATCAGTTCGGTATCGATAAACGCTATACGAGCTACGATGATGTCTTGGCGGATTCAGATGTCGATTTCGTCCACATTAATAGCCCCATTCCCGACCACGCTCCGATGTCATTGAAGGCTCTCGATGCCGGGAAGCATGTGATGTGCACGGTGCCGATGGCCACCACGATTGCCGAGTGTGAGCAAATCGTTGCCAAGGTCAAGGAAACCGGGTTGAAGTACATGATGGCGGAGACGGTGGTTTACAGCCGCGAGTTCCTGTTCATCAAAGAGATGTATGAAAAGGGAGAACTCGGCAAAATCCAGTTCATGAAAGCCTCGCATCCCCAAGACATGGATGGTTGGCCGGAATATTGGGAACGGATGATCCCCATGCACTACGCCACGCATGTCGTGAGTCCTGTGTTGGGGCTGGTGAATGGCTTGGCGGAATACGTGTCCTGCTTTGGTTCGGGGACGATTCGGGAGGAGTTGATCGCCAAGTCAGGTAATCGGCACGCCGTGGAGTCGTGTCACATCAAGATCAAGGATTCTGATGTCAGTGCGCAGATTTGGCGATTCCTGTTTGATACCGCGCGGCAATATCGTGAATCGTTTGACGTGTACGGCACCAAAAAGAGTTTCGAATGGACACTGGTCGAAAATGAACCGCACGTGCTTCACACGGCTAAGAAGCCGGAGCCCGAGATTCCTTCAGAAGTGACCGTACCGGATTACGCTCACCTGTTGCCTGAACCCATCCAGAAGTTCACACAATCGATCGAAGATGCCGATCACTTATCGTTTGTTCAAGGCGGTGGTCACGGAGGCTCTCACCCGCATATGGTGAACGAGATGCTCAATGCATTGCTCGAAGATCGTGACCCCTGGCCAAATGCAGTCACTTCGGCAAACTGGACCTGCGTTGGTATCTGTGCTCACGAATCCACTGAGAAAGGTGGCGAGATCGTGCGACTGCCTGACTTCACCCTGGGGTAATCCGGGCGTGGGTTACTGTGCCTCGGCAGAGGCATTTGAATTTCTCTATTTGCAATTGCGTTTTCGATTACCTGAGAGGAGGCCACTGTGTCCGTTCCATTGACTTACCAGCCAGAGGCGAATGCGATGATTATCGGTGTTGGCTTGATGGGTCAGCATCTGGCTACGCACGTGGCAGATTGGCTGAATCTAAAGAAGCTCGTGCTGGTCGACTATTCGGCGGAGATCGGTGTCGGTCAGGAACGCATGCCGCTGGCGCAATTCGCCGAGAACGTCGCTGCGAATAGTAAGCAGCAGGTAGAGGTGGTTGCGGAAACGGTGAACATCACCAGTGAAGAAGAGGTGCAAGCTCTGTTTGGGCGACACCCCGGCATCCATTATTTGCAGCATACCGCGGGGATTTCCCCTAAGCCCTTAACGCCTCCCGAAGAATTGACCAAGGAGGATATTCTGGGTGCTTGTGAAGTGAACCTGTGGGGGGCTCACAATGTAATCAAGCAAGGCGTGACATGCGGCGGCTTGGCGTCGGGAGCACGCGGGGTGATTATTCTCTCGACATCCGCCACGGTAGGTTCCGAAGGACGGGCGAGTGCCGCTTACGAAGAGTCCAAAGGCGGGCTGTTGAACTTGCTGGAACTCCAGGGACGCCATTTCGTGGAAGCGCATGGTCTGATTCTGAACGGGCTCGCACCGTCTCCATTGCGGGGGCCCATGGCGGCACAGAACCCGACCAGTGCGGGGCGACTACAGGCAGTGGAAGACAGTATGCCGATGGGAGGGCTGACCGAACCGAAGCATATTTCCGCGGCAACGATGTTCTTTTGGGCAGAAGAGTGTTGGTGTGTTGGGGAAGTGCTCACGACCGATGGTGGCTACACCAAGCATCGACCGATTTATGGACCGCTGCCGACGGGTTAGGTCTGTCGACCAGCAGTTCGCCTGCGGGGGGCATGATGGTTGTTTATCATAATATTCAGTCAATTTGATCCTTCTCGNGGAAGTNCAATGAAGTCGCTGCGATCGGATGCTTATGCCCTCATGCTTTTTGGCTGGGCGGTGTGCTGTGGAATGTCCGTGAACGACGTTCAGGCTGCGGACGTACGTGGGCTGTTCCTGGGAGATAACGGGCATCATCAGCCGCGCTCCCGGTTCGCGGAACTCCAGCCTGTGTTGCAACAACGTGGTGTGGAACTGACGTATACCGACAAGCTGCAAGATTTGAATCCAGAGACGCTGGGTAAGTTCGATTTCTTAGTGCTGTACGCCAATATTGATCGCATCGAGGATGCGCAAGCCAAGGCGTTGTTGGATTTCGTGGCCAACGGAAAAGGGTTTGTGCCGCTGCATTGCGCCACCTATTGTTTCCGTAATAACGATGCGATTGTGGCCTTGATGGGCGCTCAATTCCAGCGCCATGGTGGCGGTGTCTTTCGTACGAATATTGCCAATCGCACGCACCCCATCATGAAAGGTTTTGGAGGTTTTGAGAGCTGGGACGAAACCTATGTGCATCACTTGCACAATGAAAAGAATCGAACGGTGTTGGCTTATCGCGTCGATTCCGAAGGACGGGAACCGTGGACTTGGGTACGCACCCACGGCAAGGGTCGCGTGTTCTACACCGCTTGGGGCCACGACGCACGGACTTGGCGAAACCCAGGATTTCAAAATTTGGTCGAACGCGGGATTCGGTGGGCTGCAGGGGGAGATCCGGCTGTGGCTGGCGNGTTTTCTGATGGCGCTGAATTCCGCGTCACCTCGACCAAGCCACGCACCGATGTCAAGCCATTCGACTACATCGACGTCGGCGCCAAGATCCCCAATTACACTCCTGGCAAGCAATGGGGTACCCAAGATGCGCCCTTGACTAAGATGCAGAAGCCGCTTGCGCCGGCAGAGTCAGCGAAGCACTTCATCACGCACGAAGGTTTTCGTGTCGAACTTTTTGCGTCCGAGCCCAACCTTGGCGGGAAACCGATTGCCATGAACTGGGATGAACGCGGGCGATTGTGGGTCTGTGAAACCTATGACTATCCCAACCAATTACAACCGGAAGGACAAGGTCGCGATCGGATTCGTATTTGTGAGGACACGGATGGCGANGGTCGAGCTGACAAGTTCACGCTGTTCGCAGACCNACTCAGTATCCCGACTGCCATCACGCATTATCGTGGTGGTGTGATTGTCCAGGATGGGCGTCAGACGTTGTTTTTGAAAGATACGAATGGTGATGACAAGGCGGATATTCGTAAGGTGCTCATCTCAAACTGGGCTCTGGGAGATACGCATGGCGGTGTGAGTAACTTCCAATACGGGCTCGATAATTGGATTTGGGCCATGCAAGGTTACAACTTTTCCGAGCCAGTGATTCAAGGCAAAAAGCAGCAGGGTTTTCGCATGGGNTTCTTCCGCTTTCGGTTGGATGCGCAAGATCCTCCGAACGTCATTGAAATCGAATTTGTGCGGTCGACGAACAACAACACCTGGGGTCTCGGGCAAACCGAAGAGGGGATCGTGTTTGGTTCGACCGCGAATCGTAACCCGAGTGTCTTCATGCCGATCGCCAATCGATATTACGAGCGCGTGCTGGGNTGGTCCCCTCAAGGCCTGGGGACGATCGCGAATACGCATNTCTTTCAGCCGGTGACTGGTAAGGTGCGGCAAGTNGATCANCATGGTGGCTACACTGCGGGTGCTGGCCACGCCATTTACACGGCTCGTCGGTATCCTCAGCAGTGGTGGAACCGAACGGCCTTTGTTTGTGGCCCCACCGGCCATCTGGTCGGAACCTTTTTATTGAATGCACGCGGCGCGGACTTCACCTCGCGCAGTCCTTGCAACCTGATCGCCAGTGACGATGAGTGGAGTGCACCGATCATGGCGGAAGTTGGTCCGGATGGAAATGTCTGGGTGCTCGATTGGTACAACTACATTGTGCAGCACAATCCGACACCACGCGGTTTCAAAACCGGCAAAGGCAACGCTTATGAAAGTGATTTGCGAGACAAGAAATACGNGCGTATTTACCGAGTCGTCTACGGAGCTGCAAAAGCAGGGGGCAAGCCAACTCAACCGCTCGCGTTGCAGCATCCCGACGTGCTTGTGGCTTCCCTGACCGATCCCACGATGCTGGTTCGGAAGCATGCACAACGATTGCTGGTAGAGCGTGGTCAGCAGGACGTTGTTCCGCAACTCGTAGCTTTGATCCGCGATCCGCGCGTCGACGAAATCGGCCTGAACGTCGCGGCGATTCACGCATTGCAGACGCTCGATGGACTCGGCGTGGTGAGTGATCGTGGCGATGTGTTTGCGGCGGTTGCCGCAGCGTTGAAACATCCGTCAGCAGGGGTGCGTCGAAATGCCGTCGAGGTACTGCCACGCGATCGACGTTCGACGGTGGCCGTGTTGGCCAGCGGCATCACACGCGATTCGGATTCCCAGGTACGCTTGGCTGCGCTTTTGGCTCTGGCCGAGATGCCGGCAAATGCGCCAGCGGGCAACGAGATTGCAGCGGTCAGCCGACAGTTGGTTACCGAAGACCGCTGGGCTATGGATGCATTGACNGCCGCCGCCGCAGCACACGCGTCGGCTTTCATGGAACGTATGGCTCGAGACTGTAGCGACGCTGACGGTGCGCGAAATGCAAACCGTTGGCTCCCCACGTTGGCAATTGTTTCCGAGCACTTTGCTCGTAGTCAACCGAAGCCAGAAGCGTTGGCGGGAGTGTTGCTGTCGCTGAGCGCAGCTACTCCGAGCGTTTCTGGAGCCGTATTGGACGGGATCGCGAAAGGATGGCAGGACGAGCACGCGATTCAACTCTCGGCGAAAACCGAATCCCAACTCGTGGTGCTCCTGAACAAGCTATCGCCAAGTAGCAAGGCCAAGCTGATTCGTTTGGCCAGTGTTTGGGGTAGCCGGGCGTTGGAACAGTATGCAGCGGAGATCGTCAAATCATTGTTGCAAACTGCGGGTGACAGGAAACGCTCGACTGCGGAGCGCGTGCAAGCCGCCGCCCAAGTGGTTGAGTTTCGACCGACGGATGATCAGGTGGTTCAGCAACTTCTGGAACTGGTGACACCGCAAGAACGCCCGGAGATTGCGACGGGGATGATCGCAGCGCTGACGCGTAGCCGATCTCCCAGGATCGGTGACAGCGTGCTGGACGCTGTAGCGTTGTTGACGCCGTCCGCTAGAAAGGCGGCGTTTGGCGTACTGCTCGCGCGGCCCGAGACGACGCGGGCACTATTGGCGAGCGCCGAGGCAGGCAAGGTGCAATTAACNGAACTGGCTTTGGATCAGCAGAGTGCCCTCCGGACGCATCCAGATGAAAAAATTAAACGACGCGCAGTGGAGTTGCTGCGCAAGGGTGGAAATCTGCCGGACCCGGATCGTGAAAAGGTGTTGCAAAGTCTGCTNCCACTCACGGAAAAAACGGGCTCGGTGCAGGGTGGGCTGGCGGTATTNAAAAAGCATTGCGCCAAGTGCCACAAACACAATGGATTTGGCGAATCCATTGGCCCGGATTTGACGGGAATGGCGGTTCATCCCAAGCACGAATTGTTGACTCACATTATTGATCCCAGTCGCAGTGTCGAAGGGAATTTCCGAATCTATTCGGTGGCGACGGAAGACGGTCAGATTCTGACCGGGATGTTGGCCAGCGAATCTCGCACTTCGATTGAACTCATCGATGCAGAGGCTAAACGCCATACGATTTTGCGAGAAGACATCGATGAACTGCGAGCTTCCAAGAAGTCGTTGATGCCAGAGGGTTTCGAGAAAAGTGTCAAGCAGGCCGAGATCGCCGACCTATTGGAATACCTGACCCATAAAGGACGCTTCGTGCCGTTGTCGATTGCAAAAATTGCGACGGCAATCAGTACCAAAGGGTTGTTCCACAATGGAGACAACGGTGCGGATCGGATGATCTTTCCTGACTGGAAGCCGAAGGTATTTGCGGGTGTCCCGTTCCTCTTGACGGACCCACAAGGCAAGTCGACGCCGAATCTGGTCTTGCTGCATGGGCCTCTCGGATCGTTGCCGCCAGGTATGCCAAAGTCAGTTGCGCTGCCGTGCAACACGCGAGCTGAGAAAATTCACTTACTCAGTGGTGTGAGCGGTTGGGGATTTCCCTACTCACAAGACAAGTCGGTTTCGATGATCGTCCGATTGCATTACGACGACGGTCAAGTTGAGGACCATCCGCTGATCAATGGTGTGCACTTTGCTGACTACATCAGGCGTGTGGATGTGCCCAAGTCGCAGTTCGCATACCTATTGCGAGGCCAGCAGATTCGGCACCTGTTTGTTGAGCCAAAAAGGGATGCGACCATTGAGGAGATCGCATTTGTGAAAGGTCCGGATCAGTCGGCGCCCATGATCATGGCGGTCACTGTCGAGCGCAAAGACCCACGCGCAGCCGAATGAGTTTACGTTTGACGTAGATCAAGGACTTGGGTGGCAACTCCAGCATAGGTGTTGTCTGCCAGGGTGATGCGTTCGCTTTTCTCGCTGATGCGGAGCCCGATGCGTTGCATGGGGGCGCGGGTTTCGCGTACCTGATTGTTTCGCAAGGTCAGATCTTTGGTGTTGCCTTGAATGTCAATCGCAATGCCTTTTTCATCGCCGCTGTTAAGAATCGTATTACCTTCGAGTACATTGCGGTTGGCCCAGAAGTCGGCACCGCGAGCATCGTTTCTGAAAAGGATCCCGACCCGGCCACTGCCCTCGATCCAGTTATTCCGCATCACATTGTCGGTATCGTTGTGTCCGATCGAGATACCGTAGTCGCGGTTGTCGGTGATCTTGTTGTCTTCTGCGATGCCGTATTTCACTCCCCAGCACCAGAACAGGCCGATGTTGTTGCGGGCCAGGCGGTTGCCGCGCAGTTGGGGTCTTTGGGACCCGGAGCCAGGGTGTACGCCCAAGCCTGCGTTGTCGTGGCTGTAGCAGTTGTCAACGACGACATCATGACAGATTTGAAAGCTGATCCCGTCGCCGTTGTAATTGCGCGACTCGACGTTGCGGAAGGTGTAACGGTTGCAGTCTTGGAGAAAGATGTTGCCGCCGTAATTGCCGTTCAAGTTTTCGTTGTTGGCTTGATTACCGTCGAGCGTAATGTTTTCGATGACCACATCAGAAGTTCGCTCGCTCGTCAGCAGCGGGAACAGGGATGCGCATGTCGGTTGACCAGATAGCCACAGATTTTTGCGGAGGCCAGCATTGAGCTTAAAGCGATTTCCGGAACGCGCGACCAAGGTGCGCTTGATGACGGTTTGCGAACCGTCGTGTGGATTTTTGGCTTGCAGCACGATGCCGTCTCCGACTCGCAAGCCCTCGGCTTTGGTTAATGTGATTTCTTGGTCGTACCAGTCGGAGTCTTCGGCTAGTTTGACGCGGACCGAGGCGGTTTTGGTAATGACCGATTCGGGACCACTGCCGAGAATCCGAATGCCTGAAGGCAGGTGGACCGAGTTGCGCAGGGTGTAAGTCCCGGGTAACACTTTGACTGTCCCACCGCCAAAGCGGCGCAGGTAATCCACAGCGGCTTGCAGAACCCGATCGTCGTGCCCGATCAGATCACCCTGCTTGGCACCTACGGTCACCGTCAGCTTTTCTTCCCAAGCGGGCTCGAAACGCTGGTCGCCGTCCGTAGCGCGTGGATGATCGACGGCCGTGTCCTCTGCTTTGCTGGTTGCTGAAGTTGCGGCGAGCAGCGACGTGGAAATGGTCGTCGCTAAAAATGATCGTCGGTCGAAGGAGTTGTGCATACGGAAACTCCGCACAAAGTGAATGACGGGACAAAGTGTATGTCAGTTAACGTTCTGTTATCATTGACGGTTGGACTTCTCTCGAAGCTGGAGCTGGGCTCATGCTGCGCCATCATAACCGAAGAACATTCCTGAAGACATCTTCTGCCCTGACTGCCGCTTGTCTACAGCCGGCCATCGGAGCGCATCTTCGCGGTGAAGAGTTTCGTGGACGGATCAAGAAAGCAGTGAAATATCACATGGTGACCGAGCGAGTGTCACCGGAAGATAAGCTGAAAATGTTGCAGGATCTGGGGTTTGACGGAGTGGAACCGCGGGCGATGCTCAAGGCAGATCAAGCCAGCGAAGTGAAAGCCATTCAAGCGGCCAGCGAAAAACTAGCCTTTCCCGTACATGGTGTGGTGAATTCCAGTAACCCCGACATTGTCAGCGCCATTGACCAGGCGAAAGCGTACGGCGCGAATTCCGTGTTACACGTGGTCCGCTACAACAGGAAGATCGGCTACCGGCAGAATTATGCCGAAACGCAAGCGATCATTCGCCGCGCTGTGGATCATGCGGAACGCAATGAGGTTTACATCCTGATTGAAAACGTTTGGGCATCGTATTTGATTGAACCGATGTCGATGGCACGATTTGTCGACGAAATCGGGAGTCCATACGTGCAAGTTTATTTTGATGTCGGCAATGTGGTTCGCTGGGGCTGGCCGCAGCATTGGCTGGAGGTACTCGGGAAACGCACCAAGAAGTTGGATATCAAAGAGTACGATTTGAACGTCGCTATGAACGAGGGCATGCGCAAAGGGTTTGACAAACCGCTTGGTGAGGGGAGCGTCGATTGGGCAAAAGTCAGGGCAGAATTGCAGAAGATCGACTATCGTGGCTGGGCGACTGCGGAGGTGCGTGGGGGCGATCGTCAGCGATTGCAGGAGATTGCCAAGCAAATGGACACGGTATTGGGTTTATAAGCGGTCTCGCATGGTGTACCTACGCGACCGCGGGTCCGCTGTTATAATGTGCTCTGCGCTCCACGCGGCTATTTTTCTGCCATGGGTCCCGTGGTAAGAAGCGACATCTGCAATCGACACCTGCAATCGACACCTGCTAACGGCTTATCTGATGGAACTGAAAATCAATTCAAAATATCCGAGTGTGGACGACCTGCGCGATCGTGCCCGGCGCCGCATTCCTCGCTTTGCCTTTGAATATCTGGATGGTGGATGCAACGAAGACGTGAACTTGCATCGCAACACTGCCGAGATTCGTGACGTTGTACTGAAGCCTTACTACTTGACCAAGCACACGGGTTCGGATCTGCAAACCGAGTTGTTTGGCCACACCTATGATGCACCTTTTGGGATTGCCCCGGTGGGTCTCCAGGGATTGATGTGGCCCAAGTCGCCTGAGATCCTGGCGAAAGCGGCATTCGATTACAACATCCCGTTCGTGCTCAGTACGGTCAGCACCAGCAGCATCGAGACCATTGCGGAGATTACCGAGGGGCGGGCCTGGTTTCAGTTGTACCATCCAGCAGAAGATGAGTTGCGGGATGATATTATCCAACGAGCTGACTCCGCAGGTTGCCCCGTGTTGGTGATTCTTTGTGACGTGCCAACCTTTGGGTATCGACCTCGTGACATTCGCAACGGTTTGGCGATGCCTCCAAAAATGACCTTGCGCAATATCATGCAGATCTTTGGTAAACCTTCATGGGCTGTGAATACGCTGCTTGCCGGGTCGCCGCAATTCCGGACCATGACTCCTTACACACCGAAGGGGCTCAGCCTCAAAAATCTCGGTTACTTCATGGATAAGACGTTTTCGGGTCGTTTGAATGACGACAAAGTCAAGGCGATCCGTGATATGTGGAAGGGCAAGTTAGTCCTGAAGGGTGTGGCAAGCGAAGAAGATACCGAACGTGCCATCGCCCTGGGGATTGATGGGATCATCGTGTCGAACCACGGTGGACGTCAATTGGATGCCGGGCAGTCCACGATCAAGCCACTGACGAGGATTGCCGCCAAGTACAGTGACAAAATCAAGGTCATGATGGATAGTGGCATGCGATCCGGTCCGGATATCGCGCGCACCATCGCCAGTGGAGCAGAATTCACGTTCATGGGTCGATCCTTCATGTATGGCGTTGCGGCGCTGGGTCAAGAAGGTGGTAATCACACCATTTCCATTCTCAAGCGTCAGTTGCAGCAGGTCATGGAGCAGATTTGTTGCGAGCGCGTTGAGGACTTACCGAATCATTTGATCCATGACAACAACTAAGCGACCGTTTTCCAGCAAGGTGGGGATTGCAGGCCTGTGGCTTGTCATGGCCGTCTCTGTAGGCGTTAGTGCGGAGGATTGGCCTCGCTGGCGCGGGCCGCGCGGTGATGGAACGTGGTTTGGCCCCGCAGTCCCTCTGGATTGGAAAACGGACTCGAGAGAACCCGTTTGGGAGCAAAAAGTCCACGCTGGCTACTCGGGTATTTCCGTGGCGGATGGTCGTGTTTACACGATGGATCGGGTGACCGAGCCGGAGGAAAGCGAACGCGTCATCTGCTTCGATGCACGTGATGGTGCGGAATTGTGGGTAGATCGTTATCCCGTCACCTACGGAAAGCTGGACTACGGTAAGGGTCCGCGAGCGACGGTAACCATTGATCGCGGCCGTGCCTATGCACTGGGCGCTGTCGGGCATTTGCGGTGCCTCGATGCGAAAACCGGCGCATTGCTGTGGAGCAAGGATCTCAAGGCAGAGTATCAGGCACAGCAGCCGACCTGGGGATTTGCCGCAGCGCCTTTGATCCATCAGGACCTCGTCATCGTGCATGTCGGTGCCAAGCCGAATGGATGTTATCTGGCATTTGATCGCGTGAGTGGTAAAGAGAAGTGGCGCGGAGGTAGTGATCCGACAGGATACGGTGCGCCGATTGTGGTGAAGCACAGCGGAATAACACAATTAATCGGTTGGACACCAGAGCACATCGTGGGGTTGAATATTGCCAGCGGCGAGGTGCTGTGGAAGCAACCTTACAAAGTGACTTATGGCGTATCCATTGCGACGCCCATTTTCCATCAACAGACGGTGGTCGTGTGTGGATATTGGGAGGGTAGTAAGGCCATTCGATTAGGCGCAGACCCACGTCAAAGTGCGCTGCTGTGGGAAGAGAACCGTTATCTGCGGGGGATTATGTCGCAACCTTTGTACCGCGGCGGCTATGGCTACTTGTTGGACAAAGGGCATGGGCTGGTTTGTTTTGAATTGGCAACGGGCAAAATGAAATGGACTGACAAGCATCAGCTGACGCCACGCAATCGCAATCCTCAAGCGAACCTGATCTGGCTGGGCGATTCGGATCGTGCACTGGCCTTAAATGCGGAAGGGACGTTGGTGCAGATGCGTTTGTCGCCGGAGGGGTTCCAAGAGCTAGGTCGCCTGCAGATCATTGGTGAAACCTGGGCGCACCCAGCCTTTGCCGGATCTCATATTTACGCGCGAGATGACGAGCGACTGGTTTGCGTGCGTATTACCGAATGATGGACGTGTGGTCAGGCAGCCGCAACACGTCGGATGTATCTTCGAACCCGTTGAATGCACCCGCTAGTTCCTCGCAGGAGTCGCTGGTGTGGTTTACAATCCAGAGAGCTTGGGTGTTATTGACCATTGGTAAAAAAGAGGTTTCGTAAAAAAGAGGTTTCTATGCGCGGTATTGTTTGCCTCGTGATGATTTTGAGTGTCACTGGAGTCAACGCGGATCAGAATTGGCCGCAATTTCGAGGGCCTTCGGCAGATGGCCATGCTGCTTCCACACCGGTTGCGGTGTCCTGGAGCGAAGCCGAAAACGTTGCTTGGAAAACACCGATTCACGGGCGTGGTTGGTCTTCACCCGTGATTTGGGGTGATCAAATCTGGATGGGTACGGCCACGGAAGACGGTAAAGAAATGTCTGCCGTTTGCGTCGATCGAAATACCGGCAAGGTGTTGCATGATCGGGTGTTGTTTCGTAACGCAGAACCCCGCTTTTGCCATGCATTGAATAGCTACGCATCGCCGACGCCAGTCATCGAGGCAGGTCGGGTATATGTGCATTTTGGGAGTTATGGTACGGCTTGCCTGGACACTGCCACTGGGAAAACCTTGTGGGAGCGTCGCGATCTGCCGTGTCACCATTGGCGTGGTCCCGGGTCGTCTCCGATCATTCTCGACAACATGCTGATTGTGCATTTCGATGGTTACGATCTTCAGTATCTCGTCGCGCTGGATAAGCGCACGGGAAAAACGATTTGGAAGAAAGATCGAGAGATCGATTATGGGACAGACGATGGCGATCAGATGAAAGCTTACTGCACTCCCATTGTGATCGAAGTTGATGGACAGCAGCAATTGATCAGCCCGGCTGCTAAGGCGGCGATTGCCTACAACCCTCGCAACGGCGAGGAAATCTGGCGCGTCCGTTTTGCGCAGCACTCCGCGACCGCACGCCCTTTGTTTGGCCATGGTTTGGTCTTCATCAATACGGGTTTTGGTAAAGCACAGTTGCACGCGGTGAAACCCACAGGGCGCGGCGACGTCACGGATTCGCATGTGGTCTGGCGCGTGACCAAGAGTGTGCCTTCGATGCCCTCGCAACTGCTGATCGGCGATTTGATTTACATGATCCATGACGGCGTAGCGACGTGCGTGGAAGCCAAGACCGGAGAAAAGGTTTGGCAGGAACGCTTGTCGGGGAAATACTCAGCCTCACCCATTTTCGCGGGTGGCCACATTTACTTCTTAAGTCAACAGGGAAAGACGACCGTGGTTAAACCGGGGCGGACCTACCAGGAAGTGGCCGTTAACGAACTGGACGATGGATTCATGGCTTCGCCCGCAGTTGCAGGTACCGCTCTGTTCCTGAGAACCAAGAAACACCTCTATCGCATCGAAAACTAAGACGGTGACGTGCCGGCAGGATTTCTCTCATTCGCTGCCGCACGGGGACGGCATCTCGATAAAATGTTGGGGTGCTGAGACAGCAATTGGTGTCCTTCAAGAAGGAGCGTGCAGATGAAATGCGTGACGCATTTTTCATGGTTACGACTGTTGGTTGTTGCGCTGTGTTGTCTTTGGGGATCGGGGTGTCGTCAAGGAACCGCGCCCGCTGGGTCTGGGGATCAGGCGGCGGAAGATGTCAACTCAGCCGATGCAGATACGGCAACTGAGTCCGATGACGTGCAAGATGAGGGCGACGACGAGTCGGGCCAGACGGTGGAAGTCCCGAATCCGGAGGCAGCGGCGATCGAAGCCTTGGAACAGGCCGGAGCCGTTGTTAAGAAAAACGAAGCCGGTGCGGCGGTAGCGGTCGAAATGCCTCGGCAAGTCTCCGCAGAGAATTGGGATCAGTTGCGTCAGTTGGCGGCGCTGGAAGAACTCAATTTGAGCTGGTCGCATGTGCGCGAGTTGGGTGCGCTTGTCGATCTCAAGGCACTCAAGCGACTCGACATCTCGTGGACCAAGTATGTGTCAGATGAGCAGGTTGATGATTTGGTCAAGGCGAGCCAGTTGGAATTGCTCGTGGTTGAGGGAACCGACTTGTCCGACGAGGCGTTGCAGCGTTTGCGAGAGACGCTTGACAGCACTCAGGTGCGCGTCGATTCCGATGTCGCACTCAGCGGCTTGCCAGTGCCCCAGAAGGAAGAACCGGCGGAACCAGACAACAAGCCAGAGGGCAAATACAGCGTTGGCGACCAGGCGCCGGACATCGCCGGGAAAGATGCTGAGGGGCAAGAGTTCAAATTAAGTGACTATCGAGGCAAGGTCGTCATGCTCGATTTCTATGGCAATTGGTGTCCACCATGCCGAGCCATGTACCCCCACAATCGGGAGCTGATGGAGAAATACAAAGATCGCGAATTTGTTTTGTTGGGTGTTAACAGCGACCCTGAATTGGGGACGCTGGTGCGGTCTATGGAAGATGACAAAGTGACCTGGCGAAGTTGGTGGGATGGCAACAATGGTCCTATCGCCTCGGACTGGGAAATCCCCTTCTGGCCTTCGATATTTGTGATCGATCAGGAAGGCGTGATTCGCTACAAGCGCGCATCGACAGACTCGATGGAAGAAATTGCTACAGGTATCACAGGCACGATTGATCGCCTGTTGGAGACGCAGCCAGCAGCTCCGGAAGGTGAGCAGCCAGAGGCGGCAGATGCTCCGCCTGACTTGCCAGCAAAGTAATGCACCTGGCAGGGGAATATGCCGGGCTGAAATAAGTTTTGCGCTGAGGTCTGTTTCTCGGTCTGTTTCTCAGATGGCTCAATATGGCCGCTAGAGATTAGAGGCCGTCTTGGTCGCCATCGGTGGCCCAGTTGTCGTAGAACTGGAACGGGTGGAACGTCTGGGAGATGCTTTCAGAAAAGCGCAGAAGGAACTCGCTGCGGAATCGTTTTTCCGGCATTCCTACGGAAGGGATGCCACCCTCCTTCGGGAACGTATAGTCAAAGAATTCCTTCTCGTAGACGACTTTGCCTTCGTCTTCCATGTCGTACACGGTGATGGTCGCGTCCGCTTGTCCTTGGTAGAGCGTGGAACCGCGATGTAGGCTGAATCGTGACAGGTCGATACCGACGACCATTTCGGCCTTGAGATCTTTACCGATGGTACGGTAGTCCGCTACCTCCCAGTCGTTGTGATCCATCCACTCTTCGACTTTGTCGACATCAATCACGTCGATCCGCTTGCCGTTTTTGTCCAGTTGCAAGCTGACGTTGCGCGCGATTTTGTTGGCGATAGATTGAGGTCCGAAATCACTGCCGTCGGAAATACAGACAATCGCGACGCGTTTGCCCTGCAGCCCGTCAAAGTCCGGTGCAACCGGCTTGCCACGAGTGACCCAGATAAGATGTCTGGCAACGCCCACGCAACCGGCCAGAGGTGTCATGGCTGTGGCTGCGACAAGCGCGAGCAACAGCGCGGTAAGGTAGTTGCGGGTAGATTGATATTTGAGCACAGCGAGAACTCCATTTCTCGACGGTGGTGACGTCAGCCGAACATAAAATAACGAATGCACCAATCCACCATGGTGCAGATGACGATTGTTGAACCTGCTAAAACAGCGAACCACTCATTTGGGCGAGGCCACAGCCACACTCCCATGGTCCCCGACGCAACGGCCCATGGTCCCACGAATAACGCAGTGATGGCGAGTAGTGCTCCTCCTGTGTTGGCTTGAAACGACGAAATGACCTTGCCATGCATCATGTTTGACCAAGAGGTCGTCATGCCGCACGAAGGGCAGCGTAACCCGGTCATTTCTTTAAACGAGCAGGGAGGCAAACCCAACTGTTGGTGTGTTCCAAATCCGCGAGTATCCGGTTGTAAGGTTGCTGCCGTGACGAGCAATGTGATTAACGNACTGCCGCCCAGTACCATCAAAATCCGCTGGTACGAGCGTAAACGAATGGACGTGCGATGTTCTGTTTGATTCACAGGTTGTCGGGAAAAGCGAGGGGAGAATAGCGGCCCTGAAGCGGCAGCTCAAGATCAGTTTCTATCGCCATGATAGCACAGCTGCGGCGGGGCTTACTGTCCGGGCAGTTGCAGTGGTACCAGGGCATTGAGGCTACCTGAACGGAAGCCCTGCAGATCCAGCGTGATGAACTTGAACCCCAAGTCTGTGAAGTGCTTGTTCAGAGCCTCTCGCAGTGATGGTTCGCATAATCGCTCGAGTTCATCAGCGGGTAGCTCGACGCGGGCTAAGTCGCCGCGGTGATAGCGAACCCGTACGTTGCGGAAGCCTCGCTCTTTCAGAAACCGTTCCGCATCCTCGATCATTGCTAGTCGATCTGGTGAAACTTCTTCGCCATAAGCAATGCGACTGGCCAGACAAGGTGACGCTGGTTTATCCCAAATGGGCAGCTGCCAGCGATCTGCCAATTGCCGTACGTTTTGCTTGTCATAACCACACTCGATCAGCGGACTGACGACGCGGAATTCGGCAGCGGCCTGCATGCCGGGCCGGTAGTCGCCCAGGTCATCGGTATTGGCACCGTTGACAAGGGTCGCGACGCCCTCGTCCCGGGCAATCTGCTCGAGATGATCGTAGAGTTCGGTTTTGCAGTGATAGCAGCGATCCGCCGCATTCCGCACATATTCTTCGCGGGCCAATTCGTTGGTCGCCACGATCCGATGAGGGATGCCGATAAGCGACGCCACCTGACTG
This sequence comes from Blastopirellula sp., assembly GCA_002701545.1. Classification (GTDB taxonomy): domain Bacteria; phylum Planctomycetota; class Planctomycetia; order Pirellulales; family Pirellulaceae. The sequence continues at coordinate 42,287 of NZVR01000185.1, read as the reverse complement.
GCCTCCTCCAATTCGGCACGCGCCAGACTTGGGCTATCCGCAGTCACAGCCAGGGCGTTTTCGCCAAGTGCCAGAAAAGCTGCTTTGGCGACGACAGCACTGTCCACACCGCCGGAGAAAGCGATGATGCACCGCCCCAGATTCTCGAAGTACGCTACGAGCGTGCGCTGTTCTTGGTCCAAGTCTGCCATGATAGGAGTGATCCTATCCGCGAGGTTACCGTCAGGCAACGATGGTTTAGTCAGCCGAGTCGCGTAGCATCGGTTCCATGATCTTGGTATTCCGTTCGATAGCCAAGACCACAGTTCGCTGTTCAACGCCGTCGGCGCTGCTGGCTACCACGGGCAGGACTTGTCGTCGATCGGGCATGGCCAGTCGCACGGTGAAGGTACCATCGGGACGCAATTTCACCGGTTCGTTGGTGAGGGATACATGGGCATCGGGGTTGGTGGCCCCATAGATGATCATTTCCGCGTCGACCTCGAAGGCAAAGTTGCTGCCCTGTCCGAGTGCTCGTTCCGCACCATTGCCGAAGCGTGTTACCATTGGCTCGCCCATCGGCCGCCGCAATCGCTCTTCGAAGAGTTCCCGCAAATCACTGGCGGCGTTTTCTTCCTCGTATCCACCACTCATGGCGAAGACTCGGTCATAATCCTCCGCCACGTCAGACCAATTCTCGTCGATCGCGTCGCAACTGCCTGGCTTTGGCGTGGTTACAGCATTACTGCGTGACAGGGCGTGGAATTTGCCGTTGGCGGCTTTGTAGCCCAACAGCACGCGGTAGCTTTTGGGAGGATCGTTGACGTCGATGTACCAGTTCTTGACGCCACTGTGGATTTCGATGTCTCGGATGACCGTTTCCGCAGCGCTGGTCGTGGCACTTTTGTCAATCTCACAGAGTCGCAACACAGGTTTGGCTGTATGCCAGTGCTCGGCCATGGCTGCTTGGGCTCGCATGACACTCTGGCGAGACACTTCCCAGATGGCGTGCAGCCAGTAAGGGCCTCGGACAAGCACCACGATGCGGTCTTTGCCAAGCTGTAGCTTGGGTCGCTTGACGGGTTTCCGCTTGACGGCCTCGCCGTTCTTGCGGGCCTTGGTTTGGAACGGGCGGGAGAGNTCTTTGCGAGTCTCTCGATTGGCGTTTGCCTTTTGGATTTTGCGGCTGACCGTGGGGTTGGTTTTGGGCTTGGCAGCTGCGGCTTTGGTGGTTCGTGCCGCCACTTTCTTGGTCGCTGGCTTCTTTTTGGTCGTGCGCGTTGCCGCTTTGGCGGTGGCTTTCCGCGATTTCTTCTTCGCCTCTCGTACCAGCGTCTTGATGAGCTCGTCTTTCCTCATCGAGGTGCAACCAGAGATGCCCATCTTCTTGGCCATCTTTGCTAAGTCTTTGACTGTACGATCTTTAAGAGCGGATGCGGTGGTCAACGTGATTCTCCTACGGAGCCGCGCACGGGCAAGCGTGTGGCCGGACCGACAATTCGTTCGTTTTGAGCGCCATCCGTGACGAAATTAATACGCCCAAAACTCAGCCGGCAATCCGTAGCCGTTGAGCATCAGGAAATGGGGGCTGGTAACTCTCAGGGGATGAGGAGCACCAAGCCGCGACGGGCAAAGTGGTTTGCCGGTTGCCGCTTCCCGTCCCAGTTGGATGAAACTAGAACACAAATCCATTGACTCTAGTGTAAGCATAGCGGTGAGAAATTGCAACGTTCGACCCTCCATAAGGGTGGTTTTCGCGCGTTGGTCGAACTGGCAAAGGCTGGTTTGGCGCCGCTAGGAATAGGTGTCATTTGTTCACTATGGATGCATGGTGTGCGGTGAATTGTCGCACCTAATTCGTTGGCTCGTTTCAACTTGCGCGGTAAAGGAAGTTGGTAAAAAAAGGTTGATTTCGGGGTTTCGCTTGTTGACCGAATTGGGGGCCTGCGATAGATTCATCTCCTTTAGGGGACGATGCTTGATGTCGGCTTGGCGTGTTGTTCGCAAGTCTATGCACTGTATCGGTTTGTGGCCGAGCTGAGTGACATTTATGCGAGATTCCCAACCAGATGATCGCTCGTCGATTGCCAAGGCATACCATTGGGCGTCGCGAGTTGTCACCGTCTGCCTCGAGATGGTCGTGCCAGGTTTGGTGGGGCTGTGGCTTGATCGGCAGTGCGGCACGCTGGTGTTATTTGGTGTCATCGGCTTTGCATTTGGCATCACGATCGGCATATGGCATTTGTTACGACTGACAGGTTCCTCAGGTGAACGCTAAATCTTCCCTGTCGCTTGAATCGCGGGTCACGCTACTGGCGCGTCCAGGGTTTGCCGGTACGGCAGCGCGTGCCAGTCTGTTGGGCGGTTTGCTGCTGTTGTTGTTCGTGCTGGTGGCATCGGTGGGTTTTGCTCTTTCTGGTTCAAGCGGGGTGTTGGCAGCCATGTTTGCCGCACTGGTTTGCTTGGTTTCCGGTTTATTGGCGATGGTGGCTGCGGAAATTGCCAGGCAGTTTCATCAGCGGCTTGCCAGTGTCTTGTTGGCCATGGGAATTCGAACATCACTGCCGATGGCGGTGCTGGTTGCCGTTTATGTGCGAGGCGGAGCGATTGTGGACGCCGGGATGGCGTTCTATTTGTTGGTGTTTTATTTAGCTGTTTTGGCGATTGAAACATATTTGGATGTGACTCTTCTGCGACTCGCAGGGGGGTCGGAGGTTGGAGCCTGATGGCAGAGCACGGCGAGAGTGTTGACTACCTTGACCCGGCACATTTGATGGGTCACGTGAAGGACGCCGATTATTTTGAGGTGCCGCGCGTGCTAGGTGGTCCCGACGGTCACCTGGCGATTCCTCAGCCTATTGCTGATCCGGAAGCGCTGGGCGTTTCCTGGAAGTTGCGTACGGGAATTGAGGGTCTCGATGGGTTGGTCCAGCCGTTGGACTTTCATGTCACCAAGTTCATGGTGTTGGAGGTTGTCGCGGCGGTCATCCTGATTGGTGTTTTCGTGACGCTTGCCAGAATGATGTCTTCGGGGGATCGGCCACGAGGTCGTTTCTGGAATCTGTTTGAGACCATGTTGTTGTTTATTCGCGACGAGGTCGCTCGGCCAGCGATTGGTCGGCATGATGCGGACCGGTTCCTGCCGTTTTTGTGGACTATGTTCTTCTTTGTCTTGACTTGTAATCTTTTGGGGATGGTCCCTTGGGCCGGCTCGCCGACGGGTTCTTTGGCGACCACGGGTGTTCTGGCGCTGGTGACGTTTTCAGTGGTTCTGGGTGCCGGTATGTCGAAGATGGGTGTGATTGGCTTCTGGGTCGGTCAGGTACCTCACATGGATTTGCCTTTGCCCATCGCGATCCTGCTCAAGCCGATGATTTTTGCGATTGAAGTGCTGGGTATGTTTATCAAGCATTTCGTTTTGGCTGTTCGTTTGTTGGCGAACATGGCGGCTGGTCACTTGGTGCTGGCCGTGTTGATTGCCTTTATTGCCGTTGCCTGGAGAGAAGGATTTGTGATTGCAGGTGCGGTTTCTGTTGCTAGTATCTCGGGTGCGTTTGCGCTGAGCATGCTCGAGTTGTTTGTCGCCTTTCTGCAGGCGTACATATTTACATTCTTGTCAGCACTGTTTATTGGTATGGCGGTTCATCCTCACTAGAGAACTGCCAATGTCAACCAACATTGATATGGAGACTTATTGTGATTAAGTGGATTCGTGTTCTCGCTGCTGTCGCTGCTCTATTGTTGCTCATGACGGCCCCCGTAATGGCTCAAGATGCCGCTGGTGACGAAGCTGCCGCAACTGGCCTGACCAGCCTTAGTTTAGGTGCAGCCTTTGGTGCTGGCCTGGTGATGATTGGTGCAGGCCTTGGTATTGGCCGTATTGGTGTTGCTGCTGTCGAAAGCATGGCTCGCCAGCCTGAGGTTGCCGGGAATGTTCAGACCGCAATGATTATTTCTGCTGCTCTGATTGAGGGTGCAACGTTCTTTGCCCTGATTGTTTGCATGTTAAGCAAATGACCACGAAAGGTTTGCTCATGAGACTGTTCGTTCTAACGATCAGCCTGATCTGTTGGTGTGGTTGTCAGGTTCTGTTGGCCGATGAGCCGCAAGCTGCTCCGTCCGGAGCGGAAGCTGCTCAGGACGACGCTGCCAATGCGGAGGCGGATAAGGCCGATGCCGCGACAGCGGAGCCCGCGGAGGATGATTCCGAAGCCAAGGAGGACGCACACGCGGAGGGTAATTCCCACGCGAATGATGACTCCCATCAAGAGGCGGATTCCCACGGCGGCGATGCTGCCCATGATGGTGACGCCCATGACCATGCTGCCCATGGTGGTGACGCTCATGACGATGCTGCCCATGGTGGTGATGCTCATGACGATGCTGCCCATGGTAGTGGCGCTCATGGTGCTCACGCGCATGACCCAAATGCGACCAATCCACTGGTGGTGGATCCCGATCTCGCGATCGCGACCGGCATTGTGTTTGTGTTGCTATTTGTTGTGTTGTCGAAATTTGCCTGGGGGCCGATCGTCGAGGCGTTGGACAATCGTGAGCAATCGGTTGCCAATAAGATCGATGAGGCGAACAAGAACTTTGCCAAGGCGCAGGAGCAGTTGGCGCTTTATGAGAAGAAGATTGCTGCTGCTGCGGAGGAGTCTCGGGTGATGTTAGACACCGCTCGGAAGGATGCCGAGGCGGTGGCGGCGAAGGTTCGGGCCGAGGCAGAGGAGGATGCCAAGCGTCAGCGCGAGCGTGCGTTGGCGGACATCGAGGCGGCGAAGAACGCAGCTCTCCGAGATATTTCGGAGAAGTCGGCGGATATTGCCGTGTCGTTGGCAGGCAAGATTGTGCGTCGCGAAGTCAAGAGTACGGATCATGCCGAACTCATTCGTGGTGCGTTGGACAAGATGCCCAGTAGTAATTGATTGTAACTGACGATGGCTGACACAAACGCGACTTCCACTGCCTTTGATACCGAAGACCAATCTTTGGGCTCTGTCTACGCGAAAGCTTTGCTGGGTGCGGCAGGTTCAAAAGCAGAAGAAGTCGTGACGGAAGTGGAAGTTTTTGTCAGTGATGTGTTTGGTACTTTGCCTCGTCTTGAGTCAGTGCTTTCGTCGCCCCGTGTTCCAGCGGAGGCGAAGAACGCGATGCTGGATAACGCTTTTCAGGGAAAGGTGTCGGTGACGACATTGAACTTTCTGAAGGTGGTTGCACAGCACGGGCGAATGGACTCGCTGCGAGGAATCGCTCGCGCGGCCCGCGTGCAATTGAATGAGTTGCAAGGCCGTGTGGAGGTGTTGGTCAAANCCGCCGAGCCATTGGACGATGCGACAGCGGCGTCTGTGACGACCGCCTTGTCGTCCGCACTGAAAAAAGAAGTGGTGCTGCGAACGGTGACTGACAGCGAGTTGATTGCCGGGATCGTCGTGCAGGTCGGTGATACGGTCTACGACGGAAGTGTGGCGAATCAGCTGGCACAGTTGCGACGAGGCGTGGTGAATAAGACTGCCGAACAGATACGCGAATCGTTAGATCGGTTCATGGTGGCGAGTTAACGAGTGAGTTGCCGGCGATGTGCCGGTAATTGGCGTCGGCCATTCCCACGGGAGTGGGTTCAAAAGAGGAAATCATGGCATTCAATGTTGATGAAATCGCATCGGTCTTACAGAAAGAGATCGAGCAATACGACAGCGAACTCGACGTTCGTGAGGTCGGTACGGTTTTGGAAGTGGGTGATGGTATTGCCCGTGTCCATGGCCTGTCCAACGTCATGGCAAACGAGATGGTTGAGTTTCCCAACGGTGTGATTGGTCTGGCGTTCAACCTGGAAGAAAACAGTGTTGGCTTGATCATTCTGGGTGACTACCTGACGATTAACGAAGGCGACGAAGTTCGGGCCACAGGGAAACTGTTGTCCGTGCCTGTTGGCGAAGGTGTGATTGGGCGGGTACTCGATCCGCTGGGCAATCCGCTGGACGGCAAAGGCCCGGTGAATTCCGATGAGCAGCGTCCGGTGGAAGTATTGGCACCCGGTGTTGCCGAGCGACAGCCGGTGAGCGAGCCGATGCAGACGGGTATCAAGGCGGTCGACGCCATGACACCGATTGGTCGCGGTCAACGCGAGCTGATCATTGGTGACCGCAAGACGGGTAAGACCGCCATCGCCATCGACGCCATTCTGAATCAAAAAGATACCGGCGTGAAATGCTTTTACGTCGCCGTGGGCCAAAAGGACTCGTCGGTTGCCGGCGTCGTCAAGGTGCTGGAAGAACACGGCGCCATGGACTACACGACGGTGATCGTTTCCGGTGCTAGTAAGCCAGCTCCCCTGCAATACGTGGCTCCTTACTCCGGGACCGCCATGGCTGAGCACTTCATGTGGAAGGGCGAGCATGCGTTGATCGTCTACGACGATCTTTCCAAGCAAGCGGTCGCGTATCGCGAGTTGTCGTTGCTGATGAAGCGCCCGCCCGGACGTGAGGCGTTCCCTGGCGACGTCTTCTACTGCCACAGTCGTCTGCTGGAACGGTCTTCGAAATTGAGCGACGAGTTGGGCGGTGGTTCCCTGACCTCGTTGCCGATCATTGAGACACTGGAAGGTGAAGTTTCCGCCTACATTCCGACGAACGTGATCTCGATTACGGACGGGCAGATTTACTTGCAGCCCGACTTGTTCTTTGCGGGGATTCGGCCTGCTATGAACGTCGGTATTTCGGTTTCACGCGTAGGTGGTGCGGCCCAGGTGAAGGCGATGAAGAATGTCGCTGGTAGTCTGCGATTGGACTTGGCGGCATTCCGTGAGTTGGAGGCATTTGCCCAGCTCGGTACCGATCTCGATGCGGCAACACAGAAACAGCTGGATCGCGGTTACCGAATGGTGGAACTGCTGAAACAGCCACAGTACAAGCCGCTCAATGTGGCCGAACAAGTGATTAGTATCTATGCCGGCACCAACGGATTCCTGGATGAAGTGGCTGTTGCCGACGTGGGTCAATGGGAAAGTGAATTTCACCAGTTCCTTGCCGACAAGAAAGGTGATGTCCTGACCTTGATGAAGGACAACCTGAATAACGGTGATGCACTGAAGAAAGCGGATAACGAAGTGACCAAAGCGGTTGTGGCTGCTTTGGAAGAGTTTAATCGCGGCTTCAAGGCTTAGTTTCAGCAGCGGCTTGTGGCAATGCTGACTTGGGTTCGCCGGACGTTGGAGACTTACCGAAGTAACGTTTGAGATCAGGTGAGTTGAGCAGCAGCAGGATGGTGATCCCCAGAGCCAAGTTAACGAAGTCCAGCACCATGACAAAGTTGACGATTTGCAGGAAGGCGACGATTTTGGGTGGCGACGTGGTGGCGGCGTCGTGGCTCAGTAGTTTCCACGCTTTGATGCCCGCAATGATCGCCAGCGTGAATGAAAAATAGGTTCCCGGCCACAGTAACAAGACGACGGTGGACGCAAACAGGACGCCCCAAAGCAACGCAAAGACGGATCCCAATAACAGCATGATGCCGAGACTGGTGACGAGATTCGGTTTTGCAACAGTGGCAGGGTCGGTAAGTCGTGGTTCCTGGTTCATGTCAGAATTATACCGGTGATCTTGAAATAGCAGAAACAACTTGAGCCAGTGAAATAACCCATGGCGAATGCACGCGCACTAGACAAACGACGCAAGTCGATCCGAAATATCCGGAAGATTACTCGGACGATGGAGCTGATTGCAACAGCTCGATTCAAAAAGGCAATGGACCGGGCGAGTGCAGCGACATCTTACACCAATCGGATTTCGCAGTTAGTAAAAGATCTGGCGCAGAGCGGCCTCAAAGTGAGTCACCCTTTGCTGGAAGAACGCTCCGAAGCGAGCAAATCCGTGTTGCTTGTCTTGACGGCAAATCGAGGTCTCTGTGGCGGCTATAACAGTAGTGTGATCCGCGCGGGGATGAGTCGTCATCAGGAGTTGTCGGCGGAAATGGATAGCCTGCGGCTGGAAGTATCCGGAAAACGTGGCGTCTCTGCTATGAAGTTTCGCGAGATCCCCGTGGATGAATCGTTCACCCACTTTGAGGACCAGCCGAAATTTGATGAAGTCGAAGTGATCGCGAATCGCTATCTGGAAGATTACACCAGTGGCAAAATTGATCGCGTCGATGTCGCCTACACGCAGTTCATCAGTTCATCCAGGCAAATTGCGACGGTCGAAACTATCCTGCCACTCAGCTCTCTGGAGGGAGTCGATGGCGAAGGGGAGAGCGAGGAGAATCGCAGCGCTTCCATGTACGAGTTCTTTCCCTCGGCGGAGAGTATCTTGGAGGAGGTTGTGCCCACCAGCTTTAAAGTCAAATTGTTCAAATGCTTTTTGGACGCGGCGGTCAGTGAGCAGATTGCTCGCATGATCGCAATGAAGTCCGCGACGGAGAATGCGAACGATATTATCAAGCAGCTGTCGATGACGTACAACCGCGCACGACAGTCACAGATTACTGGCGAAATTATGGAAGTGATTGGAGGCGCTCAGGCACTGGAAGGGAAATAATGGACGCACCGGAAATAAAACCGATCGACGTTGGTCCAGAAAAGAAACCTCCTCAGAGTGGCGAGCTAACACAAGACGCCAGGACGTGGGGTATGTTGGCTCACATGTCGGGTTTGATTGCGGTTTTGCTCTCCGGTGGAGTTGCGCCGTTCCTGGGACCCTTAGTGGTGTATTTTTTGAAGAAAGACGAACATCCTTTTGTCGAGGACCAAGCGAAGGAAGCGTTGAATTTTCAGCTGACGATGTTCATTGCGGTGATCATCGCGGGTGCGATCACCGGCGCCACTTGCGGCTTTGGTTTTCCTCTGCTGTTCGTTCCGATTGTTTTGCAAATCATTTTTGGCATTATTGGCTCGATGCAAGCCAACAATGGCGAGTACTACCGTTACCCTATATGTATTCGCATGATTACATAGACAGACAAACGTTTACCAGCAGCATTTACCAGCAGCAAATAGCTAAGAAATAACAGCCCTCAAATTCCTGCCGAGGGCCACGGTTACGAATCGATAGGAAAGACATGGCAACAGCAACAGCGACAGGAAAGATCACGCAAGTCATTGGATCGACATTTGACGCGGAATTTGACGAAGCCAGCTTGCCGGCAATTTACAACGCTGTCAAAGTGGAGTCGGAAGAGAAAGGCGTCAAGATTGATTTGACTGGCGAGGTTCAGCAGCACCTCGGCGGTGGACGCGTGCGTTGCATCGCATTGGGAAGTACCGACGGTCTGCAACGTGGTCAGGATTGTATCGATACCGGGGCACCCGTTTCGGTGCCGGTCGGAGAGAACACTCTGGGCCGCGTATTCAACGTGCTTGGACGTCCCGTCGATGGACGCGGTGAAGTGGAGGCCACGGAGCATTGGCCGATTCACCGCGAAGCGCCGGCAGTGACCGACCTGTCCACCAGCACCGAAGTGTTCCCGACGGGAATCAAGGTGATTGATCTGTTAACCCCGTTCGTTCGTGGCGGTAAGGCCGGACTGTTTGGTGGAGCCGGATTGGGCAAGACGGTGATCCTGACCGAATTGATTGCTCGTATTGCAAAAGAACACGGTGGCTACTCCGTCTTTGCCGGCGTTGGCGAACGCACGCGCGAAGGTACGGACTTGTGGCTGGAGATGCAAGAGACCGAAATGAGTGGCGGCAAGAAGGTGATCGAACACACCTGTATGGTGTTCGGTCAGATGAATGAGCCGCCAGGTGCTCGTTTGCGTGTGGCTCTGACCGGACTGACCATGGGCGAGTACTTCCGGGACGCAACCGGAGCGGACACGTTACTGTTCGTGGATAATATCTTCCGCTTCTCGCAAGCGGGTAGCGAGGTGTCGGCACTACTCGGTCGTATGCCATCGGCAGTGGGATACCAGCCAACCTTGGCCACTGAGATGGGAGCTTTGCAAGAGCGGATTACGTCGACGACAAAAGGTGCAATCACGTCCGTCCAGGCGGTCTACGTACCGGCGGATGATCCGACCGATCCGGCACCTGCGACGGCATTTGGCCAGTTGGATGCATTCCTTTATCTGGAACGATCGATTTCAGAGAAGGGCATTTACCCTGCTGTGGATCCGCTGGCATCGAGTAGTCGAATTCTCGATCCACAATACGTGGGTGAACATCACTACGCAGTCGCTCGTCGTGTACAAACCACTTTGCAGCGATACCGTGAATTGCAGGACATCATCGCGATTCTGGGCGTTGATGAGTTGAGCGAAGACGACAAACAGATCGTGCACCGAGCTCGTCGGATCGAGCGATTCCTGTCTCAGCCGTTCATCGTCGCAGAGGTGTTCACTGGAAAGGCGGGTGAGATCACTCCGCTGGAAGACACCATCCGCAGTTTCGAAGAAATCTGTGATGGTAAATGGGATCACCTCCCCGAAGCTGCATTCATGTATGTGGGTGCAATCGAACAAGCAGAAGAGCAAGCTAAAAAGATGGCCGCTGAGGCGAAATAGGCATGTCTGGAATCAATTGCGTTGTAGTTACCCCGGAATCGACTGCGCTGGATGTGCAAGCCGAGTTTGTTGCCGTTCCATTATTCGACGGCGAAAAGGGGATCGCTGCGGGTCATGCTCCTATGATCGGGCGCTTGGGCTACGGTGAGCTGAGAGTGAAGACCAGCGAGGGCGAGCGGCGGTACTATGTTGACGGTGGTTTTGTACAGGTCACCGATAATACGGTATCGATCATCACCAACCGAGCAATCGACGCGGCCGATGTGGATCGGGCTGCGGCAGAGGAGCAATTGCAACTTGCCGCGAAGAGTCCGGTGGACACCGACGAGTTACTCGCCTTGCGAGACAAGAGCGTTGCACAAGCTCGCGCACAACTGAAGGTAGCAAGCCGCGGTTGATCGAAGGTCTGCGTTCTTCGCGATGCCCGGAGGCGGTTGCGTGTGGTACCCGGCGCCTGGTGTCGCTTGGTGAATGTCGCGCTGCTTTCGCGTTGTGTCGGGACGCTTGGGGACGCACTGGTAAACAACGGCAAACGATGAGTTCGCGGACGTAATATCCATGCGTCGCACATCCAAGCGTCGCACTGGCTTCGAGTCGTTGAGTTCGCGACAATATCCAGAGGGGATGCCTTGCGGGAGCTGTTGCGTTGTCGAAAAGTCGCTGGTTTGGTTGCGCGATTCTAGTCGCGGCGGTGATCTGGTTGCTGGTCACCATTTCAAGTGACCATGTCGTCGCTTTTCGTGACGGTGCGCATTACTACTACCCGTTGTTCCATTGGTGCCGGAGTGAGTGGCAAGCGGGTCGGATCCCGTTGTGGAATCCGTATGAGAATTGTGGCACGCCCGCTTTGGCTGATGCGACTTCGAGTGTGCTGTACCCTGGGAAAATCCTGTTTGCGCTCCCTGTGGCGTACCCTGCGGCCTACAACCTCTATGTCTTTGGTCACATCGTTTTGGCGGGGATTGCCGCCTATCTGGCGGCTCGACACTGGAATGCGAGTCGGTGTGCTGCCTTTGTGGCGGCGGTCTCTTATGCGCTGAGTGGCAGTGTTTTGTTTCAGTATTGCAACGTCGTCTTTCTGGTGGGAGCAGCCTGGTTGCCACTTGCACTGCAGACGGGTGACATGATGCTCCGTCGTTCAAGTTGGCCCGCCGTGTTGGGATTCGGCGTCGTCTTGGCATTGATGAATCTGGGCGGGGATCCACAAATGGCGTATCAGGCGGTCTTGCTGACTGGTGGCTGGTATCTTGTGCGCTCCGTCCGGTCCTGGTGGCGCATGCGCGCTCGCAAACCGGAGCGACGCTTGCCGTTGCGTTTCGTGAAGCTGGGAGGGATGTTTTTCGGTAGCCTTGTTTTGGCCTTTGGGTTGTCTGCGTGTCAGGTTCTTCCAGCTGCCAAGTGGGCACGAACGAGTCAAAGGGCTGCCTACGAGAATCCGCGGACGATTTACGAATGGATGGAAACGTCGCCATCTGGGTCCGGTGTGGCGAGCTTGTTTCAGAAGGCACCTGTGGGTTCGCACCAACACGCGGTGTATCAGTTCAGCGTCGGGCCTTGGCGGTTGAGCGAGTTTCTCTGGCCTAATATTTCCGGCCGCTTGTTTCCCACGGATCAACGTTGGACGCGAGTCATTCCGGCGGAAGGTCGGATTTGGTCGCCCTCCTTGTACATGGGAACGATCCCATTCTTACTCGCCATCTTATCGATCCGTTTTTGGCGAGGATCGTTGCGGGTGCGCTATCTCAGCTGGGTCATCCTGCTGGCGACCTTGGCCAGTTTTGGTGGCTATGGTGTCGGATGGTTGGTTGAGGAAGTGCGGGCTGCTGCGGGGGCGACGGAGGGATGGGCATACAAGCCAGTGGGTGGTTTGTACTGGTTCATGGTGGTTTTCCTCCCCGGCTACGTATACTTTCGATTTCCGGCCAAATTAATGGTCGTGGCGACGTTGGGGTTGAGTTTGTTGGCGGCGCGCGGCTTCGATCGCATCCGTCTTTCCACTGCTTTGCTCCGGAGGGTTTGCGGATGGCTGGGAGTGTTAAGTTGCCTGGGCGCTGCAGTGACGTGGTGCACCCGGTCGCCGTTGTCCATGAAGTTCGCTGAGGTACCTGCAGGAGCGGTGTTCGGACCGCTTGATGTAAGCGGTGCGATTGACGGAATGATCCTGGCATTCCTGCATGTTGCCCTGGTCTGTGGGGGAATGGTGGCGTTGTTGAGCTGGCAACACAGGACCCGCGCATGGATCATGGCTGCGGTGATTCTCGTGGAAATCTGTTTGGCAAATCGTGTGTTGTTGACGACCGCTCCTGCCACCGCGTTCATGCCTCTTGGGCAAGGCTCGGAAACGCCGGAGGGGACTCGTCTGGATCGCGGTTGGGTGCCCGTCGTTTCACCCCCAGAATTCTCCAGCACGCGTTCGGATCAGCGGAATGCCGAGTTGATCGCCTGGCAACGTGAGGCAAGGTTTGCTCGTTTCAACCTGCTCGACCCCACACCCGTCGTGCGGACTTCGGTTACTTTGTCGTCGTTGACGCACGATACTTTTGTTACCGAGTTGCGACGTGCCGATACGACTGGCGCGCTGTTACGGAATCTGCTCTGTGTGTCACGGGATCGGCAGCTGGGTGTGCGCGAAATACGACCCCGGGTTTGGATTCCACAAAGCGCGACGGTGCTGGAGCCTCTCGCGAGCCATCATCCGCGAGATGTTTCTGGGCGTTCTCGCGAGGTTGCCCGCCTGCTTGCTGAGGCGCCGAACCCACGGCATGTCGCGGTGATCGAAGGGAGTGCTTTGGGTCAAACCGGCACGCAGTTCAGCCAAACTGGCGGGGAACAGAGTTCCTGTCAGATGCTGATCGATACACCCCAGTGCGTCGAAGTTGCCGTCAATACGGACTCAGCGTGCTTGCTTGTCCTGGCCGATACTTACGACGACGGTTGGCAGGTGACGCTGGCCGGTGACGATGCGACCGATCCTGTACCGGTGGAAATGCTCCGAGTAAATCGAATCATGAGAGGCGTCATGGTTCCACCGGGCGATACGCGGGTTGTCTTTCGATATCGACCGCGCACGTTTTGGATGGGCGCACTGGTAAGTGCTTGCAGTTGGCTGGCGGCGGCGGTGTGGGGATGCTTGTGGTGCGTGCGTCGCCGCACCCGTCAGATTTGATAGTTCGCTTCCGCGGTCAATTCGCCAGGTGTATCGGCTTTGAGTCGCAGTTTCGGCTTTTCCAGGATCACGGTTGTGTAGGGTTCGACACTGTGGGTGAGCCACACACTCGAGCCAATGACGGAATCGTGGCCAATGGTTGTTTTGCCACCCAGAATGGTCGCGTTGGCGTAAACAACGACATTATCTTCCAGTGTTGGGTGGCGTTTCATACTGCGAATGATGTTGCCATCCGCGTCGGTGGGAAAGCTCAACGCTCCCAGCGTGACTCCTTGATAGAGTTTCACGTGATTGCCGATGTTGCACGTTTCACCCACCACGACGCCCGTTCCGTGGTCAATGAAAAAGTGATTCCCGATGGTTGCACCGGGGTGAATGTCGATACCAGTTTCTTTGTGAGCGCACTCAGTCATCATGCGCGGGATGAACGGCACTTTGAGGCGATGCAGTTCGTGGGCGATGCGGAAGACGGTGATGGCATCCAATCCGGGATAGCAAAAAATCACTTCGTCGATCGTCTGGCAAGCGGGATCCCCATCAAAGGCGGCTTGGACGTCGGTGGCAAGAATCTCGCGAATTCGAGGAATTCGCTTCAAGAACTCAATGGCCATGGCCTGTCCCATGGCCTCGTAGTCGATCTCCTCGGCGTCATCGTCCCCTTTGCCGGTGTTGACGCGTTCTTCATGTCGCAGGGCGCGCGCGATCTGCGTGGTGAGTTTGTCGTGGAGACCATCAATCAGATCGCCAACGTGATACGTCACATTGCCGATGTGCAAGCCTTCGCGTCGTTGATATCCCGGATAAATGACCTCCTTGAGGTCGGCCAATGATGAGACGACGACGTCGTAACTGGGCAAAGGACAGTGCCCGAGATGGTTGATCGTGCCCACGCTGGTGTAGGTGTCCACAATTTGACTGGTCAGGTCGGGGAGCTGTTCCTTCAGGCGAAAATCAGATGCCATGACAACGCTCGCTGCGCAGAAGATGAGGAGGGGAGGGTGATCGCGGTCCGAGGATGAGAAAGGGGGCGGTGTCCGGTTAGCCCGGACAACGGGTGGGTGCCAGAGAGAAATGATCAGCGAGATGCATAGGGCGGGTTCTCGGAGTCAGCTATCTCAGGCATCGTAGGTATGCAGATGGTCAAAATCAAGCTACTCAAAAGATTCTTCGGTAAGTCAATTGAGTGAAGTTTAAGCCAAACCGTGGGGAGCGATGCCTCTGGACAGCTAGCATGGTGCCTGTTTGGTGCCTACGGCGTCGATTCCGGGGTCTCGGGGGATTCTCCCTCATCCTGTTGTTGGGCGGTGACCCGTTGTTGTTCCTCGACGGCTTCCATGTGGGCAAGTTTGCCTTCGAGGCCCTCACGCCGACGGTTCAATTCTTCGATGCGATGGCCCGGCCCGTAGATGATCAGCAGATCCCCTGACAGGATCTTGGTTTTGGCATTGGGTGCCCCGACATAGGTTTGATCCAGGCGTTGAATGCCGAGGACGAGGATGCCTTCTGCGGGGAGTCGAAGTTCAGCCAGCGTCTTGTTGGCAATCCAGTCATGGTCGTCGACTTGAATTTCCGACACGGCATAACCATCTGAAAGTCGGAACAGCGAGACGTAATCCCGGATGTCGAGCTGGGTCCAGCGTCGCAAGGCGAACTCGATGGCATGGCTCATCCAATGGTCCACCCAGCGGCTGTTGGCGAGCCAGAACAGGATGAAGATGCCTAAACCGAGCACGGTGATGCTGCGCCCCAAACCGGTGCTTTGGTGGTTGATGTTGACGAGCGAGGCCATCAACGTGGCGACGATGGTTACGATACCGGCATTTCCCAGCAGCATAAGCCACATGACAATCCGCCGTCGCACGGGGTGATTAAGAATATGCTCGCTCTCACGGGTCGTGAAGCCGACACCGGTCATGGCCGAACGGGCTTGAAAGCGAGCCGACTGCCGCGACATTCCAGTGAGCGATAAGGCAACCGTTGCGATCCTTGTAATCAACAGCGTGCTGGTCAGGGTGACCAGCAGAGTATAGATGGGCAGCAGGTTCACAGCGGGCCTTTCGTGAGCGACGGGGCGCTCAGTGTCAGCAGATTTGCGGTTAAATCTCGAGGTGCGGGCGCGCACAGGTGGCTGCCCGCGACCAAGCATACCGCGCACCGTTGTTGCGGGCACTTGAGTCGCTATCGATTTTCCGCGACATTACGTGTCGTGTGCAAGCAGAAAGGACGGGAACCGTGATGGCTGATTTAATTGTTGACAAGGTGAATAAGGAATTCCCGACACTGAGCGACCCGTTGGTGGTGTTGCATGAGGCGTCGTTGCGTTTATCTCCTGGTCAGACAGCGGCAATCCTCGGGCCCAGTGGTTCGGGTAAGAGCACTTTATTACACATTCTAGGGACGTTGGATCAGCCGACGTCCGGCTCTCTGCAACTTGCGGAGCAAGATCCGTTTGCTCTGGATCAGCCATCGTTGGCGCGTTTTCGTAACGAAAACATTGGCTTTGTGTTTCAAGATCACCATCTGTTACCGCAGCTCGATGTTTTGGAGAACACGTTGATTCCGGCACTTGCCAATGGGACCCCGACTCCGGATGTGGTCGACCGAGCGCGCGACTTGTTAGAGCGCGTTGGATTGTCGGAGCGTTTGCAGCACCGCCCGGCAGAATTGTCCGGGGGTGAACGCCAGCGAGTGGGGGTCGCACGCGCGCTGTTAAACAAGCCGCGATTGTTGCTGGCAGACGAGCCGACAGGAAATCTAGATCGCACGACGGCCGGGAAGATCGCCGAACTCTTACTGAAGTTGCAGCAAGAGGAAAATGCCATGTTAGTCGCCGTGACACACAGTCGCGAACTGGCAGAGTTGTTTCCAGAGCGGTTTTATATTGACGAAGGCAGGCTACGCCCCGAATCGGAGTGAACGGTCTCGATCGGAGTGAATGGTCTCGATCGGAGTGAATGGTCTCGGTTGGAGTGAATGGTCTCGGTTGCGCGCGTGCTTTCCGTCAACAGTCCGGGGTCGCGTTTACGAGAACGGCCAGTCAGCGCCACAGGCAGCGGCTTGCTGTGCGGTCAGTTGCTGGATCCCGGTTTTGGCCAGGCGGATCAAGCCTTGCAGGTCTTCTTCCGAAAACGTCGCTTCTTCTCCGGTCCCTTGAACTTCGATGAAGCGCCCGCCTCCTGTCATGACGACATTCATATCAACGTCCGCCGCGTAGTCCTTCTCATAATCCAAGTCCAGCGTGAGTTGCTCACTGACGACACCCACACTGACGGCCGCCACACTGTCGCGCAGAGGAAAGACGTCGGGATTTGGTAGCGCGTGTTGGATCGAGCGTATGGCGTCCACCAGGGCGATAAAGCCGCCGGTGATGCTGGCCGTTCGCGTGCCGCCGTCAGCTTCCAGTACATCGCAGTCGACCGTGATCAGCTGTTCTCCGAGCGCTTCCAGGTCGGCTGTCGCGCGAAAGCTGCGAGCGATCAAGCGTTGAATTTCTGTGGTGCGACCGTCGACTTTGCCACCGCGATCACGTTTTTTTCGGGGGCTCGTGCTGCCGGGCAGCATGTTGTATTCGGCTGTGATCCAGCCTTTTCCTTTGCCTTCGAGCCAAGGTGGTACGCTGGCATCAATGCTGGCTGTGCAAAGGACCGTCGTACCTCCGGCTTGGAACAGCACGCTGCCCGCCGCTGTTCTGGTGAAGTTGCGCTGGATCGAGATGGAGCGTAATTCGTCGTGTTGACGTGTCATGGAAGATCAGCCGTCTGGGTGCTTTGGAGAACGGGAAACGGGTCAACATACCCGAGCGTCACGATACGTCAACGCGGAGGGGCATTTGTTTTGGAAACGGCTATGGAGACTTGCCGCTGCACCTACCGAAGCTGCTACAATGAAGCATTGGCGCATTGGGGAAGGCAGAGGGGAACAATCTGTATTTCGGCAGCATGAACGAATTCTTTATTAAGATCGTTGACGCCCTGTACGGCAAGGAATCGACGGAGGCGGGTGAGGGCCTTCAAACCACCATTTCGCACACTTGGCCGTTCGCGCCGTGGGTCACCTTGCTGGTCGTAATGGGGGCTTTGGCATGGATTGTTGCCATCTACCTGCGCGAACGCAGTTCCGGATCCGCGCTGTGGAACGTGTTGTTGATTTCCATACGTACCGCGCTGGTTCTGATTGTGGTGTTCATGATGTACGGCTGGATGCGAAACCAGCACAAGACCGACCTACCGGATATCGTCGTTGTCGTGGACGACTCCGAGAGCATGATGTTGGTCGATCATTACGACGAGGAAAAAGTCCGCACCGAACTGCTCGCCAAGATCGAAGCCGGTGGTTTTCAGGAGCTCACGCGCGCCAATTTGGCGAAAGTCTTGTTACTGGAGAATGACAGCCAATCGCTGCGCGCCTTGCAGGCCCGCTATAACGTCAAGTTTTTTCGGGTGGGCGGATCAGCACGTGTGGCGTCCACAGAGGATCCGGAGACGCTGTCGCAAGTGATCGAGCAGCTGGATTCGAATCAGGAAGCAAGTCGGCTGGGCGATGGCTTGAGAGATATTCTGGAAACACAACGCGGTCGACCCACCGCTGCCGTGGTGCTGCTTACCGATGGTGTGACGACGGAAGGCAAGTCGCTTGGTGAAGTGGCTGAGTATGCACGACGCAAGGCGGTGCCACTGTACGTCGTGGGTCTGGGTAGCGAGCAAGCGCCGCGAGACGTGCGTCTCAGTGAGTTGGTGGTGGACGACATGGTGTTTGTTAATGATGTCGTCAACTTTGATTTCAAAGTGACCGCCAGTGGTTACGCAGGAGAAAAACTTAAGCTGCGTCTTAAACGCCAAGGTGAATCCGAGATTTTGGCAGAAACGGAAATCGATCTCGACGAGGAAACGCGGTTGCAGTCCGTGCGCCTGTCGCATCGGCCGACGGAGCAAGGCGACTTTGAGTATGTGGTCGAAGCGGACCAGCTGGCAGGAGAAGCCAGTCTAGAGAACAACCGTAAAACAGAAACTGTTCAAGTACGTGACGAGACGCTGCGCGTGTTGCTGGTCCAGGACTACGCAAGTCACGAATTTCAGTTTTTGAAGTCAATGTTGGAACGGATTCTTAAACAGGGATCGGAGACAGAGAAAGCGATCGAATTGACAACCGTGTTGCATGAGGCCGATGCCGAGTATGCAGCACAGGACGCTTCGGCGACGCGTGTCTTTCCCGTGACCCGCGAAGAGCTGTTTGCGTATGACGTCATTATTTTTGGTGATGTGAATCCGTCGTTTCTGAATCGTAGTGTGATGCAGAATATCGATGCCTTTGTTCGAGAGCGTGGTGGTGGTATCGTTTTTTTGTCGGGCCCCCAAAATACACCGCTGGCTTATCGCGATACGCCGTTGGCCTCACTGCTGCCTATCAATCTCGACACGGCAGTGATGCCGGACTCGACATTGAATCTGGATGAACAGTTCGAGTTTGTCACGCAGCCAACCGGTTTGGGGATGAACTCGCCGATGTTACAGATTGGTGAGAATGCCATGCAAAGCAGCCAGGCGTGGCGGTCCATGCCACCTTTGTATTGGTTCATCGAAGCTCCTGATCGCAGACCGGCAGCCCGCGTCTTGGCTGTCCACCCGACGCGGACAGGCACGACGGGTGAGAATTTACCGGTGGTGGTCTGGCAGTATGTCGGCGCCGGCAAAGTGATTTTGCATTTGACTGATGAGTCCTATCGCTGGTCCCGGCACGAGGATGGGCGCCAATATTACACCCGCTACTGGATCCAGATGTTACGCTACCTGAGCCGTAGCAAGTTGTTGGGCAAGGACCGCGGTGCAGAGATGCCGTTTGACCAGGACACATATCGTCGTGGCGAACCGGTTCGGTTGGCCGTCCGTTTCTTTGACGAGCGTTTGGCTCCGGTGCAGGATGATGGTGTGACCGTCATTGTGGAGCGCGATGGGGGTAAGCGAAGACAAGTCCGTTTGTCGAGGGATGCCAATCGGCGAGGATATTTCGAAGGTGTGGCGACCGACCTGCCCGAAGGTGACTACCGGGCCTGGATGGCAACGCCAACCTTGGAAGGACAACCTCCGGCACGCGAGTTTCTGGTGACGGCGCCGCCCGGCGAGCGGACGCGTCTGGAGATGGATGGAGAAGATCTGCGGTTGGCCGCTAAGGCATCGCGGGGTGAGTTTTACCCCGTTTCGGCGGCTGATCAGCTATGGAAAGACTTGCCCGCAGGTCGGGAAGTCCGGATCCAACCACTTGCCCCACAGCCGATCTGGAATTCTTCCCTGTTGGCTGGCTTGTTCATCACCTTGTTGGTTTCCGAGTGGCTACTGAGGAAGCGCGTCGGCCTGTTGTAAATCGAATTCCTGTCGCGACACCAGCTGAATGATGGTCTAATAAAAGACGATGATCTAATAGGGCAGGTCACCTATGTTACATCCGCTGCAAAAACAAGTACGTGCTGTTGGTGCGCGAGCGCATCGCCTGCTGTTCCAGCAGGGGGTCGCGCGATTCGCAGCGATGGTCGTAAGCGCTGTCCTGTTGGCTGGGTTGATCGATTACACCTGTCGCATTAGCGATACGGGTGTCCGGGTCATTTTGTCACTGAGTGTGGTGGCTGTCGCTGTTTGGGCTGCGTATTGGTTCGTTCAGCCTGCTTGGCGCTTTCGGATCAGCGATGTCGCGTTGGCGCGTCGCATCGAGCAACACCTGCCGGATTGCGGTGACCGTCTGTCGAGCACCATGGAGTTTTTGCAGCAGACAGAGGATGATCCGACAGCCGGATCCCCTGAATTGCGACGCGCCGTGGTGGCGGAAGCGACAGCGCGGCTGGCAGAGTACGATTTCGGGGCCTGCTTGGACCGTTCACGCGCGACCAAGGCAACCGTCATGGCGGTGGGAGTTTGCCTTGTTGCTGCATTGATTGGTGGCTGGAATACCACGGCATCCGGCTTGGCACTGAAACGCATGGTGATCCCCTGGGGTAGCGAGGATTGGCCACGGCGCCACGAGTTGAAATTTCAGGATACGCCTCACCGTCTGGCTGCCGGACAAGACTTCGTGGCGACACTGGTGGATGCGAATGGCGCATTGCCTGACGACGTGGTGGTCGAATATCGGGTTGAGGGGCGCAGCCAAATCGACGTCGAGCCACCTGTTGTTCTGTCGAAAAATGTTGCCGAATTACGACTGACGAATGTCACCAAAAATTTCCAGTTCCGTGCGCGAGGTGGCGATGATCAGGCCATGAACTGGCAAGACCTGGAAATTGTCGAACCACCGCGAACGGTCAGCGTGTCGACGCGGATTGATCCTCCGGTTTACAGTGGTTTACCCGTGGAGGAACTGGCTGCGACAACGCGCGTTCTGATCGGGTCGAAGATTGGGATCCGAGGTCAGGTTACCAAACCTGTGCGTCAGGTGCTGCTCCGCCGAGAGAGTGATGAAAGACCTTTGGATGTCGAGGTTCAAGTGGGAGCCGATGGCCTTTCGTTTTGGTTACCGGGAGGCGATGAAGCAACGAACACACCCTGGGAGATCGCAGAGTCGGATACGTTCTGGCTGGATCTGGTGGACACCGAGGGATTAGTCGGCCGCAGTGAGCAACAGTGGGAAGTCCGGGCAATCAAGGATCTTGCCCCAAGTGTCGCATTGGAAAAACCGGCCGGTCCCAAATTTTTGACCGCGGAGGCGAACGTGCCGATTGCGGCGCTGGTTAAAGATGATTTGGGAATTGCGTCAGCGGAACTTGTGTACGTGCGATCTGACCAGACAGATGTGGGCGAGCAGGTGGTGGAATTGTATCGAGCAGAGCATCCGCCCGACTTCGCAGGGCAAGATCTGGCAGTGCTAACCGGTGAAAGTCGCGATATCCAATATCAATGGGAATTGAATGCCTTACCCGGTACGTTGACAGCCGGAACACAGTTCGATTTCTATGTCCGCGCGCGGGATTATAAGCCCAATGCTGGGGAGAGTGGTTCGCGTCGCATTACGATCATCAGCATTGATGAGTTGGAAGATCGTGTCGCTGCCAGGCAATCCACCATCCTGGGTCAACTGGCCGAAGTGCTTCGCTTGCAGCATGCTGCTCGTACGCAAACTGAGTCACTGCAAGTGCAACTTGTCGAGACGAAGGTCATTGCCAGTACCGATGTGGATCAACTGCAAAGTGCTGAATTAAATCAACGGAGCGTGACGCGCCTGCTGACCAGCGGATCTGACAGCGTTGTGGCACGTATCCGTGAAGTGTTAGAGGACCTGAACGCAAACCGCGTGGATCGGCCGGAAGTGTACCGTAAGTTGCGGGAGATCTTGGATGTCGTCAATGGCATGGCACGACAGGAAATACCCGCAGTGCAGCGCGAGTTGATTGGATCGCTGAAAGTGGCACGCGCCAGCGGGTCACCAGAGGATCCGCAGGTACTCAAGGAAATTAATGATTCCCTGAGTGCGGCCACGGTCGGACAAGGCCAAGTGATTCAGAAACTCGAGGCGTTGCTCGGCGATCTCACACAGTGGGATAACTATCGTCGATTTGCCCGTGAAGTGGGACGCATCCGACGCGAGCAAGAAGAGTTGCAAAGTCAAACACAATCGCAGCGTGCGAAAATGTTCGGTACGACAACCGATGAGGAAGAGTCGCAGCAGCGGGCCGAGATGCGTCAATTGGCATTGAGGCAAATGGAGTTGGCTCGTCGCTTTGATCGTGTGCAAAGCCGTATGGACAAGATGCAAGCAGAGCTCGCGGATACGGATCCCTTGGCGGCCGCAACCATCGCCGATGCACTGGATGCCGCCCGCCGTAATGCGGTGTCGTCGCAGATGCGCGAAAGCGGCCGGAGCGTGGAGAAGGGGCAGGCAGGGCAAGCGTCCAACTTGCAGAAGCAAGCGATGGCCGGCCTCAAAGAAGTTCAGGACGTGTTGTCGAATCGTCGCGAAAGCGAATTGGGAAGATTGACGGAGAAGCTGAGAGAAGCAGAAGCGGACGTTGCCGATTTGAAAACCCAGCAGAGTGCGCTCACACGTAAGCTCAAGTCATTGGAAAGCGATCAGCAGAAAAAACCAGCAGACAAGCAACGTGAGCTGATGCGCTTGGCACGTGAACAAGAACAGCTCGCCAAGCAGGCGGAAGCGATGCGCCGTCGGCTGCAGCGATTGCGCGCTGAAAAACCCGGCAGTACCATGGAAGAAGCCGCCGCGACGATGCAACAGGGGGCTCAAGCGGGACAGCAGGGCGAGCAGCAGTCGGCTTTGGAAAATGCTCAGCAAAGTGAAAAACTGTTGGAGCAGGCGGAGCAGCAGTTGCAGCAGGAGGCACAGAAAAAAGAACAAGATCTGCTCAACGAGCAGCTCGTGCGACTCGAACAGACGATCACCGGATTCATTAAACGCCAGACCACCGTGAATCAGCGGACGCTGGAATTCGAGACACTACGAGAATCCCAGGACGGCAGTTTGAAACGTTCACAACTTGCGAGTGTCGGGGATCTCGCGGCGGAACAGCGGCTCATGGCCGACGATGCGAGAGCGCTGAGTGAAAAACTGGAACAAGCGGAAACGTTTGTGTTTGCGCTACGCGGAGCGATGCAGGAAATGGCTCGCTCGGCAAGCGGACTGGAGCGACGGGAGACCGGGCAAGATACGCAACAGGCTCAGGCCAACGCATTGGTGCGATTGAATCAGTTGAAAGAGGCATTGAAGCCGGACTTGAAGGAGGGGCCCCAGCAACCACCCCAGCAACAGCAAGGAGGCGAGGGAGGTCAGAATCAGCAGCCTCCCGCGGATGGAATCCAGAGACTTGCCGAACTGAAATTGGTAAAATTATTGCAAGAGGAAGTCAATCGCCGCACGTTAGAATTAGAACAGCAGCGACAGATGAGCGGCATGCTGACCGATGCCCAGGCAGACGAACTGGTGGATTTGTCGGAACAGCAAGGGAAGTTGGCCGAGATGATTCTGAATCTTGTACAACAGGTGATGGAGAATCCGGAGGACAATCCGGAGGACCTGCCCGACGTGCGGGATGACGAAGGCTTGGACGACGAAGGCTTGGACGACGAGTTGTTACGGGAGTTGGATGCAGGCACTTCCAGCAAACAGGATAAGTGAAGATGCGAAAGACAAAGTGGATCGGATTGGTTGTATGCGGCTTGTTGCTTGGCGGGCAGGTGAGTTACGGCCAGGATGACTCGACCAAGGACAACAAGTCACTTGATCAGCAACTGCTGGATGACCTCGAAGGCGATTTGTTGGAAGGATTGGATGACCTGTCGCTGGAAGATGAGGTGGAAAAAGCGAAAGGTAGCGACGATCCTTTGGATGATGCGCTCCTGGATCAGTTGGGAGACGGTGAAGACATCGGCGAAGAAGGAGATCCGTTGACTAAGATTGCGAATCGGATGCGGGCCGTGGAGGAACTGATTGCCGAACAGGAAACCGCCGAGAAAACGCAGCGAATTCAACAGCAGATTGTGGCGGAACTGACGGAAATGATTCAGTTGGTCAAGAAACAATGTAATTGCCAGTCACCCAAGCAGCAGCAACCGCAGGCAGGAAAACCCAAACCTGGCAGCAAACCAGGTCCTCAGAAGAAGGGGAACCAGCAGGGCAATCAGGCGGGCAACAAGGCTTCCAGTGAGAGTCAGATGCGGGACGGTGAGGCGGAGGACGCCCAAGTTCAACGTGAAGAACTGGAGCAGATGCTGAAGGAAGTGTGGGGCCATCTTCCCGTGCGAGTTCGCGAACAGATGCAGAATGCCGCATCAGAGCAGTTTCTGTCCAAATACGAAGCGTTGATTGAGAAGTATTACGAACGATTGACCGAAGATGCTGAAGATCGGTAGGCGCTGCGGTTTTCGATTTCCCCACCCATCATTGCACAGCTGGTCAAAATTCTAACGTTGGTGAGAGCCTGTCCATGGCACGGCATTGTTTGGAGCGTCGCGAGTGGATGGCAGGTGTGACTGCCGGCTTCTGCAGTGCGCTGACGGGGACTGCCTGGGGGCAGGATAGGAACTCGCGGAAGTCATCGCGGAATCTCATGAAGCCGGAGACGCGCGAGGCAATTCGCAAAGGGTTGGCATATCTCAAGAGCCAGCAGAATGAAGATGGTTCGTTCGGATCGCGCGGTTATAGCCGAAATGTCGCCGTCTGCGCGCTCAGTGGGATGGCGTTTATGGCGAGCGGTAGCACGCCGGGACGCGGGCGTTTTGGACAGCAAGTCCAGCGATCGCTGAACTATATCCTCAACAATGTGCAACCGAGTGGGTTTATTACAGCTGCCGCGAGTGCGGGGCGAGGACGCATGTATGGTCACGGGTTTGCCACCTTGTTTCTTGCCGAAGCTCACGGGATGTCGCGAAATCCAGCACTCCGTGAAAAGCTGGAAAAGGCAATCAAGCTCATTGTGGAAACCCAAAACGATGAGGGTGGGTGGCGCTACGAACCCAAAAAGCTGGATGCGGATATCTCGGTTACCATCTGCCAAGTGATGGCGCTGCGTGCGGCACGTAACGCCGGTATCTACGTGCCCAATGAAACGATCGAGAAATGCATTGAGTACGTCAAGCAAAGTCAGAACGCGGATGGCGGCTTCATGTACATGTTGAGCCAGCCAGGAGAAAGCCTGTTTCCGCGAAGTGCCGCCGGAGTCGTGGCATTGTATAGCGCTGGGATCTATGAGGGAGAAGAGTTGGAGCGTGGGCTTGACTACCTCATGCAGCATGTGCCCCATGCTGATGCTCCCGTGCGCGGTGGGCATTTCTTTTATGGACACTACTATGGTGTTCAAGCCATGTGGCATGCCGGTGGTGAACGTTGGAAGAAGTGGTATCCGGCGATCCATGACGTGTTGCTGAATAAACAACGCGACGAAGGAGCTTGGTTCTCGCAAATCTGTCCGGAATACGGGACCGCGATGGCCTGTATTGTTTTGCAGATGCCTAACAACTACTTGCCAATTTTTCAGAATTGATCGCGATGTCGAGAATGGTGTTTTTCCGGACATTCCTGTTTGTGTGTTGCGCGCTGGTTTGTCAACTACCGGCGGCGGAACAGGAGCGCCGTTGCTTCACGCTGGATGCGGATCCTGTATCTGCCAAATTGGCGGACATCGCCGACGATTGGACCTTTACATTCGCAGTTGACGGTCAGGAACGCGAAGTTGCGGGACGTCGCTTGGTGCGGTGGGGGGCGTACCGGGATGATGATTCCGGGGCACAGGTCGTGCTCGCCGATGGTGGAGTACTGGTTGCTGAAATTCTGTCCATTGATGATGACACCCTGTCTGTCTACAGCGATGTGTTTGGGGAACTTGCAATCCCTTTGGCACAGGTCGCCGGCATGGTGTTGGAGCCGCCGATGGATCCCTTGCGTCGGGACCTGCTGCTGGATCAGATTCGCACGGCGGCAGGGACTCAAGATCGATTGCTGATGGAAAATGGTGACGTAGTCCAGGGGGTCATTTCTGAGAAACCGCGAGTCGGACCCAGGTCGGCAGATGACGTGTTGACCAAAATTAACATTCGTCTGCCGTCTGCGGACGAGCCGGTCGCGATACGTTACGAAAAGATCACGGCGGTGATCTTCGATCCTGCGCTACGAAAGACCCCGAGTCTGCGCGGATTGCGTTGCGGTTTTGGGCTGGACGATGGCAGTTTATTATGGGTAGCCAAAGTCCAAACGAAACGCAGCATGATGTTGCGACTGGTGTGTGGGTTGGAAATCGATACCGATCTGGAGACGGTGGTGGATGTGACCGTCTGTTTACAGCCGCTGGGTGGCGACTGTCTTTACCTCTCGGACCTCAAGGTAATCGACTACAAGCACATTCCTTTTTTACAGCGTCGTTGGGAGTATCAACCGGATCGCAATGTGCTCGGCGGAAGGCTGCGGGCCGGCGCCGAGTTAACGCTGAAGGGTGTGGGCATGCACAGTACTTCGCGGCTCGTTTATTCCGTGCCCAAGGGTGTTACGCGATTGGAAGGGCAGTTGGCGATTGATGATCAGGCCGGTCAAGGAGGGAGTGTCCTGTATCGAGTTTTCGTGAACCGCCCGGAGGAAGGTTGGCAAACCGTATTTCGAAGTGAACCTGTGCGTGGCGGGGCCCGACCAGCGCCATTGTCTGTCGATGTGGCGAATGCCCGCGGTGTGATGCTGGTGGTCGAATTTGCCGACCAGGGAGATGTCCTGGACTACGCCGATTGGTTGAATCTCTATTTTGCGCGCTGATGTGAGATTCCTCTGCAGGGCCACGCTGCGAATCCTTCTGTGTATCGGGCAGCGACCTACGTGAAATAGGTCTCTGCGCAGCAGGATGCGTGTCCTGAGTGGTGAATCGGATCAAGTGGTGGAGTCCAAGTGGCACGTCAGCGAGCGCGTCGTTAGACTGGATGCGTCTGATGCGTGGAAAGCCAATTTAGATGAGGAGTTTGTGTCGATGATGATTTTCCCAAACCGCCAGGGTGCTTTACCGTTGGTGATCAGTATGGTGATGCTGTGGACGACTGTTGTTTCGGCGGCGGACACGGTGACGCATTCGTTTTTGGGTGTCGGCAAGGCGAATCAGGCAGTCATTGTGGACGACAGTGGGAAGGTAGTGTGGAAGCTTGCGAAGCCGGCCAGTGATGGGTGGGTTTTGCCGAATGGCAATGTCCTGTTAGCGCTTTATAGCACTCCAGGATTTCCAAATGGCGGAGCGATTGAAGTCGATCGTCAGACCAAGAAAACGATCTTTGCCTACCAGGGACAGCAGAAAGAGACCAGTACGGTACAAAAACTGGCGGACGGGAATTACCTCGTTGTCGAGCTAGGTCCGGAACCGCAGGCGGTCGTGGTGAATCCGAGCGGCAACGTAGTGCGATCCACTCCGTTGGCTTGTCAGAAAAATAATTTTCATATGCAGACGCGCATGTTACGAGTCTTGCCAAACGGTAACTATCTGGCGCCACATTTATTGGACTTCGCAGTGAAAGAGTACGATCCGGCCAACGGAAAGGTGTTGTCCATGTTTCCGACGGACGATCGCGGGCGCGGCAAGCGTGATTGGCCGTTCACAGCAATACGTTTAAGTAATGGCAACACGTTGATTGCTTGCACCAACGGCAATCGCATTATTGAGGTCAATGCAGGTGGGGACATTGTTTGGAGTGTTGACAATGAAGATCTTGGCGAAAATCTGTTCGACGACGCGTGTGGAGCGCAGCGTTTGCCGAACGGGAACACGGTGATTTCGAGTTATCATGCCAAGGGTGATGCCGTCAAACTGTTTGAGGTAACGCGCGATAAAAAAGTCGTATGGCGTTACAACGGAATGAACAGTGGATTCCATCATTTCCAGATTCTGACGACCAACGGCAAGCCGTTGGAAAAGAATACTCTCAAATAGCGGATGTGGATCGAAAGTGGAACCTGTGTCATTGTCGAAACGATTACCTTGGTTGCTCGCTATCGCCTGGTTCGGTAGCTTGGCGATGGCCGTTGCCCCGTTGTCTGCAGACGAAGTGGACTACGAACGAGACGTCGTTCCGATCTTGAAAACGCATTGCTACGACTGCCACGGTCCTGATACCCAGGAGTCGGCTTTGCGGCTGGATAGTGTGCAAGCCGCACTGCAAGGAGGTGATTCCGGTGAACGTGTGGTCGTCCCCGGCAAGAGTGCAGCAAGTTACCTGGTGGAATTGGTGACCAGCACCGACGTCAAACGGCGGATGCCGCCCGAAGGCGATCGTCTCTCGGACGGCGAGGTCAAGATCATTCAGCGTTGGATCGATCACGCGCCCAGTTGGGCTGCGGCGCAAGCAGCTTTGGCGGAGACTCAAAATGACCATTGGTCATGGCGGCCGATTACGCGTCCGTCACTGGATGCGGCAACTCAGCAGCATGCGATCGACACCTTGGTCCAAGCCAGTTTGAGTCAAGTGGGGCTGCACAGCTCATCCCGCGCCAAGCGACGCTTGCTCATTCGTAGACTGTATCTGGTGATGCTCGGTCTGCCGCCGGAGCCGGATGCGATAGACGCTTATGTGGCGGACGAACGACCCGATGCCTGGGCGCGTTTAGTCGACCGCGTGATGGCTAGTCCGCATTATGGTGAACGTTGGGGAACCCATTGGTTGGATATCGTACGTTTTGGTGAGACGCATGGGTTTGAAACCAACCGTGAACGCCCGAACGCGTGGCGATATCGTGACTGGGTAATTGACTCGCTCAATGGTGACAAACCGTACGACACGTTTGTTGCAGCGCAACTGGCGGGCGATCAACTCGGGGATCCAGTTGGCACGGGATTCCTAGTCGCGGGTCCGTATGACATCGTCAAAGGACAAGACGCGTTGTTGCGGTTGACGCAACGCCAAGACGAACTGGCCGACATGATCAACGCAACGGGTACGGCGTTTTTAGGTCTTACTCTCGGTTGCGCCCGTTGTCACAATCACAAATTTGATTCCATTCGGCAGTCAGACTACTACGCTTTGCAGGCGGTGTTTTCCGGTGTCCAGCATGCGGAAAGCGTGCTGCCTGTGACCGCAGAGCAACAGCGTGGCTTGGAAGTTCGCGATAAGCAAATCAGTGAGCTGAAAGGGAAGCTTGCCAAGTTTGCCAAACGGAAGCCGCTGCGACCTGCAGTTAAAACCGGTTTGAATGAGGAGCAATTTAGTGCCCGCCGCGCGCGTTTTGTTCGCTTCACGATTCTGGAAACAAACCAAGGTGAACCGTGTATTGACGAGCTGGAGGTTTTTGCCGGGAGCAAAAACGTAGCACTTGCGAGTGAGGGTGCGAAACCTACTTCGTCAGGAGACTTTGTTCACCGACTCCATAAACTCGCGCACATTAATGACGGTCGCTACGGGAATGCACATAGTTGGATCGCCAAACAGCAAACCGGGGGATGGGTGCAGATTGAGTTGGCCCAACCTGCGAATATCGATCGGATCGTGTGGGCTCGTGATCGCGAACAAAAATACGCAGACCGGCTCGCCGTACGATATCGCATTGAAGTCGCAGAAGAACCAGGCAAATGGGAGACGGTTGCAAGTTCCGACGATCGAGTTGCATTTCAAACCAAGGCGGATCTCGCAACACAATACGATTTTTCACAGATACCAGCAGAGGCTGAATCGGGAAGGCGAATGCTAAAGCGTCTCCAGTCGGTGATGCAGGAACGCGAGCAGTTTGCGCGACCCGTGCAGGTCTATGCCGGGCGATTCACACAGCCTGGTCCAACGTATCGGCTCTACCGAGGGGATCCGACAGCACCTCGCGAAGCGGTTGTGCCAGATACCGTATTGGCGCTCGGGTCACTCGACTTACAGGCCGATACGCCTGAGGCGATGCGGCGATTGGCATTGGCAAAGTGGGTGGCGAGTGAAGCAAATCCACTGACCGCGCGGGTGATCGTCAATCGGCTGTGGCAATTTCATTTTGGTGTGGGATTGGTGGATACGCCAAATGACTTGGGTGCCAACGGCACTGCGCCAACGCATCCCGAGTTATTGGATTGGCTGGCGTCCGAGCTGATACACCAACGCTGGTCACTGAAGCAACTCCACCGGCAGATTCTATTGTCGGAAACGTGGCAGCAGTCAAGTTTGCCGGTGGCGACAGCGCTGCAAGTGGATGCGGGATCACGTCTTTTGTGGCGATATCCGCCACGCCGGCTAGAAGCGGAAGCAATTCGGGATTCGATTTTGGCCGTGAGCGGTGCGTTGAATCCTAGCTTAGGTGGGCAAGGCTTTAGCGCGTTTGAAGTGCAAATGGAAAACGTGCGGCACTATTTCCCGAAGACATCTTATTCCGCTGAAGATTGGCGGCGGATGATCTACATGGAAAAGGTGCGGCAAGAAAAAGACTCCGTTTTTGGTGTGTTCGATTGTCCGGATGCAAGCCAAGTCGTGCCGAAGCGAAGTCGATCGACCACACCGTTGCAGGCGCTCAACCTGTTGAATAGTGTCTTCGTCAATCAACAAGCGAAGATCTTGGCGGAACGGTTGGTCGCTGAAGCGGGGGATACGCACACCGCTCAGGTTCGGCTGGCATACAGGTTGGCTTTCGGGCGGCCGGCGGAAGATTCCGAAGTGCAGCCGGCGGTGGAGTTCATCCGCGAGTTTGGTCTGACGCAATTCACCCGAGCGTTGCTCAATAGCAATGAATTTGTCTTTGTGCCCTAAGGTCCTGTAGAGCGGTCCTGTAGAGCGGCCCTGTGGAGCGGCGTTTGAGAGCCTGGCGCACCGTTCTTTTGCTGCTAGCCACCGAAAAGGGTTGCCATTCGGTCGTGTGGTCATCTTTGCTACACTGCCGCCTCGATACGAGGATGATCATGAAGACCGTTTATCGCGCCGTATGCATTGCTAGCGTTTTGATTTCTGGGTGCACGCTGATGCGCACAGAAATCTCCTCGCCCAATGCGTATCAGGTGGAGCGTGATCAGCTTGTGATTCACAGTGATTTTCGCTTGGCGAAACGGCACCGCTTGCTGGACGAGTTGGTTGCCCGGCGATTGGATTTGGCTGCCAAACTCCAGTTGCCCTTGTCGGACGAGCCGATTCACGTGTTCCTTTTCGACTCCCCCAGCGAATACCACGAATTCATTGCGAAAAAGTATCCGAGCTTTCCTGATCGGCGAGCATTTTTCGTGGAGACGGACACACGCCTGAAAGTGTACGCCTATTGGGGTGACCGTGTGGGAGAAGATTTGCGACACGAGGTGACTCACGGGTACCTGCATGCGGTGCTGACGAATTTGCCGTTGTGGTTGGATGAGGGGTTTGCGGAATACTTTGAGGTGCCTCGCGGACAACGCGGTGTGAATGCAGCCCACGTCGAGTTACTTGCTGAGCAGCTCAAGTTTGGCAAGTGGTTTCCGGACATGGCACAGCTCGAGAAGTTGGAGCGCCCCGAGCAGATGTCCCAGCAAGATTACGCCGAGTCCTGGTTGTGGGCACACTGGCTGCTGGAAACGACGGATCCGCGGCTGGACCTGTTACGGAATCATGTTGCCCGGATGCGCTTGACTGGGGAAACTCCCTCGCTCTCGGTTGTGGTCAAGTCGTTGGAGCCAAATGCGCCGCAACTGGTTGCTGATCATTTGCGATCTTTGTTGCAGAGCCGTACGTTGCATTAAGCTCTGCTTGGTAATTGCGTTGCCGATGTCTGGTCGCTACATTGCCCTGCATGCGATTGCGTTTGCACACCACTGAACTTTATCTACGCAACAGTGTCTTACGAATTCCCTTTCGTTACGGCAATACGTGCCTGACTCGTTGTCCGCAGGCGATTTTGCAGGCCGTTGTCGAGACCGATGCGGGGCGGTGCGTGGGCTATAGCGGAGATTGCTTGCCGTCTGGTTGGTTTGATAAGTCGACACCGGACTACCAGCAACAATTGGATGATATGTTCGAGGTGATTGCGCTCGCACAGCGGGTTGCGATGGAGTCATTTGCCGCGCCTCAAGAGTTGTTTCGGGGATGGTTGCCGCTGTACGAACGCGTCGCCGAGGTAGCACGTGAGCGAGGATTTACGTCACTGCTTGCCACGTTTGGTGTCAGCCTCGTCGAGCGGGCCTTGATGGATGCGATGTGCCGTGCTGTTGGATTGTCTTTTGCTGAGGCGGTCCGCAAGAACATCTTTTGTATCGAACCGACTGCGATCCATGATTCCTTGACTTGGCAACCGAAGGATTGGCTCCCCAAGCTGCCGACGTCTGAGATCGATGTGCGACACACCGTGGGTTTAGGGGATCCTCTGACAGCTGCTGAGATCCCGGCAACAGACCAACTGCAGGATGGATATCCCCAAGCTTTAGAGCAGTACGTTGAGCGTTTCGGCATACGTTTTTTGAAGATTAAAGTGTCCAATCAACTGGACACCGATCTTGAGCGTTTGCGCACGATTGCTGCACTCGTCGAAAAAGCTTGTGGATCGGACTATCGTGTGACTTTGGATGGGAACGAGCAATATCAAACACCTGCGGAATTTGATCAGCTCGTGGACGCCATTGAGGGAGACGCACGCCTGCGACAGTTGTGGCGCAACACCCTGGTGATCGAACAGCCGTTGAATCGTGCGATTGCCTTGTCACCAAAGCACACGGAAGGGATTCGCCAGCTTGGCCAAAAAAAGCCGGTCATCATCGACGAATCGGATGGAGAGCTAGACGCGTACACTCGAGCTCTGGCATTGGGTTACCGAGGGGTTAGCTGTAAGAACTGCAAAGGTCCGATCAAAACCCTGCTCAATGCCGGGCTCACCTGGTTGGCAAACGACTTTGGGAAACAAAGTCATTTTGTCATGACCGGCGAAGATCTTTGTTCCGTGGGTATCGTGCCCATGCAGGCGGATTTGTGTTTGGCGGCAACGATTGGTTTGACGCATGTGGAACGCAATGGCTATCACTTCCATCCGGGACTTGCCTATTTGCCAGAACAGCAGCAGCGTGCGGCACTCAAGGAACATGCGGACTGTTACGCGCTAATTGATGGCTTGGTACGACCTCAGGTGGTGGATGGAAAACTGGCGATTGAATCGTTGCAGTGCCCAGGATTTGGTTTTTCGGTGTTGCCGGACGTCGAGGAGATGGTCGCGGCAAATGACTGGCGATACGAATCGCTCGGCTTGTAGGCGAATGCGGTGTGCCCTGCACGCTCTGTCGAGTGCGGCAAGCCACAGGGAGTCGTCCTATCAGGTCGCGTCACTCAAGTGTGCGCAGATACGTGATGGATCGGTCGACTTCTTCAAACCCGAGACGTGAGTAGAGTTGCAATGTACTGGTCTGTATTTCAGGTACTCGGACTTCGGTCAATGTGACACCGCGCGATTGCATTTGTCGTAGCGCTTCGCCAATCAAGAACAATGCGGTGTTTTCCTGGTTGGCACTGGCAACGGTCTCCAGTTCCGCGATGCCAATGACATGCACGCCCCAACTGCTTGCAATGGGCTCACAATCCCACAGGACGAGAGATGCGATCTCGCTACCAGTCTGTCTGTCTTGCAAGACAAACCCCGTTCTCTCGGTGTGTCCCCAGGTGCAAGCGTGCCACCATGTGGGGCTCGGCGGATCGAGACAACAGTTGACATGATGTGTCCGACGGATTTGCATTTGCGTGCGATCGACTGCAGGGCGGAATCCAGCGAGTTGTCGGTGAAGGACGAGATGCTCGTCAACCGCAGCAAAGTCGTTTTCCAGCAGCAATTGAGTGAGCCAGACATCCTCAACAGCAACGCCACTCGGCTGGCTTCCGCCAATCAGACCATGGTAATAGGGGTCTGCAGCTGCGTTGATGCCGCCAAAAACACGTCGTGTGTCGTGGTGTCGGAAGTAACGATCGCAGGCACCGAGCAATTCCTTGGCGATTTGATCGCGTCCGTCGCGATGTGCCACTTGGAGCTGGCAGACGACGCCGGTCGAGCGGTCGATATCGGAACCTTCCGCGTTTGGACCGAAGCCAGCGTGAGCAAATCCGACGATGTGCCCATCGTCTTCTGCGACGATTAACCCATGTCGATCGAAGTAGGGTTTGCACAACACGAGGCTGTCGAACAGAGCAGGGGTCATTGGCTGCATCAATGAGCGTTGCAGGGAATGACTGCACCAGACGTCTGCAAGTCCTCGTGGGTCGGTATTTCGAAATGGCCGATACGTAACCAAAACAGATCCACTATTGTGTTGCAGCGTGGGGCGCGCGACGTTGCGTAATCTATTCGATATCGACGTCGACGTATACTTCCCCATCTTCGACTTTTACGGCAAATTTCGTATGGACCGCAGCGGTCGTTGTTTGATGCTGGCCGCTTTCGACGTCAAATTGCCACCCATGCCACGGGCAGGTGACAATGCAGCCCTGTAATGTCCCTTTACCCAGGGGACCGCCTTGATGAGGGCAGACGCCATCCAACGCAAACCAGCGGTCATCGACGTGGAACAGGGCAATGATCCGGTCTTCTGCGACAAGTTCCACTGCGGATCCAGCAGGATGATCGGCTGCCGAAGCGACGCGAATCCAACGCGGCATGTGATACTTCTCCCAGGGGAATGCGAGGACGTGGCTATGCGGCTTTTTGCTGGCGGAAAAAACGCTTGGGGGGCGTGCCTTTCCAACGGCGGTGAATCCACCAGTACTGTTCGGGGTTTTCCCGAATCAATGTTTCCAGGTGCCGTGTCGACCACTCGGTGAGTTGACGGACTCCGTCCAGAGCAGGCGTCGGTTTTTGGGGGTCCGCAACGGCGGTTGTCCCAAGTTCGAATTCGAGAGGCCCCCCAACGCGACGATTCACGGAAATCAATTGTGGTGCGCCCGATAGCAAGGTAAACACTGCGATGGCTTTGTGACAAGAGGCTGGGCGATTCAAGAACTCCACCCAGCAGCCCTTGGGGCCCGCGTATTGATCGCCCAGCAGCGACAGGGTTCCCCCCGCCTGTAATACCTCGTCCACATGCTTGGCGCTGCCCTGTTTTGGCAAGATGAACTGTCCCGTCATGCTGCGGAAATCATTCACGAATTGATGCAGGAACTTGTTGTCCAGTGGGCGCGCGATCGTGAAGCTCGGAAAGCCAAACAGGCCGATGACGTATCCGGCCGCTTCGAAGTTGCCGAAATGACCGGTGACAAATACTGTGGCGCGTTCATCCAACAGATATCTCAAGGTCTCGCGTTTGTTGCAGAACGTGACATGCTGTCGCCAGTTCGTGTCGTGCAGTTTGCGCGGCAGATGAGCGATCTCGCAGACCATCAGGAACAGGTGTGCCCAGCAGCGAATGGCCAGATCGCGGCGCTCAGCCGCGTTCAGTTCCGGCAAGGCATGAGAGAGGTTTTCCTCGAGTAGCGAACGGCGAATTTTGAGGATGTCGGTGGCCAGGACACCGATGACGTACGATAGTTGCCGGCACTTTTCAAGTGACAAGATCTGCAAGCAACAAATGAAAATACGCACGACGAGATAGACCAGATAATCTATCACAGCTCTTTTTGCCGCATCCATGCTGTCGATGTCCAGAGTCCGTTGGATTGGTACTCTGTATTGTGACAGGCTGCACGAAACAACGAAAGAGAGATCCTGAGCCCCTGAGGGTTCCGGATCTTCTTTCAAAGGGGATTCCTTGCTGTCAGTGCCAGGAGCATGCTGCGGGCGCAGCGCCAACTCCATCTTTACCGTGAGCCTGGGAAAACCGTTGACCAGAGTTCGCTTTCAGGCACCAGTGCGGTCGGACGGTTTACAGCTTGGGTGGCTTGCGTTTGGGTGGCGGACGCTTGATCATGTTTTTCGCGTCGTTGTTGGGGTTGCCATTGCCATTCCCACCACCGTTTCCGGCGCGACGAGGAGTCAAGTCGGTGAAATCTTCACTCCACACCCAGCCAATTTTGGCATCGAGCTCGCGTTGTGCCAGGAGCGCCCAAGGGGTGTTGGGATGATCTGTAATCACCCGCTCCAGATACATTTTGGCTTTATTCGCCTCTTTCTCCAAGGAACTACCAAGCTCGGTGAAGTCGTCTGAGGCGGTCAACACCCAGGTATTGGTTTTGGGATCCTTGGGCTTCAGGCCGCGTTTTGCTTTGGCCAACAGCACGTTGTAAGCCTCCGTTCGGACTTTGACGGCCAGAATACGACCCATTGCCAGGTCAAATCCTGCTTGCCAACGAGGCGAGACTTCTTTGTCACGATCCGATTCACCAAGCTTCAAGGTGGCATGTAAAGATTGAACTCGTGGGGTCAGTTTCGCTGACGCTTTTTGAGCTTCGGAAAGTGCGTTGGAGAAGGAAGCTTCATCCCGCTTAACGAATCGCAGTTGAGGCGACTCCATCGGAGCGACCCAGGTGTTTTGAGCAGCTGTGACCAGAGCGGCACGTGACTTGTTTTGTCCAACGCGTCGCTTGTACTCGTCAATCGACACGTAGTCGGGTCGATAGCTACGCATGATTTGCGGGTCGAAAAAGTGTTTGATGTGAGCCGAGTAGGCATCGACTTCGCGCTTGCTTACTTGCCGCGTGACGTTGCGGTTTGGATGCACAGCGAAGTAGATTCCACCGGTTTCGTAGCTCAAGCGGGTCAATGCGAACGGGCCAAATCCGGAGTCAATCGGAGTGTCGTCCTCGCGTCCACCAGCAAAGTGCAATTTCAAACGCTCGGGCATGAATGATTCAGGCCCTTGCACGACTTCACCCCACTGTGGCGACTGGTCGAACTTGGGGTCGGGATCGACCCATTTGACCAACGTCTCTCGGCGTCCGAATGGTGCTGGAACACCCACGACGTAGACGGGCATTTCGTAACGACGGCACATCTTGACCGTCTTATCGAGTCCCACTTGGTCGTCGCCAGCTTCATCCGAGAAAACCACCAGCATCACGTTGCGTTTTGGTGTCGTGTCACGACCCATGGCAACGCGCTGGTCTTTGTATTTGTCGGCGACCATGTAGACAGCAGAGAACACGTTCTCGACACCACTGGTGTCTTGCTCGATGGCTTGGACAGCTTCTTTGATCTCTGCCAGATTGTCGGTCGGCTTTTGCGTCAGCAGATTAATCTGCTGGCCGAAGGAGACAACCGAGGTCAGCAGCGGCTTGTCGTCATGCTTTGTGAACGCCTCGTTGCCAGCGGCTTCCAGGACGCCCAACTCTTTGTAAATGCGATCGAAACGATCGTGAATCAATTGACGCTGACGCGTCAAGCTGCCGGATTGATCGAACAGCCAAACCACCAGGGTCTTTCTCTCTTCCAGGGAATTGAGAATTTCGTGCGTGATGCGGTCCACTGCGCCACTGGCACCCTTGGTACCTTCACCAGCAGCTCCTTTGACCGCCAAGTTGTCGTGAGCGTGCAAGCCGGTGGCGACTTGAATTGCTTCGTTCACTTCAATTTGGCCGACATCCGAGGTTGGTTCGACGACGTTCGGGATATCGGAAACATCCGAGACGACTGGCGCTAAGGAAAGGGCCATTTCCACGTCGTGCATGCTGTTAGCGCCAACTTCCGTGGCGGGTGTTTCGCTGAAAAACACCTCTTTAGGCAGCTCCACTGTCTCTTCTTCGGTGATCTCCTCAGCAGGTGCTAGCGTCAACGCGACTGAGGGGTTGCGCACTAAGAAAGGGACCAAACCAAGAACGACCAAAAGGCCACAGTGAAAGACGAGACTTACGATAAATGCACCCGAATCACCATCGAACGGAGTGTCATCTTCGCCAGTTTGACGTTGCCACCAAGATTTCAGGGACTGCACGGCTATCTCCAAGGGGGAATAGAGGCTCGTAAGGTATTCTGAGCTATGAGCTTCCGTAAATCAAGAGATCCGTGCCAAGATGCCCGAAAGTGCTTGATTTGACGTAAGCACAAGCTGTCAAATCGTTTCGCGTTGCTACCCTCAGGGAACAGCGCGCTCTTACCTCAATATTACTCGAGCGCACAAGCAGGCGGTTTGTACTCAATTACGATGATTTCTTACACTGATTTCCCTGTATATTGGGGGGGAAGCCGTTCTACAGCGGCAAATTGCACCATCATACTGCCTGTTTGACGGTAGTTGTGGTGACATCTACGATTAGGATGAGGCTCGCTTGTGCTCCTGGCTATCTAATTTCCCTGAAGCAAGAATTGATCTTATGCTCGTCAAAAGCCCAGAAAAATATCTCCCGATATCCGTCATGTTCTCCCTCCTGCTGATGTTTGCCGCGCCTGTGGTGGCGGATGAACCCGAAGAGGAAAAGCTGTTGGTCGAGCCGCTGACCGTGCGGACGAAGGACTTCGTAGAAATCCGTGGTGTCTATTACGAGGCGGCCAATGCAGAGGAGAACGGTAAGGAGGTGATCCCGATCATCATGTTGCACGGGTATGAGGGTGCGGGTGCCGAGTACACCGCCATGGCCAAATACCTGCAACGTCAGGGACACGCGGTGGTCACGGTCGACTTGCGTGGACATGGGCGGAGTTTGGTGCGCAAGGTTGGAGACGGTGACGTCGAATTGGAGCTCGATCGATTTCGTAAACCCGACTTTGAAGCCATGGTCATGGACGTGCAAGCAGTCAAACAGTTCCTGATCGAGAAGCATAACGATGGTAAATGCAACATTGAGTTGTTGACCTTGATGGGTGCTGAAATGAGTGGGATCGTTGCGGTACAGTACGCTGCTTACGATTGGTCTCGTCGCAATCCTCCTTCGAAGGTCTACAAGCAAGGCCAGGACGTGTGCGGGCTGATTTTGCTCTCACCGCTAAATAGTTTTCGTGAAGGGGGCACGTCTGTGGCGCTGGCGTTGAGGCAGGTCTATGTGGCGACCAAAATGCCCATCATGATTGTGGCAGGCAAACAGGATCGTCGCGCGTTTCGAGAGAGTGAAAAAGTGCATAAAGCGATCGATCAGCGACGTGGACGGCCATCGAAGGACCCTGAAGAGATCAAGAAACGCGCCTTGATCTTTGCGGACGTATCGACCTCTCTACAAGGGACGATGCTGGTGAACCCGCAAGCGAAACTTGAGGTTCCCAAGTACATCAGCACGTTCCTCAATCAGTTCATTGCTCCGAAGCGAGCCGAGCTGACTTGGACGAAACGCGGCGCCTAGTTGGTCCCCATAGCAGCGATCACGACAATTTGGTGGCAACAGCACAGACGTTTCGAGCTCGATATGTGTTCCCCGTTTCGGCGCCACCGATAGAGAACGGGTGCGTGACCGTTGTCGACGGCCGTGTTGATGGCGTAAGCCAGGCATCCCCCACTTCGACGACGATCGATCTTGGCGATGTAGCGCTCATTCCTGCGTTCGTCAATGCGCACACGCATCTTGAGTTCAGTGAGCTGGAAACGCCTTTGGGCGAGCCAGGCAATTCGTTGGTCGATTGGATTCGACTCGTGGTGGCGAATCGTCGTGAGCAGGCTTTAGGAGCGGCTTCTCGAGCGGAACGTGTCACCGCAGCGGTCAATCGAGGTCTGGTCGAAAGTGAGCAAGCAGGAGTCGCGGCGATCGGCGAGATTGCTACGCTGCCTTGGGAGGCTTCGACATTTCCACAAAGCCGCGTGCGATGTCGCTTGTTTTATGAACAGATCGGCCTGCCACGAACGCGTGTTCAGCAGTGCCTCGACGGTGCCAGGCAATGGTTGACGGACTTCGTTGATTCACCGTTGGCGGTCAAGTCGTTGAGTCCGCACGCGCCGTACACGGTGCATCCGGAGTTGTTGGCGGGACTTTGTGAGCTTTCGAAAACAATGCGGATTCCTCTGGCAATGCATTTGGCTGAGTCGCCCGAAGAGTTATTGTTGTTGAAGAACGGGACGGGTCCATTCAAGGAACTGCTGCAAGAGCTGGATGCGTGGGACGAACAAGCAATGCCGCGTGACAGTCAGCCGCTTGACTATCTACAGATGCTGGCTCGTGCCGACCGAGCGCTTGTGGTGCACGGTAACTTCTTGTCGGCCGCAGAGTTGGATTATGTCGCAGGTTGTGGCCGGCAAATGACCATTGCTTATTGTCCGCGTACCTTCCATTTTTTTCATGATGCGACGTATCCGCTCGGCGAGATGCTGGGGCGTGGTATCAAGGTTGCCATAGGGACCGATTCGCGAGCTTCCAATCCGGACCTGGATATGCTGGCCGAGATGCGTTTTGCGGCACGGCAGCATGCGGAGATCGCGCCTAGCAAGATCCTGGAAATGGCGACCCGTAATGGCGCCGATGCGCTGGGGTATGATGATTTGGGAGAGATCGCGGTGGGAAAGGCCGCGTCTTTTCACACTGTCCCCATTGGGATGCGCTGTGTCGATGACCCGCATGTGCTGTTATTCGAGAACTGAGGTAGCGTTGGGCGTTGCCAGTCTTTGCTTCTGATCAGTGTGAACGCGGATGATCTGTCGGGGTGCTGGCCAAGGAAATGGCGGCAGTCAAGAACGAAACAAGGGTTTGCGGTGGTGGTCGCAAACCCCTGTTGCACACAGTATGGAGTTGTGTGATGCGTTGGGCTTCTTTGCCGAAGCCTATGACGATGCGTCTTAGGCCAGACCATCCGCGAAGGCTGCGTCCACTGCACGTTCGTAGACGGGTTGGCCGTCGCGACCGACAGCGATGGCTTCCAAGTCTTCCGCTGAGACAGGTCCTTCGCCTTCCAGAGCGGGAATCGCGGCAGACGCTTGCAGGTTCAGGAAGTCCTGAAGCGTTCCCTCGAAGCGAAGGACGAAATCATTGACACTGCGGGGATTATCAACCGCATGGAAGTACATCCGCGAGGTGTTGCTGGTCATGTCGATGACGCGGACTTGTGCCGATTCGCCCTGATTCACCACAATCGAGACAGTTACCGATCCTTGCGTCAGCAATTGTGAGGTGTTGATCTCAATCGAATGCACACCAAAGTTGTTGAGCAGCAGATTCCAGTAATCTTCTCCAGACGTGTTCGTGGCATAGAGGAATCCGTCGTCGTTGTCGTTGGCGACCGTGTCCCATTGCCCGTCGAGATCGAGCCAGCCGGCACTGGACCGCTTGGCGAAGTTGCCAATTGCGTTCACACCGCCCAGTTCACTCATGTCGATCACGATGGATTCAGCACCAACGCTTGCCGAGTAACTGCCGATGTTGTCGTCGTCTGCGACCGCATCAGCCCCCTCGGTGCTGTGAGTACCGTTGTTCAGGTTGGCCATGCCACCGACAGTCAGTGTGTACCCGCTGGTGCTGCTGGGCGCCAACTCATCACCGTTTCCGTTGGTGTCGAACAGGTAGACACCATTGATGTCGGTTGTCGCTGTTTGGTTAATGACTTCGCCAAAGTCATCGTTGCCGGTGAGCGTGACGGTCACGTTGTTAATGCCCGGTTCGCCAGGATCTTGCACACCGTTATTGTTGTAGTCGGCGTAGACGACGCCCGTGACCGTGCTCGGATCCGCGTTGCGAATGTTCAAGGTGACTTCGGCGGTATCCGTAGTCCCCGAGCCATCGGAGAGCGTGTAGGTGAACGTCACCGTGCCTTCGAAACCTTCTGGTGGTGTGTACTCGAAGGTGTTTCCATTAGGCACCAATGTTCCAGCGCCGCCCCCGGTACCGGGAGTGATGGTCGATATGATCGTGGGAGCGGTGTTGCCCGTAATTTGCAGAACCGATCGATCCTCGCTTTCTTGCCCATTCGAGTCGAGTGGGCCTGCGAGATCATTGACAATGACAACGACGCTCTGGGTGCCGCCACGAGTGAAGATGCGTAGTGTGTCATCATTTGCAATCGGAGCGTCATCGACGGCATCCACTGTGATGTTGACGGTGCCCTGTACCGGTGCCGCCACCCCATCGCTGACCGAGTAGACGAAGGAATCCGATCCGTTGTATTCGGCATCCGGTTCGTAATGGAACGCCCCGGTGGCTGGATCGAAGTTCGTGATCGTCCCGTTGATCGGTTGGGTGACAATGGCATAGGTCAGTGTGTCGGCATCGACATCGTTGGTGAGCGCTGCCAGGTCACCGTTGGTGATGTTGACATCTTCGTCTGTGGTCAGTGTGGTGTTGTTGGCAGTCGGAGCATCGTTGACGGCATTCACCGTGATATTGACGGTGCCCTGTACCGGCGTTGCCGTTCCGTCGTTGACCGAGTAGACGAAGGAATCCGAGCCGTTGAAGTCTTGGTTGGGTTCGTAGTTAAACGC
This sequence comes from Blastopirellula sp., assembly GCA_002701545.1. Classification (GTDB taxonomy): domain Bacteria; phylum Planctomycetota; class Planctomycetia; order Pirellulales; family Pirellulaceae. The sequence goes on along the minus strand of NZVR01000185.1, from coordinate 39 downwards.
CCCGGTGGCTGGATCGAAGTTCGTGATCGTTCCGTTAGT
>NZVR01000184.1 GCA_002701545.1 Blastopirellula sp. | reverse complement strand
TGATCCAGTAGCTGCTCGTTATCCGCCGCGAGCAGCAGCGGTTGAAGGTTCGTCGGCAGTTGAATTTGCCCATGAAGTTCGCGGAGCAGATTGGTCAGTGCATGCGGGGCGTCATCACTGCCGCCGGTGTGAGAGAGCTTGGGGATTCGCAAAGTACCGCGGTCGATCTCCCGCGTCGCGCCGTCCGAGAGGGCGATTTGCGGGCGATCCAGCTTGGCTTTCAGTTGCCGATTGGTGGCGTATGCCAAGACGTTTTCGCCGATCTGCAAACACGCTTCCACTTCGTCGTTGACTGCGGCTGGGTATGTGGTTTTACGCGTGCCACGACTCAGTTCCCAATAGCAGGAGAGGTCGTCAGGGCAGTAGACCACGCTGGTGCGGCAGCAGGCATTGATGCCGTACAATGGACGCGTGTATTTGGGATCGACTTTGCCTTCCGCAAACCACACAGCATGGTCCGGTGGCAATAATCGCAGGCCGCTGTCAGGAAAGAGCTCGCCGAGCAACTCGCGGAAGGACTGATCGAACGCGGCGTCGCCGCAGCAAGCCTCTGCAAAGATAAACCCGCCCTGATTCACGTATTCGGTCAGGTTCGCTTTTTGCTTTGCCGTGAAGTTCAACTTGCCGCGGCCGCTGATGAACAGGACTGGGGTTTCGACTAAGTCCGCAGCGCTGGCCGCTTGCATGTCGATGGTCTGCCAAGTGAGGTCACGTTGCCAGGTTTTTTCGACGCGGCGGGTGAGATTTTGGACCGCGGCGCGATGGGAATTCCATTGCTCGCCGGTTTTTAATTGGGAGATCAAGACAGGGCGTCGACCCTTGGAGAGAAACAGCAACGCCATCGATGTGGCGACGAGTGGATTGGTTTCGGCGTGCCCGTGCCCTTTCCAGTAACCGACGCTGGCCTGTTCGGCGAGTAATTTTGCCGCCCCCGTTCGATACCAATCGTGGGCGCCCAGGAAACGGCGGCCACTCAGACGGCCGACCCGTTCGATGGCATACAAATAATACAGCCAATACGAGCGTTGACCCCCGCCGCTGCCTTGCGCGCCGCTGGGATTCCACTCGACGGTGAACTTTTTGCCGAGCCACTCCAGGGCACGTTCGATGGGGGCGTTCTCGTCCTGATTGCCACAGCACTGCACGCGGTCTCCGACGACGCGCGCATCGCCGGCGCTGAGTTGCCCGCTGGTGATGATCAGCGACGCGGTACCGGCGCAGGTCATGCTGCCGCTGGAAGAATGTTTTGCCAGGTAGCCCCAGGATCCGTCCGGTTTCTGTAGTTTCAGCCAATGTTGCTGAGCGGCCTCCCACGTTTGGGTGTCCACTTCGACCCCAATCCGCTCGGCTTCATAGAGTCCCAGCAGTGCGAATTGGGCGTTCGAATTGTCTCCCCGCCCTTCGTTTGCGGAATAAGCCCAGGATCCGCGATGGGTCCCGGTCTTGATCTGAATGCTTTCCAGAAAACGCACATTGGTCGTGATCTGCAACAGATCTTTCTGCGGGCTGGCTTGGCACAGCACCATGGTGCGGAGCGCTGTGGCATACGTTTTTTGAGGCTTTTGGAATTGCCGCAGGTAGGCCACCGCCTTGCGAATGGCCGGGTCATCCGCCTCGACTCCCGCATTGATCAGGGCCAACGTGATTAACGCGGTCAAACCACCGGGCTGTTCGCTGTACTCGACCCAGCCCCCGGTGCGCTGATTTTGTTGCGCTTTTAAGTAGGTAACCGCTCGCTCGATCGATTGGCGTACATCCGAGTCCGTCAGATCGGCTCGTACGTTCCCTACGATTGTGCTGACCAGTCCCAACGACAATAGAACTAGCCGCATGATCCGCTTCATCGCTGTTCTCCCAAGTCAACTTTGCCTCGTTCCGCCACGGATATCTTAGGATTCAGCTAATGAAGTGGCAATCTTGACTTGCGATTGTCCGGTTGGCTCGAACAGGCTGATTGTTGCCCTCCTGACCGACCGATACACTGCAAACAGGTCGTTGCCACCGGCAATGCAACGAGGGACTTGGCGACCTCAACACGCTCCGGCACGGAAAATCCACGCTCCGGCACGGAAAATCGCTCGCCGACCACCCGCAGCGGGGGACGCGTGAGCAACGTATGCACTTGGATATCATCCCCGAATAAAGAGAAACGACGTGGCGAAACAGCAGAGAAGCCTCGGCGAAATCCTGCAGGAATTCAGTCAAACCCGCAACTTGATGCAGCAAGAGCTGCAAAAAGTCATTGTGGGGCAGGATGAAGTGATTGAGCAGATGTTTGCCGCCATCTTTACGCGCGGACACTGCTTGTTGGAAGGTGTGCCCGGACTGGCCAAGACGTTAATGGTGAGCACGTTGGCGAAAATTCTGGACGTGAATTTCAAACGCGTCCAGTTCACACCGGATCTGATGCCTTCCGACATCACCGGGACCAATGTGCTGGACGAAGATGAAGAGGGCCGACGCCAGTTCCGGTTTGTCGAAGGGCCGATCTTTACCAATATCTTGCTGGCCGATGAAATCAACCGAACCCCACCCAAAACACAAGCCGCGCTGCTGCAAGCCATGCAGGAACGCGAAGTCACAGTTGGACGTACGACCTACGACCTGCCACAGCCGTTCTTCACCATCGCCACGCAGAACCCTATCGAACAAGAAGGAACCTATCCGTTGCCCGAAGCACAATTGGATCGGTTCATGTTCAACATCAAGGTTGGTTATCCAACGGCAGAAGAGGAAGAAAAGATCCTGTCCGTGACCTCGCGGAATGAGAAAGCGGAAGTGCGGAAAGTGCTGAGTGGCAAAGCGATCGCCAACCTGCAAAAACTGGTGACGTCCGTGGCGGTGAGCGAGTTCATTGTGAAGTATGTGGCGCGGTTGGTGCGCTCGACCCGACCGAAGGATGAGGCAGCGCCCGAATATGTACGCGAATTGGTCGACTGGGGAGCGGGGCCGCGGGCCGGTCAGTTTCTGATCAACGGTGGCAAGGCGCTGGCTGCTATGGACGGGCGGTTTTCCGTAGCGATCGACGACGTCAAAAAGATCGCCATTCCGGTGTTACGGCACCGTGTGAGCACGAACTTTCAGGCTCAGGCCGAAGGCATGACCACCGAGGATGTGATCCGACGTCTGGTCGATGAAACGCCTGAGCCGGAGATCGCAAAATATGCAGAGCCTTCGGCACCACCTGTTGCCAAGTGATGCCGAAGCGACGGTGCCAAGTCGGCGCGAGGACTCCCTGCGCCGCCTATTTCTCTCCCAGCAATTTTGCCAGCGGACCCTCGATGGACTCAGCCCAGATGGTGTAACCCTGAGGGCTTAAGTGCAGCAGATCAGGCATGATCTCGCGGGTGAGTGTGCCGTCTTCCTGTAGGAACTTGGGGCCAATGTCGAGATAGTGGACATGTTTGCCGTCATCCAGTTTGGCAATCATCGCGTTGGTCGCCTCGTTGACCTGGCGACGCTTGTCACTCTTGTTGGTTCCGCGAGGAAAAATGGCGAGCAGCAGAATCTTGGTTTCAGGTAACTTGGCACGCAGTTGCTTGACGATCGTGGTCACACCGTCGGCAATTTGGGACGGTGAGTTGCTGCCTGAGTTGTTCGTACCAATCATGATCACGGCAGCCTTCGGTTGGATGCCCTTCAGGTTGCCGTTGTCGAGCCGCCAGATGACATGTTGGGTGCGATCGCCGCCGATGCCGAGATTGACTGCGTTGCGATCTTGATAGAATTTCGCCCAGACCTGCTTGCCTTTGCCTTCCCAGCCTTGGGTGATCGAGTCGCCGATGAAGATCACGTCCGTCTTGCCTTGAGCGACGCGTTGATTGAAGCTTTCATGTCGCTTCATCCAGCCACCCTGGCGTGGAACCGGGCGGACGGCATCATGCGCCGGCTGATCCTCGGCGGCAACGGAGTACACAGCGACACACATGATGATGGGTAACAGGCAAGCAACGCGTGACGTTTTCATGGGGTGTTCCTCAAAGGAGTGAATGAGCGAGCCCGCCAGTGTAACACGAGGCCGGCCCAGGATTCCATCAACGGTGAAGATCCCTCGAAGATTCGCATTCCGTCACGAGGTGACGCGTCAGCAACGACGCCCGCGAGTACTCACGTGTGTTGCACGCGGTGATGCACGGTATTGCCAGCCTGCTGTCCCTGTCGGGAGAGAACGACGAGCGGTCACGATTTGGCTTGAATCCGCTGCCTGAAGCGATCGCAGCGGATGATCCGCAAGCGATGGATTCCACGCGCGATGCGCTCGTAACCATCCTCGGCTTCCATTTGGAACGTAATCGTCCGCCCGTCGGTATGGATCACGCGCGAGCGACAGGTGACTTGTTTACCGGGAGGAGTTGGCGCGAGATGTTCGACGTCGACATGGATTCCCACGGTGCTCTCGCCAGCTTCCAGGACAGGCAGAACAGCGGCTCTTGCGGAGTGTTCCAGAAACCAGATAAGCCAGGGCGTGCTGAGCACGGGTGGCATCTCGTTATCGGCGAAATCGATGATGTGTTGTTCGTCGACGACAAAGCTGAGTTCACCGACTTCGCCGATCTTCGGGCTGCGTTTCATGATGCTGGTCTTTCGCGACGCCTTCACATCCGGTGGGTGGCTCTTGAAGATGGTCAGTAAGATCAATGTGAGGCGTTGGCAGAATCATAGCTGGCACGTGAAGTGTGTTCCACCAGGAATCGGTTGTGAGCAGTAGGAAAGGCCAGGTTTGTCGGATTCCCGAAGGTGGTCGGTGTCGTTCGGGATTTGACGAACCTGCGGATGGAGGTGACACTGGTCGCACGCTTGTCTGCTTTTCCTTAGCTAGGATGTTGTTATGTCGATCTGTCGCTCACGCTTGGGGTGTGCCGTGTGTCTGGCGGTGCGTTGGGCTGTGGTGCTGGTGTTTGGCTGGGCCTGCCTGTGGGTGTTTTCTGAGACGGCCGGTGCGGCGGAGCAGTTCCCTCACATCCGGCTGATCATGACCGACGATAAGTGCGACGCCAGGCCGTGTTGAGGCCCGAAACCTGCAGGAAAAGCAGGGATTTGTCGTGTCTTGACGCCGCCTGCAAATCCCCGGCGATTACGCCAAATTCAGTTGGTTTGGATGCAATTAGCCACACTTACTAAGCCGACGCTCAGGCAGTTGGGCGAGACTTAACTGAGAATTCGCTTTGGCGTTTTGACGCTCATCGCCATGTTGAGGTCGCACTTTCGGCCTGGAAACATTTGCGGCGTTTTGATACGAAGGGGCGACTTCGGATAGGGAAGTGGCACTCAAAGACGAGTAGTCAAAGGACCACGCGAAATGACTCTCTGCGTCCACCCACTCCCTGTCAGCGTTCTTGTGACAACAGCGCTCTTCGTTGTGTCACTTCGTGCCGACGATGACTACAGCCAGTTCGCGATTGCCTTTCGGGCTGAGAACCCCTGGCCGGTTGGCGTGCTGGGTATGATCGCCCCGGATGGATCGCGTCAAAAGTTCCTGGACTTCAAGCGGCCGAAACAGAAGAGCTGGCAATGGGGGGCGCGCCTGCCGGATGGCCGTGTGATCCTGACCAGTCTTGAAGCGGCCGATGTGGCTGAGATTCGCGCGGGTAAGGTTGTCAGCCATTCGTGGCTTTACAGTCCTGCATCCGGGAAGCTGACGAAGCTGCTTGAGAGTGTTTCATTCTCAAAGAATATCTACGTTCAAACTATGCTGCCTGGTGGGCGGCGTTTGCTGGCGCTGGTGTTTCTCGACGGCGAGCAGCGGCTTTACGAAATGGACCTGGATGGCGGAAAGCCGGTTGCGCTGACGAAGCCGGGCGAAGGATTCTGCTATGGCGTCTCGCTCAGTCCCGACGGGCAACGGGTTGCGCTGCACGTGACGGGCGGCAGCCAAAGCCCGTTCAACCCCGGGCACTACTCGATCAACGTCGTCGATCTGGCGACCCGCAAGCGGTCGCTGGTCAGTGGAGCGAAGGGACACCTCTACTTCGGTCCAGGGTGGTCTCCCGACGGCAAATGGCTGGCATTTCTCGACTGCCACGCGGACATTGATCCCATGCACTTTTCAGCGGATCTGTGCATCGTTCGTCCCGACGGTTCGGGACATCAAGTTGTGACGAACGGGCGTCGACACTGGTTCGGCACGGGCTACGGCTCCAACCTGACTGGCTGGTCTCCCGACGGCAGGACCATCACTTACTGCCGACTGCTGCCCGGTTCGACCTCATCGGGAAAAGGCGGCACACAAATCTGCCTACTCAATCCGTTTACCGCTGAAGTGACTGAGCTGACGGAACCGGTCGACGGCCACTGGCACTGCCGACTCGCGTGGTCCCCCGATGGCCGACAGCTCGCCTTTGTCAAAACCGGCACCCGAGGCCGTGAGCTCTGGCTGATGGATGCGGACGGAAGGAACGCAAAGCTCATGACCAGAGGCTTGAAGGATCAGGGCGCTGACCACCCGGCTTGGCTGCCAAGCACGAGTGATCGAGATTGAGACTTTCCTTTAGCAAAAGCCGCCAGTTTCGAATCGCCGCCAGATCACACTCACTATTGGACAGATTGGCCATATCATGAACCCTCATCCTCTGTCAGTACGGCATCTTTGGATAACAGTCGCGAGTCTGGTGGTGGTCTCAACGCTTGTTGAGCGACCTGGTGCCTGCAATGAACGTGAGTCGGTCGCTGCTCTGCTCGACGTGGGGTCGCGTCTGGAACTCGCTGTCGATCCGCGATGGATTGATTCGATCGAAGGAGCGAGGCTGGATCAAAAGACGCCTGTGGCACGTGAAGTTGTTATGCAAGGGGTTGGCGAATTCGGTTATCTGTCCGTACTGCAGGACGGGGACATGTACCGGATGTATCATCGCACGGTCCGTCCCGGCAGCGATCCTGACGGTCATGAATTCTTCTGCTACCTCGAAAGTCGCGATGGGATTCGCTGGTCGAAACCGAATCTCGATCTGTTCACCATCCCGGGTCTGGATGCGCGGAACGCCATCACGGAAGAGAACATGGCGGAGCCGGGCGATGACGACCCCCATCATTTTCCCTGCATCTCTCACAACCTTCGCCCATTTCTTGATACGCGTCCGGATGTGCCGAAATCGGAACGCTTCAAGGCGCTCGCCGGCGGCTTCAATTCTTATCGCCCCAAGGCCGGCTTCTGGGGTCTGGTCAGTGCCGATGGCATTCACTGGCGCAAGTTGCGAAAGGAGTGGGTCATCGACCGGTCCAACTGGCCGACAGGAACGGATTCGACACCGGCCTGCGCCTTCTGGTCGGAATCGGAGCAGAAGTACGTCGCTTACATCCGCATCCGAGTCGATCCGGAAAATCCGGAAAAAGGGAAGGTCCAGGGGCTCCGCTGGATTGGCCGTCTAACGTCGCCCGACTTCATCAACTGGTCGAAAGTGACACCGATGAAGCCATTGAAATCTGATCCCGATCCGGCCCGGATCGCCGAGCGGCGAATGCACTATTACACCAATGAAACGCAGCCTTACTTCCGGAACCGAGACCTGCTGATCGCGACGCCGACCCGATACTTTGAAGGAACCGTTTTCTCGAAAGACCAGTTAGCGAAGATGTCGCCCGAGATGCGAAAACATCAGGAAGAAGCCAGTGTCGGCTATACGGATTCCGTTCTCATGACGACGCGGCCTGGCGAGTTGTCGTATCGTCAGCCGTTTGCCGAGGCGTTCCTGCGACCTGGCCCCGACATTCGCAACTGGAGCAATCGGTCCACTTACGCGCACGTGCGATTCGTGCCGACGAGCGACAGCGAGATGTCGTTCTGGGCCAAACACGGACGCGGTTCTTATGCTCACGTGCGCCGTTATACGCTCCGGATCGATGGCTTCGCATCCGTGCGCGCGCCCCTGGTCGGAGGGAGTGTCACAACAAAGCCCCTGAAGTTCACGGGCGAGCGACTTGTCATCAACTACTCGACTTCGGGTGCCGGCAGCGTGCGTGTTGAGATTCAGGATGAGTCAGGTGCTCCCGTCGCTGGCTTTGCTCTCGCCGATTCGGTGCGTCAGGTTGGTGATGCCATTGAACAGACCGTACGTTGGGAGTCCGGCAGCGATGTTGGCAAGTTGAGCGGCCGCACGATTCGCTTGCGATTCGTGCTCCACGACGCGGATCTTTACGCATTTCGCTTCGCCAGCAATTGAGCAATGTGCGACGCACGACGACCGGTGGCCACCAGGAAGGACCAGAGAGAATGAATCGCACCGAATCAAGAAGACAGTTTATCAACAAGGGCCTTGTTACGTCCGCCGGTCTTCTGTGGCCATCCGGGATTGAGTACACCAAGGCGATGGCCGCCGAGAACACATCCGAACCGGGTAAACCTGCGCAAATCACCATTCAGGAAACAAGGAGAATCTATTCCACACCAGACGGAGGCAAACTTAGATACAACGCCTTTACGAGCATGGAATTCTGGCGAGCTAAATACTACGTCGCCTTTCGCCAGGGGGTGAAACACTCGCCATCGGAATGCCGGTTGGTACTCATGGAATCGACCGACCTTGAAAACTGGACTGAGCGGGTCGTGCTGAATCGCCCATCGATCGATGACCGTGATCCCAAGTTACTGTCCACACCAGACCGGTTGTTCCTTTACACCGTTCCTTACCCGCGCGATTCCGAGGTGATGTCTACTCAGGATGGAGTCCGCTGGACAGATCCTGTGGACGCATACCCCAGCAGCAACGGCGATCAGTTCTGGAAGCCAAAGTTCTACAACGGTTCATACTATGTCGCCAGCGACTACAACAACGACCGAGTGGATCTACTGAAGTCCACGGATGGTCTGAGCTGGCAGCACGCCGGAACGATCCTTGAGGGTACTAAGTACAAGCCCACCGAGATTGCCCTTGTTTTCCTCGAAGATGGCCGGTGCCTGGCCTTGATGCGGCTGAACGGCATTGGCCCCAGTGGCACTCTGCCAGGGTTCGCGATCTCAAGTCCGCCGTACACCTCGTGGGATCTTACGGTGGGTCAAGCGGTTCGATTCTCCGGCCATGCCGTCGAGCGCTTTGGTGACACGATCCTGGTGGCCTCCCGGGCAGAACTAGGCAAAGGTGCGGGCCGCTGGGACATACCAGAGGAGCGGGCAAGCCAACGAACGGTTCTGTACACCTTCAACTTGGAGACCATGCGACTAGAGTTTCAGGCTCTCCTGCCATCGGAACATTATCGCGACAGTTCCTACGTGGGCCTTGTGAAGACGGGAGAGAGCAGTGCCGTCATATCCTGGCATGACGGCAATACCCGTAACGAGAGCAACATCTGGCTGGCCCGCATAAGCATTGGATAGCGTCGACGATGGAACCTGCCCCGTTTTGCCTTCGCAATGGATCGGTCCCTTTCGCCGCCGTCGCTACTCGCTGGCGATGTGAATCATATTGGCGGCAAAGATCGACTGCTTTCCGTCTGCGTCCACAGCTTGGGCGCGGAAGATCACGGTCTCGTCGGGTTTGGTGGAGAAGGTAGCGGAATAAGGAGCCGTCTTGTCTTCCGTTGTCTCCCAGTTGCTGCCACCGTTAACGCTCTTGCCGAAGACGACCTTGGTGATGGTCTTGGAGTCCGATACGGCATCGGCGGTGAGTTTGAAATCCCCTGCAGAATAAGTGCCGCGGTCCGCGAATGGACTACCATTGTTGCGGAGTGTTACGCCGGGCCAGCCATGCGACCGCCGAATATCATGAGCAGCATTGCTGAAGCCCTGGCGGATCCCGTACTGCCCGTTCCCGTACCTGTCGACCAGCGAAACCGCTCGGTGCTGGTTATACATGTATGGGTGAAAGCCTGCTGTTCCGCAGCAATATGCCGTGGTCATCATCTCGTACGCATCCATTGAGTTCGACCGCAGCGCAAGCCACTTGAACACAGCGGGGGTCGCTGTCCCCATGTTCCAGTATTCGACCTGTCGAGCTTTACCGCCTGACCAATCCGAAATCCGGCCCAGCAGCGCGACGTACGTGAAGTTCTCCAAGCCGATCTTCCGTGCCGCCAGCACGCGGGCGGCGATGCGATCGCTGTTCACGGCGATCGTCGGGGCGGCGCTGCAGGTAGCGTGTTTTTCGTGCAGGTCATACCAGGTCGGGTCGCAGTGGTTGACGTACACCTTCCGCTTCGGGTTGTGCTGGTGATAGACGTCGGCCCACGCTCGGAGGAAGTTCTGCTTGTCCTCAGTCAGTCCAGAGCATTCGGGCTCGTCCGTCATAATGTGCCCGACGCACGCGTCCCCAACGTACTCTTCGTTCCACACCATGTTCGTCAGCCGTTCGCGAGTCTCATTGATGCCTTTGAGCATGTCTTCCGGCTTCCACTTGCCCGGACCCGGGTAATTGTTCAACTCGCCATAGCTCGTCACGCCCCGCATGTCCCAATGTTTGATCGCCGCCCACTGGTCGGCCCAGCAATTGCCGCTGACAACGATGAAGTTGCACCCCGATCGCGCCATGTCCATGAACGCATAGTCCCAGGAGAAACTGTCCTTCGGCTGGAGCCAGGGCATCGCGTAATAAAGGCCGATCGTGAAGTCTTCGCCAACCGGGGCCAGAGGAAACTCAGACGCGCCCGCCGCCGCTTGAGCGCCCGCCTGCTCGTTCCGCTTGGGGCCTTCCACGGGCGTCAGTGTGATCGACTCAATGCTGAGCGAGTTGCCTCGGGCCGGACTCATGTCTCGCAGCCGAACGTAGAACTCACCCTTGCCTGCGCCGCGAATCGTGACTGACGGGGCGATCGGCGTGTTCGGCCAGACCGCAAAGTCCACCGGGTTCGGCCCCGCGAGGTCATGTTCAAACCACTGGTCGCTGTGCTTCCCCGACAGCCCCGGGTAGAAGTAGTGCCAGCGGCTTGCCGTGGAGTGCGCGATGACTGCCCCGCCGTCGCAGCCGAGCAGAAACGCCCAGGGTGTGCCGGACATTGTCCCGGTCCGCCAGCGCACCGTAACATGGTAGGCCCCGTCCGCGATTGGGTGCGGCAGGCGAAACTCGACGTCACCCACAGCATATGCGGCGTTGCCGGAAGGATCCGTGGCGAGCTGAATCAGCTCGCCCCTTGCCGACTCCACCTTTCGGTAGTTTCCGAAGCGGGCCTTGAGTTGGCACTGCGTGGCGCGAAACGTCAGCGCTCTTTCAGTGCTCTTTGCCTCGTCCGCCGCGGCCGAAAAGCACGGCATCATCCACGCGAGAATGGCGAGCCCATAAACGCCGCGGGTCGGCGAGACGCTCCGGTAATGGTGTGTCTTCATGTCTTGTCCCGATCGATTGCAGAACTCGCCTGCGTTAGTCGTCGCGCGCGTCCAGAATTGCCTGCGCCAAGTTGCGGCGGGCCGCTTCGATGACGTTCGGATCGCGCGTGTAGTCCGTCAGGCCGCCGAAGTTATAGATGTCCGCGTTGTAATCCGCAGGCGCAGTCTTCACTGGCTGCTGCAATTTCGGATTCGACAGCCTTGCGTCAATGTTCTTCTTCGCCAGTTGCTGATTCAGTTCATCGGCGTGGAACAGTACGCCGGTGTCGGTCCACTCGGTAAAGTTGCGGCTCGTCCAGATGCGATGCGAACATCCAAACGGCCCGCCCCGCTTCAAAGTCGCGATAAACGTTTTGCCTGCACGGTCGAAACTCATATTCGACTCGTGCGACGACGGCAACTCCGCGGTCTCCAATAACTTCCAGTGGATGCCGTCCGGGCTGACCATCGGTCGGCGCCCGATAACTCCATCGAATCCCTTGTATCGTCGGTTGGAATCAGGGTCGGCTTGGTCCAATGCACGCCGTCTTTGCTCTCCGCGTAAGACGTCCCCGCGAATCCAGGGATGTTGGTCGATGTGATCAGCCAGAGCTTGAACCGCTTTCGCTCTGCGTCCCAGGCCGACGAGCACCGCGTTTGCAATGAGGTCTCCCATGGCTGATCGGGTTTCATGACGGCTCCGTGTTTGACGGGTTGATGTATGACTCATTGGAGCCCGTCGATACGTTCGACGATGAAGTCATCGAGAAAGAGTTGCCAGCCGGTGCCAATGTCGAGCGGCTCGGCGGCGGAGAGGCCGTTTGCTAACAGTGAGCAGAAGAGAACAGAAATGAAGTGCTTCATTGGTTGGCTGCTTTCTCATTGTCCAACATTCCCGCCGACAACACTCGCACCGTCCGGCCGCAAATTTTCGCCCTCATTGTAACCCGAGCGTGCGACGCTCCGGCAATAGAATGGCGAGTTGTTTTTTGAGAAACAGCTCCAGTCGCTGCTTGTCAGTCCTACGGAAAGTGCCATAGGAAAGTCGTCGACGTGAGTGGATTCTCATGAGTGCGACTCCTGTTGGGATTCTCCATGTCTTAAAGGCCGGAAGAACTCCCGCAGATCCGCCGCCATTTCTTCGGCTCGTTCGTGGATTGCGAAGTGGCCGCCCTCGGCGAAGTCGTTGTAGTGGACCACGTTGTAATAACGCTCGGCCCGCTTGCGGACGATCGGAGCCAGTTCGTGCGGATAGGCGGCGACGGCGGTCGGCACCTGAATCTTTTCCCCTGCAGGAAGTTCCCAAGGGTGATAGTACGACTCGCTGTAGAGTCGGATGGCCGACCAGAACGAATTGGTCAGCCAGTAGAGCATCACGTTGGTGATCAACATATCGCGTGGAAACAGCTTTTCAAAGTCGGCGCCCCAGCCGCACCAAGCTCGCCACTTTTCGATGATCCACGCCGCCAGGCCGACGGGTGAATCCGTCATGCCGATGGCCAGCGTTTGCGGTCGAGTCATCTGCTGATGACAATAAGCGCCCTCGTCGATCCAGTACTGCTCTACGTTCTTCCAGTAACGGAGCATGTCGGGATCTTTCGGTTTCACGGGAGCCCATTTCATGCCCAGCCCGCGGAGGATGTCGGGATCCTTATCCTCAGGCTCACGTTCGTCGCCGAGTCGCGGAAACAGACAGTTGAGATGGATGCCGATTAAGTTTTCGGGGTGGTGGTAACCCCACGGCGCGGTCAGAAAGCCTCCCCAGTCGCCGCCTTCGATTCCGTACCGCGAATAGCCAAGTCCCTCGGTGATGAGCCGGTCGTAGACCGCTGGGTGATGCTGAAAGCCGAATCCCTCCTGCTGTGGATACTCGGAGAAGCCATATCCGATGATGGACGGGATTATGACGGTGAACGAGTCCTCTGCGTCGCCACCGTGCGCTTCGGGGTCCGTGAGCAACGGCAGAATCCGCTGCAGCAGGATGAACGACCACGGATAACCGTGCATCATGAACAGCGGGGTCGGATTCGGGCCCTTGCCCTCGGCATGGATGAAGTGAATGCCGAGACCGTCCACGTCGGCTTTGCAATGCGGCAGCTCATTGAGTCGGGCTTCCTGCTCGCGCCAGTCGTACGCGTTGATCCAATAGTCGACAAGCTCCTTCATATAGTCGAGATCAACACCCCGACTCCATCCACTTCCTGGAATGGAATCCGGCCAGCGGGTTCGCTTGAGACGTTCCTGAAGATCTTCCAGAACGTCCTCTTCGATGTTGATCGTAAAAGGTTCAACGCTGACGGTCATCGGTGACGCCTGAGGAAGATTCTCCGGTAGCGAAACTCGTCAAGGTTAGCTTGTTGACGATGTCTATTCTTCAAATAATTTATCACGGTACTTGCTGGATGCAACCATGTCGGAACTGCGAGCAGCTTATTCCAGCCGCCTCTCTGGCGAGATACAGTCACCTTCGGTTTGCCGTTGAACGGGATTCGAGAACATCGATTCGGCTCGACGTCGAGTTTCATCGCTCGTTGCTAGACGCGAGCCATCAGCGATTAATTGACTCGCTGCGCAAGGGCCACCTGAAAGTCGCGACCAACGTGTTGCGGAACCACATCGAGAGCCACAGATCACGGGTGTGACGCATGTCAGGCTATATTCAATCGGCAACAGCTATCACAATTGCAATCGTTTTGACCACCGGCAATGCCAGCGCCGCTGACGATAAAGTGAAGCTCATGGCGGAGTTCGAGAAACAGATCCAGCCGCTGCTTGTCAGGTCCTGCGGAAAGTGCCATGGGAAGACGCCCAAGGATAACGATCTTGATCTCACGGGGTTTGGCTCCGCCCAGGCGATTCGAGATCGTCGAACTTGCAACAGAAATTGAATGCTGCTTTCACAGACGCAATTACGTTGTGCTGCGTGTTGTGGTTCCACGACTTGTGCTGCTGAATCCAAGTCCGTAGATGCTTCTTCTGAACCCCCTTCGACCTTCAACGCACCACAGTAGTCACACAAATCGTTCAGCCACTTCTCGACCAGTTTGGCCCATTCGAGCGTCGCTGACTGATGCAGGTCCGCGAGAAAGATTTCACAGACTTTCGCGACAGCCCATTCGCCCGATGACATGGTTGGCTGCGGGCTCAATTCGTCGACGCGTTTCACGCGAGCGAGGGCCAGTCTCGCGGCTTCCTTGTTCCCGATTCGGTGGAATACCAGATTCGGTGGAATACCAGCAGTCCGTCTGCTTCCAATGCCAGGCAGATCCATGCTGCTGGCGACGTTGTTTTCGATTCCTTGCCATTGGTCATTTGTCCTT
>NZVR01000183.1 GCA_002701545.1 Blastopirellula sp. | reverse complement strand
CCACCGCCGCCAAATCCGCCGCCACGTCCCGAGTACTGTTGCAGCATTTGGTAGCTGCCGAAGGCGAGCATCCCGAACATGATCGCCAGCATGGTCTGCCCCGAGCTGATTGCCCAAACGGCCACGGCTGCTCCGGTTGCCACGGACAGAACGAGTGATCGGCGGATGCCTTGGTGAGGATCGTGCAGAAGCAGTGCCTCGCGTGCAATCTGCCCGCCATCCAGCGGGTACAGGGGGGCAAGGTTCAGAATCGCCCAGTAGATACTGGGCCAGAGAATATAAAACGCCAAATTGTTGAGGATCGGATTGGAGAGTCGGTTCGGGCTGGCACCCCAAAGGAGCGCTGGATCGAGATGAAAGATGGTGAACGGCTGCAGCCCTAGACTTGCGGGGGAGGTGACCGCGCAACCGGTGCTGCGGACTACCAGGATTACGAAGAGTGCCAACAGCAGCTGCGCAGCGGGGCCCGCCGCAGACACGACGATTTGGGCTTTCGAATCGAGCCGGTTTCCTCTTGCTCCGCCAAACGAAGAAAACGAATCGGGGACCGCCAGGCCGCCAAAATGATACAGCACAATGTGGGAAGAAATGCCGTAACGTCGGAATGCCAACACATGCCCCAATTCATGTATCAAAATGGACAAGAACATGGCCCCGGCCCACAGCAAGATGAGAGTTGGATCCGGTGTGAGAACGGGTGCCCCATCCGGTGACTTGCTGATGGACTGGGTCATATTCCAGCCGATGATCAGTACGGCGAGCCAGAAAAACGCCGAGATCCGTACGCGGATCCCTCCCGGCAGGGTGAAGTTGATGTCGAACTGCGTTTGTGCGGGTTCACCGATCAGCACGACAGGCTTCCTGAGGTAATGAGCTGGGCTGGCAAAATGGACTTGCTTTCTGATTCTAGATCAGGAAAGACGTTGTTCAAGTTCTGCAACGCAATCGTCTACTTTGACTCGCCACTGTTCCAGTGAGTCACGATCGCGGATCGTCACGGTATTGTCCGTCAGGCTGTCACCGTCGATGGTGATGCAGTAAGGAGTGCCGATTTCATCTTGGCGACGATAGCGCCTGCCAACGGCTCCCTTTTCGTCGTAAAAGACATTGAACTTCTTCTTTAAGGCCCGGTAGACATCTTGGGCAATTTCCGGCATGCCGTCTTTCTTGACCAGAGGGAAGACGGCCGCTTTGACCGGTGCGATTCTTGGGTGCAGACGCATCACCGTACGGACTTGCATCTTACCTTTTTCATCGGGAGCTTCATCCTCACAGTAGGCTTCGCAGAGAAACGCCAAGGTGGCTCGGTCGGCACCTGCCGAAGGCTCAATGACGTGGGGGACGTATTGGTAGGGAGCTCCTGGAGCCGCTTCGTCTTTGCGCGAGCCCAGATATTTCTTGAAGGAGTTGAAGCCATGCTGCTCTTTTTCAGACTCCCACTTTTCATCATCGAAATACGTCAGGTCTTTGCCGCTGCCACGCCATTTTGGTTTGCCGTCAGGTCCTAATTGCACAGCGAGGGGGCGTGTGTTTTCATCCAGTTTGCCCTCCATATGGCTGCGCAAGTCAAAGTCACCGCGGTGAGCGATGCCCTCGAGTTCTCCATATTCGCCGGGTGGTAGAAATGGAAACGCGTATTCGATGTCCGCCGTTCCGGTCGAGTAGTGGCTGAGCTCGTCCGCATGATGCTCGCGCATGATCAGCCGATCACCGGAGAGGCCCAGATCGACATACCATTGCATCCGGCGGTCACGCCAATATTGATACCACTGATGCGAAGCATCCGGGTGGCAGAAGAATTCGATTTCCATCTGCTCAAATTCACGTGACCGGAAGGTGAAGTTTCGCGGAGTGATTTCATTGCGAAAGCTTTTTCCGGTTTGAGCAATCCCGAAGGGTAACTTCACACGTGTGCTGTCGAGGACGTTTTTGAAGTTGACGAAAATCCCTTGTGCCGTTTCGGGCCGCAGGAATGCAGCGTCGTCTTCTGTGCCGAGAGCACCCACCGTGGTTTTGAACATCAAGTTGAATTCGCGTGGCTCGGTGAGCGTGCCCAGCGTTTTGGCATCCGGTCCGAGTACATTGGCTGTATCTTCCACGTCGGGGAGTAGCAGGAAATCGCCTTCCCATTCCAGTTGTTCCGCATCTTTGTTGCGCAGTCGAAAATACTTCAATGCGCGGGCCACCACATCAGCCTGCTCCCCGTCGCCTTGGGCCATGGTGGTGATGAACACCCGTTGGCCTTTTGCCGTGACCCACCGCCCGCGGACTTGATCGTGACGATAGCGCCTTTTGGTTTCGCGACAATCCACCATGAAGTCATGAAAGAGGTCGTAGTGCCCCGAGCATTTCCAGACTTGAGGGTGCATCACGATGGTGCAGTCCAATCCGCACATTTCGTAGGGCGAAGGGGCCCCTGTGGGGGTTGCCAGGTCGTCGTGGGTGGTGACCATGTCGCGCCACCACGCTTCTTTTACGTTGCGTTTTAACTCGACACCCAGGGGTCCATAGTCCCAAAAGCCGTTGAAGCCCCCGTAGATTTCGCTGGATTGAAACAGGAATCCTCGCCGCTTGCACAGCGAGACTAGTTTTTCCATTTCCATAGCGGATGTCTTCCCTCAGTAGATGCGCAGAATTAAACGTAGCCGCACAGTGTACTCGTTGGCTCCTTGATGCGTCCATGCCGTTCAAGGGGTAAGGCCAGGAGGAATCCCAGCTGTCCTGTCCCTCGCCCTGAGATTTCGCCGGTTCTCCGTGGCCTGTCACAGGCCCCTTGGGCCGGTCTTGCGGTCCGTACGCGGCGTCGGATCCCCAGCGCACGACCGGTGCCCTGACCCCGTACCGCTTGCAGGTGCGGTGGGAAACAACCGTTTGCCGCGCTACAATGCAGGCTGAGATATCGAAAATCATGACGATGAGACTTGAGTCACGAAAGGGTGAATTGTGCGACGTCTGTTGATCGTATGCCTGACCATTATCTGCGGTTCCACCTCGACTGCGGCGTTTGCCGACGACCAGCTTACGGCGTGGGATTTTTCCAGCGGTACCAGCGGTTGGCAAGCAAATGCGCAGTGTAACATTGAAGCCAAAGGCGGGCGTCTGGTGATTACCAGTCAGGGCAATGACCCGTTCTTGATTTCCCCGGCAACCGGTAAGGCGGGGTGGATTGAGTTGACCCTGAAGACGCGCAGTGACATGAACTGCAATGCCCAGCTTTTTTGGGCCACGCGGGACCGCGACGGTTTTGCCGAGAATCAGTCGGTGCGGTTTGTGTTGCGTGCGTCGCGTGACAAAGATCGAGTGACACGGATCTACTTTCAAGCAGACGGGCCGTTGACGCAATTCCGATTGGATCCGCACGACAACACAGGGGTGATTGAGATCCGAGCGTTGACGTTAGCCTACCGAGAGCCCCCGCCGCCTCCGGCACCTCAGGCGACTCCGGTCGACGCCATCAAAACGCTACCCGATTTTCAGGTGGAATTGCTGTATTCCGTCCCGACCACTCAGCAAGGGTCATGGGTGAGTTTGACGCATGATCCCCAAGGTCGGTTGATTGCCAGCGACCAATCCGGCGCACTGTATCGAGTGACTGTGCCAAAGCCTGGCGAAGCCAAGAAAAAGACCGTGGTGGAAAAGATTCCGGTGGATCTCGGCATGGCGCAGGGGCTGCTGTACGCGTTCGATAGCTTGTACGTTGTCGTTAACGACTATGGTGGAAATCGATCGGGATTGTATCGCGTGCAAGACACCGACGGAGATGATCAGTTCGACCAAGTCACGCTGTTGAAGAAGATTGATGGCAAAGGGGAGCATGGCCCGCACGCGGTGGTCCTTGCACCGGACGGAAAGTCGATTTACTTTTGCGCCGGGAACCATTCCAACTTGATCGATGTCGAGACATCGTTGGTGCCGCAAACTTGGCAAGAAGACCAGTTGTTGACGCGGATGTGGGATGCGGGCGGTCACGCAGTTGGCAAAATGGCTCCTGGAGGTTGGATTGCCAAAACCGACCCCGAAGGTAAAGACTACGAACTGGTCAGTATTGGCTTTCGCAACCAATATGATCTGGCCTTCAACGCGGAAGGGGAATTGTTCACCTATGACGCCGACATGGAATGGGATGTCGGGTCGCCATGGTACCGCCCAACACGCGTTTGTCACGTGACGCCGGGAAGTGAGTTCGGTTGGCGTAGTGGTACGGGGAAATGGCCTGAATACTATCCTGACAGTGTTGGTTCTGTGGTGGATATCGGACCTGGGTCACCGACCGGGATTGTCTTTGGCACAGGGGCACGTTTTCCCGCCAAGTACCAACGCGCGCTGTTCATTGCGGATTGGAGCTATGGGAAAATCTATGCGGTGCATATGGAGCCGCAGGGGGCGACTTATCGTGCCACATACGAACAAATGATTGCGGCGTCTCCACTACCCGTCACCGACATGGTCGTCAATCCGGTTGATGGCGCGCTGTACTTTGCTATTGGTGGACGCGGCACGCAGTCGGGCTTGTATCGTGTGACCTACCAGGGATCGGAAGCCACCTCGCCGATCGAACGTCGCGCGACGGTTCCGGCGGAACGAACATTGCGTCGAGAACTGGAAGCGACCCTTGGTAATCAGTCGCCGGCCAGTCGAGATTTGGCACTGAAGCGAATTGCGCATCCGGATCGCCGCGTGCGATTCTCTGCGCGTGTCGCACTGGAACAGTATCCCGTGGCTGAGTGGCAGGAGGATGCGTTGGGTTTGGAGGATCCGCACAGTGTGATCCAGACAGCCATTGCGTTAACGCGGACGGCTGACAAGGGGCTGCAATCTCAAATCGTAGACCACTTGGCGAAACTCGATATGCAGGCATTGCCTGTTGCTGAGCAGTTGGATGCAGTGCGAGCGTACGCTCTGGCCTTGATTCGTATGGGCCAGCCGTCGCCAGAACTTGCCCGCCGTGTGCTGGAAGAAGTGGATGCGTTGTACCCTGCGACGGATCCGCGGCTCAATCGGGAATTATGTCAGTTGTTGGTGTATCTGGAAGCCCCGCAAGTGGCCCAGCGGACCGTCGCGTTGTTGGCCAATGCGGCCACGCAGGAAGAAGAAATCGCGTATGTCCTTGCTTTGCGCGAATTGCGCTCGGGGTGGAATGCCGCGACACGCGAAGCGTACTTCAAATGGTTCCGCGATGCCTCCCTGCTTTCCGGTGGGCATTCCTTCAGCCGCTTCCTGGTGAACATACGAAACGATGCCATCGGTACGTTGACTGCCGAAGAGAAAGCCTCTCTTGGTGAGTTACTGACGGCACAGCCGGTGGGCCAAGTCAGTACGCTGCCTCCCCGTAAGTTTGTCAAGAAGTGGACGGTGAACGAGCTCTTGCCGATTGTCGAACAAGGTCTCACCGGTCGCGACTATCAACGTGGACGTCGGCTGTTCACTCAGGGGGCGTGTTTTAAATGTCACCGCTTTGCTGGCCAAGGTGGCATTGTTGGTCCTGACCTGACAGGGGTCGCCGGGCGATTCAATACCAGGAACCTGTTGGAGTCGATGATCGAGCCAANCAAAGTCATTAGTGATCAATATCAGTCAACACAGTTTGCACTTGATTCCGGCAAGTCGGTGATTGGCCGTATCGTGAATGCGGCGGGNGATCGTTTGATGGTCATGACCGACATGATGAATCCGGACAAGCTGGCCACGGTGTTGCGCGATGAAATTGAAGTCATGAAGCCGTCGTCCGTGTCACTGATGCCCAGTGGCTTGTTAGACACCTACCAAGAGGACGAGATTCTGGATTTGATGGCCTTCTTGAAGAGTCGTGGCGACCCCCAGCACGAGGTTTATCAATCGGCTGCGGTGCCGCGTAAGCCGAATGTGCTGCTGGTGTCCATTGATGATCTGAACGACTGGGTGGGCGTGCTTGGCGGTCATCCTCAAGCGAAAACACCGCACATTGATGCGCTGGCCGGTCGCGGTACGTTATTCACCAATGCCCACTGTCAAGCGNCTGTCTGCACACCGTCTCGGGCAAGCATGGTCACGTCACGCTTGCCCTCCTCGACACAGTTGTACTTTTTGCAGCCCCATTTGCGCGCTAGTGCCGTTGTGAAGCATGCGACGACACTGGCGGAATACTTTGCCGAACACGGTTACGACACGGTGGGTGTTGGCAAAATCTATGGAGGCCAAGAGCCGCGTTATTTCCAAGAGTACGGTGGTAGTTTCGGTGGCTTCGGGCCTCGCCCGAAGACGAAGTTAAGTCACCCTCAAGGGCATCCGCTATGGGATTGGGGGGCCCATCCTGAAAGCGATGGGGACATGCCGGATACGAAGATTACCAATTGGGCGATCGAGAAACTTCACACCTTGGGCGACGAGCCGTTTTTGTTGTCAGTCGGTTTCTACCGACCGCACGTCCCCATGTATGCACCGAAGGCATGGTTTCAGCAGCATCCTCGGGAGTCGATCACTTTGCCTCGCGTCTTGTTGAATGACCGTGGCGATCTTTCGCAGTATGCCCGTGATTTGACCGATGGTTTTCCCGCGCCTCGACATCACGAGATTGTGGGGGCGGGCGAGTGGTCACACGCTGTGCAAGCGTATCTTGCTTCGTGTACTTTTGTGGACCATTGCGTCGGACGCCTGCTCGATGCTCTGGCTGCCAGCAAGCACGCGGACAATACGATGGTCGTTCTGTATTCTGACCATGGTTGGCACCTGGGAGAAAAACAGCGTTGGGCGAAACGCTCGTTGTGGGAAGATGCGACGCGAGTACCGTTGGTGATTGCCTCACCCGGCGGGCAGGTTGCGCGGTGTGCGCGTCCCGTCGGATTGATTGACGTATTTCCCACGTTAGCTGACCTGTGCGGGTTGCCCGCCGATTCGAGTTGGGAAGGGCAGAGTTTGAAGCCGCTGCTGGGCCAAGCGGACTTGCCTTGGGATCGCCCGGCAATCACGACATTTGGGCCAAATAACCATGCGGTGCGTTCGACGGATTGGAGGTTCATTCGGTATGCCGACGGGTCCGAGGAACTCTATGACCACCGCGAAGACCCACACGAATGGCATAACCTCGCCGGGAACCCCAGTTACACAAAGATCCTGGAAGAACATGCTCGGTGGTTGCCAAAGACCAATCTCCCGGCGATGATGGAAGTCGAGTCTTATGGCATGAAAGCTTATCGCGAGGCTGAGGCCGGACGGTTAAAGCGGGCGAAACAGCTTGGCAACTGAGCCACCGCAGCATGTCTGAGTTGTGCAAGCTGAGTTGTGCAAGTAAAGGTATTTGATGAAACGGTCCAAACGAAAAGACTCGTTGCCAAAGCCTGAAATGCACCAGCAGATTATGCAGCGCATTACGCGTCGGTATGAGCAGCTGGATGAAGAGCTCAGCGCGTTGGAATCGCAGCTGCCCCAGTTTGAAGAAGACGAATCCGGCGACACTCCCGGGCCTCGCCGGCGGCGAAGAAAACCTCGCTGACGGCGGCTGGTCGGGGCAACTCCTCCGCGGAGTTCCCGGCTCTCTGATCAATGCGTGTCTGGTGGCTCCAGCGACAGTGTGCGATTGTGCAAAGCAGATGCGACCAATGCGCCGTGGCACCCAGCAGCCTGTAGTTGGTCCAAGTCGTCGCGGTGCCGCACGCCCCCACCGGAGATGAGTTTTACGCCGGGAAACCGTACGGATAAGGCGCGGCAAAGATGATGTGTGGAAACGCCACCTGAGACACCGACCTGAGCCAAGTCGAGCACAATCAGACGCTGAAATCCGGCACGGATCGCGTGTTGCCCCATCTCCAGGGGAGACCGCTGCCGTAAGGCTTCCACATGGGTTAACAGCTGCCCCGCTTGAAGATCTAAACTGAAGATACCGCGATCATTCGTGATTTGCTGTAATTCCGACAGGTCGTCGCACGAGGTGAGTGCTTCCAGTGCGATGACGACGCCGTCAATGTAATCCAGTGATTCGGCTTGGGTCATGAAGTCACGGGCTGAATCTGGAGCGGAGAGTCCGGCGTCGATCATCAGCGAGGCGCCCGTCGTTGCGATGGCGTCGTAGGCTGCCCAATCGGGGGTTGCTCCGGCGATGGCGCTGAGATCGGCAAGATAGAAGAGGGAGCAACCGGTGTGGTCGCGGAGCGCTGCTGCCACTTGGCCCGGAGTTGCGTCACACGCTAACTGGCTTTGGATGGGCTCGTACTCGTTACGTTGCCCGGCAATGGCGTGCACCACAACGCCATCCTTAATGTCAATCACGGGGATGATCTGCATCGCTTGGTGCTCAAAGAATGAACTTGCTGAGATCTTCGTTGTCCGTGATTTCCTCCAGGCGTTCATTGACATAAGCGGCGTTGACGTCGACTTTGCCCATCTGCATGTCGGGGGCCTCGAAGCTCAGTTCTTCCAACAATCGTTCCATGATGGTGTACAGTCGACGGGCTCCGATGTTCTGCGTCGTCTGGTTGACTTTGAAAGCGTGTGATGCCAGGGCTTCAATGGCATCTGCACTGAAGGTCAGCCCCACGCCCTCGGTGTCCATCAAGGCGGTGTACTGTTTGGTCAGTGCGCCGTTGGGTTCGGTGAGGATGCGTACGAAATCATCTTTGGTCAAGTCTTGCAATTCGACCCGAATTGGAAAACGGCCTTGCAATTCGGGCATGAGTTCACTGGGTTCGCTACGATGAAACGCACCGGCTGCGACAAAAAGAATATGGTCGGTTCGGATATATCCGTACTTCGTCTGGACGCTCGTTCCTTCCACAATCGGTAGCAGATCGCGTTGGACGCCTTGCCGAGACACGTCGGCCGAGTTTCCACCACTGGCGACGACTTTGTCGATCTCGTCAAGGAAAATGATCCCCAGGTTCTCGGCCAGTTCAATCGCGGCTGCGTTGATGGATTCCGGATCGAGTAACGCATCGCACTCCTGTTCGAATAGGACGCCGCGGGCTTCGGTAACGGTCAATTCGCGGGTGACCGTATTCTTCGGCATAATCTTTTCGAACATCCCTTGAAGGTCGATGTCCATGCTGTCCATGCCCATCGGCCCCATGACCATCGGGGTTGCCTTTTGTTCCATCGACAATTCGACCTTGCGTTGGTCGAGTTCTCCGGAGATCAGCATCGCGCGCATTTTTTCGCGCGTTCGTGTGTATTGTTTTGCGGCTTCCTCGGCATCCTCATCCTCACCGGGATAGATTGGCTGAGGGGCGATCATGTCGAGCAGTCTTTCCTCGACGCGTTGTTTGGCTTCGTCTTCGACATTCGCGCGTTCGGATTCCCGCACCAGACCGATGGCATTTTCGACCAGCTCGCGGACCATGCTTTCGACGTCGCGCCCGTAGTAACCCACCTCGGTATACTTGGTCGCTTCGACCTTGATAAACGGAGCGCCGGTGAGTCGCGCGAGACGCCGGGCGATCTCCGTTTTGCCAACGCCTGTAGGACCGATCATCAGGATATT
The DNA here is from genome assembly GCA_002701545.1 of Blastopirellula sp. GTDB lineage: Bacteria > Planctomycetota > Planctomycetia > Pirellulales > Pirellulaceae. The sequence goes on along the minus strand of NZVR01000183.1, from coordinate 18,440 downwards.
TTTCGGCGCAATTTCAACTCGCATCTCGTTCGTCAACTGCTGGCGACGCCAACGGTTGCGAATCGCGATCGCCACAGCACGCTTGGCATCGTCTTGGCCAACAATGTATCGGTCCAACTGCGCAACGATCTCGCGTGGGGTGAGATTGGTCGAGTCGTTACTGTGGCCCTTGCCAGTGATCATTTCGAGCACTCAAGCTCCTCCACGACGATGTTGGTATTCGTGTAAATGTCGATTTCGCCCGCGATCGTCAGCGACCGCTGGACGATCTCCGCTGCGGACAGGGAAGTGTTTTGGGTTAAAGCCCGTGCGGCTGCAATGGCGTAGTTGCCACCAGAGCCGATACCGACAATGCCATCGGTGGGTTGAATGACATCGCCTGTCCCGCTGACCAGCAACGTGGACTTGGAGTCGGCGACGGTCATCAGTGCTTCCAGCCGCCTGAGGGCACGGTCCATGCGCCATTCTTTCGCTAACTCGGTTGCTGCCCGAGGCATGTTTTGCGGGTAATCTTTCAATTTGGCCTCGAAACGCTCCAGCAAGGCAAATGCGTCAGCGCTGGCACCGGCGAAGCCACAGAGCACCGAGCCATCGACCAATCTGCGAATCTTGCTGGCGTCGGCCTTCATGACGGCAGAACCCAAGGTGACTTGCCCGTCGCCGCCCATGGCAACTTGGCCGTTCTGACGGACTGTCAAAATCGTGGTAGCGTGAAATTGCATGGCGAAAGGACCGTGAAAGAGTGATGTCTTGACCGTCATTGTTACGCAAAACCAGTGATGACTCTAGGTGGCCAGATCCGGCTCCGAAAAGTTGGGAGACCCCCAGCCTGACAGCCCGGCATTTTGCGACTTTCCGGGGAGTCTGTTCCAGGCGGGCTTGAAACTCACGTCACACCGCCTACAACATGAAGGGTTGGCAACCCCCAAAGATTCCCAGACCTTCAAAAGAAAGGCCGAACCTATGGCTAAGATTGATTGGAGCTATCATCGTCCTGGCTGAACGAGCTGCAAAAAAACGCAGGAGTTTCTTGCGACGCACTCGATCGACACCAAAGAAGAGATCAACGCCAAGAAGGAAACACTTGGTTGGGACGAAGCCGCGGCTTTGATTGCCGATGCCAATAAGCTGCATGTCGCCAAGGGAAAAAAGGTCACCACGATCGACCTGAAGAAAACAAGTCCCGATGAGGCGGAATTGCAGAAACTCGTGCTCGGCCCAACAGGGAATCTTCGAGCTCCCACTCTGCGAAAAGGCAAGACGCTTGCCGTCGGATTCAATCAGGAGATGTTTGAGGCACTGTTTATCTGAAACATCTGGATGGGCGGATGGGGCGACGTAAATCTGAAAGGTCGATCAAGATGCGACGTCGTGATTTTTTGCAAGCCTCTGCTGTTGGTGGAGCGTGTCTGTGGCAGTCTGCGGGTTCGGTATTCGGTGCGGCGACCTCATATGCAGGGCTCGCCAGTGACCGATTCCTGGGGCCCGTCGAGGAACTGGCTGTCATCAACGACACGAAGGTCTTCACGGAAGGACCTGCTGCGTTGCCCGATGGTGACTGTTTCTTTACGAACGTACCGGCTTCCAAGATCTTGCTCTGGTCTGGTCAGAAACGGACGGTGTCGGTCTTTGCTCGTGACACACAGCAGACGAACGGTATGTTTTTCGACAGCCGGGGGCGACTGTTGTGTTGCGAAGGCGGTGCGGGACGCGTAACGCGACGTGATCTGAAGACGGGGAAGATCGAGGTGCTGGCGGACAAATACGGAAAGTTCCCGTTTGCCGCGCCCAACGATCTGTGTGCGGACCGATCAGGAAGGATTTACTTCACGTCTCGTCCCGGTACGCCGGATCCTGAGAAAGGGAACCCGAATGCCGTTTATCGGATCGACCCCGATGGAAAAGTAGTTCAGTTACTGCGGTGGCCAGACATCCATATGCCCAATGGAATCGTGTTGTCACCTGACGAGAAAACGCTGTACCTGATCGAGGCTCATCCGGATGCGAACCACCATCGTGACATCCGAGCTTATGATTTGCGCGCTGACGGGACGCTCGCAAACGAACGTGTGTTGATCAATTTCTATCCGGGACGTAGCGGCGACGGTATGGCGATTGATGCGGCGGGAAATCTTTATGTTGCCGCAGGATTACACAAAGAGCGCGGCACCAGTGAGACCTTGGATACCAAGCCTGGTATTCATGTCATTTCACCACAGGGAAAGCTGTTGGGCTTTCGCGAAACTCCATTGGACACGGTCACCAATTGCGCGTTTGGCGGTAAAGACAACAGAACGCTATTTGTCACCTGTGGTCGCAAGCTGCTTGGGATTCCGACCCAGATACCAGGGTATCGGCAAGCTTCGTCTGGTGCGTGACGATTCGAGCTGGGTGGCATGGTTGACGTGCCAGTTCGGAACCGTGGTGGCCGAAGATCAGTCTGCTGATGGAGTGGAGCTGCCGGATTTAAGGTAGCTGAGCAGTTCGAAGATCTCGTCCTTGGTGAACCGATCCAGGAGTGCTTTGGGCATCATGGACTTGGACGACTTGACCATTTCGTCGATTTCATCCTTCTGGATGATTTGAGGCTGTTTTGCTTCCGGGTTCACAATCAGAGCGATTTGGTCTCGATCTTCTGAAGCGACGATTCCCGAGAAGACTTGGCCCTCATCGGTGACGACGACGCGCACAGCGTATTTCGGGTCGATTCTGTGTGAGGGGTCGAGGACTTCCCGCAAGACGTCGGCGTCGACATTCTTGAAGCGTTTATAAACTTCGGTCAGTTCGGGACCGACAGCCCCCCCCTGCCCTCGAAATTTATGGCACTGAGCACACGTGGCTTCGGTAAAGATGCGGGCTCCGATTTTCGGTGAGCGTCCTTGCAGGCCAGCGGAAATCTGGTCCTGTAAGTCTTCTAGCTTCCAGTTTGCCACGAAGGCTCGGTTACTGCCGATAGGATCCTTAGGCTTGGTGGGCGATTGCTGCCAGGCATTCAGGTCAGGCACCACGACCATGACTCCATACATCCGCATCCAGTGGCGCGGGAACGTACAGACATAGGGGTATTCACCAGGTGTGTCGGGTGCCTTGAACGTCAGCCGGGCGCGTCGATGAGGTGGTACCATACCGGTCGCGTATAAGACTTGGTCAGATTCCGGTACGTACGGGTGTCCGAACTTTCCAGGAGCGGGGCCGTGTGCTGCTCCAGCCAAGGCGACTTCCTGTAATGCGTCCGGAACGGTGACGACGAAATTGTGTGGCATCAAGTCATCATTATGAAGGACGATTTGCACCTCTCGTCCCGCTTCGACGGCAAAGTAAGGCAGGTCGTAACGCATTTCCTCTTCCACGGTGTTGATCCTTACGACCCGAACCGTGACGGCGTCCAAACGCTTGCGATACAATTTTGCCGCCGCTGCCGGTACCAGCCCCATCAGTTGATCGGTCAGTTGCATCACATCGACGAAGTCATCTGTCGTGCGTTCCGCCGCAGGTGTGTCTTCTGCAAACGTGACGAAATCATCGACGAGTTTGGCGGCCGTTTCACGCGGACGAAATTCGGCAGGGATCGTCAGCAAGGTTCGTACGGCGGTCGTGCGGAGTGCCGGTTCGCCAGTACACTCTGCCACGAGTTGAAAGTTTTCTCGTTGCTGTGCCGGAATGTCGGCAAACGCTCGAATCGCAGCCAGCTTGATCTCTGGATTGGGAGCTTGGTCGAACAAGGTAGCGACACGTGCTCGGAGCGTGGCGCGTGTCGCTTTTCGAGGTATTAAGGACACCGCATGCAGGTAGTCAAGCTGAGCTTCTGGCGACATGCCAACCGCTTTCCAAGCGGTGTCAGCCGAGCCGGCGACAATCAGACCCGCGTAGCCGGTGGCGCGGAGAACCGAGTTCGTGGATGTCGTTGCAGCGACCAGTTCGGATTGGTGAGCTTGTAACGCAGTGGCTCGTTGTTGCAGCAGCATGGCGGCTAATTGTTGCGCGACCCGCAGTTGTTCCGCGTCTTCGACTTGCGTGGCGGCCACGGCGCCAAGGAGTTCGGTGACTACGTTGGAGTTGTTCAGAACGACCAGTCCGCTCAGTGCGTCTTCGCGATCTTTGCGCGACATGCCCGCCCGACTCAGAATCGCGGCGAACACGGGTTTGTATTTTTCATGGTCTGTCGCACGTTCGACGAGTAGCAATTGCTCATTCGATAAACGCTTCAATTGAAATGCGACAATCCGCGGGTTCTTGTCAAGAAAGACGCGGGGGCGTTTGACTTCTTGAGCCAATGTCGGTGCCAGAAGTAACGGGAAGAGGACCAGCCAAATAACGTTAGACGTGCGATTCATAGAGGCAGTAGCGAAGGGAAGGCGGATGAAACAGGAAGTCATAGAGAGTCACGAAACAAGGACTCTCTTCCAGTTTACTCCCAAATCGTCAGTTCCACCATTTGTCCCGATGATTGCCGAACAAACACCGTTGAGATGGATTGGCTAGTCGGAATCGACCAGCGTTTTACCGAAGTGCTGCAGCAATCGCTGCTGACACCGGGCCACTGCCGTTTCGACATCGCGGTCACCGAGTCGACCAGCGTGAACGAGGGCTTCTGCCAGTTTGCGGAGTGTTTGGCGAGATAAATTTGGATCGTTAAGGAGCAAGAGTCGACGCTCGACAAGATCTTCTATGGTTTGAACCCACTCCGTCTGGATGATCTCTTGCAAGCGTGCCGGAGCATCAACGGCCCGTTTCCAGTCCGGAGCCCTTTCGGGAATTTCCCGATCACGTGAATTGGCAGCGACTTGGCGGTCGATCTGAGGTAACACCTGAGCCACCGTTTCCTCGGCCAACGAACGGCAGGTGGTCAGTTTTCCGCCGATGACCGAAACCATGGGGAGTTCTGCACAGGCATGTGGGTGCAGGGTATGTCGCCGAGAAACGGCAGCCGTGCGTTTTGCACGGCTGAACGGTAACGGGCGGATGCCTGCATAGTGGTGGGCAACGGCTTCCCGATTCAGATTCAGGTCTGGAAAGACCTGATTTGCCGCAGCGATCAGGTATTCTAATTCTTCTTCACTGGCAGTGGCATGTTGCGGTGGTTGTTCGAAACGTACGTCGGTCGTGCCGACCAGCGCCGCATCACCAAACGGCAGCATGAAAACCGGCCTCCCATCTTGGGCCTCGGCGTAGATGCCGCGGCCATCGAGCGCGGCGATGAGTTTTGGGTGATGGCTCACGAAGTGACTCCCTTTGGTGCCGCCTATCAGTCGCGGGGCAGTCACACTCAGTTGTTGCAGCGTCTGATCGACCCAGGCCCCACTGGCATTGATGATGAGCTCTGGCTTCAACTCGCAGGTGGTGTTGCCGGAACGGTCCCGCAAGGTAACGGATTGGTCCTGCAACGTTGCGTCGTGATAGGTCAAGACATCAAAACGCTCACCGTGGGCCATGGCAAAGTGCTCGGCGTCTTGCAGTAAGGCGACGACAAACCTCTCTGGGGCAACCATCTGGGCATCGGTGTAAGCGCATACCCAGCGGTACAAGGTGTTGAGATGAGGGACCCCGGATTCTTCGCGTCGCTGCGTGGTGTGTCGAGGTAGTGAGCGATCGCGAGCAAAGGCGTCATAGCACCACAGGCCCGCCTGGACGAGGCGCAGACCACGGGCTCGCGTTGGACGGTCGGGACGATCCATGCCTGCCATCCGCCGCATCGTCTGCCAGGTACCACCCCAGCGGCTGACGACGGGGATATGCAGACGTAGTGGTTTGACAAAGTCCGGTGCGTTTTGCAGTAAACGAGTGCGTTCTGCCAGTGATTCCTTGACGAGTTGGAAGTCGCCGTATTCCAGGTAGCGGACGCCACCATGGATCAAGCGGGAGGAGTAGGCGGTCGCTCCCGAACCAATGTCGGCCTTGTCGACCAAGACGACGGGAACATGATTCAACGCCAGCTCTCGGGCAATGGACGCACCGTTGATGCCGCCTCCTAAAATCAGAACGGGGCGGCATTCGGGCATAGCAGCTACCCAGAGATGGAGAGCGTGGAATTTGGGTTGGTCGATCGTTTCCTGGTGACGCCCGAGTCTGCGAAGATCGGCGTGTTCATCAGGATACTAGAATCGGCGTTCAATACCCAATGATACACCTTGTACCCAATAGTCGTTGGTATTCAGATTCAGGAGGGGCGCTAAGGGGCCGGTCAGCGTGCTCGGAGGGATTTGCGATAGATTTACCTGCGTATCGATTTGTTCGCTCGCTCGCGCTACCTCGCTGAGGTGCAGGAACGTGTACGCGGCAGTGATATTCCAACACGAAGAGATCTGGTAATTCACTCTCAGGCCGAGTTCTGACAAAACGGCAAACTGCATGGAATCGACGCTGCCGATGTTGGACGATTGTGTCAGCAAATTGCCTTCGCGCGTTGTCGTCGAAGTGCCGTCAATTTCGGTCAAGCCGTTCGTGCGGACGTCGGTGTTGGTCCCACCCAAGGCAAACTTCAACAGAAAGTCAAAGGACCAGGCACAGTGGTAGGAGCGGAAGACGAGTCCCAGTTGCCCGCCATAAAATGTATTGTCCGCATCAAACTGATCAAAGCCCGTCAGGGTGGTACCGGCGGCGACACCGGTTAATGCAGTCGTCGTCGAATCGACTCGGAGCTGATCTCGAAGACGCGCGTAACGAAAGCCGACGGAAAACTCCTTGCTGCAGCGCGGTGTGCTACAGGTCAATTGCGAAAAAGCGAGGTCGAAGCTGTCAAAGGCGGAGGTTGCGGTCACCGAGATAGCGCCAGTCGCTTCGCCTGGGAATGCGATCCGCGCACCATTTTGCTGGCCCGTTTCCACGTCAAAAAACGGACGCACCAGGACCGGGAATTCGGCATCGGTCGCCAGAAAACTGGAACGCGCGTCGCCAAGATGCACATAGGTCGCGACCAGGCTCAGATTCTGACATGGCTTCAGCAGGTAACCAAAGGAATAACGCATGCCGCCCCGGTCATTATCTGCCAAGTCTCCGCCGAAGAGCGTTGTGGTCGTTGGTTCGCCAAGGATGCCGGCATTTGCTGGTAGTACTGTATCCGGGCTGGTCGTTACCAGCGCCGGGGCATCCATACTGCTGCTCCACCAGTTGAGCCATTCGGCCCGTGCCCAGAGTCGCCCTTGAATCAAGTGCTTGCGTTTCAGACAGCCTGCGCATACGTCGCAATCACAGGGTGCCTGAGAGTCGAATGCGATCGCGTCGTCTAGCAAAATCTCGCCGTCCTCGACCACGATGGCTTCTGATCGATGTGCCGTTTGCGCAACGTTTCCCGTCACCGGTTTTGCAGGTGAGTGAGGCGTGCCCGCGGGGCGCGCGTCGGTGGCGGTTCGGGAAGCTGCCGGCCAAGTCGACTGAAGTTGCGATCGATGGGCGTCAATGACCCGGCGGTTGCCATGGGCCTGGACGGATGGGAACCAGAGCTTTTGCTGAGCGCCGGCAGGCCGTGCCAGCAGGATCAGGCACACCCACAGACCGATGAGGGATGCACAGCAACTGAATGCGATGTGGGAACGGGCTAATCGGTACATACCTTGATCCGATCATTCCTTCGTCCCCCCTAAGGATTCTGGAACTTCAAGCTGTCCTAATTTCGGTTGGCCGGCATGAGATCTTCAGGAAAACGCAGAATTTACCCAGAGATCACAAATTGCGGGATCGTTCAACTTGGCAGAACCGGCCGACGGTATACTGGTAAGCCTGTCACAGCATTGCTGTCAGTTGGGCTCGCGTCGGAGGAAAGTCATGTCTGGTGTTGCATGTATCGATTGGTTTCGGAAGAGTCGAGTCACGCTGGGGCTGTTCGGCTGCATGCTGCTATCAGTTGCCGGGACAGTACATGCCGAAGTGAGCGAGGACGAGTTTCAGCATCTACACCAGCTGCTGGCACCGAGTGCAGATACCGTTTGGCGATCGATTCCGTGGAAGATCGAGTTACTTGCAGCACAAGAGATCGCGGCACGCAGGCAGCTACCGATTTTCATTTGGGCCATGGATGGTCATCCGCTGGGATGCACGTGAAATAACGGAGTGCTCGACCGTGAGTCGACGTTCGCCCATCCTCAGATTGTTTCACTACTGAAAACCAAATTTGTCCCGGTTGCGTTGGATCAAGCCTATCAGCGTCGCCAAAAAGATGCTGAGGGAGATTACTACCGCAAGCTTGCAGGTCAAGGACCACGCGGTGACTTTCGCGGGACGACGCAAGGGTTCTACGTCGGCACTGCCGGTGGAAAACTGTTGTTCTACAACAACAATCGTGATCCGGAAAAACTACTGCGACTCCTGCAGCAATCGCTCAAGCAGTTCGCGGACTTGAAAGCCGCTGAAGCGGATGTCGCTGCGATCGATCCCGGAAAGTCGGATGTGCAATACAATCCGACACCACCGGAGGGAGGTTTGGTGGTGAGGGTGCGCGCCAAGGTATTGAGTGGCTATGAAGCGACCGAAGATCGTTGGCAAAAGATCTTCCAGAACGCCATTTCCCGGGACAATCTCTGGGTATCTGCTGACGAGCATCAGGCGCTCTGTCAGGGGAATGTTCCGCGCAGTCTGCAAATGCGAATTGCCAAGTATCATCTGGTTGACAATACACGAGGTGAACCACCGATGTGGCGCGATGCCGAAGTACGCGACGTGTCCATGAAGTTGGAAGACGGCTTGTTGACGGGGCAGGCGCATCTCGAGACAGCGGACGGCAAGCGAGGTTTCCAGGTTGCTCTCCGCGGCCATGTCGTTTGCAAATCCGATTCCCTCGTCCGCTTGGATGTGATTGCCAAAGGGGAGTATTGGGGAGAGGGCCAGTACACGCGAAACGCGCCGCCCGGCAAGTTTCCACTCGCCGTCTCATTCACACTAGCGGATGGTACGGATGTCGCCGACCGGATTCCGCCTCAAGGCTCACGCGGCTGGGTGCGAGGCTATTTGCGGTAGGCGGACCGGAGTGTGAGGCTCAGCTGAGAAGCGATTTCACCACGTGGCCGTGGACATCGGTAAGCCGATGGTGTCGTCCTTGGTACTGAAACGTCAGACGCCGGTGGTCAATTCCCAAGCAATGCAGGAGAGTCGCATTGAGGTCGTGAATGTGGACCGCGTCGCGCACGATGTTGTACGAATGGTCGTCCGTTTCACCGTAGGTGAACCCGGGACGGATCCCCCCGCCCGCTAACCAAACGGTGAAGCAGCGGGGATGATGGTCGCGGCCATAATCGCTGGGGGTTAGAGTCCCTTGGCAATACACCGTGCGACCGAACTCGCCACCCCAGATGATCAGGGTGTCGTCCAGCATGTCGCGTTGTTTCAGATCTCGAATCAGGGCCGCCGAAGGTTGGTCGGTGGCGCGACACTGCTCGCGAATCTTGACCGGTAGATCCGTATGTTGATCCCAACCTCGATGGTAGAGTTGGACGAATCGCACGCCTTGCTCGACTAACCGTCGAGCCAGCAGGCAGTTCGCTGCGAAGGTTCCCGGCGTGCGGCTATCTTCTCCGTACATGTCAAGCACATGCTGTGGCTCGTTCGATGTATCTACGAGCTTGGGTAAAGAGTCTTGCATACGAAAGGCAAGTTCGTACTGGGCGATGCGTGTTGAGATTTCCGGATCGCGTTTGCGGGCCAGCGCCAGTTCATTCATGGCGGTCAAATTGTCCAGCATGTTGCGCCGTAAGTCGCGATCGACTCCCGGTGGGTCGGAAAGATAAAGGACCGGGTCTCCACTGCGGCGAAATTTCACGCCTTGATGTTGCGTGGGTAAAAATCCGCTCCCCCACAGACGGTCGTAGAGAGGTTGCCCACCTTGTCCCGACGTCATGGCAACGAAGGTTGGCAGGTCTTGGTTGAGACTCCCTAATCCGTAGGAAATCCAGGCGCCGAAACTCGGCCGACCGGCAAGCTGTGCGCCGGTTTGCATGAACGTAATCGCCGGATCGTGATTGATCGCTTCGGTGTGCATCGATTTGACGAAACACAACTCGTCAGCGACTTTGGCAATGTGAGGCATCAGTTCGCTGACCCAAGCTCCCGACGCACCATGTTGCTGAAATCGGAACATCGAAGGTGCGATGGGAAACGTCGTCTGGTCTTTGGTCATCCCGGTCAGGCGTTGCCCGCGGCGGACCGAATCGGGGAGGTCTTGGCCGTGAAATTGCTTGAGTCCCGGTTTGTAGTCGAACAAATCAAGTTGCGATGGCGCGCCCGACTGGCACAAATAAATGACCCGCTTTGCTTTAGGGGCACTTGCCGGCGGCGCCTGTTCCGCCTGTAAGTCATTCCCCAACAGACTGGCGAGGCCCGCAATGGCGACTCCGTTTGCCGAACNGTTCAGAAAGTTACGGCGATTCAGTGATGTGACGGTTGGTGGTGAATGCATCGTTCCAGGCTATTCCCGCGTGACGGTTTCGTCGAGATTCAAAATCAAGCTGGCGACCACCGAGTAGGCGGCGAGTTCCACAGTATCCAGTTGCGGGTCGCGCGGACGCTCGCCGACTTCCAGCAGTTTGGAGGCTGCCGCGGGGTTCGTCTTGAACCGAGCGGTCGCTTGTGCCAATGTTTTCTGTAGGATTCGCAGTTCAGGCTCCGTCGCCGGACGGCCGAGAACCGAACGGAATGTCAGCATGATGCGCTGGGGTGCTTGCCCCTGGTGACGTAATGCGCGCTCGGCGAGGCTCCGGGCGGCTTCCAGGTAGGTGGTGTCATTCATCACCGCGAGCGCTTGCAAAGGCGTATTTGTCCGCGCGCGTTGGACAGTGCACATCTCCCGCGCGGTGGCGTCAAATGTGGTCATGGTCGGCGGTGCAACCGTCCGTTTCCAATAGGTGTACAGGCTCCTGCGGTACAGTTGTGGCGGCGGCGATTGCTGGTAATTTGTGTCCGATGCGATTTCGGACCACAATCCGCTCGGTTGATACGGTTTGACCGAGGGGCCTCCCACTTGCTCGTGCAGCAGGTGCGAGGCTGCCAAGGCCTGGTCACGAATCAACTCGGCGCCCAGGCGAAAGCGTGCTTGCCGGGTCAATAAACGATTGTCAGGATCTCGTTCTGCGTTGACGGATGAGCAGATGGAGGATTGCTGATATGTGGCACTCAGGGCAATCGTTTTTAAGAGCTGTTTGACGTTCCAGCCGCTGTCCATGAATTCCACGGCTAGCCAGTCGAGCAGTTCAGGGTGCGATGGCCGTTGACCTTGCGACCCGAAGTCTTCCATGGTGCGCACGATGCCTTCACCGAAGAGCATCTGCCAGAAGCGGTTGACGGTGACGCGCGCCGTCAACGGGTTGTCGCGTGCAACGAGCCAGCGGGCAAAAGATAATCGGTCGGTGATGTCCCGGTTGCGAAAAACCGATGGAATGTTGGCTTGCACGGCTTGCTTGGGGGCGTTGTACTGCCCTCGTTCGAGAACAAATGTTTGCCGTCGCTGGGGACGCTCTTGCATGATCATGACGGTTGGGAAGCTGCCTATCAGTTCCCGTTCTTGACGTTCCGCGTCGTCCAATTGCTGTTGTGCCTTACGAATCTCCGGCGCTGCCGCTTGGGTGACAAAGAAACGTTTGAGTTTGGTGCGCGCGTGAGAGGAGCGTCGCGCGGGTTGGGTTTGCACAATTTCACGTATCGAAGCGGCAACACTCACAATGGCCACTTCGGTTGCCGCGAGCGCACGGTCGTAAACGCGAACGTCGTCCATTTGTCCAGTCAGTGTTTGGTGTCCGGCGCCAATACGCAAGGGTTCGTCAGTCGCCATGGTCTGGTTGAGGAAGTCATGGTTGGCGACGGTCTCTTGTAAGTTGCCGTTCACATATATCTTGATGCCGCTGGCCACACGGGAACCGTCGTAAGTCACTGCGACATGCTGCCAGCGATTGTGGTGTAACTGACTTTTAGTTTCCACTCGGATGGAATCATCGAGCCAGCGTTTCACGAGATTGAGTTGCAGACGACCCTCTTCCAGGTGCAAATAGTAGCCCGCGCCCTGAGGTTTCATCGTCATCCGCGAAATCAGCGTGCCGTCGCTGGTAGGGTGAACCCAGGCAGTGATCGTAAAAGGATCGAAATAACCGAAGTTGGCAACGTCGCCTGCGTTGACGTGTCCGCCGTCCGCCAGTTGCAGTGCGTGCCCGTCACGATGTGGTACCAGACTGACCGATTGGCCTTGGAAACGCGCCGCCGGGCTGTCCGGAAGTTGGTTCTGCAGCTGGCCATCAAAATCGAATTGAGCNACNAACCCGGAGGTGACGGACCAGTCATCGAGTGCCTTGAGGTCTGCGGACGATTCCCAGCGGGTCTGCTGGGAGCGAAGGAAGTCTGGTTGCAGTTGTCGCGACTTGGATAACTGTTGCTTGCGAGTCCGCAACGCCTTGAGTTCTGCGAGTTGCTGGTCGGTGGGAGCCAGCATAAAGGGAGGAGAATTGCCCTCTTTAATTGCCCGGCCGTACTCTGGCACATTGTTGAAAAAGGCAAATGTCTGATAAAAATCTTGCTGGGTGATCGGGTCGTATTTGTGATCGTGGCAACGGGCGCACCCGAGTGTCAATCCAAGCCACACGGTGGCGGTGGTATCGAGTCGATCGACCACATATTCCACCTGATACTCTTCCGGTATAATTCCGCCCTCGGCATTCCCGCGATGATTGCGATTGAAAGCTGTGGCGAGGAGTCGATTGCGGTCACGTGAGTTCAACTCCAGAGCTTGCAGTTCGCCACGGTAGAAGCCGTGGTTCTTTTGCAGTAGATCTCCCGCCAACTGCTCAATGGTGAATTGGTCAAATGGCATATTGTTGTTGTAGGCGTTGATCACCCAGTCTCGCCAACGCCACATTTCTCGCGGGCCGTCATTCTGATAGCCACTCGTATCGGCATAGCGAGCGAGGTCGAGCCACATCGCCGCCATGTGCTCACCGAAACGATGTGAATCGAGAAGTCGGTCGATCACCCGCTCATACGCTTTGTCTGACGCGTCCGCCAAAAACGCGTCCACTTCCTTCGGTGTCGGTGGCAAGCCGGTCAGGTCCAACGTGATACGGCGGAGCAGCGTGACTTTGTCAGCGGCTGGGGAAGGTTGCAGCTTGTTGCCGGACATTTCGGTGAGGATAAAGTTGTCCACCGCGTTTTGGCACCACGTGGATTCGACCGCTGGAACGGGAGGGCGTTGAGGTACGACGAAGGACCAATGTTCGCCCCACTCAGCACCATNGAGAATCCAACGCTCGAGCAACCGTTTTTGTTCAGCGGTGAGTTTTTTGCCCGAGTCTGCCGGAGGCATCTGCGTATCGTCCACGGCCGTGATGCGTTGGTACAACAAGCTGTTGTGAGGTTGGCCGGCGACCAGGAGCTTCCCGTCGTCGAGCGATCGGTTGAGTGCCGATTTCAGATCGAGTCGGAGGTCGGCTTCGCGTGTTGCGTTGTCCGGTCCGTGACATTGAAAGCAGTTGTCCGATAAGATCGGACGGATGTCGCGGTCAAAGTCAACTGCCGGTGATTCGTCTGCAGGAAGTTCTCCAACCGGCAGGCAGCAAGCCAGAACGAAGCAAGCTGTGGGGAACCAGTGGGATAGCAACGCCGAGCGACAGGGGTGATATGTAGATGATGACATGCCTGTAGTATAGGCGGTGTCGCTGCCTGATGCGCTACGGTTTGCGCGGGCGGATGCTCGCGATTTTGCTCAAGTGCGCTGTCGGGTTTCCGGGTTTCCGGTGCGCTGCCCGCCTGTGAACACTAGGTGGCAGTAAAGGTCACAGGGCGATAGACCGCGATCTCGGAGCCATCGGCGATAAAGGCTGAATGCGGCGGCGCTTCGAGAATGGGTACCAGGTGAGCGCCGTATACCTGTTCGATGTCGCAATCCAATTGTGCTTGCTCGACCTGCCAGACTTTCCAGGGAGGATGTTCGACTCGGTATTCGACCGTGCGGCCGTCCCGGCGTTTGGTGTATCCCCAATAGTGTTCGGNAATGAACTCCTCAAGACTTTCCGACACGAGCGGGTGGGCTTCCCCCTTGGCTTGTGCGCTGATGCCGTTCCACCGCTGGTCGACCTGCCATTCGTACTGGACTGCCGGAGCCGGGCCGCTGGTGTCGACTGCATGGCGCATCCGCCGCAATTCATACTGTTCGTGATAGGCGGCGTTGGCGATGGTCACAATGGCCCACTTGGGCGCCAGTTCCTTGAGAAAGACCACGCCACGCCGCAGTTCGCCAGCCACTTCTCGCTTGACGTAAAAGCGCAGGTTGACTTCTTCAAAGTTGCGATGCCACGGAACAGGAAGGCCAAGTAGTTTCGTGTTCCAGAATTGAAATCCAACCACGCTGATGTAGGTTTCGCCGTCGTGGAAATCAAGCGATGTGCCGGCGGGGACGAGCGGTGCCAGCAGCTCGGGGTCGACAGGGTAGTTCAGCATCGCCAGCCAGCGCCACTCGGCCGTCAGGAAGCGTTTTTTGTGGAGAGGCATCTGGAAACTCCCGGTGGGGGCCGGAGGGGAAATAGGTGGGTGACGAGGGTGCCAGACGAAGCCGCCGCGCGCCCTCGAAATGGATCAAGTGACCTGCTAAACTACGTCGCTCGTTATGTCACGCACTTTCCTCTTCGAGTTCTGAGCACTATGAAAGCCATTGCAGTCTATCCCAGCCAACCCGACAGTGTGCACCTGACAGAACTGGCAAAGCCTAAAGTTACGGATTCGCCAGACGGTTTGCAAATCCGCGACGGGCACGGCGTGTTGGTGCGTGTGTTGAAAGTCGGCGTGGACGCGACGGATGCGGAAATCAACCAAGGTCTTTATGGCAACCCGCCTCCCGGTAGCGATGAGTTGGTTTTGGGGCATGAGTCGTTTGGCATCGTCGAGGAAGTCGGCACGCAGGTCCGATCCGTCAAGCCTGGGGATTTTGTCACCGCTACCGTGCGTCGTCCGGGTGGTTCTATTTATGACCAAATCGGCACCTACGACATGACCAGTGAAGAGACCTACTATGAACGTGGGATCAATTTGCGACATGGCTTCCTGACCGAATATTTTGTGGATGACGAAGAGTATATTGTCCGCGTACCACAGGGACTCAAACATCTGCACGTGCTGATGGAGCCGATGAGTTGCGCGGCCAAAGCAGTGCAACAGGCCTACGAAGCACAACGGCGGATGCGCGTGTGGAAGCCACGCGTGGCCTATGTCATGGGAGCCGGACAGATTGGACTGCTGGCAACGTTGGTGTTGAAGTTGCGTGGACTCGAGGTCTACACACTGGCCCGCTCGGAACCCCCCACACGCAACTCCGAAATTGTCGCCGGTATGGAGGCCAACTACGTCAGTCTCAAACAACGTACGATCGAAGACTTGGCGCAGGAAACTGGAAAAGCGGATCTGATTATCGACGCCACCGGTAGCAGTGCCGTGGCGTTTGACAGCATGAAGGTGCTGAACCTCAATGGAGCGCTCGTGTGGACCAGCATCACTGGCGGAAGCAGCGAGCATGGTGTGCACGCCGACCAGATCAATATTGAGTGGGTGCTGGGGAATAAGCTGTTGCTCGGATCGGTGAATGCCAATCGCGAACATTTTGAGTCAGGCATCCGTGACTTGGCGCTGGGCGAAGTCATGTATCCCGGCGTCATTGAGAAAATCTTGACGAATCCCGTCGATGGACTGGATAACTATGGCGAATTGATGCGTCTGCTGGTCGAAGAAAAATCGGCGCTCAAGGTCTACATGAATGTGGCCAGTGAATGAACTTGGCCAGTGAATGAACTTGGCCAGTAAGTGAAATTGCGAGTAAGTGAACTTGCCAGTAAGCGAACTTACTGGCAGGCACCGTTCGGGGCGACGATTGCATTCCGTTCAGGGTGTTGGCGGGATGTCTTGCGGGCCACAGAGTTTCCGTAAGGTTTCCAGATGCTGAGTGAACTCGGCATGCAGGTCACGGCGAGGGACCAGGCCGGCTTCGCCACTCACAAAGTTCAGTCCTTGCGGCGTGCAGGCAATTTGTTGGCTGAGTTGTTCGATCCGCTGGATCGCGGGAGCGAGAGCGTCTGGCGCCTCGTCCCGTGCTGCTGGCGAACACGCGGCGAGAGCTGCATACGCAGCGCGGTCAACCTGCCCCGCGCCCTCTGCCAGATAAGCTTGCCAGAGGGCCTCTGCTTGGTTGGTGAACGTCAGCAGTGCTGAAGAGGACTTCACGCTCGGCCCCATCGTTTCTGAGGAACTGGCTCAGTAGCCGCTGTCGACTTCATCCAGCAACGGTTCCTCTGCTGGCAGTGTGGTCCACGGGCTTCTGCCATAAATGGCAATGTACAACTCTTGAGTGCAGTAGAAGCCTGAGATGGATAACGTCAAGCAGCAGATCAGGAGTCCGGCGATGGCAAAGCTGCGGCGTTTGGAATAGGTACCCCAGATACCCAGACCGATGCCCAACATGGAGGTCAACAGTACGCCGACGGCTGTCAGGAACACGCCGTTGATCAGTAGCAAGACACCAATGGCACTCAAGCTGCCTATGACCAGCGATGCGATGGCACCCCCACCTGCAGCTGCATGGCGAGGGTAGACCGGCATTTCAACAGCAGTGGTGACTGGGGCCGCCATTTGCGGCGCGATGTTTCTCGTGTCGCTCGAAGTGGCGAATGGGGAACCCACTCGGTCATAGCCTGGGGGTGGTGCAGGGGTTTCCGATGGTGGGGCGGTATGCGGATCTTGTGTTGCCGACACCGCAACAGGTGACGCGTCGGAAGCGACGGTGACGTCAGAGGGCGCCTCGCCATGATTTGCGATCGTATCGGCGTCGGCGATTTCAGGTGGTACAGGTGTGACCGGCTGTTGACGCACAGGTGGTAAGTCTGTCGATCCGGGCTGAGAGATGAACTCGTGCCCACACCGCCAGCAGCGATTGACCGCCCCCATCAGTTCTTCACCGCAACTCGCACATTTTACAGCCATATGACGCCCGTCGATCGTTGGGGCCGACCCACTCCGTGCCCTGGATTAAGCGACTTACATGAATCCTGGGATCGGCTCGCTGCCGGTAATGATCCGAGCGATGTCTTGCGGGACTCCGGTGGCCGTCCGCAATTCTCCCACATCGAACAACGTATGCATGATGGTGGAGATCAAGTTCGCATTGCTTTGAGGGGCCGTTGCCGGAGCGCCTGCATCCGCAGTGGATTGGCCGATGACCTGCCCCATGTTCAAGCCTCCACCGTAAACAAACAGCGGAGCAATCCCACCCCAGTGGTCTCGCCCGCCTCGAGCATTCACTTTAGGCGTCCGACCCATCTCACCCGTGGCGACTAACATGATCTTGTCCGTCAAACCACGAGCAGCCAGGTCCTCCACGAAAGCGGACAGCGCATGGTCTAAAGGTCGCCCCATGTAATCCATGCCTTCTTCGATGGTCGCGTTATTGACGTCAGCGTGCATGTCCCAGACGAAATTCGTTGTGACGGTGACAAAACCGCAGCCGGCTTCGCAGAGTCGTCGCGCCAGCAGCAGAAGTTTGCCCAGGGACTTGGCATTGTCGACGTAACGTGGATAGTTCTTCCACGCTTTACTGATTTGCTCGGGGCGCACCAGAGGTGCCGTGTCAAATCGCTCGATGGTCCGCGCATCCTCTTTGGTCAAATCGAACGCGTCCGCGACGCCTCCCACAATCGTNTCAAACGCTTGCTGCTGAAAGCGGTTCAGGCCCTCGAGTGATCCGTTGCTGTCCACATCTTGTCGAATGCGATCGAGCCCCTTCAGGAGGGACTGCCGGTCATCCAGTCGCGTGCGCGACAGACTGAGCCGCATGTCCTCTTGTAAATTGCCGCCCGCACCGGGAACAAACGGAGCATATGCGGAGCCGAGTTGCCCCGAGGAGCTGAAGTTGCCGAATTGTGTGATCCCTGGCATCGTGGAGGAATCCACTGCGCGTGGAAAGAGTAATGCGTTTTTCGGCATGCCCGTGGCGGCGTCGTTGGTGCCAGCCACGCGGGCATACAATGAGCCTACATTCGCACCGGCGCTCGCTGTCGAGACGATCGGTTTAATGTCGTGGTTGCCGTTGCCCGTCTTGTAGGAACGCACCACAGAGAATTGGTCCGCCAGCGTGGCCAGACGCTCGAAGGTACTGCCAAAGGTGACTCCGGGTAGAGAAGTCGCAATTTCGCCGGTACAACTCCGCACCCCTGCCGGAGCAGTCATCTTGGGATCAAACGTTTCGGTTTGCGAAGGGCCGCCATGCAAAAACAAGAAGATGACCGATTTGTCCGAGGTCAGCTTCTGTGCACCGGCCGCAGCTTGGGATGCCANCAGGTTGGAAAGGGTCAGCCCACCCAGCCCGAGCGTTCCCACGCGGAGAAAATGACGACGGCTTGTCGTTCGATCCTGTTCGGTGATCGATAACACGTGCATCTCCTTTGATCAGTGCAGTCCTATGCGAGTATTCTAAGCAGATTTCGGCCGATCGGCTA
>NZVR01000182.1 GCA_002701545.1 Blastopirellula sp. | reverse complement strand
TATTGCCTTCAATGTCGCACGTACCAACCTGTAAATTGCGGATCTCGCTTTGTTTTGCCACGATGCCTCCCGCATCGTTGTAGCTGATGTGGCAGTTGGCCACGTTGATCTGATGGAGGTTGACCCCATCCAGGAAAACGCCGATGCCGTGATTGTCGTAAAGATGGCATTCCGAGAGGGTCACATTACGATTGCGCTCTTGCAGTCGTACCGCGTGGCGCACATGTGTGATCGTGGTGCGACTGACCGTCAACTGCATCGTTCCCTTGGCGGCAATCCCGTCGGCCTCGGGATGGGTCGCGGTGATCTCCAGTCCGTCGACCAGGGGCGTTCGCTGACCCTCCCACACATCCGGCTTCATGGTATGTGGGGAAGCGGTCCCGCCGTGGGTGCCGATGTAACGAATCGCCGGACCGGGACCCGTCATCACTAACGTGGTGGTCCCATCTGAAGAAAACGATGTAGGGCCGACCTCAGCCAGGTTCACCGTGATCGTTTTGCTAATGCGATACCGCCCTTTGGGGAAACGAATCTGTGCGGTCCCACCGTCCACGGCACGTTGAATCAGGCCTGCATTGTCGGCTCCGTCTGCCGTGGACAAGCCCACCAGCAGATCCGCGGTTGTCACCGCCGCGGCCCCGTCTTTGGTGACTGGCGTTTGTGCCGACAGGAAGGGGTACCAATAAAGAAAACTCGCAAGGAGCAACGTGGCGACAACAATCAGCAAACGACGCATCTCGAGAACCTTTGCGCTGAACTGGATTTCTGTGGTGCAAGCATTATACTCGGCGTCACCGAACGTTTTGCCTACCCTGGAGACACTCATGACCCGCCCTCAAACTTCCCCTTCTCGAATTGCGTGTATCCTCGTGGCCGGTCTTGTTTGCGTCTTCATGACAGGCAACTGGGCGGCGAAGGCGGCGGCTGCCGAGCGAGGACCTAATGTCGTGGTCATTTTCATGGACGACATGGGATACGGTGATATCGGGCCGTTCGGAGCGGAGGGTTACCCCACACCCAACCTTGACCGCATGGCAAAAGAGGGTCGCAAGTTCACCGACTTCTACGTCACGCAGGCCGTTTGTTCGGCCTCACGTGCCGGATTACTGACCGGCTGTTACAACGTCCGTGTCAATATTCTGGGGGCGTTAGGACCCAAAAGCACCATTGGGATTCATCAAGACGAAGTCACCCTGGGGGAAATCGCCAAACAGAAGGGCTATGCGACTGCGTGTTTCGGAAAGTGGCATCTGGGCCATCACGAACAGTTCCTCCCACTCCAAAATGGTTTCGACGAGTATTACGGATTGCCTTATTCCAACGATATGTGGCCCTACCATCCGGGTGTTCGCCATTTACCGATGGAGGAGCGGCTGAAGCGTTGGCCGCACCTACCCCTGATCGACGGGAATCGCGTCATCAATGCCCAAGTGAATGGCAAGGACCAGGAGGATTTGACCACCGAATACACGAACCGCGCGGTGCGCTTTATTGAGAAACACAAAGATCAGCCGTTTTTGGTTTACCTGCCACACAGCATGGTCCACGTCCCGTTGTACGTCTCCGACAAATTCAAAGGCAAAAGTAAGCGTGGATTGTTCGGCGATGTGATGATGGAAGTCGACTGGTCGGTCGGACAGATTCTCGACACCCTGCGAAAACATCAACTCGATAAAAACACCCTGGTGATCTTCACCTCAGATAACGGGCCTTGGCTGAGTTACGGCGACCATGCCGGGACGGCTGGACCTCTGCGTGAGGGCAAAGGAACAATGTTTGACGGCGGATGCCGTGAATCCACGTTGATGTGGTGGCCGGGAAGCATCCCTGCGGGCACGGTCTGCAGCGAACCGGCAATGACCATCGATATCCTGCCCACCGTCGCCAAACTGATTGGCGCCAAGTTGCCCGCACACACGATTGACGGCAAGGACATTTGGCCGTTGATCTCGGGTGCACCTGATGCGCGCAGCCCGCACGAGGCGTATTTCATGTATTACGGCCGCGAACTGCAAGCGATCCGAATGGGCAAATGGAAGCTGCACTTTCCTCATGGATACCGCTCGATGGACGGCAAACCGGGGGGACAGGGCGGCATCCCAACGAAGTACACGCAAAAACGCACGCCCCTGGCACTTTACGACCTGCACACGGATATCGGGGAAACAAAAAACGTCGTCGCGGAACACCCCGAAGTGGTAGCTCAAATCGAAGCGATTGCGAAAAAAGCGCGGGCCGAATTAGGTGACTCACGTTTGAAGATACAAGGTAAAGGTGTACGACCTGCGGGCAAGGTCGGTGCCAAGGTCGGTGCGTAATGCGGATTTCCGCGTGCCGTCGTCTAACGGTGTCATTTGCCGGAGGAGACTTCCCCGTTCTCTTGTTGGGCGTTCGCACCATTCGATCCGCCGGCGGCGTGCGTATTCAGCCGTAGCGTGCGCTGGATTTCCGCCTTCAGTCGGTCCAGCACGGACTCTTTGTCGGTCGATTCGAGAATCCGCTTGACGACGACTTTGGGAGATTCTCCGCCCCATGACGAGCCGTGTTCGAAGTAATACTTGGCCGCTTGTCCCACGATGTACGAACTGTAACCCGCGATCGCACCTTGCGGCACTGCCGTCAGGGCAGTACCCCAACCGAGCGTGGCGAGCTTGAAGGTCGAAAAGGCGATGTGCCAGGCGGCCTCACCGGCCAGCACGAGACCAGCGGATTTGATGATCGCCGTGACCAACTGCCGGGCGTTCACCCAGGACATTTCTAAGCCGTAGATGTGGGCAAGGGTAACGACCATCGAGCCATCCACCGTCAGCCCGCCCAGCGTATCGAGTCCGGGCACCCAATTGGCACCCACGACGACCGATTTGACAGCCGCATAGCTCCAGATGACTTTGTTTGCCTGCTCGTCCCGATATTTCACGCGAATGGAGGCGATCCGGTCCGATTTGTCCGAAGCATACATGGCTGCGTTCAGGGCGAGCAGCGCCAGGCCTTCGCGTTCCAGCACCTGCAAGATCAAGGCCTTGAGAGCCTCGACTGCGACAGGGGGCTTTCGCCATTCGCTCTGCTCGCTGCCGTCGGCGCGTTCGACGATGTACTCACGCTCCCGAGGGTCCGCGGATGTCTCGACGATCTGGTCGGCCGCAACCATGCCATCCGTTCGCTCCTGTAGCACCTCACGTAGTCGTTCGCGCTGAGTGGGGGAATACAAGTCTGCCTTATTGAGCACCAGGATGACGGGTTTTAAGGTGGCGGCCAGGGCCGTCAGCGCCGTGTGCTCCGTGGCGTTCAAATCGGAATCGGTGACGAACAGGATCAGGTCCGCACGTTGCGCAGCCTCACGCGCCACCTCCGCATGTTCCGTCCCTCCCACTTCATTGATGCCGGGGGTGTCCACTAAGACGACTTCGGAATCGGCCAACCCATGGACACGGTAGCCGCTTCCTTCCCAGGGGACGTTCCAAACCTCCTTGGTCCAACCGCCCTGCACGTCAACCTCCGTGATGACTTCGCCCGTCAACGCGTTGATCAAAGCAGATTTGCCGGTGCTGATTTCACCAAAGACAACGATTTCTACCCGACCGCTTGCCAGTTTGGCCTTCATACCTTGCAACTGTGCAAGGTCGTGTTGCATGCGGCTGCGTTCCGCATCGGAACAGCCACGCAATTTTCCCAGTGTTTTCTCCAGCGACGCCGCCGCTTGCTGGTACTGCTGGTCGTCTTGGTTCGCGGGTTCGCTCACGCGTCATCCTCTTCGTTATCGCTGCCGGTTAGCTTTTGACGCGCGGTCAGGACCAATTTTCGTAGTTCGTTAAACGAGGTGACGCGTTCCCATTCCCGTCGAGCGAGCGAGGCCATCCCTCCGTCCGGTTCGCGCATTTCGTTTTTGAAATAGGCCACGAACACCGCCCCAATCCAGCGAGTAATGATCGCTTGGACGATCCCTTGGAGCAACCCGCCGGCAATCGTGCCTGCGCCGGGGATCGATTTCAGCAGGCTGGCAATGCCCGCGGTCAGCGTGGTACCAGCCAACGTCACACCCAGGAATCCGGCCAGGTATTTGCCCAGCTGTTGCAGTAATGTCTTTGCGGTATCAAAGGTGACTTCCTGTCGGTACAACTGGGCCAAATCGACAACCAACTTGGTGGAAATCGCCGCGCCGGTGAGCAGATCCACCGCCGGCAGGGGCGTCAGGGCAGCCGCGCCAGCCGCCGCCCACGTGTATTTGTCGACCGTGGCCCAGGCGCGACGATCGAGTGCCGACTGCACCTTTTCTTTCGCTTCACCTACTAAACCTCGGGACTGCAGTAGCAAATTCGCCAGTAGCAGATCTTGCCCGTTACGTTTGACAATCGCCATCATGCCACGTGCCAGCGGCGCGATGTCGGGAAGCACTTCGACCTCCTCTTCAGATTCTGTTCCATCGGCCAACAGGCGAGTCCGTTTCCGGACGGTGGCGCGTGAGCGGACCGCGACAATGTCTTTGGCGTCCACAAATTTGGCGACCTGCTCGGTAAGCTGCCCCAGCAGCGACGACTTGGCTTCGTCGTCGTACCAGTCCTCTTTGTTCAAGCAAATCATCACCCGCTTTTCCATCACCGCAAGTCGACTCAGCAGGTCGAATTCGGATTCTCGCAAAGGTCCGTCGACGACGACCAGAACAATATCCGCGTTCTTTGCGGCGTCTGCCGCGGTCACGGTCTGCTGCTCCCCATCCGGCTCTCCCAAACCAGGCGTATCTACCAGGAGCACGCGATCGACACCGGGCCACGGTATTTCGTTGCGTTTGATGGTCGTACCGCCCTGCACATCGGTGGCAAACACTTCGCGGCCGGCCAGCGCATTCAGAAGAGAGGACTTGCCACTGCTGATGGTTCCGAAAGCAACAATCTCCAGGGTTAACTGCGTGCGCTTCTGCTGGACCTGGTCCACCAAGGACTGAATCTCGGCGCGTAGCTCGTCACTCACACCGACATCCTGGTTCAGTTCGTCAACCGTAGCGAGGTTGTCGGATATCTCACGTTCCAACTGGTCGCGCGTCATTTCGCTGGGATTACGACTACGTTCCGCTTGGCGGCGCTTCTTCCTGCGGGTACTGGCGAAAAGCTTCCAGAGAATCCAGCCCACGGTCCCAAGGAGGATTGCCGCACCGAGTCCCACCGTACCGAAATACAGGTAGACCCACACCGAACCCATTTCCTTGACCACTTCATACTGTTCAAGAATCTTCGGAGGCACGGAGAACAGCAGGTAACCGCATACCGCGACGACGAGCAGCATGAGGAGTCGAGATGCGGTCCGGTTCCATTGCATGGGAATTGCCCTGATTTCGTTACGTTCTAGTATCCGTCATCAAGCACCGTTTGCCTACTCAGGTGCAGTCGATTTGGGCGAGTTATGCGGCTTCTGTGGCTTGGCGGTGCGGGCATTGCGGGTGCGGCGTACTGCAGGTGCCGACTTATTCTCGCTAGAACCCCCGTTGCCGGGTAAGGAGTGCTGCACAGGACGGCGGTCGACGAGCGACCAAGGGCCTGAGGGTGGAACAGCTCGTCGGCAGGGTTCTCGGAACCGGTGACTCGTCGCTGACCGAACGGATGCTAAGCCCCCGTTCAATCGGCTGAGTTTCCTAGTTGGGAACAGCGGGTCTCCGCACGCAGCGCGGAGATCATATCTAACGTGGCCGCCTCAGCGGCCTCCTGCCATTGAGCGTCGCTGTAGCGGCCAGAATACGGTTCGCGGCGTTGGGCGAAAATGATGCCGCGAGAACTGTTGATGGTTGCGCCCAAACCGCGCTCGTCGAAAGCCCCAGCGACGTCCGCAGCGCCTCCGCCCT
This sequence comes from Blastopirellula sp., assembly GCA_002701545.1. Taxonomy (GTDB): domain Bacteria; phylum Planctomycetota; class Planctomycetia; order Pirellulales; family Pirellulaceae. The sequence goes on along the minus strand of NZVR01000182.1, from coordinate 7,411 downwards.
GTGCGCCAAACCCAGGAACCAGGAACCATGTATGCGGCATGCGCGCCCGCAGTTCTCCGAGTTGCTCGGGATAGGTGGCACCCGCGACGGCCCCGACGGCGCCATACCCGCACGTCCCCACCGTCTCACTGGCCATCCGTTCGACGACGTCCGCAACGTGCTCGAAGATGGTCTTGTCGCTTGCCGTTAGGTCTTGAAAGGTCTTGCCACCAGGATTCGATGTCTTGACCAACACAAAAATCCCCGCAGCGTGTTTGACGCAAGCAGACACAAAGGGCTCGAGGCTGTCGTCGCCAAGATACGGACTGACGGTCAGCGCGTCTCCTCCCCAGACCGTGTGAGGTCGTCGCCCCAGATAGGCTTGTGCGTAAGCCTCCGCAGTGGAGCCAATGTCATTACGTTTTCCGTCCAAGACCACCAGTAGGCCCTGATTCTGCGCATGGACAATCACATCGAGCAGCGCCTGCATCCCGGCGGGTCCCAGTTGCTCGAAAAAAGCCATCTGCGGCTTGATTGCCGGCACATGCTGGGCCACTGCGTCAACGATCCCGTAGGAAAATTGGCGATAGGCTTCCGCAACACGAGAAGGGTCGGAAACGTCCAGGTTGCAAGTGAGCGCGTCGGGCAAACTGCCGAGCCGGGGGTCGATCCCAACGACCACAGGATTTCCTCGCTGTTGTGTGGCCCCCGCCAGTTGATCCATAAATGGACGAGATTCTTCCATGTTTCACATCCCAAAAGAGGTTCAAAACCACAACAAGTTATAGCGGGCCGAGTCCACTCGGTACAGCCAGAGGCCAGTCTCGGCAGCCATGGACCCGACTCGCCGCACGCCATTTGGATCCGCAGGTTTAACCGAATCTTAATGGTTCTTTTGCGTCTAAGGCACAACAATAAGAAAAACTACGCCAGTTGGAAGCAAGATCGAATTCACTAAGGTGCCCTGTCGATAACGTTTTCGAAGTCTCTCGACGTCTAATGATATACGGAGCGAGTTTTGACTACGTTGGACGACACGCAAAGTCTCAGCGGTGAACGCACGGCATCATGGCTAGGTAAACCTGGGTCAACGACTAGGTCGGAGCCAGCTGGAAGGCAAGAAATGCGTGCGTATTCTCTCAAGTATGTGAAGACAGGTTTCAGTGTTCCGCTGCCACTCGGAAAACGCATCTTGATTGGCCGTTCTCAGGAATGCGCGTTACGCATTCGGAACAAATCAGTCAGCCGTCGCCATTGTGAAATCAGCGTGTACGAGCACCAAGTGGTGGTTCGCGATCTCGGCAGCAGGACAGGAACTGCGATCAATGAAAAACCGATCGAAGGTGCCCATGTCCTGCAAAACGGCGACGAACTCTGTATCGGGCCGGCGGTATTACTGTTCGTGGTACAGACCCAAGCTGCCCGTTCCGGGGGAGAAACAGTCGCACAGGATACCGCTAGTAGCAGTAGGGACACGCCAGTTGCCGATATTGATAGCGGCGCAGAGACAAACGACGAAAATGACGCGTTCTTTATTTCACTTTTGCGGGAGTTGAAGGCGTTGCGAGACGCAGGCTCGTCCGGGGACTTGCCACATTCCGTTATCGCCGAAACGGGAATCGAGGACATCAGCCCCAACGGAGACGCCGGCAGCGGAGACGCTGGCAGCGGGGACGCTAGCAAGGTGACCGCCAAATCCGCGCCGCAGACGTCCAAAACCAGCGAGAGTAGCCCGAAAACCTCCTCGGCGAACAGCGCGCGGGACGCGCTGGAGCGGCATTTCCGACGCCGACTGTAAAACTCGCTGACCTTGGCCGGTACCAGGCAGGGCGCCGTCTTCTGAATGTCTCCGCTGCCACGTCGAAGGCGGGAATCACCCGGGTGCCCTCCCCCATGCTGTCAGGTCATGGCGGAACGGATCCTGCCCCACCTGCCGGTGGAGGCCAGTCCCAACAACATGCCCTGATTCCTTTACGTTGGTGGCGCGGCGACTTTCTTCAGACGGTGGATCACCGTGCCTCGACAAGGATGTGATGAAAACCCAGGGATCGGGTATAATCCATTTTGGAAAACTCCACCCTCGCGCGGCTACCCCACGGTTTCCATGCATTCTCCCTCCTTCGACCGTCGCAGTTTTGTTTCCCTCTCAATGAAGAGCCTAGTCGGTTTGGGGCTGTGCCATGCCGCTCCCCGGTTGCTGGCAGCATCGAGCAAACAGCCGCAAGCCAAGAACGTGCTGGTGATCTTCGAACAAGGTGGCATCTCGCACACCGATACGTGGGATCCCAAGCCCGACACGCACCCGGTTCACCGGTCACCATTTCAACCGATTGCTACCTCGGTACCCGGTGTGCAATTTACCGAGCTGTTGCCGAAGACCGCGCGTGTCGCTGACAAATTAGCAATCGTGCGCTGTATGCGCCAACCGAAACCGAATGTGGGCAATTCCCATCCCCTCGGCTCCCGCTACCTGTTCACGGGAACGGATCCCACAGGCCCCGTGGAAATGCCGGACATGGGATCGGTCGTCTCGCAGCAGCTAGGTAGTCATGTCCGTCATCTTCCGGCCTATGTCCTCGAGGGATCGGGGGAGCAATCGAAAGAGTCCAGCTTGGGGTTCTTGCCGGCGAGTCATAAAGCCTTCCGAATCCAGCGGGGCGTCGTCTCCGGTCTCAAGCTCGACGGCATTGCCCCCGACCGGCTGCGGCGCAGACGGAATCTCTTACAGAACCTGAATGTCGGCCTCCAAGGGAAACGCACTGAAACCGTCAATGCGATCGAAGAGTTCGGCGGTCAGGCCGAAGAAATGCTGACCAATCCCGCAACGCTGGGAGCTTTCGACCTAAGTTCCGAGCCAGATCATGTGGCCAAGTTGTATCACCCTCAAGAGGCGAATCGAACGCACCGCGGTGAAATGTACATGCTCGGCCGGCGGTTGATTGAAGCGGGCGTGCGATTTGTCACCATCAACACGCAGTGGCCGGCGGACGGCAAACTCTGGCCCGGTGGCAGCAATATGAATTGGGATCATCATGATGCCATTTACTCTCAAGGAAATACAAATATTAAGGGGGGCGGTGCCGGAGCCGGCAGGTGGGGAATTGGCACCTGGCCAATGATGCCCAGCACCGACTGGGCCTTCTCCGGTTTGATTACCGATATGGACCAGCGGGGCATGCTCAAAGACACCTTGGTGTGCTTTGTCACCGAGTTCGGTCGTACCCCCAAAGTGAACGAACGCCAGGGACGAGACCACTGGGTGCATGCGTTCTCCATCGTGTTTGCCGGCGCAGGCGTGCCGCCCGGTCAAGTGATCGGTGCCACCGACCAGGACGGCGCCTACGTGACGAGCCCCAAGGCCTATACCGTTGAAGACTATGGTGCCACCGTGTTCGCCAAGTTAGGNATTGATACCAACGAACCGATTTTGACACCCGAGGACCGGCCGATTTTCNTGGCCAAAGGTGGGCGGCCNATCACGGAGGTGTTTTCATGATCAGTAACTTGCANCNCTTTCGATANNCCTGGGTNNTNCCGATNGTGGTGTGCCTGGGCCACCGCNGCCATCGCTGACACACCGTACGTCCGCCTAGAAGTCTCTCCCCCCAACGTTGCTCTCACCGGAAGCCGCGCCGCTGCGCAGATCCTCGTCACCGCACATCACCGCGACGGGCACACCATGGATGTAACTCGGCAGGCGCAGTTCGGTGATTCGGAACTGGTCACCTCCGAAGGCGGCTATCTTCGAGCGAGGCAAAACGGCAAGCAAACGGTAGCCGTCGTTTGGCAAGAGTTGTCCGCAACGCTGNACATTGACGTCACACAAACGGAGATGCCGCATCCCGTCTCGTTTCGTAACGAGACGTTAGCGGTCCTCACCAAGCAAGGGTGCAATAGTGGGTCGTGCCATGGAAAACCGAACGGGCGTGGAGCCCTGGAGCTATCGCTCAATGCCTTCGACCCGCAATTGGATGAGCGTAATCTGATCCGTGGGTCGCTCGTGCGTTTCACCGATACGCTGGTGCCGGAGGCAAGTTTACTGCTGAAAAAACCAACACTCCGAGTGACGCATGGCGGCGGCAAGCGGCTCCGGGACTCGGATGATACCTATGCGGTGTTACGCCAGTGGATCGCCGAAGGCTGTCAGTCCGACCGCACCCGTGCGGCGGCTTGCACCAAGGTCACGATCGCCCCGGCACGTCGCGTCATCCAGTTACAAGGCACCGACGGTTCCCAGCAAGTGCGCGTCATGGCGCATTTTGCGGACGGCTCCAGCCGCGATGTGACGCGGATCGCCAGTTATTCCGTGTCAAACGAGGACATTGCAACCAGCGGCCGNCACGGGNTGGTCACCGGCAAACAACGAGGGCAAACAGCGGTGGTCGTCCGCTATCTTGACTGGATCGTTGCCTCGCACATGACGTTCGTTGCTCCGGTTCCCGGGTTTCAATGGCAGACGCAGCCAGAGGCGAATTATGTCGACGTTCACGTGCACAACAAACTTCGACAACTCCAAGTGCAGCCTGCCTCGCGCTGCAGTGACGCGACGTTCCTCCGCCGGTTGTCGTTGGACGTTCGCGGGCTACTGCCGTCGGCGGCAGAAGCACGTGAATTTCTATCGTCACAACAGCCGAACAAACGCGAAGTTTGGATCGATCGGTATTTAGCTGCACCGGAATACGGCCGCTTCTGGGGGCTGAAAATGGCCGATTTGCTACGCGTGAATGGACAAGTCCTGTCCGCCGAGCAAGCCACCGCCTACAGTCAGTGGATACGTGAGTCGGTGCAAAGTAATCAGCCGTATGACCAGTTTGTATCAGAATTACTTACCGCCACCGGCGCCACATCGCAGGTGTTACCCGCGAACTTCTTTCGCGTTACCAGCGACACCAAAATGGTCACCGAAACGGTAACGCAATTGTTCATGGGATCACGGATTATGTGTGCTCAGTGCCACAACCATCCCTACGAAAGTTGGACGCAAGACAATTACTACCAAATTGGCGCGGCTTTCCATGACCTGGACCGAAAAGTTCTCGGCGATAAGAAGAAGCGTCTGCCGGCGGCTGGCAGTGACGTCGAAATCGTGCGCGCGCCGCCACGCGACTGGAACAACCCGCGCACCGGCATGGTGCAAAAGCCGTGGCCCACCAGCGTCACTCGAGCGGAGGGCGAGGACAAGCGTCAGGCCTTTGCAAAGTGGCTCACGGACCCAGACAACCCGTTTTTCGCCAAGGTCGCGGTGAATCGGATGTGGGCCGAGCTGTTCGGTCGCGGGCTGGTGCACCCGGTGGACGATTTCCGCTCCTCGAATCCGGCAACCAACGAGAAACTGCTGGCCGCTTTAGCCAGTGACTTTGTCAAGTCCGGCTACGATCGCAAACATCTTTTGCGCACGATCCTCCAAAGCCGCACCTACCAACGATCCGCTGCAACCAACGCATTCAATCAGCAAGACAGCACACTCCATTCCCACGCGCACGTCAGGCTACTCACCGCGGAGCAGCTGCAGGACGCGATCAAGCGCCTGTGTGAAGAAAATAAACGAACCCAACTGCGGGAGCAGATGAATGCGTTCGAAACCCAGCTAGCTCAGAATGAGCTCAGCGAGAACGACCGTGCGGAAATGGAAAAGCAGCTGCAGGGCAAGCAGCAGGTACTGGAAACCTTCTTTATGACCCAGCAGCACTACCCGCAATTAACCACGTTTTTGAAGGCCTTCGGCCAACCGGAACGTAAAACCGCGTGCGCCTGTGAACGCCAAGCNGAAGTGAATTTGGATCAGGCGTTACAACTGATGAATAGCCCTCTGATTCGGCAACAACTGAANTCCGCCCGCGCCGCCCTGGAGCCGCTTGATAACGAACGGCTGGTCGACGAGTTGTACTTACGCGCCTACAGCCGCTTTCCCACCGCCGCAGAGCGCGCGACCGTTCAGCGGCATTTGGCCGACAGTGCTGACCGGCCGCAGGGTATCGAGGATCTGGTTTGGGCGCTCATCAACACCAACGAATTCATTTTCCAACATTAAGATGCGCATTCTTTGCATAACATCGCTCCCATCCATCCTGTTGCTGGGGCTGCTGCCGTTCTCTACGGCTGCTCAGGAACCCAGTTTCCGGCGCGACATCGCTCCGGTGCTCGTGCGTCGCTGCCTGGGGTGTCACAACGAGCGTAAAGCCGAAGGTCGCTATGCGTTGCATACTTTCTCTGCACTCCACCGGGCGGGCGAGAGCGGAGAGCAGCCTGTCGTGGCATCGAAACCAGCTAATAGTTACCTGCTAGGCAAAATCGAGGAAGCCGATGACGATTTACGAATGCCTCAAGAGGATGCGCGACTCAGCCCAGAACAGATTGACTTAATAACGCGGTGGATTCAGGCCGGCGGTCCCTTCGATGGCGACGATCCATCGACCCCGCTCAAGAACCTACTCCCTCCACGCCGACACCCAGTGGCGCCACGACGTTATCATCGACCTGTTCCGGTGTTCGCCATGGAATTCAGTCCTGATGGCCAGCAGCTACTGACAGCGGGTTGGCACGAACTGTTGGTGTGGGATGTCGCCACAGGCAAATTACTACGGCGCATTGGGGGCTTACCACAACGCATTCACGCTTTGCGGTTCAGCCGCGATCAACAACGGTTAGCGATAGGCGGCGGTGCTCCAGGTGACTATGGCGAAGTACGATTGCTAAAGACGGCTGACGTGCTCAGCGATCAAGCGCAGACATCGGCATCCAAGCTGCTTGCGACGCGCGATGACGTCGTTTTGGATTTGCAATTCGCTCGCCGGGCCTCGACGCTCGTTACGGTGGGGGCTGACAACACGGTCAGCACCTACGATGTGGACGCGGGGATACCGCGTTGGCAGTCCACACCTCATACGGACTGGGTCACCGCCGTCGATATTACGGACTATGAATTCGCCGAGCGACGTGTTCCGAATGAAGGATTAGATGAGGTATTGACCCTGACCGACTTTGAGTCGCAAAGTGGCTTCCATCTCCAACGCCAGTGGCGGTTCTTGGATGGAAGTTACATCGTCCGCGAGGCGAACTGGGAACTGAGCGTCAAGCTTGGCGAGAATCCGGACGCGGACGAACAAATGACTCTGCGAAAAATTAAGGTCACGGGTATTGGCAAAACGTACTCGGTCAAGACCGACACATTTACGGGCGACGCGCTGAAGGAGCACGAACGCATCATCGATTACCTGCAACGTTTGCACAACGACTGGCCAGAGCACGCCCCAGGTTCTCCGTTCGTGGTGACCTCCTCGACCGATCGCAGCGTCAAAGTGTTTCGACTGGTCGATGGGAAATTGTTCACCACGTATAAAGGTCATCGGCGCGAGTACGGCCCGCTGAGGGGGATGCATCGCGTCTACGGAGTGCAGGTGGAACCGGGCAGCCGTCGTATTTGGTCGGCGGG
>NZVR01000181.1 GCA_002701545.1 Blastopirellula sp. | reverse complement strand
TCAGATCCCTTGTCGTCAGATCCCTTGTCGTCAGATCCCTTGTCGTCAGATCCCTTGTCGTCAGATCCCTTGTCGTCAGATCCCTGCGGCATGTCGGTATCGTCTTGTGCTGGCTCAGTCTGATCTGTCCCGGCGGGCTCTGCTGCTGGCTCGTCATCTTCTCCTGTCTGAGCAATTTCATTCGCAATTTGTTTTTGTTCTGCTGCAGTCCTTTCCAACACCTCAGCAGCCCGCGCTAATTCGCCGATCTCAACGGCCAGTTGTTTGCGTTTCGTATCAGCCAGTTCAGCTTCGACCGCCGCTTTGGCGCGCTCAATGGCTTGTTGTGTCTCTTCCGCTGCCTGCTGTGACTCTTTTTGGGGTTCTGGCTGAGCTTGCTTTGCAGCATCCTGTAACTTTTCCGTTGCTTGTTGTGCATTTTCCTTGGCTTCAGCAATCGCGGCCTCAATCACCGGAGAAACTTCTTGTTCCTGGGTTTTTTCGGCAAGCGTTTTGGCCACTTCCTCCTGCATCTGCTTAGCCTTGCCGGCGTCGTCTTTGGCTTGCTCGACGACAGCCTTCTGTTGCGTTGCAACCTCATCGAGTTCATCAGCCAGTTGTTCCAACTGTTGCACATCTTCGGCCAATTCCGCAGCACTCTTATCAGAAGGGGCAGAGGGTGCATTGGACTCCAATTGTTCGGCGATCTGCGCGAGGCTGCCGATGACTTTGCTTTGATCCAGGACTGCGTCGTCTTTTTTCCCTTCAAAGAGATCACTTTCCGCGTCTTCGCCCGCTTCCTGTGCCTGATCCAATAAGGCCTGAGTTTCCTCGAACTCATCGAGTTGCTGTGCCAGGTCTTCAAGTTGTTGATTGACTTCGGTTTGTTGTGTCACAAAGTCATTGGCCTGGGCCTGAGGCTCATTGGATTCCCGTGTCTGATCGCGTAGTTCCTCTTGTTTACGGATCAAGTCCCGGACCAATTCCAGCGCCGCCTCACGATCAGACGTCACCAACCCACGTGCCTCTTCGATACGTTCCAACAGCGCCTCGAGTCCTTTGATCACGGCCAACTGGGATTTCGACGCTTGGGTGAACTGAGAATCCCCCAGCGCCTGCCCTGCGTCTCGCAGGTGATCGGTAACGCTGGCGACTTCCAGCAAACGCAAACCTTCGGTTGCAGCAAGCGCGGATTGGCCGCCCCATTCGCCAATGTCCGCCAGGGTTTCGACGAGTCGAAAATACAGTGCTCGAACATCGCGCTGGCCTTCCACATTATCCAGCAACTGCCGCTCGCGATCACGAATCGCCAGTTCTTCCAGGCCACTGGTAACACGCTCCACACGTGCCTGAAGTTGAATCAGGGCGCGGACTTCGGCAGCCATCTTGGCGATCTGCATGCGTCGGTACAATTTCTGTCGCTCGGCCATTAGACGCACGACCAGGTCGCGCGTCTTGTCGCGTGCGGCGGTAAATGCTTGCAGTCGTTCCGCCTCCGCTCCGACTTGCGCTTTTACCAGCAAGTCGATGACCTCCTGCATATCGCCTTCGACCATCCGATCGATATTGCTGCGCATTTTGACGATGTCTTGGTAGACGGGTAATTCACTAAGACCATTTTCTCGCAGTTGGCGAATCTGGATATCGAGTACCCCGGAGACAAGTTGCCCAGCCAGCTTGCGGGCCTTCTCTTGTGCTTCACGTCGTGCCCGAAACGCATCCGGTTCGACCGCCAGCAAACCGGTCGCTGTCGACATGATCAAGACCAATGCAAGGCCACCAAAGCGGAACCATCGCGAACCATCAGAAACTGAAGTTACTGTGCGTTTCATCATTGTGAATCACCAATCCCTAGTTCACGTTTAATAATGTCAGAGAGTTGTTTTTCAGACTTCTCATCCGATTCAGAAATGGCGGCGAGAACACCGCTTTCGTCAGACACCAGCAAGTACAACGGATCACCGCGATACGCTTGACCTGGATTTTGGCCGCGATAGTCCACCGCCTCCAATTCCAATTTCAGTCGATCTCCCTTGCCCAATTCGAAGGATGACAAATCCAACGCATAGGACGCATCCTGAGGCAGTTCATTACCGGGAATGACTTGCTCCTGATTGAGTTCGATCACGCGCGACGGCAATTCCTCTGGCTCCACATCGTCCGCCGCCGGAACATCATTGGTAACCGCAACCAGTTCTTCTGACGGATGCTGAACCGTGACCACCAGACGAACCGCGCTAATCCCAAAATCATCATTGACGCGATACTCAATGATCGGCTTTGCCGTCGGCAAGACGACCTTGTGCACCAACCGTGCGTTCGCCGTCGGCGGTCGGTCCGACTTAATTCGCAAGCTACCTTGCAGGATCCCTGCCGGTTCGAGCCCATCTTCGTCGACCACTTGTAAGGTGAAGCGCGTGGGCCGTTCTACGTTTCGGAACGGCGATTCATCCTCCGCGTCCCCAGCGTTGCTGCGATAATGCCAAACGGTTGGATCGTCGTCAGACGGCTGCAAGCTGGCTTGCCACGTTGTCTCCTCATGTGTCACCGAGACCACTGCCTCGCGCAAACGCTTTTGGTTAACGCAACGCAGTGTCAAATCGACATTCGTCCCTTCCAAGACCTGGACGATCCGTTTCCCGGCTCCGGCCATACCAGCCATCGCTTGACGGGCATATTCGGGCGGGTGCGGTACGATCTCGAGCTGGACCACAGGCAAAGGAATCATGTCCACGTTCGCCGGCTCGGTCCAAGCATCCCCCAGCTCAATCTGGTAAGCCACCGGTCCATTCAAGCGTTCTAGTAGACCGCGGTAACGGAACGGACCGGCGTTTGCATTCGTTTCACCATCCACTCTCTCCAGCGTAACCACGCTCTCGGTCCCGCCATCCGCCGCGACCAAGCGAGCTGTCCCCGAGGTAGGCAACTCTCCCGATGCTTCCACTTCGATGTACAGAGGCTGCGCTTGTGCCGCGCGTGCCGTTACCGGCACGGGACCGTCACCCACCTCAGCACTCAGCACCACTTGCCCATTAATGCTCAGCGACTCGATGCGGGTGCGCGTCGGATAATGCGTACTCGCCGCATGCAACCATCGCGCTGCAAATACTTGCGCATACTGTGGAAATGCCAGAACCAGCAAGACAGAAGCCACCAGACAGAGGAAAAGCAGCCCCAGCCGTTGACGCAGGGCGCGAAGCGGGAACCCTGCAAACACATTGACTCCATCACTAGTAGAAACCGCCTGATCCACGACCGCAGCTGCCAGGTCATGTGAGCCTCCGTGCGTTGACTGCACGGTGTCAAATTCCAAAGCAGCAACCAAATCGTTATCCAAGCCATGCTGTTGCTCGACCAGCAGCACCAGATCCGTAGGCGTTTCGGGCAGGATCAGATAAGGCCAGGTAAATTTGGCGAACAGCCACAACAACGCTGCAGCAGCAATCCCACCGGTCAGTAAACGCTGCGACTCGCTCAGTTCGAAAAGCACGTCTAATCCCCAGAGTGCCCCCAGGGTCAACAGCGCAGCACTAACCAAAACCGCGACACCGGTCAGCCATTTGGCCGAACAGCGAGCGGTCCGCAACCAGGAAAGACGGCGGCGAAACGAAGTCAGGCGTGACATGATGCGGGGATTTAAGGGGATAGGAGTAAGCCTTCATTGTAACACCTCTCCGCGTAGCTCACAGCAACGAACTGGCCTGTCAGCCCGAGACGCCCCGAATGCCCAGCAGGCGTCCCGTCGGGCTCGAGCATGTCTGCCAACGCGAGATTCGCTAGCAAAACAGCTTAACTGCACCTGCAAATCCACCTATCCCCCCTAATTTACGCTGTATTTTGCTTATCAGGCCAATCACGGGAAACATTTCGCCGGTTCTGCCAACCGGGGACCAAACGTGTCACCAAACAAGCGAATACTCTTTTGCACAACAGAGATTCTTCCTGACCTGCAAGGAGCCCTCCGATGCAAATGATTGCCCGAGCGATGCGAGACCCTGACAACTGGGTGGTCGAACTTTCCTACAACGATGCCCGCGGCAAGCAAACCCGCCGAGTCGTCAGCCCGATTCGCTTTGCAGGACAGGACCGCTTTCTGGCGCTCTGCCTTTGTGCTGAGGCCTGTCGCCAGTTTCGCATTGACCGTTGCTCCGACGTTCAATTGAAACCGGCACACGAATACGTGATGCCCGTCGCTTTTCCGGCGTAACACGCCGACTCCCGCCTCGGCCCCATCGGTCGCCGACCCCATCCTTATGCTTGGCGAGGGCACTTAGCCATCCACAGCAGCGAATCGCCCGTCGGAGGCCCTCCACTGCGAATCACAGACCAAGACTGTGAGCATAAGCTGCTTTTTGTTGCGCGACGCCCAGAGATTCCGTCAAAGCGTCCCACGCATCGGCTGCCTTCTGAAGCGCCTCAACAGAAGATGCCTCGTCGTTCAGCACGGCTGCCACAGCCCCATCGAGTGCAGCGAGATATTCTGCGTGTCCCGGCAGCCGACAGCACAAGACTCCGGTATAGCGTCCTTGCGACTGGGCAATACTTTGCCGCAAATTCTCCATACCAAAGCCAACTGATTCCACATCGACCCAGCGTTCGATGGCCTGCAGCTGACTGGTTCGAAACAGGTACGCCTGCTCACTTTGCGGCGACACTTCCAGTCCCCACTCCACGCCGCCAAGTCGCCTCAGGAATTCGCCGGCATCACTCGGGCTATTCGCCTCATCGGTGATCGAGGCCAAGCGTCCGCTGATCGCTAACAATGCGACGCGAGTCGGTTCGTCGGGCCCCCGCGTCTGCCACGTTTGTTCCCGATAACTATAAGCCTCGCTTGAACCTGGTAACTCCGCCACATCGATCGGCAAGGTATCCAGGTCTGCGGATAACGCCACATCCTTCATCGGCCAGGTGACAGCCATCGCGCAACGACCGTTTGCCAGGTCTTCCAAAGCGGTTCTTGGATCGGCGACGGCAGCATGCGCTGTCAGTGCTTTTTGCATCTCCTCTGCTGCACGCTGATAAGGCTCACGATGGATCAACGCGTCCATGGACTCCTGCTGAAACAGATCGGAATACTGACTGCGGTGGGTCGCATAAGCTGCAGCCCGCGCCAGTAACATTCTCGCTCCCCAGCCTGGACCAACCGGTTCGCGCGTCGCAGACCAACGTGCCGTCTCGACCGGCAAGTCTCCCAACACATCGGGATCCGCCAGTTGCTCGACCACTTGCTGGTACTCCGTCCAACTGGACGGCGGCTGAAGCTCCAGCTTTTCAAAAATATCGCGACGATAGAGCAACAGCAGCTGCGGGGACCCCAACGGCACGGCAAATTCCTCCCGCCCCCAAGTCGTTTCCCGAGTCCGCTGGAGCGTAAACAGGTCGCGGCGCTGGAAATCCTCCGCGGCCAGGACCTTACGGGGTAAAGGAACAATCAACTCGCGACTTGCCAGCACGCCCATCATGGCTGAGGGATAGACGACCACATCTGCCCCCAGGCGTTTGGCATCCTGAATTTGCCCGCCCTCAATCCGTTTCACCTGAAGCGGGCTTTCATAACGCGAGTCCCATGCTCGCTCGATCGCATCCGCCAACGGCTCATCGTCAATCACCAAGACGCGCAACGTGACTTCCGAACGCTCGCGATCCTCCACTGGAGGCTTAGCCGGCTGACATCCCAGCTGACCAAGCAGCAACAGCAAGATGGTAAAACGCATCTTCGGCAAAAGCATCATTGGTGTGGTGTTCATGGTTGCGTTACGCAGGCGTCAGACGGTTGGTTCAGGCAAAGCCAGCAGCGATTGTAGCAGTTTGCCCAGCGTCTCTACGAGCGGTGGCGGCAGCGACAATGTTTCCTGATGGCTCCCCCGCGCGGTCCTGATCGTGGTATTATTTCCGAGCAGAATCATCCATCCATAAGCGAGGGAACTCATGCCCCACCGATCCATCCCCAGCTATCTGCTCATCGTGCTGCTGGCTGGCTGCACGCAAACAGCCCCAACTCAAACCCCAGAAGCCACAGACCAAGTCACTGACACAGACCAAGTCACTGACACTGATACAGCCCCAGGCACAGACCAAGTCACTGACACTGATACAGCCCCAGGCACAGACCAAGCCACTGACACTGACCAAGCCACTGACCAAGCGGCAAGCGTTACAGAGCAGTCGACGTCGGCGAACGGAGAAGCCACAAAAAACGGCGACACGTTAGCAGATCTTGGGACGCGAAAAACGGGGATTGACTGGCCCGCCTTCCTGGGACCGAACCACGANAGCAAATCCCCTGAGACCGGGGTCGCCCAACCCTGGCCTGAAGCGGGCCCACGCATTGTGTGGCAAAAACCTCTGGGAACCAGCTACGGTATCGGCAGCGTGGCCAAGGGCAGGTTCTACCAATTCGATCGCTTTCGTGACCAGGCACGTCTCTATTGCCTGAATGCGGAAACGGGAGAGGAGCTTTGGAGCTTCGAATATCCCACGGAATATCGAGACCTGCTGGGCTACAACAATGGCCCTCGCTGCTCACCCGTCATCGATGGCAACCGAGTCTATATCTTCGGTGTGGAAGGCATGTTGCACTGCCTCAACGCCACCACCGGGAAACTCAACTGGAAAATCGACACCGCCAAAGAATACGGTGTCGTGCAAAATTTCTTTGGTGTGGGCAGCACTCCGGTCATCGAAGGCGACCTCTTGATCTGCATGATTGGAGGCAGCCCTCCCGGCAGCCCTGGACTTTACGAGAGCCAGGGCAATGTCGATGGAAATGGCACCGGCATTGTCGCGTTCGACAAGCTAACGGGCAAAGAGAAATATCGAGTCACTGATGAACTGGCCAGTTACGCGTCGCTGCAAGTGGCAACGATCAACGACCGCCGCTGGTGTTTCGCGTTCTGTCGCGGGGGACTGGTGGGCTTCGAACCAGCGTCTGGGAAAGTTGATTTTCAGTATCCCTGGCGATCACCCAAGCTGGAAAGTGTGAACGCCAGCGTTCCCGTGGTCGTCGGTGACGAAGTCTTCATTTCAGAAACTTACGACATCGGCAGCTCGCTACTGAAGGTCAAACCGGGGGGCTATGATGTTGTGTGGAAGGATGACGAGCGTTCGCGTGAGAAGTCGCTGTTAACTCACTGGAACACCGCGATCCACGTCGACGGTTACCTATATGCTTGTAGTGGCCGCAACGAACCCGATGCTGACCTGCGGTGCATCGAATGGAAGACAGGCAAAGTCCAGTGGATCAAAGAGTGGGAACCTGAAGTACGAGAACGTTCCTCGTTGATGTATGCCGACGGCCATTTTGTCTACATCGGCGAATTCGGCACGTTGAAGCTGATCAAAGTCAACCCGGAAAAATACGACGTCATCTCAGAGGTCACATTGACTGCCGAGGGCGAACCCAATCCACTTGGCTTTGGGCCTCGCCTGCTGTTCACGCGCCCTGCCTGGGCAGCCCCTATCCTGTCACACGGTTTGCTGTATGTCCGAGGCAATGACCGATTGGTCTGCTTTGACCTGCTCCCGGACACAACCGCTGCGGCCGAATAGTCTCATCCAGTCATTTTGCACGCCCCGCAATGTGCCCGGAGCTTCCGAGCGCGAAGACATTCCGNGCGTCAGAGCATTACGTTCGCAGCTTCTCAAGGAAACGGCGGGAGATGCCCCCGGATCCTCGTCCATTCGTCAGCAAGCGTTGAGCTGCACCTGCAGCAGGCAAACCTAAACCGGCCGTAGACCGTCAGCGACACGACCTCAGTTCGCTCTGCAAGCGACTTAAATCAACAGCCAAATCCGAACGAGAGCTTAGCCTTTAATGAGCTTACTTAGAACTTCGTTCTTGGCTTTTGCATCGCCGGTCGCCAATTTCTGTCCATCGGCAACGCCGATCAGTGACGTGAATGCGGTCGCCAATTGTGCATCGTCGATCCACTGGCGTGCGTGATACATCTTGATCTCTGCAAGCACTGGCAGAACGTTGGAATGCTGACCGGACGCAAGCTGACTTACTCTCCCTGAAGCAAACTGGGAGAGCGCCTCAGGAAGCTCACTGACCTTGTAAGCCAGATCCGTCGTTTCGAAGAAACGTTTGTAAGCGATTTCGATCGTATTATCGTCCTTCTTCGTCTTCCGTCGATTTTCGACTTCCATATTGCGAAGCTCACGAGCTTTGGCCAAGCTCTTGCCCGCTTTGACATCGAACAACTCAGCTTTGGTGTTATTGAAAACAATGCCGCTGCGCGGATGTTTACCAGCCCGCACATCGAACACCACGACCAGATGCACACCTTCACGCTGTGCTTTGGCCAACAGTTCTTTCGAGGAACCTCGCCCCAAATACGCCACACCGGGGGCAACCGAAGTTACGGAGCCGCCCGCTCCACCACCACCGCCGCCGCCAAAGCCGCCACGGCCTTCGTCCATACTCATCATGTCACCAAACCCATCATCGCCTCCGTCGCGTGATCCCTGGGAGGCTTTACCTTTGGCCTCAGCCAGGACTAGGCCAAAGGACCCTGTTTTGATGCGTTTGGTCAATTCTTCGACCACATGTTTACCCAAATCACCTGTGTATTTTTTCAGCTCTTGATCGCGAGCACCGCCACCACCCATGCCCATGCCCATCGAAGAACTGTCTCCGCCGTCCTCCATATTCATGTCCATGCCGGCACCATCTTCATAGCCACCGCCACCACGACCATTTCCACCACCTTGTTGTTTATTGACCGTTTGCGGGCCCGTGCCAATCGCTCGCGGATCACCGTTGAAGCCATTTGCCGGGACGTAGTTTACGCCAATGCCCCAGCGAACGGCCAAAGCGGGTTGCTTCAATCCCTTCACCCAGCGGAACTTTGCCAGAGTCTGAGACTTGCTATTGGTTAAGCCATCTGCGATCAAGTAGTTGATTGCATCGCCATCTTTTCCTTGCTGGAAGGCGCTGGCGGCTTTCCCTGCGAATGTCTGGGAACTTCCACCACCCCGACCATCACCGCCGTTCATCGTCGGCGCCCCGCCACCACCTCCTCGGCGATCCTCATCGTATCCCATCTCCATGTCGGGAGCGTCGTCGCCACCGCGACCACCTTCACCACCGCGACCGGCTCCGCCACCGCCACCGCGACGGTCCTCGCCGTAACCCATCTCCATGTCGGGAGCATCGTCGCCACAGCAATCACCTTCACGACGGTCCTCGCCATAACCCATTTCCATGTCGGGAGCATCGTCGCCACAGCAATC
>NZVR01000180.1 GCA_002701545.1 Blastopirellula sp. | reverse complement strand
GGAAATCACAAAAAAGGCCTTTTTACCGCTGGTTTTGCCATCCCAGTCGGTGTGTTTTCGTCTTGGCGGTGAGGGCGGTTTTTGCTAGTTTATCGCCAACTCAAGAAGAGATTTGGGACGACACGGAAGGAGTCCAAGTAATGACTGCTGGTAGCAAGCAGGAAGTTTGCGTTCACATCCGCTGGATGATTCGTCGCGACATGCCCGAGGTACTCGTGATTGAAGGGCACAGCTTTGAGTTCCCCTGGACCGAAGAGGATTTTATCCGTTGTCTTCGTCAGCGCAATTGCATCGGCATGGTGGCCGAATACGATGAGCGCGTCGTCGGTTTCATGATCTACGAATTGCACAAAAACCGGCTGCATATCCTCAACTTTGCCGTGCATCCTGACTTTCACCGCCGAGATGTGGGGCACCAGATGGTGCATAAGCTGATCAGCAAATTGAGTCAGGGCCGTCGCAACCGGATCATGCTGGAGGTGCGGGAAACGAATCTCGCCGCGCAGCTGTTTTTTCGGAATGCTGGTTTTCGAGCTATCTCAGTCTTACGTGACTTCTACGACGACACGGTCGAAGATGCCTACTTGATGGAATATCGGTATGCCGTGAGCGAGTCGGCGACAAGCGTTCCCCACAATCGGATCTCGCGCCTGGCCGGTTAGAGCGAGGTGTCCGCCGCGGGACCGGTGGTACCCGCGTGCGCTGTGGAAGGATGTGGCGTGGCAGACGCAGCAGAGTGACGCCAGATTAACACTTCGGTGACCGGTGGTTGTTGACTCGGTGGTGTCCCAGCAGGCGGTGTGGGTGCGCACATGCAGAGGACTTCGACCTGGGCAAATCCCGGATCGTCCGGATGCGTGGCGTGCCAGCGGCGAAGCAGATAATGAGATACCGCCGTGCGATGCACCGGACTATTTCTTTCCATCAAATTCATCAGGTACTTACGCCAGCGTTGCGAGCGATAGGTGGCGGCGACGCGAGGCGGCTTGTGGGTCTGTAACTCTCGGCCAGGATGTAGCAGGTTGACGCGGGTGCCATCCGTGCGCACGCCCTCGATGCGCAGCCAACTGCCAAATCGCATGGGCCCGGGCGAGAACATGCACCAGTATTGGTTTTGAGCGAGCAACGCGCCGGCCCAGCGAATGGGCCCCGGGCTGAGATGCGACTCGATGCCACCGCGCAAACGCACAACATTGAGCAGCAGCATGTGCAGTATTAAGAGCAAGCAGAGCGCATGACCGATCCAGCCTAGCTGGTGGCGGGCGGGAACGCGTGACGACCGCGTGCGACGTGCCGTTACAGAGGCTCGGCTGCGGAACGGCCTGCTCATGAAATCCCAGCATTCCGTGGGGAGTACAATCAGCCAACAGGCCATACAGATCCAGGGAAACATTCCCAGTTCCAGCGTGAGCGCAATTCCCAAGTGAAGCCCGACAAAGGCGAGAAAAAGCAGCACACGTATGCGGGCATTGCCCCTGGGAAGGAATAACAGCAGTGGACCTAGAAACTCCAGTGCGTAGGTTGCCGCAGTCAGTATCTTGAGAAATGCGGGGTACGCCAGCAACCAATAGCCGAACGACGTGGTGAAATGATCCAACGACAACGCATAGTGGATCGCGTCAAACGTTACTCGCCAGGACGGTCCCGTTTTCAGCAAGGCCGTAAAGAAATACATGCAGGCGAGTTGCAAGAGCATGCCGCCCGACGCCAACGACGTGTAACGCATCGTGTGGGAGATTGGGGCGCGGCGGGCATCGTAACTCCACACCGCGCCGCACGGCAGTAAGCAGCTCCAGAACAACATGAGCCGCAATAGATCGTCGCCTCCTTGCAAGACAAGTGGGTTGCGCGCTTGCAGGCTGACCAGCATGAGCCACGATCCAAACATCGTCCAAGTTGTGCGGTAGCCAGCTACGACGGCGATCGCCAAAGCGGCTGCAACGGCCATCAATAATCCCTGAAACCACACGGCGCCAGAGACCATATGGAGCGACATCCAGTAAGGCGGTGCCGTGAACTGTTCGTGCGGGTTGAGGAAGATGCGGGCGGCCCGGGGAAGCGCTCCCTGATCCGAATAGTGCGCCGCCAAGTCTTCGAGACGGTACGCCAAACCGGTGAGCAACAGTAAACCGACGCCAATGCGAAACAGGGCCAAGGACCGGAGGTCAAGGCCGAACAGGCGCTCTGTGAGCGTTCCTGAGTGTGCGGTCGTTAAGGACGTTGCGGGCATGGATGATCGAATCATGCAAGACAGAGGGGCTCGAAAACGTAGCTTGTGGGCCACCCATCGTCAAAGGTATCTCGTCCGGCCTGCGGTCCAAGGTCATGCGAAGCGGTGAGTGCCACTTGTGTACTCCGGGTTGAACTTTTAGATTGCCTCAGATGCGAAACCTCCACGACACGACCGATACAATCGTTGCGATTGGCTCAGCCAGTGGTGGTGGAGTGCGGGGCGTTGTTCGCGTGAGTGGCGAAAATGCGATCGCTTGTGTCGCCAAGGGATGGCAGCCAAACGACGGTGGCGAACTTTCCGCACTGACATTCCCGCAAGTGGTTCAAGGGGAACTGTGGGCCGGGAGCGTTGTCGGCCTAGTGCCTGTTGACCTCTACGTTTGGCCGACCAGGCGAAGTTATACACGGCAACCGAGTGTCGAGATTCATACGGTCGGTTCCACCGCCGTGCTGAATGCGTTGACCACAGCGTTGTGCGAAGCGGGAGCGAGGCTCGCCGAGCCAGGTGAATTCACCATGCGCGCGTTTTTGGCCGGCCGAATGGACCTGACCCAGGCGGAAGCCGTCTTGGGCGTTATCGATGCCGATTCTGAAAAAGAACTCGATGTCGCCCTACGACAACTTGGTGGTGGCATGCGAAACCCACTGGATCAGTTGCGTGACCGCTTGCTGGATCTGCTCGCACATCTCGAAGCCGGACTCGATTTCGTGGAAGAAGATATTGAATTCGTCTCACACGAGGAGCTGTTGGAGACGCTGCGGGACACGGGGATGGCCCTCGACAAACTGGCCGCAGAAATGCAAGCGAGAACGGCGGCCACTTCGGAGCACCGGGTGGTACTGCGGGGGCGGCCCAATGCAGGGAAAAGCTGTTTGTTCAACGCATTGGTAGGGGAAAATGCCGCCATTGTCTCTGACGTTTCCGGAACAACACGCGACTATCTCATGGCCCGCAAAGAGATCGATGGGGTGCCGCTGGTCATGGTCGACACCGCGGGAATTGACGAAATCCCGGTTGACGCCATTGATCGACGGGCCCAGCAAATGAGTGTCGAGTGCAGCGCCGATGCACATCTTGAGTTGTTGTGTGTGGATGCGTCTCAAGAGCTGACGGATTGGGATCACCAAGCCATGCAGGAACGCCCTGCTGGTGCGAGGATCGTGGTGCTGACGAAGTGTGACGTCGGT
Source organism: Blastopirellula sp. (assembly GCA_002701545.1). Taxonomy (GTDB): domain Bacteria; phylum Planctomycetota; class Planctomycetia; order Pirellulales; family Pirellulaceae. Next base: position 13,495 of record NZVR01000180.1, on the reverse strand, counting down.
ACTCATGTCGCTGCGGTACCTCAAGCCATCGAAACCAGTGCGTTGACGGGCGCGGGGATGGAGGACTTGCAACGCACGATGCTCGAACACCTCGCTGCAACGTCCGACGTAGAAACGAGTGTTGTGTTGGGAACGTCGTTGCGCTGCCGCGAGAGTTTGCGACGCGCACGTGATAGTGCCCAACGCGCGGTACGCTGTGCGGATGAGGAGTGGGGTGAAGAATTGGTCGCTGCGGAAATTCGGGCGACCCTCGATGAACTCGGCAAAGTCGTTGGGGCGGTTTATACCGATGACATCCTGGACCGTATCTTCAGCCGATTCTGCATCGGTAAGTGATGCCTGGGGGGGGCCGCGGCGAACGCTTGTTCGCGAGAGAGGGCACGGGTGGCCCTTCGCCAGTTAGGATCAAAAGGAGCTGCTGTGCGACTCCTAGTCTGCCCGACACGATCCTAACTAACGAAGACCACGTGCCAACAAGTAAGCCGCTGTGGTGGTGAGAAGCGGCTCGGCCTTCGGCTTGGGTTGCCGGTTGGAGGCCGTCTGCGTTTAAGAATCGGTCACTTTGGGGGGGAACTTTTGGCGGAATGCCGACTGCAATGGTGTGGGTATCGTCAAGTGGCGAATTTCCCGTAGTTTTCGCAGGGAGGTGCGGTAAACCGCCACGCAAATGGGGGGCGTGATACGCTGGCGGTAGGTTCGATTGTGCCGGTTCGTCGGAACCTGACGCGGCGGCTCGAGTCAACGTTGGTGCAGGGCAGCAGGATAGCAGGGCAGCAGGATAGCAGGGCAGCAGGATAGCAGGGCAGCAGGGCAGCAGGGCAGCAGGGCAGCAGGATAGCGGAGGAAAAGGGGAAACGTGGCCCCGCTGTCACTATGGACAAAGAAACATGCCGCGAGCAACTGCGGTTTAGTACTCGTCTTCGTCCGCCAGCAAATGCTCGAGGGCATCGGAATGCTTTGCAATGTCAAGCACGCTGCGACGCACTTCGGCGGGGTCGCAAGTGTTTCGGGGGTAGACATTGGTCATGACGAAGTGGGGAGCGTCCCCGAGTTGTTGAATGGCCAGCGAGCCGTGGCTGACATCGGCATTGAGCAACAAAGCCCGTTCGTAATGATCGGGGGTTGCCTTGCCGCAGACACTGAAGATGCGAATTACGTGTTCCTGGGTTTCGGTATCGGTGGTCAGTTCGACATGGACCGTTTGTGAACGACCTTGTGACAGCGGCATCAGGATCGAGAACCGTTCGCCCTGGCGAGTGAGTTCATGTTGCACGCCTTCCAACGCCTCTTCAACGAGGCATCCGAGTGGGCGCAGGTTGCCGAACAAGGAACGAAACGCGACGAGCATTTCTGCGGCGTCACGAAACCTCTCTTGGGGAGCGTGATGCAAAGATTGGAGCAACAGTTCTTGGGCGTGTTGAGGGATGGAATCGGCGTAGGGTTCGAAATTGACTGTACGGCGAGTCGCATGCGCTGCGGCGAGTTCGGCAATCGATTCGGTTTGAAGTGGCAGACGGCCGGTTAAGAGCGCGAAATAGGTCACGGCTAAGGAATACACGTCGCTTTGTTTCGACGCAGGCTGGCCGAGGAAGAGTTCGGGTGCCATGTAATTGGGGGTTCCACACATCGTGGCACTAGCGCCGGAGCCCGTGTGATTCTGGATTTGCTTCGCCAGTCCGAAGTCAGCGAGTTTCGCGGTACCTTGATGCGTGAGCAAAATATTGGCAGGCTTGACGTCGCGATGAATCAGATCAATTTCGTGGGCTGCTGCCAAGGCGTCGCAAACATTCACAATCAATTGGGTGGCTTTGACTGGCGACAGAGGACCGTTCGTCTGCAGGTGGTGCCCCAGCGAATTACCGCGAACGTATTCCATCTCGATGAAGTGACGCCCATCGGCGGACCCAATGTTATGCAAAGTGACTACCTGGGGGTGCACCAGGGAGGCGACGGTACGCGCCTCGGCAAAGAACGATTCAATGGCGTGCGACTGATCGTCAACCGTATCATGATGCAACAGCTTTAACGCACAGGGACGGCGGAGCGTGGTATGGGTGGCCAGGTAAACTTGGGCCATCCCGCCCTGGCCCAGGAATTGCTCGATTTCATAGTGAGCCAAGCGTGTGCCCACCCGCAAGTCAGGTTGGGGCATTGAGCGCCGATCGGAGTGGTCGTGGTGCGCGGTCTGGTCGGACAGTTCGACCGTTGGCATGTCCTGCCAGAGCTCGCCCGAGCCAGCGCAGTGCTGGCACGGGCCGTCCGATGTCTCGGCGACCTGGCGGTGGCAGTGCGGGCAAAAGCGAGTTGTTTGGGCCATTACGTATCCTCACGTGAGTATACGCACGAGCGTCTCAGAGTCACGCCCTGCTTTCCCGCGCCGTGGGTACGTCCTGCTGGGAACACGACTTACGACAATCGATAAAGTCGTTCCGCATTACCGGACAAGAGTTTCCGTTGGTCGGCCAGCGGTCGGGAGGCAATGACTTCCTTGAGTGCCCCGACCCACTGTGCGTAAGGTCCGCCGAGGAGGCAGACCGGCCAGTCGCCACCAAAGACGACCCGGTCTGGACCAAATTGCAGCAAGCAGAAGTCGATGATCGGTGCCAGGTGCTCGGCGGACCAGCCCTCGGGAGCACGTGCGATGATGCCACTGATTTTCATCGTCACATTATCCAATCCAGCAAGTCGGTCGACACTACGCTTCCAGGCGTCGACGGTATGCCAGGGTTCCTTGTCGGAATCTTGCTTCAGAAAGGCCTTGGGGTCGGCATTCCCGCAATGGTCGACGATAAACCGTGTGTCCGGACATTGTTTCGCCAGTTTCCATCCGTCATCCAATTCCATTGGCCGCATGCAGAGGTCAAAGCTCATGTTCATGTCACCGAGCAGTTGCATCGATTTGACGAATTGCGGCTGCAAGCAGAGGCCTTGGGGTTTGTCGGGATCGTGGAGCACTTCGCGGATGCCACGAATGTACGGACTCTTGGCAAACCGCCGCATGTATTTTTTGAATTTGCGCGAATTGGGTCTGCCGGAAATCACGGCGGCGACTGTCGGGTGCTGATCGCTTTTGCAGAGGGAAACGACGTGGTCTGCTTCCTGGTTCTGCTGTTTCTCCAGCACGTTCACTTCCATGTAGACCGCCTTGACCACATTCAGCCCCTGGGTCGCAGCCAGATAGTCCGACGTGACATAACTCTTCTTCAAGACTTCCGGGGCGCCTTCGTGCCAGGGGCATTTGAATTTGTCGAGGTCCCATAGATGTTGGTGTGTGTCAATGATGGGGATTTGTTGCGAGTCATCTGCGGCATGGCTCATGCCAGACAGACGCAATGCGCCCATGGTCGTTGCAGTAGCAGAGACGAATTGGCGACGTGTCAACTTCATGATGAACCTTTATTCAAGTGGTATATCTTTGGATGTGGATGATTTCAAAAAGGAAAACGTTACAGATTACAGCTTAACCTGAATCCGCGGATCGGCGCCGATGAAACTTCGTTGGATCCGGAAGTTGGTGGTTCTGTCGTGGCGAGATGGCAAATGCGGCAGGAGGCGGCCATCTTGGCGATGAGTTGAGGTGATGCGCTGGTCCGCCCGCGCTCGGACGTATGGCAGCGGGTGCAACATTGCGTCCACGCGGTGCCCTTGGGCTCCGCTGGAGGCGAAGGGTTGGGCTGGAGAGCGGGTTGCGAGCAGGAACGAGGGAGCTGCAATTGGTTGAGGTAGCGGATGCCCTCCGGTGTTAATTCGGCAGCCGTGTTCAGTTGCTGGAGTGCGAAGTCGCCGGTTTCGGTGGCATGCGGTTGCAACGGTGCTGTTTGATTGTGCCAGCCCCAGCCGAACAACAGAATGATGGCGACGGTTCCAAGCACGCCGGCGATCCAAGGCCTGGTGCGTGGTGGTTGGGTTGTTCTCGCGGACGCCTGGATGGCGGTAGGTTGCGGCGCCTTCGTCTGATCGAGCATCAGGGCCACGGTGGCTGGTAAGTTTCCGCTGGTGTGTGCGGTCCATGTTCCCGTGTAGCCGGGGAGATTGCTGTTTGAGGTGTCGGCCAGGGATTCGTGAAGCAGGTCCGTGGCAGGGCGTAGGGCCTCGGCCAGTTGGCGGCACTCATGGCAGTGGGACAGATGGGCTTCTACTTGCGTGTCATGGCTTTCGCCCGTCGGGAAGGGTCCGCGAGTCAAAATGTCAAAAACCTGCTCACAATGCATCGGGAGTACCTCCATCTTGGGAGTTGCCGGTCGGTTCACTGCGCGTGCCAGTGGCGGGGTGGGTCAGTTGTTGGCTCAAACGGACCAGCCCGCGTTTCACACGGGTTTTGGCGCACGAGAGACTGCACCCCATGGCGTCCGCAATCTCCTGGAATTTTAGGCCGCCGAAAAACCGCAGGCGGATCGCATCCGCTTCGTCTTCCGCCAGTTGGGCGAGTTGGTGATACAGCAACTCGTCACGTTCTTTCATCAATAATTGCATCGCAGGCGTCGGGTCCGGACTGTGACGGTCGTCGTCACGCGACAGTTCGTTGCCGTGATCCGTCCAGGCAGTCACCCGCGGTACCCGACGTTGCTTGGAGTGAAAGCGTTTGCATTGATTCAGCAGGATCGTCCACAGCCAAGTGCGGAAGCTGTAGCGGGAATCGTAACGTGCCAGGCATTTGTAAGCCCAATAGAATGTCTCTTGGACAACCTCTTCTGCCCAATCGGAACGCCCTAACCGAAGCTTGGCGACGTGAGTCAATGAAGGTTGATAGCGCACGACCAGTTGGGCAAACAGGTCGGGCTGACCTGCCATTGTTTCGGCAACGATTTGTCCGTCGGTTTTCATGAGCCAACTGCTGGGAATCCCACAATCACGGCCTTCATTCTAACCCCAGGGCAAAATGGACTGCAACGCAGGCGGCGCCGGGCTGCGACAAGGATCCGAGAGTTGGCGTATCTGACAGGGTGTCACGCCAAGGCAAAATTTCGGGCTGGAAACCAACTTCCACCGAGGTGGTCGCTAGATGAGCTCGGCAATTGGCTGCACACCGCTGTCCACGAGATATTGTGGTCGCCCGCGGAAGTCAAACAGTCTGCGCGAGTTGAGGTCAATGCCCAGGTTGTGGTAGAGCGTGGCAAATACCTCCTGGAACGTGACCGGGCGATCAGCGGCCTCACCGCCGAGTCGGTCCGTGGAACCGATCACTTGGCCGGTTTTCATTCCACCGCCTGCCAACAACGCGCTGCAGACCCCGGGCCAATGGTCGCGCCCGGCGTTCTTGTTGATCTTGGGTGTGCGGCCAAACTCACCCCAGGCAATCACGGTGACATCGTCTTGCATGCCGCGTTCGTGCAAGTCATTGACCAGGGCGGTCACTCCTTGCTCGAAGATCGGGATCTCGTCACGAGCGATGTTGAAGTTGTTGCCGTGCCAATCCCAGAAACTGTAGTTGACCGTCACCACGCGTACGCCCGCTTCCACTAGTCGCCGGGCGACCAGGAAGTTTTGAGGAGCGCGCGGCGCCGCATCCCCCTTCGGTTTGGTCAGGTCCTGGCTGCCGTACCGCTCACGTGTCTGTGGGTCCTCTTTGGAGATGTCCAACGCATCAAAAAGGTCGCTGGAGGTCAAGATACCCATGGCCCGTTCGGCAAAGACGTCCAGCCCCGCCATCTGACCACTGCCATCCCAGGCCCGGCGATAATTGTCGAATCCGTTGAGTAACGCTTTGCGGTTATCCAGGCGGCTGGCATCGATCCCTTGCAACACCAAGTCGTCGCGGCCGGGGCCTGTTGGTCGGAACGACGCGTTGCCGAGACCAAGAAAGCCTGGTCCTGGTTCGTTGTAAGGTGTGTGTTTGGTCGTATAGCAAAGGCTCACGAAGGGCGGGACTCCGGGACTGGTCGGACCCTGGAATTCCGAAACTGCCGAGCCAAAATGAGGCCAGCCGCCCGCCGGAGCGTTGTTCTGGTGGTGACCCGTCATGCACTGATACGAATAATGCGAATCGCGCGCGCCCACCATCGAACGAATGGCAGCAAACTTGTCCATCGATTGTGCCATCTGCGGCATCAATTCGCCGATTTCGATTCCCGGCACGTTGGTCTTGATCGGCGAAAACTCACCGCGGATTTCTACCGGCGCGTCNACCTTGATGTCGTACATGTCCTGGTGCGGCGGACCGCCGCACAAGTAGATCATGATGACCGCCTTGGAAGACTTGGTCACGCCCGCAGCGGCCTCCGCCTGGAGTAACTGGCTGAGCGTCAGTCCGCCCAATCCTAGTCCTCCGACTTGCAGAAAGCTGCGACGATTGATGCCGTCACAAAGTTTTTGGCGTCCAGCAGAGTAGAGTCGCAGCATGGTAACATCGCGCGTTTGGTGAGGTTCAGGTCGGACTGTTATCGTATCGGTAAACGGTGATGCGTTGCAAGTAAACTTTTCGGCGCACCCGCACAGCTTCGCGCCAGCGCCGGCTGGACGCGTGTTTGTCCGGTAGATCGGCTGGGTTGCCGGCGGAAACGGCAGGCGGCTTGGGTGGGCGGTCCGTGGTCGATTACAGGACCGGCAGGGACGGTTGCGGCGGTTGGGCGGCAGCGGAGGCCGACAGATTCCGCACCAAGTGATACGCCAGCTTCGACAAGCACGGAGCGATGATCGGATCTTCAAATGCGGCGTCGATGTTACCCGAGTCTCCTTGCGTGCGAATGCCCAAGTTGATGGGCACTTCGCCGAGCACGGGAACCTGCATTTGCTCGGCACGCGCCCGCGCACCGCCACTGCCGAAAATGTCGTGTCGGGACGAGCAGTCAGGGCACACAAATCCACTCATGTTTTCGACCATCCCCAGAATTGGAATGTTCACCTTGCGGAACATCCCAATGGCCTTGACCGCATCCAGTAACGCGACGTCTTGGGGTGTGCAAACGATCACGGCACCACTTAACGGCAACGATTGAGACAAGGTTAAGGCGATGTCACCTGTGCCCGGTGGCATGTCGATGATCAGGTAATCGAGGTCGCCCCAGCGCGTATCACGCAGGAACTGGGTGATCGCCCCGTGCAGCATCGGACCGCGCCAGACCACGGCCTCTTCGGCGGGAACCATAAAGCCCATCGACATCACCGGCATGCCGTCCTTTTCTGGCGGCACGATCTTGTTGTCGTCAATGCTCGGTCGCCCTGCGTCGGACATGCCCAGCAGGTGGGGAACACTGGGACCGTAGACGTCGGCGTCCATCAGTCCGACTCGGCAGCCCTCACGTTTGAGCCCAAAGGCGATGCTGGCTGCGATGGTGCTTTTGCCAACCCCACCTTTGCCAGAGCCGACAGCAATCACGCTCTTGGCGGTCAACCCGATTTGGCCGAGTTTCTGCGGCGCCCGCGTGTGTTCGGCAACGGTGACTTGAACTTCTTTGAGAGACGGGACGCGACTCCGCAGTTGCTCTTGCAGTTGGCTGACAACATCGGCTTGGATGGGGCGTGCCCAACTTGTGAGTCCCAGCGTCAGATGGAGGGTGCCGTCTTCGATCTTGACGTCGTGAACCTGTTCCATGGTGACGATGTCGCGCCCTGACTCAGGATCTTGGAAGTCCTTGAGTACGGCTTGTACGGCAGCGGCGTCAGGATGTCCTTCGAGCATGTTGCTCTCCCCTTAATTCTCAAAATGATTTGTTTGCCACGGCAACGCGTTCCAGATTTTTTCTCGCGTGGTTTCTGGCGGCGGAGGCTGGTTGGCGAAGTGTTGCCGGATGGCGTGCGTTGTCTTGTCCAGTTTCCAGGGGCGGGTGGCGACCAGGGTCGCGCCCGCTTCGTAATACGCCGGAAGCGCCGGGTCGTCATCATGGGTAGCGACGATGACTAACGCTTGCGGGAAGGAGGCTTTCAAGTCGGGTAGCGCCTGAGACAGGAATTGCAGTGTGGGTGTCATGACGTCCCACACCACGGCACCCGTGGGTGCCTTCTGCAGCGTATCCATAACGGCCCCAGTCGTGGTCACTTGCACGATGCTCAAGCAATCTGTGGGATGGAGACGCTGACGCAGGCCAGCGGCCCAGACACCGTCTTGCTCGTAGACAACTATGCAATTCACGATCGGCTCACCAACGATACCCTTGGGTGTATGTTAGGGTTGAGGCAAGGTTTACGCAACCGGCAGACAGCAGGTGAGATGGCTGCCGGGGAGGGCCAGGCCGCCGTGGGTCGGGTCCGCTAGGGGCTCGGCCGGGTGCGCACTTTGACACCGCTCACCTTGCCCTTGAGGGGATTTGGCGCTGTGTAGTCTCCGGCGGCAGATTGCTCATCGCGTCCGATCTGCATCCCGTCCTGGGGTTGGACTGGAATCAAGCCGGGGGATTTGCCCTGGAATTCCTTCTGATTGACCCGCAGCGTCACCTTCTTAGCCGTGAAATCCAGTTCGAAATCGAACTCCTGGGGGGCGGCGACAGAGAGAACCCGCTGGACCTTGCCCGCCAAACGCACATCGAACGCCAGTTGGCGATTGACCAAATGCAAGGCATAGCCGTATTGCTGCCCTCCTTGAGCGACGACGACACCGGTCGCGTCGGCTGATGCGACATGCCCGCTAATCGTCACACATTGCTTGGCTATTTTGGGTGATTGGCTGGCAGAGCCGTTGCGGCGTCGAGATACGGGTTTCGGATACGTTGCCAAGATCCGCCGCAATTGCGCCACCACCTTGGGGTGGGTGGCTGCGAGGTTCCGTGTTTCCAGCGGGTCCGAGGTGTAATCGTATAGCTCGTACTCGGCGGTGTCGTCCGAGGCACCGATGCTCCGCCACTCGACCAGGCGATACCGATCGGTGCGAATGGCACGGCCCAGTTTGCGTCGTGGATAAGCGTGGTAGGCGTGGTCTCGAACGCGGCTGGTCGGATCTTTCAACACGGGAACGAGGCTGACGCCGTCGATCGGTTGCGGCACGTCCGGTGCTGGCAAACCAGCCAGTTCGACCAAAGTCGGGAACAGGTCGACACTTTCCGCCGGTTGCCGGGTCGACGTTCCGCCGGCGGTGACACCCGGGGCAGAAATCAGGATCGGAATGCGATTGGCCTGCTCGTAGTTCGTGTGTTTGGTCCAGATCCCTAAGTCGCCCAGGTGAAAGCCGTGGTCACCCCATAAGACGATGATGGTGTTCTGGGAAAGCTCGAGTTGGTCCACGGCCGCCAAGACCTTGCCGATTTGCGCATCGACGAAACTGGCACTGGCATAGTAGCCATGAATCAATTTTCGTTGCAGTGAGGTTTCGAATGGTCCATCTGCCGCGGTGGGGACCGGCGCATAGTTGCTGATCTCGCCTCCCCGTTTCCCGGCGACTGCCGGTGCATCGACCGGCAGCTCTTCGTGCTGCGGCAAAGGAAGTTTGTCCGGATCGTGTAGATCCCAGTATTTCTGAGGTGCGCTAAACGGCAGGTGCGGTCGAGCAAAACCGACCGTGATGAAAAACGGTTGTTCCCCGGTCCGCTGAGCGGCTTGGCGAAGTCGACGGATTGCTTCGTTGGCGACGCGCCCATCCGCGTACGCGTCGTCCTCAACTGCGGGAGACTCGTAGGCGGCGCCACGGGGTAACGAACGGATTTGCCCCAGTTTCTGGTTGGTGAAATACGCCTCCTCGCGTGTCAGTTGCCCGCCTTCGGTGCTGCGTGGGTCAAGGTATTCGATGACTTTGTCGTGGAAATGCGGCGCCATGAACGACGCGGGGTCACCGTAGTTTCCATGCCCGATGTGAAAGACTTTCCCGAGCGATTCGGTGCGGTAGCCGCCATGTTTGGCGAAATACTGCGGCATGGTCACGGCGTTCGGCAAGATCTCGCGCAGTTGACTCCCCAGCCCGTAAAGCCCGGTGGAGGTCGAGTGAGCGCCGAGCATCAGCGTGAAACGTGATGGCGCACACACCGCTTGGTTGCAGTAAGCCAGATCGAAACGCAGGCTGCGTTTGGCGAGTGCATCGATGTGTGGCGTGCGAGCGTGGGGGTCGCCGTAGCATCCCAGCGCCGGCTTGAGATCATCGACCAAGATGAGCAACACGTTGGGGCGTTGGGCCGCGCTGCAGGTTGCCGAGCATAGTGTGACGAGTAGGGCCCACGTCGCACATCGGGAAACGCTCATCAGTAACGCCTCATGAAGGAATGGGATTGAAATACAGGGTTACCTGCTAAAACTCAAAGTCGTCGATGTTGGCACGATCGAAGACCAGCGGGTCGCCCAGGATCGCCTCCTGGCCCTGAACACGGACGCCGGTCAAATGCCCCAGGTCGTGCTCGCCCTCGGTGAGGTTGCCTTCTGCCAGCAGTTTTGCCATCTGGACGGTTAGGTAACCAAGATCCTCGACATGAAACAGGGCGAATTGCTCGACGGTGTCCCGCTTGACATAGTCTCGCATCAGACTGGGAAGACTCAGGCCGGTAACACAGACTTGCCCGCCGCGATTGGCATCTTCCACGGCTTTGGCAGCCGCCGGCAAAGCCACGCTGGTGATGGCCCAAATGCCTTTGAGATCATCATGTGCTTGCAGTAGTTCCGCCGTTTGCACTCGGGCTTTACGCTCATTTTCCGTGGGGTACAACGTTTCCAATAATTCACATTCCGGATGTTCAGCTTGCAGCTTAGGCAGCATTAACGACATCCACGTATTCTGGTTTGCGGCCGTCGTCGTGCCACTGATGATCACGAACTTGCCCCGTAGCTTACCGTCGTCGTCTGCCGCACCGGCGACCATCATGTCGATCAAGGTGTTGGCGATGCCGTCATTCGGTGTGTGGTTCACGAAGAGTTGTCTGCCCGATTTCTCGGCATTGGCATCGGTGTCCCAGGTCAAGACGACGCAGCCTGCGTCGCGCGCCGCTTTCAACGTGGGGGCGATCGAGTCAGGATCGTTGGGTGCGATGGCGATGACGTCGAACCCGCGGGCGACCCAGGTGTTTACCATCGCTGCCTGTTGCTCGACACTGTCTTCCGTCGGGCCGTTGTAGTAGAGGTCGACGCCCAGTTCATCCGCGGCTTGCTGGGCACCGCGTCCGGTAGCATCAAAGAAGGAAATGCCGACGAGCTTGGGCATCATGCCAATTTTGAGTGATGCCGTGTTGTTGGCAGTTCCGATGTCGGTGCTGGTTTGATTGCAGCCTGGCAGTCCGAGGCAGCACAGGGCGAGCGATAACCACAGGAATCGGCACAAATGAGGAAGCGTGGTGGGCAGGTTCATAGTGCGTTATTGCCTTTCTTGGTGACGGAACACCCATTGATTGCCGATGGCGACCAGAATCAGCAGGCCGCCGATCAACATCAGTCGGGCGTCGGCCTTAAATATACCGACGGAACTATCGAGTAACTCGAGGCCCAGGTCCAGGCTGGCGATGACGGCGAGGCCGAGAAGCGTCAGCCAAGTTGCGCCGCGGCCGCCGGTAATCAAGGTACCGCCGACAACGACACAGGCGATCGCTTCCAACTCCAGGCCAGCATGCGCCTCGGGATTCGCGCCTTTGCGCATAGTGTAAATGACAGCCAGCAAGCCAGCTACCAGACCACTCGCGACATACAGCCAGAACTGAGTGCCCTTAACGGGGATGGCAGCGTAGCGAGCGGCTTGGGGGTTGTCTCCAATGGCGAAGCAGCGGCGACCGAACCGCGTGCCGTGCAGGAGCAACGTGGTGGTGAGGAACAGGACCAGCAAGAGCCAATATTCGGTTGGCCAGCCGGCCAAGCGTTGCAGGTTCCAGCCCGGGTCGTCGAAATCCGTGATCTTGTCACCTCCGGCAAAGGTGACCGCCAAGCCACGGAAAAAGGCCATCGTCGCCAACGTGGCCACTAACGGTGACATTCCCACGGTGACGAGCGTGCCATTGCCGATCCCCGCCACGACACCCGTGAGTATTCCGGCGCCGGCGGCAAGCCCCACCGAATAGCCGCTTTCCCAAACCAGGGCCATCACGACGCTCGCCAGGGCCAGCACCGAGCCAACGGAAAGGTCGATTCCGCCAGTGATGACGATCATCGTCATGACCAGGGCCAGGCAACCAACACGTGCTTTTACATCGCCAGCCTGAATGAGAAACGCGGGACGGCTGACCTGACTCCAGACCAGCCACACGCCCAGGGCTAATAAAGCCCAGGGGAGCAGGATGGCGGCACGGCGGATCCAGCGTTGCCCGTTCATCGTTCGAGGCGCCTCCAACTTAAATCGACGATGACGGCGACCAGAATCATGGCACCAAAAATAAGGTCGATCTGACTTCCTTGGATCTGCCAACGTACCAATGCGCTGTTGACCAATTGCAGTAGCAGGGCACCGAGGACGACGCCGAGCACAGAACCCCGGCCGCCGGTGATACTGACACCGCCGATGACGGCAATGGCGATTGCTTGCAACTCCCAGCCTTTGCCCAACTGGGCTTGCATCTGCATGCTGGACGAAAGTTCCATGACCGCGGCGATGCCCACCAGCAAGCCACTGATGGCAAACGCGATCAGCCAGCTGACGGCATGGGAAATCCCTGCCAAACGGGCGGCCGTCGGGCTGGCTCCGACGGCGTACAAGTGACGACCCGGGCGAGTGTGGTTCAGGAACAGGTAGGCGACCACCACCGCACCCACGCCGACCAGGATCAACCCACGTATGCCGGTATCACGGTGCAGCGCCAGAGCCCCGAAGGCGGGTGGCAGCGAAGTGATCTGCTGACCTCGCAGCAAGGCGATGGTGATCCCGCGATAAAAGAAGATCATGCCCAGCGTCACCACGATGGGATGGATTCTTCCCACGAGAGACAGCCAGCCGTTCAACGTGCCGCCGGCCGTACCCACGGCAATCCCTGCGACGACCGCCAGTGGGATCGCGCAGACCGCAGGTAAATCGGTTTTCAAGATGAGTCCGGCAACCGCTGCGGAGAGCCCCAGCAGCGAGCCGACCGAAATGTCGATGCCGCCGGCAATGATGACCGTGGCAGCGGCAAGTCCAAGCAGAGTCCAAAATGCTGTCTCTCCCAGCAGGTTCGCCAGATTCGCCGCCTGCAGGAAATTATCGCTGGTCCAGCCCAGCCAGAGGAACAGCGCCAGCACAATGGCCATCAACCCGAGTTCGCTCCAAGCAAATCCGCCGAGCGAGGGAAGGCGAGCCAGCCAGGATGGGACGTGTGAGGTTGCGGGGGCGTGGTGAACCGGTGTGCTCGAGTCCGACTCGGCCGGGGAGTCATTCGGCAAAGCGGCCCGTGCGATCGTTTCGGGCGTGGCGGTTGCCGTGGGAAGGCAGGCGGCGACTTCGCCTTCGCACAACACCAAAATCCGGTCGGCATGCGCGAGCACTTCGGTGAGGTCACTGCTGATCATCAACATCGCGCAACCGTCATTGGCGATCTCACGCAGCAAGCGATGGATTTCCGCCTTGGCGCCCACGTCGACGCCCCGCGTCGGCTCGTCCAAAATCAACACGCGCGGTTGCGCCAAGAGCCTGCCGCGTGCTTGAGCCGAGCCATCAGCGCGTCATGCTCACGCTTCGCGGCGCACCAGCCAT